>NZ_CP070356.1:1219166-1825000 GCF_016919445.1 Pseudomonas sp. PDNC002 | reverse complement strand
GCACGACATGCTTGCCGCCAATAAGGACGCCAAGCAGTTCACTCGCCTTGATGTCGGCCAGGACGTGGACTTCCTCATTGATTCCAAGGGCGAGCTGCAAGGCCTGAAGGTCAAGCGCAGCGATCTGGAGACCATCAGCCTGGCCAAATCCGCCAAGGGCTATGACTTCAAGCGCGACCTTGTGAAACCCTCGGTACACGCCAACTATGCCCACGGCCGCATCGACAGTTCGCTGTTCGTCGCTGGCCGCAATGCCGGCCTGTCGCATGACCTGATCATGTCGATGGCCAACGTGCTCGGCTACGACATCGACTTCGCCCAGGATATTCGTGAGGGCGACGAGTTCGACGTGATCTACGAGTCCCAGCAGGTAAAGGGCAAGCAGGTCGGCACCGGCAGCATCCTCGCAGTGCGCTTCGTCAACCGCGGCAAGGAATACACCGCGGTGCGCTACACCAACAAACAGGGCTACACCAGCTACCTGCGCGCCGACGGCAGCAGCATGCGCAAGGCGTTCATCCGCACCCCGGTGGACTTTGCCCGCATCAGCTCGCGCTTCTCGATAGGGCGTTTCCACCCCATCCTGAACAAGATTCGTGCACACAAGGGCGTGGACTACGCGGCGCCGATCGGCACCCCGATCAAGGCGACCGGTGACGGCAAGATCCTCGAAGCCGGCCGCAAGGGTGGCTACGGCAACGCGGTGGTCATCCAGCATGGCCAACGCTATCGCACTGTCTACGGCCACATGAGCCGCTTCGCCAAGGGCATCCGCTCCGGCGTGGCAGTGAAGCAGGGGCAGATCATCGGTTATGTCGGCATGACCGGCCTGGCCACCGGCCCACACCTGCACTACGAGTTCCAGGTCAACGGCCAGCACGTCGACCCGCTGAGCGCCAAGCTGCCCACAGCCGATCCGCTGAGCGGCCCGGAGCGCAAGCGCTTCCTGGCTCAGACTCAACCGCTGATCGCGCGCATGGACCAGGAGAAGGCAACCTTCCTGGCCCTGAACAAGCGCTAAGCCATGCCGCTCTATCTGGGAGTGATGTCCGGTACCAGTCTCGACGGGCTGGACATCGCCCTGATCGAGCAAGGCAAGCAGACCATTCTGCTTGCCTCCTATTACCTCCCCATGCCTGCGGCGCTTCGCGCTGACCTCCTGGCACTCTGCTCGTCCGGCCCTGACGAAATCGCCCGCACCGCCCTCGCGGAAAACCGCTGGGTACGTCTGGCCGCACAGGGCATCAATGAACTCCTCGCCCGCGAGAGTCTGAGCGCCAGCGCTATCCGGGCCATCGGCAGCCACGGCCAGACCATTCGCCACGAACCGCATCTGGGCTTCACCGTGCAGATCGGCAATCCGGCGCTACTCGCCGAGCTGGCCGGTATCGATGTGGTGGCCGACTTCCGTCGCCGTGACGTGGCCGCCGGAGGCCAGGGCGCTCCCCTGGTTCCCGCCTTCCACCAGGCGTTGTTCGGCAGCGATAGCCGCGAGTGCGCAATCCTCAACGTGGGCGGCTTCAGCAATGTCTCGCTCCTGAGTCCCGGCAAGCCGGTCCGCGGCTTCGATTGCGGTCCCGGCAACGTGCTGCTGGATGCCTGGATCCAGAAGCAACGCGGTGAGTCCTTTGATCGAGATGGCGCCTGGGCAGCCAGCGGCAGCGTCGACATGTCCCTGCTGCAGAGGATGCTGGCGGACGACTTCTTTGCCGCCAAAGGACCGAAAAGCACTGGCCGCGAACGATTCAACCTGAACTGGCTCGATGCGGTGCTGGCCAGCCATGGCTCGACGAAGGCTGAAGATGTGCAGGCCACCTTGCTGGAGCTGACCGCCCACAGCATTGCCCAGGCCCTGCTGGACGCTCAGCCCGGCTGCGAGGAAGTGGTGGTTTGCGGCGGCGGCGCCTTCAACGGCACGCTGATGCAGCGCTTGGCTGCCCACATGCCCGGCGCCAGCGTGATCAGCAGTATCGATCGAGGCGTGCCGCCGGAGTGGATGGAGGCCATGGCGTTTGCCTGGCTGGCCCATCGTTTCGTGGAGCGCGAGCCTGGTAACTGCCCCGAGGTCACGGCCGCCAAAGGGCCACGAATCCTTGGTGCGCTCTACCCCGCCTGACTTCGACGCACAAACAAAAACGCCGCGCATCTGCGCGGCGTTTTCGCTTCTACGGCGTCAGATCGAGAAGGACTGACCGCAGCCGCAGGTGGTCGCTGCATTCGGGTTCTTGATGACGAACCGCGAACCTTCGAGGCCCTCCTGGTAGTCCACTTCCGCACCGGCGAGGTACTGGAAGCTCATCGGATCGACCACGAGGTTGACTCCGTCGCGCTCGACGATGGTGTCGTCGTCCGCGGTGTCTTCATCGAAAGTGAAACCGTACTGGAAGCCCGAACAGCCACCGCCTGTGACGAACACCCGCAGCTTGAGGCGCGGATTGCCTTCTTCGTCGATCAGGTTCTTCACCTTGTTCGCAGCGCCTTGCGAAAACATCAGCGGAGTGGGGGTGAAGGTTTCGATGGTCATGGTGACAACTCTCCCGGCCGAAGCCGTACGTTACAACATTGCGGACTATTATCCGCTTACCCCAGAAAAACGGTCAACTAATCCGACTCATCCATTGGTCCAGATCAATCGACCGCCTTCCGGGGCAATCTTTCCTTACGGCAGCAGCGCGACGTTGGACAGCCCCAGGTGCTCGTCCAGGCCGAACAGGATGTTCATGTTCTGGATCGCCTGGCCGGATGCGCCTTTCACCAGGTTGTCGATCACCGACAGGATCACCACCAGGTCGCCGCCCTGGGGGCGGTGCACCGCGATGCGGCAGACGTTGGCGCCGCGCACGCTGCGGGTTTCCGGGTGGCTGCCGGTCGGCATCACGTCGACGAACGGCTCGTTGGCGTAACGCTCTTCATACAGCTTCTGCAGATCGACGCTGCGGTCGGCGACACGGGCATACAAGGTCGCGTGGATACCGCGGATCATCGGGGTCAGGTGCGGCACGAAGGTCAGGCCGACATCGCCCTTGGCGGCGCGACGCAGGCCCTGGCTGATTTCCGGCAGGTGACGGTGGCCCTTCACCGAGTAAGCCATCATGCTTTCGCCGGCTTCGCAGAACAGCGAGCCGACCTTGGCGCCACGACCGGCGCCGCTGACGCCGGACTTGCAGTCGGCGATCAGTTGGCTGGCGTCGGCCAGGCCGTTCTCAAGCAGCGGAATGAATCCGAGCTGGGTCGCGGTCGGGTAGCAGCCCGGTACGGCGATCAGGCGCGCGGACTTGATGGCCTCGCGGTTCACTTCCGGCAGACCGTAGACAGCCTCGGGGAGAAGATCCGGCGCGCCATGGGGCTGGCCGTACCACTTCGCCCACTCCTCAGCGTCCTGCAGGCGGAAGTCGGCGGACAGATCGATCACCCGGGTACCGGTGGCCAACAGTTCACCGGCCAGCGCATGGGCCACGCCGTGGGGGGTGGCGAAGAACACTACGTCGCACTCACCCAGGCGCTTCACGTCCGGCACGCTGAAGGCCAGGCCGTCATAGTGGCCTCGCAGGTTCGGGTACATGTCGGCAACCTTCACGCCCTCCTCGGAACGCGAGGTGATCACCTCGACGCGAGCCTGGGGATGTTGTGCCAGCAGGCGCAGCAGTTCCACGCCCGTATAACCCGTACCACCTACGATACCGACCTTGATCATCTGCCTGTCACTCCACCATTGGGGCCAAATTCAGGGGGTGACCATGATATGAGTCGCTGCCCCTGCTGAACAGTGCGAATCCGCCTGGATTGACCCTCTTGCCTGCCGCGCATCTGGCCTTTCCGATCAGGGGCGTCCGTCCGCCGTCCGATACCAATCGCCGCAGCAGGCCGATCTTTCCCACAGCAGTGCCGCCACGGGGATGACGCCATTGCACCGCGCCACTACTATCGGCTCACCGTGATTCGAGGAAGTCCCGATGCTTTACCTGTGGCTCAAAGCCTTTCACATCGTTGCCGTTGTCTGCTGGTTCGCCGGCCTGTTCTACCTGCCGCGCCTGTTCGTCTACCACGCGATGAGCGAAGACAGCGCCAGCCGCGAGCGCTTCTGCATCATGGAGCGCAAGCTGTACCGCGGCATCATGGGGCCGTCGATGATCCTCACCATCGTCCTCGGCGCCTGGATGCTCTACCTCAACCCGGCCTGGCTGACCCAGGGCTGGATGCACGCCAAGCTGACCCTGGTGGTGCTGCTGATCGGCTACCACCATGCCTGTGGCGCCATGCTCAAGCGCTTCGCCCGTGGCGAGAATGGCCGCGGCCATGTGTTCTATCGCTGGTTCAACGAAGTGCCGGTGCTGTTCCTGATCGCCATCGTGATCCTGGTGGTCGTCAAACCCTTCTGATCCCGACAAGGAGACTGTCATGTCCCTGCCCGCCCTGCTCGACCGCCGTCTGCGTATCCCCCTGGTGGCGGCACCGATGTTCCTGGTCTCCAACCCGCAACTGGTACTGGCCTGCTGCAAGAGCGGCATCGTCGGCAGCTTCCCGGCCCTGAACCAACGCGAGAGCAGTGGCTTCAAGGCTTGGCTGGAAGAAATCGAGGCAGGCCTGGCAGCTGATCCGCAGGCAGCGCCCTACGCGGTCAACCTGATCGTTCACAACACCAACCCGCGCCTGCAGGCGGACCTGAAGCTCTGCGTCGAGCACAAGGTGCCCATCGTGATCACCAGCCTGGGCGCGGTGCGCGAGGTAGTCGACGCGGTCCACAGCTATGGCGGCCTGGTCTTCCATGACGTCACCACCCGTCGCCATGCCGAGAAGGCCGCCGAGGCGGGTGTCGATGGCCTGATTGCGGTCGCCGCCGGCGCCGGTGGCCATGCCGGCACCTGGAGTCCGTTTGCACTGATCGCGGAGATCCGTCAGTTCTTCGACAAGACCCTGCTGCTGGCCGGCTGCATCAATCACGGCCACGAGATTCTCGCCGCCCAAGTGCTGGGCGCTGACCTGGCATACCTCGGCACCCGCTTCATCGCCACCCGCGAGAGCGCCGCCTCCGAAGACTACAAACACATGCTGCTGGGCGCACAGGCTGCAGATATCATCCACACCCCTGCCGTGTCCGGCGTGCCCGCCAGCTTCATGCGCCAGAGCCTGGAAGCGGCCGGTTTCGACCTGCAGCGACTGAACGACAAGGGCGCGCTCAACTATGGTGAGAAGCTCAAGCCGGTGAGCGACGAGGCCAAGGCCTGGAAGACCGTGTGGTCCGCCGGTCAGGGCGTGGGCGACATCCGCGACCTGCCGACAGTGGGCGAACTCATCGCGCGCCTGGATCACGAGTACCGCCAGGCGCTGACCCGCAGCGCAGGCCTGTCGAACCAGTTGCTGGTCTGACCTGCGACACCGCTCACCGATATACCCGCCGGGGCCGCTTGTTGGCCCCCGGCGGCCCGATTACGCTGTATCGACTCCACCATAGCCAGCCGACAAGGATGCCCCGATGGACCAAACCCGCTTCAAGATCGTCTTCGACGGCGCGCTGATGCCGCAAACGCCGCTGGACACGGCGAAAGAAAACCTTGCCCGCCTGTTCAAGAGCGATGCCTCGAAGATCGACGCACTGTTCAGCGGCCAGCCCGTGGTGCTCAAGCGCGACCTGTCCGGCGACGAGGCCGACAAGTACCTGCGCGCACTTCATGGAGCCGGCGCCAATGCGCGCAAGGAAGCCGACGTCTCCGCCGGCCTGAGCCTGCTGGAAACCGAAGACCACCCCAGCGAAGCTACCCTCGCGGCTCGCGCCGCCGGTGAGGCCGCCAGTAACGAGCGCATGACCTGCCCCAAATGCGGTCACGAGCAGGCTTCCTCCATCGAGTGCAGCGCCTGCGGCATCGTCATTGAAAAATACCTGGCCCGCCAGGCAGAACTCGCGGCCAATCCGCAACCAGCTCCGGCCGTGGCTGCCGCGCCCGGCGGCTCGCCCTACGCGCCGCCCCAGGCTCAGGTCGGCGAGCAGTTGCCGGAATTCGGCGAGCTCAACGTCTTTACCACCGAGGGCCGGATCGGCCGGGTGCGCTACCTGGGCTGGAGCATGGCGATCATGCTCATCTCGATGCCGCTGTTCCTGATCGTCGCCGGCCTGTACGCCGTGTCCAGCACCCTGGGCATCCTGCTGGGCGTGGTCGCGCTGATCGGCTTCCTGATCGTCAGCGTGATGATCGGCGCGCAACGTCTGCATGACATCGGCTGGTCCGCCTGGCTACTGCTGCTCAACCTGGTCCCCTTTATCGGCAGCGTGTTCCCGCTGCTGATGCTGCTGATCCCCGGCACCGCCGGCGCCAACCGCTACGGCCCGCCTCCGCCGCCGAACAGCCGCGGCGTGGCCGTACTGGCTTGGACAACACTGGTCGTTCCGATCATCGGCATCCTCGCCGCCATCGCCATTCCGGCGTATCAGGGCTACGTCGAGCGAGCCCAGTCGGCGCAGTATCAGCAGGACGCGGCGCCAGCCGCCAGCGCCGCGCCGTCGGAGGAGCAGTTCAATAGCGGAGACACCGAAGGCGCCGATTCCGACGATGGCGACAGCTCCGACCAGTAATGCAACAACCCGTGGCGGGCGTGGTCGAACGCCACCCCGCCACAGAGACTCCTGAATGCCTCGTTTTGCCCTCATCACCGGCGCCTCCAGCGGCATCGGCCTGGCCCTGGCCGAAGCCCTCGCCCGCCGCGGCCAGGCGCTCATCCTCGTGGCGCGCCAGCGCGATGCGCTGGACAGCATCGCCTGTGAACTGTCGCAGCGCTTCGGGGTGGAGGTACTGTTCCGCGTCTGCGACCTGTCCGAGCCGCTGCAGATCTCCGGCCTGCTGCACGAGCTGGAACAGAGCGGGCGGCAGATCGAGCTCCTGGTGAACAACGCGGGCATCGGCACCGCTGGAGCCTTCATCGACCAGGACTGGTCCCGCGAGCAGGAACTGTTGGAACTCAACGTACTGGCCCTGGTGCGCCTGTGCCACGGCATCGGTGCGATGATGGAGCGCAGCGGCGGGGGGCGGATTCTCAACGTCGCCTCCATGGCCGGCCTGCTCCCCGGCCCCTGGATGAGCAGCTACTACGCCAGCAAGGCCTTCGTGCTCAGCTTCTCCGAAGGGCTGCGCGAAGAACTGAGGAGCCGCGGCATCAAGGTTTCCGTCCTGTGCCCGGGACCGACCCGAACCGCGTTCTACCGAAATGCCGGCATGCGCCTGGGCAAGCTCGACAGCGGCAAGCACCTGCTGTCCGCCGAAGAAGTCGCCTTCCTCACCGTAAAGGCCCTGCGCCGTGCGCCGGCGATCATCATTCCGGGCTGGCGCAATCGGCTGTTCGCCTGCGGCGTGCGCCTGATGCCGCGCTGGGTCATGCGCAAACTGGCAGGCCGCATCAACCGCCTGGCGCTCGCCGGCTGAGCGCTCAGTCGGCTCGCACCGTGCGACCATCGGCCCAGCTGCGCAACGCAGCCAGCTCTTCCGCCATCACCACCGAAAGTGGCGCGGTGCGGCGGATTTCTTCCAGCAACAGCGACTGATCCACCGACTTCTGCCGCGCCTGCGCGGCATAGAAGGTGCCGACGACCGCTTGTTCGATCTCCGCTCCGGAAAATCCGTCCGTTGCATCCGCCAATGCCGGCAGGTCGAACTGGCCCGCATCGAGTTCGCGGCGAACCAGGTGGATACGGAAGATCTCCATGCGCACCGTCGCGTCGGGCAGGTCGACGAAGAACAACTCGTCGAATCGCCCCTTGCGCACCAGCTCCGGCGGCAGGCGCTCGATGGCGTTGGCCGTGGCCACCATGAACACCGGTGCCTTCCGCTCGGCCATCCAGGTCAGCAGGGTGGCCAGGACACGCTGGCTGACGCCGTTATCCTGGTCACCGGTCGCCACCCCTTTCTCGATCTCGTCCGCCCACAACACGCAGGGCGCCATGCTGTCGGCCAGGCGCAACGCCTCGCGCAGGTTGCGCTCGGTCTCGCCGAAATACTTGTTGTACAGGCTGCCGAAGTCCAGGCGCAGCAGCGGCAGTCCCCAGAGGCCGGCAATGGCCTTGGCCGCCAGGCTCTTACCGCCGCCCTGCACGCCGACCAGCAGCACACCCTTGGGCAGATCCTTGTCCTTGCCCTCCGTGAAGGCGCCCTGCCGCTCGCCCAGCCAGCGTTTCAGATTGGCTAGGCCGCCCACTTCGGCGAAGCGCGCGGTGTCATGCTCGAAACTCAACACGCCGTCGAGATTGAGCAACTCGAACTTGGTGCGATTGAGTTCCGGCAGGTCTTCCTGGGTGATCGCGCCGTCATTGCAGATCACGCTGCGCGCCAGCAGGCGAGCTTCGCCGTGGGTCAATCCGCGCAGGTTCTTCACCACCTGGCGCAAGGTGCGGTTATCGGTACGCACGCGCGAGCCGCGATTCCGCTCGCTCCAGCGCGTTGCCTCCTCGCGGACGATGCCGACCAGCTCATCCTCGGAGGGCAGCGAAAGAGAGAAGCGGGCAGCGAAACGCTGGACTTCCGCCGGCAGCTTCAGCGCGTGGGAAACCAGCACCACGGTGGGACGGAAGTTGCCCTCGGCCATGGCGATTTCCTTGAGCAGGCGCACCGCGCGAGGGTTGTCCAGCAGATAGGGATGCAGGTCGCACAGCACGTACAGATTCGGCTGCGGGTCGGCCTTGATCAGCCGCAGGGCGGTTTCCGCCTCACGGCTGTCGTCCCCTCCCTGCGCTTCGCCGCCGAACCCGAGGCGCTGCAGGCCTTCGGTCGCTGACCACAACTGCAGGTTCAGCCCGCGGCGCACCGCCAGGCCCGTCAGGGTCTCCAGGACGCGGGGCTCGTCCCAGGATTCGATGACGATCAGCTTGACCCTGGAATCGAGCACCAGGCCCAGGTCATGGATATCGTTCTGCACGCTGGCTCCTTGCGTTGACCGGCCCGGAACTGGGCGCGGAAGGCGACGGCCGTTAAACTCCTGCTCCTAACCACATGGCCGGAGGAATGTTTCGTGGACTGTCTGTTCTGCAAGATCGTCGCCGGGGAAATCCCCGCGCGCAAGCTCTATGAAGATGACCAGGTGATCGCCTTCCACGACATCGGCCCACAGGCGCCGGTGCACTTCCTGGTAATCCCGAAGAAGCACATCGCCACCCTCAACGACCTGACCGAAGCCGACAAATCGCTGGTCGGCCATGTCGTCTTCACCGCCCAGCGCCTGGCCAAGGAAGAAGGCTGCGATGACGGTTTCCGCGTGGTGATGAACTGCAACGACCTGGGCGGCCAGACCGTGCACCATATCCACATGCATGTGCTCGGTCAGCGCCAGATGCACTGGCCGCCGGGCTGATCGTCGGCAGGACCCTGCGCGCACCACGGCAAGACCTGTCATCCGCCATCCGGTAAACTGCCAGGCGAATGTTCCTTCCGGAGGTGCGCCATGTCCGCCGACCGTCACTACTCCCCCGCCGACCGCTTCCTGCTGCAGGCCGATGCCGCGCTGCGGACCCTGCTGCCGTTCAGTGGTCATCCGGGCCGTCCGTCCCCTGCCATCGTCCAGCCGGATGCCGAGCTCAGCGAAACCGACGCCCGTCATGTCGCCGGCCTGATGCGTATCAACCATACCGGAGAGGTCTGCGCCCAGGCGCTGTACCAGGGCCAGGCCCTGACCGCCAAGCTGCCGAAAGTGCGCAAGGCCATGGAAGAAGCCGCCGACGAGGAAGTCGACCATCTCGCCTGGTGCGAACAGCGCATCCGCGAGCTGGGCAGCCGCCCGAGCGTGCTCAATCCGATCTTCTACGGTCTGTCGTTCGGCGTTGGCGCTGCTGCCGGTCTGATCAGCGACCGCGTCAGCCTGGGCTTCGTCGCCGCCACCGAAGACCAGGTGTGCAAGCACCTGGACGAACACCTGGCGGAAATCCCCGCCGAAGACCAGAAGTCCCGCGCCATCCTCGAGCAGATGCGCGAGGACGAGGAGCACCACGCCACCAGCGCCATCGAGGCCGGCGGCCTGCGCTTCCCGGCGCCGGTGAAGTTCGGCATGACCCTGCTGTCCAAGGTGATGACCAAGTCCACCTACCGGATCTGATCTCCCCCGACCGGGGCGATGGCAGTGCGTCGCCCCGGATCTTTTCTCTTCAGCACTGGAAATATTCCCAACCTTTACCTTCCGCCTTCCACGCCGCAATCGCGCCGTGGATGCTGCTCCGGCTGTTCACCCAACCGGAGTTTCCATGCGCTTGCTTACCCGTTTTTCCGTTGTGTTCGCCCCGCTCTGCCTTGCCCTTTCCACCGCCCACGCCAGCGACGCTCACTGGACGTACAGCGGCGACCAGGGCCCGGCGCACTGGGGAGAGCTGGGCAGCGCGCTATGCGCCAGCGGCCACGAACAATCGCCGATCGATGTGGAGAAGTCCCAGATCCAGCCGCAGAAGGTCGACACCTCGGAACTGAAGCTCCATTACGGCAAGGTCCCGCTCAAGCTGATCAATAACGGCCACACCATCCAGGCCAGCGCCGCCGAAGGCGACACGTTGACCTACAAGGGCACCGAGTACCGCCTGCTGCAATTCCACTTCCACAACCCCAGCGAGCATCAGCTCGGTCACCAGTCCTATCCCATGGAGATGCACCTGGTGAACCAGGACAAGGAAGGCCACCTTCTGGTCCTCGGACTGATGATCAAGGAGGGACGTGCGAACAAGGAGCTGGCACAACTGTGGAAGCATCTACCAGCCAAGGAGGGTCAGGAGGTGCAACTCGCCGCCGGGCTGGCGCCGAACCTGGCCAAGCTGGTTCCAGCGGCAAGCCACCACCTGTTCTACCATGGTTCCCTCACCACTCCGCCATGTACCGAAGGCGTGCAGTGGGTGTTGTTCGAGAAACCCATTGAGATGTCGAAGCAGCAGATCAGCCAGTTCCACCAGCTGTTCCCGGATAACCATCGCCCGACGCAATCGGCGACCGGGCGCGAAGTGGACGAGGACTGAACGAACCGAAACGAAAAAGGGCGCCCACTGGGCGCCCTTTCTGCATGCAACCGGGAGATCAGCGCGGCATGTTGCGCGCGTAGAAGATCTCCAGCATCTCGTGGCGCACGCGCTCTTCCACCTGCTTGCGCTGCTCGGGCGACAGGTTGCGGGTCGCGTCGCCGAACAGGTAATTGTCCAGGTCGAACTCCTTGAGCAGCATCTTGGTGTGGAACAGGTTCTCCTGGTACACGTTCACGTCGGTCATCTGGTAGGCCTCGTACGTGTCATCGGAGAGATAGTTCTGGATCGAGTTGATCTCGTGGTCGATGAAGTGCTTCTTGCCTTCCACGTCGCGGGTAAAGCCGCGCACGCGGTAATCCACGGTGACGATGTCCGAATCGAACTGGTGGATCAGGTAGTTGAGCGCCTTGAGCGGCGAGATGACGCCGCAGGTCGACACATCGATATCCACACGGAAGGTCGCGATGCCTTCCACCGGATGGATCTCCGGATAGGTGTGCACGGTGATATGGCTCTTGTCGAGGTGCGCCAGGATGGTTTCCGGTAGCGGCCCCGGGGATTCCTCGATCTGGCTGTCGGTCGGGGTGACCGGTTGCTCGGAGATCAGGATGGTCACGCTGGCGCCTTGCGGATCGTAATCCTGACGGGCGATGTTCAGGATGTTTGCGCCAATGATGTCGACAACATCGGTGAGGATCTGCGTGAGTCGTTCAGCATCGTACTCTTCGTCGATGTACTGCACGTAGGCCTGCTGGTCTTCAGGCGTCTCGGCATAGCAGATGTCATAGATGTTGAAGCTCAAGGTCTTCGTCAGGTTGTTGAACCCGTGGAGCTTGAGTTTGCTTTTCACCGTGGGATAACTCTCATCAAATGCGGCTCTGCCGCGTGGTTGAGCATGCCCGTCAGATGCGTACGGCGGCACCTGCGTAGGACGGTTTACACCTCTTCGCGATGGCGATTGTGGTTGCTTGGTTTCGGGCGGGATGGCCCTGAAAAAAGGTGGCGCATTATGCAGAGGTCAGTCGACCTCTGCCAGAGTTTGCGCACCCTTGATGATGAAAGGATGAAGGTGGCTGTCAGCCCAGTTCCACGATCTCGTAGTCGTGGGTGATCTCGACGCCGGCACGGCCGAGCATGATCGAGGCGGAGCAATACTTCTCGGCCGACAACTCGACTGCACGCTTGACCTGCGCTTCCTTCAGACCACGGCCCTTGACCACGAAATGCACGTGGATCTTGGTGAACACCTTCGGGTCTTCGTCGGCACGCTCGGCTTCAAGGAAGGCTTCGCAGCTTTCCACCGGCTGGCGGCCTTTCTTCAGGATGCTGACAACGTCGAAGTTGGTGCAACCGCCCAGGCCGAGCAGGAGCATCTCCATCGGACGCACGCCCAGGTTACGGCCACCGGCATCCGGCGGACCGTCCATCACCACGACGTGGCCGCTGCCGGATTCACCGAGGAACATGGCCTCGCCAGCCCACTGAATTCGCGCTTTCATTGCAAAGGACTCCGCCGAGAAAAAAGGGGCGACAGCTTAACACAGCGCCTTCGCGGGCCCAGCAGCGCCAGCGGCTGTTAGCCAGGTCTCATTTCCACACGGCAAGTATGCATTTATGACTTAAGCTGACGCCAGTTTACTGGCACACTCTCGGAAATTGCCCGAACGAATGTTCCAGCTTTCCGATTGTTGGTAACACGTCGTCTGTTAAGCTCTTGCCGGTTTACGCACAGGTAAGAGCGCTTTTGATGGGCAATCTTGCCGCCCTGGGGATCGAGGGGGATCGAGCCAGGGACGCACGGCACTACAGCTGTACATAAAAATCATTAGACGCCTGTTGTGCAAAGGCCACTCTTATACTTTCCGGGACTCGGGCATGGTAGCTATTACCCTCACACCCAAAATCAAGAACCTCGACAAGCTGCTCGCGCACTGTCACCGCCGCCGCTTCACCGCCAAGAGCACCATCATCTACGCTGGCGACCGCTGCGAAAGCCTGTTCTTCATCATCAAGGGCTCTGTGACCGTCCTGATCGAAGATGACGACGGTCGCGAGATGATCATCGGTTATCTCAACACAGGTGACTTCTTCGGGGAGATGGGACTCTTCGAGAAAGAAGGCAGCACCGGCCAGGAGCGCAGTGCCTGGATTCGCGCCAAGACCGAATGCGAAGTCGCCGAGATCAGCTACGCGAAATTCCGCGAACTGAGCCAGCAGGATCCGGAGATTCTCTTCACCCTGGGCAGCCAGATGGCCGATCGCCTGCGCAAGACCACGCGCAAGGTTGGCGACCTGGCCTTCCTCGATGTCACCGGCCGCGTTGCCCGCACTCTGCTGGACCTGTGCCAGCAGCCGGACGCCATGACTCACCCGGACGGCATGCAGATCAAGATCACCCGCCAGGAAATCGGCCGCATCGTCGGCTGCTCCCGCGAGATGGTCGGCCGCGTGCTCAAGAGCCTGGAGGAACAAGGCCTGGTGCATGTGAAAGGCAAGACCATGGTGGTCTTCGGCACCCGCTGAAGCGCCCCCAGAAAGCAAAAAAGCCGGCAATCGCCGGCTTTTTTGTGTCTGCAGGAAAAGTCAGTCCGGATCGGCGCCCAGCTTGACCTTGCTGCGCTCGGGGAAGAACAGGCGCTTGAGTTCGGTGCCCGGCTCTTCGGCACGCATGAAGGCTTCACCGACCAAGAAGCCGAACACGTCGCTGACTTCCATCAGCTCGACATCGGCGCGATTGAGGATGCCGCTCTCGGTGATCACCATGCGCTCGCGCGGAATTTCCGGCAGCAGGTCGAGGGTGGTCTCCAGGCTCACTTCGAAGGTGTGCAGGTTGCGGTTGTTGATGCCGACCAGCGGGGTGTCCAAGGTCTTCAGCGCGCGCTCCAGTTCCACCGCGTCGTGCACTTCCACTAGCACGTCGAGGCCGACGTCCTTGGCCACCGAGGCCAGTTCGGCCATGCGCACGTCGTCCAGCGCGGAGACGATCAGCAGGATGCAGTCGGCGCCGATGGCACGTGCTTCCACCACCTGGTACGGGTCGATCAGGAAATCCTTGCGGATCACCGGCAGCTTGCAGGCGGCGCGGGCTTCCTTGAGATACGCATCGCTGCCAAGGAAGAAATCGATATCGGTCAGCACGGAGAGGCAGGCGGCGCCGCCCTCCTCATAACTGCGGGCGATGTCGGCGGGGTCGAAGTTCTCGCGCAGGATGCCCTTGCTCGGCGACGCTTTCTTCACCTCGGCGATGACCGCTGGCTCGCGGCGCTTGGCGCGCTCCAGCAGCGCGTTGGCGAATCCGCGCGGTGCGTCCGCGGCACGCGCCAGCTGTTCCAGCTCGGCGATGCTCACGCGGGTGCGGCGATCGGCGACTTCTTCGGCCTTGCGGGCCAGGATCTTCTGCAGAACCGTCGGCACACTCACTGTGCGTTCTCCTCTCGGTAAACGGCGGTGAAGGCCGCCAGTTCTTCCATTTTTTCCCGCGCCAGCCCGGTGTGCAGGGCGTCGTGGGCCAATTGCATGCCTTCATGCAGGCTGGTCGCCAGGTCGGCTGCGTAGAGCGCCGCGCCGGCATTGAGCACGATCAGCTCGGCGGCCTTCTGCCCGGCCTCGGTCTTGCGACGGCCCAGGGCGTCACGGATCAGCTCCAGCGATTGCTGCGGGCTGTCGACAGTCAGGCCGATCAGGCTCTGGCTCTTGATGCCGAAGTCTTCGGGCTGCACCTCGTACTCGGTGACCACGCCGTCCCTCAGTTCGGCCACGTGGGTCGGTGCCGCAAGGCTGAACTCATCCAGGCCGTCGCGGGAATGCACCACCAGGATGTGTTCACTGCCCAGGCGTTTGAGCACCTCGGCCAGCGGACGGCACAGCGCCTGGCTGAACACGCCGACCACCTGGTGCTTCACACCGGCCGGGTTGGTCAGCGGGCCGAGCATGTTGAACAGGGTGCGCAGGCCCAGCTCGCGGCGTGGCGCGGCGGCATGCTTCATGGCCTTGTGATGGACCTGGGCGAACATGAAGCCGACACCGACAGTCTCGATGCAGCGTTTCACCTGGACCGGTTTGAGGTCCAGGTAGATGCCGGCAGCTTCCAGCAGGTCGGCGCTGCCGCTCTTGCCGGAGACGGCGCGGTTACCGTGCTTGGCGACCTTGCCGCCCGCCGCGGCAACCACGAAGGCTGCCGCCGAGGACACGTTGAAGATGTTCGCGCCGTCGCCACCGGTGCCGACCACGTCGACCACGTGCTTGAGGCTGTCCAGTTCGACCTGGTCGGCCAGCTCGCGCATCACCGCGACGGCGCCGACGATCTCGTCGATGGTCTCGCTCTTCATGCGCATGCCCATGAGGAAGGCGCCGATCTGCGCGTCGGTGCACTGCCCGGTCATGATCTCGCGCATGACGTCCTGCATTTCCTCGGTGGAGAGGTCCAGCTGGTTGACCACGCGGTTGAGGGCTTCCTTGATGTTCATGCGCGCACCCCACCGGTCTGCTGGAGGAAGTTGGCCAGCATTTCGTGGCCCTGTTCGGAGAGGATCGACTCGGGGTGGAACTGCACGCCCTCGACGTTCAGCGTCTTGTGGCGCAGGCCCATGATCTCGTCGATCGAGCCGTCTTCCAGCGCCGTCCAGGCGGTGATCTCCAGGCAATCGGGAAGCGTCTCGCGCTTGACCACCAGGGAATGGTAGCGAGTCTGGGTCAGCGGGTTGTTCAGGCCGGCGAACACGCCCTGGTCCTTGTGGAACACCGGGCTGACCTTGCCGTGCATGACCTGGCGGGCCCGCACCACGTCACCGCCGAAGGCCTGGCCGATGGACTGATGGCCCAGGCACACACCCAGCAGCGGTAGCTTGCCGGCGAAGCGCTCGATGACTGCCAGGGATACGCCCGCCTCGTTCGGCGTGCACGGGCCGGGGGACAGGACGATGCGCTCGGGGTTGAGCGCGGCGATCTCGTCGACGCTCAGCTCGTCATTGCGAATGACGTGGATGTCGGCCTTCAACTCGGCGAAGTACTGCACCAGGTTGTAGGTGAAGGAATCGTAGTTATCGATCATCAGCAGCATGTCTGCTCAAACCTCATGATTGCACTGCTTTCGGATCGCGCCATCGTCGACACCCGATGCGGCCCTGCGGGCTACGCGAATCTGGCAATTATGCCAGCGGATGGGAGAAATGGACGCGTAAGAAGAGACCGGCGCTATGCCGGGAAAGAAGGAATCAGGCGCGCCAGCGCCAACGGGCGAATGCCTTGAGGAGGGAGGTGATGATGCGGGTGCGGTGGATCACGGTTGCGGTCTCGCCTAGCGATGGCCGAACAGTAGCCCAAGGCCGGGCGCCAGCGCAATACGCGCGGCGCCCCTGCCGACGAAGGCGGGACGGTTCAGCCGCACGCATCGAGGGCGGCACGCAGGCGGGTTTCGTAGGCCAGGTGTTGCTGTCGCTCGGCCAGCAGGGCTCGCACCTTGGTCTGCAGGTCATCCACGGGTCGCAGGTCGGCGGTGGCGAATTGCGGGGCTTCGACAGCCGGCGCCAGGCAGGGTACTGGGATGGGGATGCGGATTTCCATGAGCTTCGGTGAGGTCGTGGCGCAGCCGGCGATCAATGCCGGGAGGACGAGCATCAGCGCTTTCATCGCATCAGCTCCCGGTCGATCAGTTGACGAACCACGGCGCACTCATCGCCCTCGCTGCGCTCCAACAACAGCCGGCGGGCAGCGGTTTCATGGCTCTGCGCCTGTTTTCGAGCCTGGTCCAAGGCGTGGTCGGCAGCGACGGTACGCAGGCGGGCAGCCTGTTCCAGCGCCTCGACCTGAGCGTTCTGCTGGGCCAGTTCCGACGCCAACGCCTTGCCGGCGTCGCGGCAGCGAGCCTGCTCCTGGCGCAGGCTCTCCAGCTGCCCGCCATAGAATCCCGCCGCCAGCCACCCGCCCAGGATGCCGCCGAACAGGAAGCCAGCAAGGCCCAGCGCCAGCCAGAAGCGATTCATGCCAGCACCTCCTGTGCGCGCCGCCACAGCCGAACACGCGCCTCCAGGCCATTCAACCCGCCATTGATGCGCCGGGTGATGTCCTCGAAGCACGCCGTATCGGCCAGTTCGTTGAGCCCGTTGCGCTGCCACCACCAGGCGGCAGACCGGCACGCCCAGCGCGGTTCAGCCAGCAACTGCGGCCGGGCAACGAAGGGCTGCGCGAGTCCTTCTCCGACAGAGCGGTAATTGCTGCGTCCGGTCACTTGCAGCAGACCGCGCCCTCGAAAGCGCCAGCCATCGCCGGACGCCTCATCGCCATTGCCGTTGCGCCCGGCGTAGACGAGGTTGGCGATGCGCTCCGGCTGGTACGCCACCTCCCGCGCCAGCGCCGTGGGAGAGCCGTCGGCACTGCGGAAGCGCCGAGGCCAAACGGCAGCCAACCGCTGGGCGCTATAGGTCAGGTTTTCCACACAACTGGTCAGCTGGGTGCTTTCATGGCCGACCTGGGCAATGAAGGCGGCAATGCGCAGCGGTGTGTCGATGCCGAATTCGCGCATGGCAACATCGAGCGCCGACAAAAAATCGCCCGCGACCGGGCGGGCGTTGGGCAGGATCAGCAGGAGCTGGCGTTCATCGATGAGCATCTCAGCCGCCCTCCCCCGCCTGCGCCTTGCCATCGTTGCCGCCATTGCACAGCACACGGGTGGTCCAGCCGTTCGCGTCGTAGTGCTGGGTAACGGTATCGACCAGGTAAACGCCATCGACCCCCGCCTTGAAGCCGCTCAGCTCGACGCGGCACTCGGCGAACAGATCAGTGCGGCCAGGCAGTTGCAGGCGAACGCCAGCGGTCTGCCGGTTGAAGTCCGCCAGGCGCGATTTGGCCAGTTGTTGCGCCGCTGCTTCGTTGGCCTGGACATGGCGTTCGACGTACTCGGCCAGCACCTTCCTGGGCGCGTGCTGGTTGGTTTCCGTCACCAGTTTCAGTGTCCCGTCGGCCCCCTGGTAAGGCACGACCACCTTCGCGACGACCTTGCGATCATCTAGGGTGAAGCTGAAGGAGCTGACGTCCTCGCGCTTGAGTAGCACGGAGTCCAGCGACTGCCCCGATGCGCTGCGGCCAGCCTGACGCGGCATGACCAGCAGCTTCAGATCGGCGATCTTTGCCGTGCAGTCGTACTGCCGCGCCAGCCGGGTAATGAAGTGATAGTCAGACTCGTTGATCTGGTCCGCGCGGACGATCCGCGTCTTCACCTCGCACTGGGCTTTCCAGCCGTTGCGGGCGGCGATGCGCTCGACGATCTCCGCCAGCGTCACGTTCTCCCAGCTGTCACTGCGTATGGACTTTGCGAGGTTGCGCGAGTCCGCAGACTTGGCCTTGATCACCAGGGTGTCCGGCGCACCGCTGAAGGTGATGGTGTCAACCTTGTAGCGCCCCATCGGGGCCACACCCGTTTCCCCGTAGCCCAGGTACAACGCCAGCTCTGCGCCACGCCGAGGCAATGCCACGGTGCCGGCGCGGTCGTCGAGAGTGAGCGAAAGCGTGTCCGATTCCAGGCCATGCTTGTCGGTCACTTCCAGCTCGAGCACGCGGTCGTTGACCTGTGCCGTGATGTCGCGCCCATCGGCGACGATGCGAAAGACAGGTTTCATGGGTCACCCGAATAAAAAAGCCCCGCTTGCGCGGGGCCTGGATGGAACAGCCGAATCAATCCCACAAGCGGACCTGCGGGTTGTCCGGCGCCGCCAGCTCGGGCATGCGGATCAGCACGCCCGAGCGCAGTGGTTGTGGCTCATCGGCCAGGCCAGGATTGGCATTCAACACCGCTTCCACGCAGCCCTTGAGGTGGCCGTAGCGCTGATGGCAGAGCTGATCCAATACGTCGCCATTACTGCTGCGATAGATCGTTGTCGTCGCCATAGCGGTTGAACTCCAGTTCGAAGGCTTGATTACGAGGGAGACCATTGGTGAGCAAAGAACTCTGTGTCTCGGTGACCTTGGTCAGGCACCAGGTTCCCAGGGGATCCCCGTAGCCGCTGATCAGGCTCACCGGTTTGCCGCTCAAGGCAATCTCGCGCAGCTGGTTCGGGTTCTCCCACCCCACACGCTGACCCGCGACTCGCGACAAGGCCGGCATGATCGTCGCCT
The DNA here is from genome assembly GCF_016919445.1 of Pseudomonas sp. PDNC002. Classification (NCBI taxonomy): domain Bacteria; kingdom Pseudomonadati; phylum Pseudomonadota; class Gammaproteobacteria; order Pseudomonadales; family Pseudomonadaceae; genus Pseudomonas; species Pseudomonas sp. PDNC002. Next base: position 1,805,919 of record NZ_CP070356.1, on the reverse strand, counting down.
TCAGCTGCAGCGTCTCCGTGCCAACGCCGACGTACTGCAGCGCCCCCCGGCGGCCCAGCCGCGCCTGCTCCTTCCAGGTGAGCTGGCTGGTGCGAATCGCCGATTCGAAGGGCACCGTGTCGATATTGAAGTAGAACTGCGTCTGCGAACCCAGCACCGTCATGACCAGCAGATGCGGCTGGGGGATCGCGCACATGAAATCACCCGGCGAGGGCTTGGGCGCCAGTACCGAGCTGGGCAGTATCGAACCCAGCGAATCACCGACCTTGCCGATGACCTTGTCCACCGCCTTCCTGGCCCGGTCCACCTGCTCGCCCAACCCCTGCATGCGTTCATCGATGCCCTTCAAGGCTCGCGCAGCGCTGTTGTAGGTGTTGACCACCTTGTTGACCTTCACCTGCGCGCGCTCGATCCCCTGCATCGCACGCTGCACCTTGCCCGCCATCTCCGGCGAAACACCCGGCAAACCTTCCAGCTCGCCGGCCGCGCCACGGATTTCACTGACGGCGCCGTTCACCGGCGCGATCACCTCGTCCAGGTCGCGGCGGCCATCCTCGGCTGCCTGGGCTAGCTGCGACAGGCCGTTCTGCATCTGTTGCCAATACGCCATACCGCCTCCTTAAACCACGGCCATGTCGAACAGCGCATCGCGCTGCCGGTCCTGAGAGAAATCCGCCAGCATCCGCCGCAAGCGCGGTAGCAGTTCGTTGGCCAGTTGATCGGGGTCGCTGACATTGCCGGCTACGTTGATGCTGATCTGCGGAGAGAACGTCCAGTTCTGCGCCTGGTCTGGGGCCAAGGCACCGCTGACAGAGCCGGGATCGCTCAATGGTGGTTGCACCGGCGTGTGCTCCGCATCGCGGGATGTGCCCGATTTTGCCGCCGCCCCGTTGTCGCCAGCGTCCTGGCCCGCCAGGGTGCCGAGGGTGGTTCCGATCAGACTGCCCATCGGGGAAAACATCAAGGCAGCGAGCAGTCCTCCACCCACGACGCCAGCAACCGAGGGGCCCACCGTCGGAGAGTCTGCCGGAGCACCAACGGCCCCGCCCACAGCGCGCCAACGATCAAGCAACGACTCGTTGGGAGAGACAGGGCTGATCTGAACAAGCGTCTGGTGCTGCAGAGTCTGGCTCAGAGCCTGCCCCAGTGATGGCAGGCGCCCTGTCGCCGAGGCATTGGGCGACGGCTTCTCGCCCGCCAGCCGCTCCCGAAAATAATCGATAAAGGCTCCAGGAGATCGCAGCGGACCGAGGTCCAGGGAACGAATGCCCTGCGCTTGTTTTTCGTAGCCCAACCCCGCAGCAAAGTCGGCAACCATGTCCTGTGCCAGACCGAACTGAAGCGTTGCCAGAGCCATCCGCGCGCCATCCAGAGAGGCTGCCCGAGTCAAACCTGTGGCAACGCCCGTGGCCGCTGGCAACCCCGCATCCATTGCCCTCAGGCTAACGCTCCCGCCGGCCTGGAGCATGCCGCCCAGGGCATTCTCCGCAGCATTACGCCGCCCCTGCACGGTATTGCGTCGAGCATCGACTGAGCTCTGCAATTCCACGCCAGGATCGACCAGCATCTGCTCGGGACGCTGCAGAACCTGCTTCCAGGAACGTGCGTCCTGATCGGCGTCCAATCGGCGGACCAACTGCTCGACGGACACGCCTTCCTGCCGGGCGCGCCAGGAGATCACACCCAGGCCGCGCTCCACTTCCGCCGCATCGCCGCTGCCCTGCTGCTGGATATTCGTGACAAGGCCCACCACAGCTTCAGATGTCAGCGCCTTGCCGTACTGAAGCTTTGTCGCCGCGGGCAGATATTGCAGGCTCCTCTCAAGCGTGAGTCCGGCATTCATCATCAGTCGGACCATATCCAGCGCAGCGCTGGAATCCATGCCGCTGCCCCTGGCAGCCGCTTCGACCTGCTTCGCCACCAGGGTCTCGGATGCCTTGCCCGGCGCCAATCCTCCCCTGACGGCAATTTCCTGAATGCGCTGCTCGTACTGGAGCGCATTGCGAAGTCCGAATACCGCGGCCTCCTTGGGACCGGAGAAGGCCTCGGGAATCGCGGATTCTTTCTTGGACCACTCGTACGCGACGGGTGGCAAGGCAGTTGCGGTGCTGCCGAGCGGTCCTGCGACGGGTCGCGCCGCTACGGCTCCCGGTTGACGAAGCAGCGTGGCAATTTCTCGGAGGGCTTCAAGAGTCTGCTGAGCCAGGTCGTTCCCGCTTTGCGCCCCGTCGCGCCACGATTGATGCAGATCCAGGCTCGGCGGTGCGCCGCCTGCTCGCTCCGTGGCACGACCAGCGCGGGCACTCTCCAGGCGCAGCAAGGCATCGGCGACGGCCAGACCGAGCGAGTCCTTCAGCGTCCCGCCAAGCGACCGCCCTAATGCCTCCCCCAATTCGGGGCCGAGGACTACCGTCACCCTTGGGCTTTCACTCATATTCATTTCACTCCCCTCTGACGACAGGAGGCACCGGAGCACGGTGCCTCCTTACGGGCGAACTAGCCCGCTTCGTCCCCCAGCCACCAACGCAGGTCGCTGAGGGTCATGCGCTCCAGTTCGCCGGCCGTGAAGCCCGACTCAGCCGCCAGTCGCCGCGCCAGCTGGCGCATCCGCGCGAAGCTCATCCGCGTCCTCTCGCACCAGGCGAAAGTAGGCGTGCTGCAGGCGCTGGTAGTCGCTGAGCTTGAGCCCCTCCAGGTCCTGGCGGCTCACCTGCGCCAACGAGGCGAACAATTGCAGTTCGCGCTCCTCGTCATCGCTGGCGACCTTGCTCGCCAGGCGGATGTCGCGCACGGTCGGCGCGCGCAGGGTGAGGGCGTCGACCTCGACGCCATTGCAGGAGGTCGGGCGGGACAGCTTCACCACCGCCGCGTCGTCGGACAGGTTCAGCCACGCGGGCTGTTTGACGGAGTCTTGCATCAGGGTTCTCCTCAGACGCCCAGGTCAGCGCGCAGCGCGGCGAGCTGATCAACGCCGTTGATCTTGCGCACGGAGTTGACCGGGTCGATTTCGAACATCTCGCGGCCTTCGATTTCCAGCTTGTAGTAGGTGACCGCCACGCTGTAGGTGCAGGCAGCCAGTTCGTTGGCCTTCCACTCGCCCTGATCGACTTCCTTGAGCAGGCCGCGCACGGTGGCGACCACCGGCACGGTGCCGCCCTTCTGGGTCTTGAACGAGCCGCGGAAGGTGCCGTTGAAGGAACCCTGGTCGCTCAGGCCGAAGAACTTCATCGCCTCGCGGCGCGCGCCGTTGGTGGTGAACTTGGCTTCCATCGCCTCCAGGCCCATGTCGAGCAGGACCGGTGCATCCATGCCGCCGGCACGGTACTCCTGGGTCTTGACCTTGAGGGCCGGCAGGGTGAGGGACGGTACGTCACCGGCAAAGCTGACGCCGTCGACGAAGAGGTTGGTGTTGGTGAGGATCTGCGGAATCATCTGGGGTTCTCCTTAAGCTGCGTCCAGGACTTCGGTGAGCCACTGATCGGTCACCTCGACGCGGAAGTTGGGGTTCTCGGCAGGCGGTACGTCGGTGAAGCGGATGTTCCAGTACACCTTGCCCTGGGCCAGTTGGCTGGCGGTGTTGAGTTCCGGGTCGGCGTAGACCTCGAAGTCGATCACCGCGCCCTGGTTCTTCAAGTCGCGCATGAAGGCCTGCAGGCCCTCGGTGACGTCCTTCACGTAGGTCTTGGTGATGCCCCGGTCGACCGCCCACTTGTGCCCGGCGAGGATCGCGTCCATCACCATGTCCATGGTCCGCACGCGGGTCACGAAGGCCCACTTGGCGTCGCTGGAGAGGGTGCGATTGCCCCACAGGCGATAGCCGTCGTCGCGGATGATGGTGGTGATGTTGGCGTTGTTGAGCAGGTTGGCGCGGCAGGTCTCGTCGCCGTCGAGGAACTCGATCGGGCGGCCGGTGCCGGTGATGCCGAGCAGCTCCTTGTTCGACGGCGAGGACCAGAAGCCGTACTGGCTGTCGGTCCAGGCGAACAGCGCGGCAGCGTTGGCGGATGCCGGTGCGCCAACAGTGGCGCTACTGGTGGTGTCCCAGTACTGCACACCCGGATCGACCAGGTAGATGCGCTTGCTGCCGAACTCTTCGGCGTAGGCGATTGCTGCCTCGTCGGTGGTGTTCGGGCCGTCGACAATGGCGATGGCGCGCAGCTTCTCGGCCAGAGCGCCCATGGCAGTAGCCACGGCCTGGGTGGCGGAGTGCTTCGGCGCGATCAGCAGGCGCGGTTGGGCATTGAAGCGCGACTTGCCATCGAGCAGCGCCTGCAGGCCGGTACGCTGGCCGGCCTCGGTGACGGTGCCGATGATCGCGGAAGTCAGCTGTGCCGCATCCTCGATCTTGGCCACGCCCACCGCCACGACCACCGCGGCGGACTGGGTGAAGATGGCGGTGCAGGACTTGTAGATCGCCGACGCGGTACCGAAGGCGGCGGCCGCTTCACGCAGGCTGGTGAGCAGCACCGGCACATCGGCCTGGGCGGTCAGCTTGCTATCGGGGGTGAAGGTATCCACCAGGCCGATGATCGAGGACGACGGCAGCGCAATGGTGCGCGCACCGACGTCGACATTGGTCACGGTGACGCCGTGAAAGAAGCTCATAGGGTTTTCTCCAGACATAAAAAAACCGCCGGGAGGCGGTTGGCTTTAGGACGTTCAGCAGGTCGAAAGGACATCGTGCTGATGTGGCGAGCCTTTCTCTTACGTGCCCCGTCGTAAGGGCAGTGCAGACAGGCTCATGGAACGAAACTGCAGTTGATCGTAAGCAACTGTCAGAAAGCAGCTTCAGACGCTACCAAGTATCTGGTAGTCGATGCGCAAGGCACCGTTTGGGAAGGTTTTGAAGCAGATGTCCACGTATGAACCGGTAACCACGTTGGGAGATGCCTGAATTCCCGAGCCAACGGTCGACTCGGCTTGGTACTCAGTCGCAACGACTGACCAGACGGAGCTCAACGCGAACGGAAAGTTAATCCGCACAGTCCCCTTGCCCTCACTATTGCCGGTAGAAATGACTGTGCCGAACATTCGCACCAGCCCCGTGGGCAAGCGTTCATACTTGACGGCGCCAGCCACGTTCAGGACCACAGACGCAGATCGCCAGACGTTTTCAGCATTAAAACGTGAGCTGATGCCGGACACGAGACCTGCGGGAGTTACAGCTCGCTCCGTGTCTGTGCCAGCTGCCGCTTCGGTAGTCGTTGCGAGTTCAACCAACCCAGCCCGAGCCTCGGTCGCTGTGCACGCCGCCAGGCTGGCAGGAGTAATCGCTCTGGTGGTGTCCGTCTTAGCCTGGACCTCTGCGGCAGTAGCCAACTCCACCAGCCCCGTGCGTGTGTCAGTCGCAGTTCGAGCGCTCAAACCCGCCGGCGTCACAGCACGCTCCGCATCCGCTCCGGACACTGTTTCAGCAGTGGTCGCGAGCTCCACCAATCCGGATGCATCCTCGGATGCCTTGCAGGAGGAAAGTCCAGCAGGCGTGACCGCTCGTGTGGTATCGATCTTGGCTTGCACCTCAGCAGCGCTTGCCAGCTCAATCAGGCCCGTGCGCGTTTCCGTGGCAGTTCGAGTTGCCAGTGAGGCAGGTGTAATGCTGTGAGTCGCCTCAGTGCCAGCCTGGACCTCTGCCGCTGTTGCCAGTTTGACAACCCCGAGGCTGGCTGCCGACGCCACTCGCGTCAGAAAAGCCGAATCGACATACTCCCGCGTCGCCAACACCACACTCGGATCGATCTTCAACTCCACCGAAGCAGCATTGCTGACGATCAGCACAATGCGCACGGTCTGGGTGCGGCCGCTGCCTTCGACCAGTTGCGGTTTGTAGGAGGGCGCGCAGTTGGCGTAGGCGATCAGCGCGCCGGCTTCGTCGTACAGGCCCATCTCGCGGATCCACCAGCCACCCACGTCTTCGGGGATGACCTGTTCGGCGATGATCTGCGAGCTGTTGGCCGCGTCGACGCTCAGGCGGTTCAGCGGCGCGCGGCGGACTTCGTTGACCAGTTGGGTGCGGCTGGCATCGGGGGTCGGCACGTTGCCGCCGCCGTCGCCGACGGCGAGCTGGGTGATTTTCAGGGTGGTGCCCAGCGCGGTGGCATTCGCCAGCTTGCCGGCACCGATCGTGGTGAGAAGTGCGTAGTAGGTTACTGCCATGGGTAGACACTCAAGCTATCGATGGTGTGCTCCCGTCCCGGCAAGCCGTGGCTGCCGAGTGCTTCGATCACATCCGGGAGGTAGGGATAGACGGTGACGATGTCGCCGTCGTATTGCCCGGAGCCGACGTTGATCCGCCCCTGGGATTCCAGGCTGATATCCAGCCCGATGAGGTGCCGCGTGAGCGGCTTGGCGTCTTCGATCAGACGCTCCACCTCTTCGTACATTTCTTCGCTGATGCCGCTGTCGAGCACGCCGATGCGCAGGCGGAAGGTGCCCGGCTCGCCCATGGGCGAGCCCTGCCACCATTCGATGATCTCGATCAGGTAACCCAGCGGTTCGATCACCCGCCGCAGTGCGGCGATGGTTCCCTTGTGCTGATGGATGCGGAACGCCGCGGCCACCGCCTTGCGCTTCACCGCCTCGCTCCAGGCCGGGTCCCAGCGGTCCACCGACCAGGCCCAGGCGAGATACGGCAGCAGTGCGACAGGGCAACGCTGCGGGTCCATCAGCTCACGCAGCGGTACCGGCAGATCGCCGACCTGCACATCGGCCAGCGCACGCTCCAGCGGCGTCGAGTTGATCGGCAGCAGACGGCTACTCATCGGAGCCACCGACGCGGATCTGGTAGCCGCTGCAGTACGCCGCCTGGGTGGAATCGAGCACCACGTCCGCCGCCGGCTTCGTTAGTTCGACACGCTGCACGCCTTCCACATGCAGGGCAGCGAACAGCGCACTGCGGCGGATATCCCGGCCAATGCGGCGCTGGGTGGCGATGTAGGTTTGTAGCGACGCCTCGGCGGCCTGCTGGATCAGCTCGGCCTCCGGACCGGGATAGATGTAGAGCACCGCGTCAACCTGGTAGGGAACGATGGCAGCGGACTGCACCGTGAGGCGGTCGCCCACCGGGCGCACGTCCTCATCGTTCAGTGCTTTGCGCACGGCCTGAAGCAACTCTTCCGAGGCGGCTCCATTGCCCTCGGAGGACAGCACGCTGACCAGCGCCTCGCATGGCTGCGGGCTGATCGCCGAGACATCGGCGATACGGCCATCGGCGCCGAGCGCAAAAGCCACGTAGGCGTTGCGCGGGCCTGCTACCGATAGCTGGTCGAATGCCAGTTGTGTGCGATTGCGCAGCGAATCGTCGCCCTCCAGCACTGCAGGGGTCAGCGGCGAGGTGGTGGCATCCGCTTCCTGGATCACCAGGCGCTTCACGTTGTATCCGGCAGCCAGTTGGTCGAGGTCACCCTGGGTCGCATAGCCGAGCATTACTGCACGGGCGGCGTCGTTGATCCGGGCGCGCAGCAGCAACTCGCGGTAGGCCGCCAGCTCCAGCAGCTTGAGCACCGGGTCGGACTCCACCGCCGCCGTCCAGCCCTCGCCCATGGCACTGCGGAAATCCGCCAGCAGCTCCGCGTAGAGCGTCTCGTAGTCGAGGATCTCAACGACCTCGGGTGCGGGAAGTTGGGACAGGTCGATCAGGCTCATGCCGCCACCTCCAGGCCGACTTCGTCGCCCAGATAGATACCCCGCAGGCGCAGCGACACGCTGCCGCCCACCACTGCCGTCACCTGCACCGAACTCAGGCGCAGGCGCGGCTCCCAGCGGCCGATGGCGCGGGCGACTTCCGCCTGCACCGCACCTTTCCAGCCTTCAGTCACCGGCAGGTCGACCATGCGTCGCAGGCGGCTGCCGTACTCGGGGCGCATACGCCGACTGCCCAGCGGCGTGCCGAGAATGTCCTCGATGGACTGCTTGAGGTGCGCCAGCCCGCTGAGCGGCTGGCCATTGCGTCGATCCATGCCGATCATGGCCGCGCCCTCCGCCGCTCGGGGTGCGCACGGGAAAAGTTGCCCATGGCGAATCTCCAGAAATGCAAAGGCCCGCACTTGGCGGGCCCGGGTTGAACGTCGAAAGGACGTCAGTGAGTGTGGTGATTGCTGTTGCCGGCGGTGTCCATGATCGAGCCGGTACTGCTGATATTGCCGTTCACCGTCAGCGCGCCCTTGATGCTCACCGGGCCAGTCAGCTGGATGCTCGCGGCGGTGACGCTGACCGCGCCGGGATCGATCACCACCTGCGTTCCGCCGACCTTTACCGTCGCGCTGCCGGCGGGTAACTGCAGGTCATAGCGATGCGCCTGCCAGTCATAGCTCAGCACGGCGCCGTCGGGAAAATGCCAGCTCTCGACCTCGCCGCGATTGTTCGGCGCAGCCGCTGCTGCCCCGAACAGACCGGGCACGAAGGTGCCCATTGCGGCCATGCCGGACGGGCTGAGCAGGACGCCCTGCTCGCCCAGGCTAGGCGCACGCCAGTGCCGCGCGGCGCCAGCGGCCTGGGCGTGCCAGCGCACCCAGGCGCTGGTCCATTCGCCGGAGCGCACACGCACCCGCGCTGCCGCCAGGTCCACCGCGACGACCTCGCAAGGCATGACCAGCGCGGCCAGCATGCGATCGTGCTCGGCACTCACATAGTCCTGATTCATTGCAGCGCTCCGGGATCGAAATAGTCGTCTTCGTGGCCGGGGCCGGTCTCGGGATCGAACCCCAGCACCAGGCTGCCCGGTGGCTGGTCTTCCCATGGCCATTCGGTCTCACCGAGCAGAACCGGTTGCTGCCACTCGACCAGCCAGACGCGGCACGTCGCCAGCGCCGGGCTGTCGTTGTCCGGCTGGGCCTGAACGAAACTCACCGGCTCCAATTCCAGTCCCCAGTTCTGCGCGCGCAGAAGCACGACCAGCGAGGCGACGCTACGCAGCGCGAGGGCCTCGGCTTGCGCGTCATCCTTCGTTACCAGGATGCGCGCCTGGAGCCGGCAGATCAGCGCCGTCTGCCCATTGCCAGGATCACGGCCAGGCAGCAGACCGGCGTACTCCAGCGCCAGCGCGGGGAGCGTCGTCGGCACCTGCTTCAGCGGGCCGCGCAGAACCGTGCCGATCTCGGTCAGTCGCGTGGACAGTACCTGCTCCACCGTGTCGAGCAGCAGGGCGAGGGTCAAAGGTTGTTCAGACATATCGTCTCCTTGCAGCTTCAATCTTGTCCGCGCTCGCTCGGCGGCAGTTCACAGACGCCCAGGCGCTTCGCCGCCCAGCGCTCGTAGAGCCCGACGGCGATCTCCGCGCCGGCCGCCGCCGTCAGGCTGCCGATGGCCGCGGCCAGCGTCAGCGACGCGCCGAAGTCCGTGGCGAGGAACATCACCGCCATGCCGCAGACGATCGAAGCGCCGGAGCGCAGCGCCAACCGGCGCAGCAACCTCCAACCGCCCAGCCCCGCCTTGTCGGCGCGCCACATTTCACCGCTGATGCCGCCCGCGACGGCAAGCAGGATCAGCCCCCACAGAGGCACGTCGGCCAGGGTCTGAGGTTCATTGCCCATTGGCTCACCTTGGATAAAGACGCCCGCGAACGGGCGAAACCGGCGGCTATCAGCCAACCGGGGATGGCTGCCGGCCTGACTGCCGGCCATCCGCCGAACACGGCGGATCGAAAAAACGCGGGCATGAAAAAGCCCGGCTCAATGGCCGGGCTTTTCGAGGTTTCGCGTTGTGCTCCCTGGGGACGCACCTTTACAAGAATGACTACTTTTTACCCCCCGATTCCCGCCGGAACAAGGCTTCCTCGGCAATGCGCTGCAATAGGCAGGGGACGCACCGGCAACAGCCTTTCATATACCGTCATGGCTTCATCGAATGTCAGAGCAAGGGCCAACGAAAGCACGTCTTCAGTGCTATGTGCTCAGCCGTCCTTTCAGCACCGCGAGCCAAAGCCACCCCTGAATAAAAATGCAGCGAAGGCTCGAGAGCCCTCCTGCATTTATTCGGGTCGATCAGTCCTTACTGGAAGCGCGCGAAATAGTCACCACCACCGATCCGGTTGCCGAGCAGGTAACCCAACTGGCCCACATCGAACTCTTGTGGGGTGCTGGCCTGCCCTTTGCGTACGACCACGAAACCGTCGTTGACGATGACCTCATCGATCAATTCAGGATGGCTGACGCTTGCCAGGAGGATCTCGATCACCAGATTGGCCAACGAGCACTTTCCAGCGAAAGGCTTCTTCAAGTCTGCGACTTCCACTGGTTGGTGAGCCCATGCCCAGTCTTCGATCACGTAGCGACCTCCGGCCTTGAGCCGGGGGAACAGCGTATTGAAGGAGATACGCGACTCCTCAAGGTAATGCGAAGCGTCGTCCACCACCAAGTCCAACGGTTCGCCGGCGAACTCGGATTCACAAATGGCGATCAGGCGGGCGCTGTCAGCCTGGTTCACACCGTAGAAGGCACTAGCCTGACCAGCGGCATGCTCGGCAATGTATCGATCCAGTTGCGCAGCCGGCTTCTCCATGAAGTCGATGGCGACCAACCGAGCCGGCTGGAAGAACTCGTTGAGGAAGACCGTACTGCCACCACGGAAGATACCGAGTTCGAAAATATTGCGGTAAGGCTGCCCGGTCAGGTGCTCGACGTACTTGTCGATATAACGGCGGGGTTTGCCCAGGATGAAGCCATCCGCCTCCTTCAGCGAGAACAGATCGGACAGTTGCCGGATGGTCTGGAAGGTGTGGGTTCGAATGGAGAAACGGTGATCATCCCATACAAGCATGGACAGTCCTTTCCGACACTTCTTATCGTTGATTATCAGCAGCCGCTGTCGGCCGCCATCGGAGGTAAGCGAGCGCTACTGTATAGGCTACAAGACGCTACGTCAGCAGTCGTTGATCTCGCGAGTGCGGATGCCCCTCGGTGATGCCGCGCGGGCTTGTACCGGGAGGAGCTGGCTGAAGGACGAGGTCATGAATCGAAACTGTTCGGATCAGCGACCGGAAAGCGGCTTACCCAGCAGCACAGTGGTGAAGCCACTCTGCCACTCTTCATCGGGATAGAAATCCAGCTCGAGGTAGCCGTGCCGGCGATAAAATGAGCGGGCCTGCTGGTTGAAGGTATCAGTTTCGAGACGGACATCCGCGTGACCTGCCGCTGCGATGGCAGCTTCCGCGTGACGCAGCAACGCGGCACCCACTCCAAGGTGCTGATTGACGGGCGAGACATGCAGCGCATCGATGAAGTCGTCTCTCCAGTCGACCAGGCCGACCACCTCGCCGTCGATGCAGGCAACCCGCAAGTACGGCAAGCGCTCACGCACATAGGCGACGGTATGCGCAGATGACTCGAAGCGCGCGATGGCTTCGGCGCTGAGCTCAGGCTTCCAGGTGGCTTCGTAGGTTTCGCCGAGGATGCGTACGATGGCATCGGCGTCTGCCGGTTCGGCATGACGGATGGAGATGGGTGTTTTCATGGGCTGCGAGCATAGCGCAACGTCGCTCGCGGAAAACACGAAGCCCGGCGCAGGGCCGGGCTTCGGATGAGGGGCGGAAAGATTCAGGCTACGCGACGCATCAACCGCGACTGGATGCTCTGGTGCGCCACATGCAGACGCAGGTAGAAGGTATTGCGGCTGCAGCGGCAGTGTCGATATTTCTGCGTGGCCTCGCTGTCGCGGTTGAGGTAGTGCTCGGTGACGACGTCCTTCTGCTCGTCCGGCAGCTGGTTGATGATCAGGTCCAGTTCGGCGACGCGGTCGAGGATCACCTTGCTGCCCCGGGTGCCGCGGATCATCTCGCCCTTGTTGGCGATCATCATCGCCAGCAGGTTGCCTCCGGCGTAACCACCGCCAGCGCTTCCCGGATTGTGCATCTCCTCGGCCCAGAGCTTGAGCATTTCATCGATCGGCTTGATCACGGCGTTTCTCCCTGGCGGCTCAGTGCCGCCGCTCCAGTTCGTCCATTGCCTGGCAGCCGATGCAGCGCGTGCAGCCCGGCGCGGCCAGTCGACGTGCCGGGGGAATATCGTCGCCGCAGTCCTCGCAGGACTCGGCGGAGCTGAGCGCCATGCGGGAACGGCGGCTGTGCAGCAGATCCTCGATGCGGTCGAGCACCAGGTCGTTGGCGTAGTCGGCAATATCAGCCACGGCGCACCTCCCCATCGGCGGTATGAGTGGAACGCCTGGTGTGTTGCAGGTGTTGATTCATGAAGCTCCTCCTGGCGACCTGCCCTCCTTGGTCGCCGAGCCTTCGGTCGGCCTGTGGTGGTCAGTCGCGATCTGTTCGTCGCGGACGCCTGACCATCGTGGCGGCGTCCCTTGCCGGTGCGCGGGCGGCGCCTCCCTGGCCCGCCCGCACCCTCCAGCCTGCTCCGTGCATCACGGTCCGCAGGCAACCCGCGGCGTCCTTGCCGCGTTGAGGGGGAAGCCGTCCGCTTCCCGTCAGCCCGTGCCGATTTCGCATGTACTCGGTGGGCTGCTGGCTTTTATGATTACAACTATAGCTATATTTAGTCAACACCAAAGCTATTTACAGCCTACAACCCAGGAGGTAGAGTGCCCCCATGGAAAACTCACCCTCATCGACGCTGGCAGACCGCCTCAAACAGGCGATGGCCTCGCGTAACCTGAAGCAGGAAACACTGGCCGAAGCCGCCGGGGTTTCGCAGAACACCATCCACAAGCTGACCTCGGGGAAAGCGCAGAGCACGCGCAAGCTGATCGAGATCGCCAGCGCCCTGGGCGTCTCGCCGACCTGGCTGGCCACCGGCGAAGGCACACCGACGGCAAGCGCCAGCGCACCGGTGATGCGACCGGTCGATGGCAGCCCGCTGCAACTGGAACCGCTGCACCCATGGGATAGCGATACGCCGCTGGACGAGGACGAAGTGGAACTACGCCTGTACAAGGAAGTGGAGCTGGCGGCCGGCGCCGGCCGTACCGCAGTACGCGAGATAGAGGGGCGCAAGCTGCGCTTCTCGTACGCCACCCTGCGCGCCGCGGGGGTCGATCCGGCGGCGGCGATCTGCGCCCAGCTCACCGGCAACAGCATGGAGCCGCTGATCATGGATGGCTCCACCATTGGCATCGACACGGCCACCACGCACATCACCGACGGCGAGATCTACGCCCTGGAGCACGAAGGCATGCTGCGGGTGAAGTTCGTCTATCGCCTGCCCGGCGGCGGCATCCGCCTGCGCAGCTTCAACCGTGATGAATACCCCGACGAGGAGTACCCGCCGGAGCAGTTCGACAGCGGACAGATCCGCATGATCGGCTGGGTGTTCTGGTGGTCCACGGTGCGTCATCGCCGCGCGCCGACCCTGGTTCGCTGAGCCATTGCGCAGGAAAAGAACCCCGCTTCGGCGGGGTTTTCTTTGCGCGGCGATTGAAGAAAAATACAACCTTTGCTATATTTGGTTCTGTCGCCACAACCATCGGAACAGGAGAGTCCCATGCAGTCGACCGCCGATATTCGCCCCGCCCCGCGCCCGGAGACGGTGAGCCTGGTCTATCAGATTTTCGGGGACGTCCTGGTGCCGCTGGAACAGGTACGCGAGCGCTGGTTCCGCAACCTGAACCGGGAGAACTTCAGCAAGGCGCTGTCCTGCGGGCGCATCGCCCTGCCGGTGACCACGCTGGATGACAGCCACAAGGCGATGCAGTACGTCGCAGTGGACCACCTCGCCGCCTACGTGGAGGAGCGCTCGCTGCAGGCGAATGCCGCCCTGGTTCAGCGCAAGGCGAATCTGCAGGTGGTTGAGGCGCGGCAGGCGGGGTGAGCAGGATTTCTACAAGAGCCACCGGCCAGGCTCCTCAGCGATGAACAGCCCTCACCCCAACCCTCTCCCAGAGGGAGAGGGGGCAGAATGTGACGGCTGACATTGTGGTTTCATCCTGCATGGAACGCTGCCTCTCTCCCGTTTGAGGGAGCGCGGCGCCAAGGCGAGGGGGAGAAGCTCTTGAACCTGTAGGAGCGGACTCCGTCCGCGATGGCTCCCGGCGCGGCTCGTAGCTATCGCGGACGGAGTCCGCTCCTACGAAAAGAAAAAGCCCCGCCGAAGCGGGGCTTTTCATCCAACCACGAACTCAATCGCGGCCATACACCTTGGCAGTATGCTCAGCCAGCGCCACGGCCCGGAACATCGCGCGGCGCTTGTTGATGGTTTCTTCCCACTCGGCTGCCGGTACGGAGTCGGCGACGATACCGCCACCGGCCTGGACGTGGAGTTCGCCATTCTTGATCACCGCGGTGCGGATGGCGATGGCGGTATCCATGTTGCCGTTCCACGCGAGATAGCCCACGGCACCGCCGTAGACGCCACGCTTGACCGGCTCCAGCTCGTCGATGATTTCCATGGCGCGGATCTTCGGCGCGCCGGACAGGGTGCCGGCCGGCAGGATGGCGCGCAGGGCGTCCATCGCCGAGAGCTCCGGCTTGAGCTGGCCGTTCACGTTGGAAACGATGTGCATGACGTTGGAGTAGCGCTCGATGACCATCTGTTCGGTGACCTTCACGCTGCCGGTCTGCGACACGCGACCGACGTCGTTGCGGCCCAAGTCGATGAGCATCAGGTGCTCGGCGATTTCCTTGGCGTCGGACAGCAGGTCCTCTTCCAGCGCGCGGTCGGCTTCTTCGGTCGCGCCACGCGGGCGGGTACCGGCGATGGGGCGCACGGTGACTTCGCCATCTTCGACACGCACCAGCACTTCCGGCGAGCTGCCGACAACATGGAAGTCGCCGAAGTTGAAGAAGTACATGTACGGCGTCGGGTTGAAGCAGCGCAGCGCGCGGTACAGGTCGATGGGCGCGGCGCTGAAGTCGATGGACATGCGCTGCGACGGCACGACCTGCATGCAGTCACCGGCGAGGATGTACTCCTTCACGGTATCCACCGCCCGCTCGTAGTCCTCGCGGGTGAAGCTGGCGCGGAACTGCGGCTCCGGCGCGTTGACCGCGCTGAAGTCCAGGCCGCGGCGCGGGGTGATCGGCTGGCGCAGGCGCTCCAGCAGTTCATCCAATTGCGCCAGGCCCTTGTCGTAGGCGTCGGCCTGGGCTGGGTCGGCGAGAACGATCGCGTGCATCTTGCCGGCCAGGTTGTCGAACACGACTACCGCGTCGGACACCATCAGCAGGATGTCCGGATTATTCAGCGGGTCCGGGTTCGGGCACTGCGCCAGGCGCTGCTCGACGTAGCGCACGCAGTCATAGCCGAAGTAACCCACCAGGCCGCCGTTGAAGCGCGGCAGACCGGCGATGGTCGGCACGCGGTAGCGCTCCTTGAACTCCTCGACGAAGGCCAGCGGATCGGCGCATTCGAAGCTCTCGGTCTCGACGCCGTCGACCTTGATGCTTGCCTGATGGCCATAGACGCGCAGCACGGTGCGGCTGGGCAGGCCGATGATGGAATAACGGCCCCACTTCTCGCCGCCCTGAACGGACTCGAGCAGGTAGGTGTTGGCGCCATCGGCGAGCTTCAGGTAGATCGACAGCGGGGTGTCGAAGTCAGCCAGGGTTTCGCAGGTGAGCGGAATACGGTTATAGCCTTCGGCGGCCAGGCGCTGGAATTCTTCGCGGGTCATGATCAGCCTCGTGGAATGAGGAGGAATACGGACAAGAGGTGCACACACGTGCCGGGCGTACCGGCCGAAAGGATGTCAGGCGCGCCAGCGCCAGCGGGCCAGGGCCTTGATGACTTTCATCCAGAGTGTGTGGGGAGCCGTTTCCACGGTGCTGTCTCGCTGAGCGGGTTTTGAAGCGGAGTCGGGCAACACTATCGCTTTGCCCGAGTCGAAGCAAGGCAGCAGATGGCGCAGATCGTCCAGCACCAGCGTCGGGGTTTCCTCGGCGATGGGCCGTCCGTGGTTGTAGCCGTAGCTCAGGCCCACGCTGCGTACGCCGGCGGCCTTGGCGGCGAGGATATCGTTGCGCGAGTCGCCGACGAACAGCGCCTGCTCCGCCGACACGCCGGCCATCTTCATCACGAACAGCAGCGCGGCCGGATCGGGTTTCTGCTGCGGCAGGGTGTCGCCACCGATGATCCAGCGGAAGAACTTGCCCAGCTTCATCTCGTCCAGCAGGGGCGCGACGAAGCGCTCGGGCTTGTTGGTGATCAACGCCAGCTCGACGCCGCGCTTCTTCAGCCACTTCAGGGTCTCGATGACGCCGGGATAGACCACGGTCAGCGCATGACTGTCGGCGTAGGCGTCCATGAAGAGTTCCAGTGCGCGCTCGGTCTCTTCCTCGCTGACACTGTCATGCTCGATGTCGCCCGCCAGCGCGCGGCGCACCAGCACGCGCGCTCCGTTACCGACCCAGTGACGCACCGCGTCCAGGCCGGCCGGCTGGCGCCCGAGCGCCAGCAGCATCTTGTCCACCGCCGCAGCGAGGTCGGGGACCGAATCCACCAGGGTGCCGTCCAGGTCGAACATCACCAGGCGCGGCAGCCCGGCGAACGGCAGTTGTGCAGCGCTCATCACTTGCGCGCCTGCGCCAGCTCGGCATGCATGGCGCGGATGACCTCGGCGTAGTCCGGTGCGTTGAAGATGGCGGAGCCAGCGACGAAGGTGTCGGCACCAGCAGCGGCGATCTCACGAATGTTCTTCACGTTCACCCCGCCGTCGATTTCCAGACGGATATCGCGGCCGGAAGCGTCGATCAGCGCGCGGGCTTCGCGCAGCTTGTCGAGGGTGCCGGGGATGAACTTCTGCCCGCCGAAGCCGGGGTTCACGCTCATCAGCAGGACCATGTCGATCTTGTCCATCACGTACTTGAGCGCTTCCAGCGAGGTGGCCGGGTTGAACACCAGGCCGGCCTTGCAGCCACCGTCCTTGATCAGTTGCAGGGAACGGTCGATGTGCTGGGTAGCTTCGGGGTGGAAGGTGATGTAGGTGGCGCCGGCTTCGATGAAGTCGCCGATGATGCGGTCCACCGGGGAAACCATCAGGTGCACGTCGATGGGCGCGGTGACGCCGTACTTGCGCAGGGCCGTGCAGACCATCGGGCCGATGGTCAGGTTCGGCACGTAGTGGTTGTCCATCACGTCGAAGTGGACGATGTCGGCACCGGCGGCGAGCACCTTGTCGACGTCCTCACCCAGGCGGGCGAAGTCGGCGGACAGGATCGACGGAGCGATGGCGTAGGGTTGCATGGCGCACCTCTGTGGGCGATATCACGGATGGCGCGCATTGTAGCCGCTCACGCGGCACGAGGGGGATTCGACCGATGGTCGAGCGGAAAGTGCGAGATTGGCGGGGAAAATCGGAGGGCAAAAAAAGATCGCGGATCGATCCCGCCGCCGTGGGTGAGCACGGCGACGGAACCGTCCGCGAAACACTGTGAACTCAGGAAGTCGGGGCGGTACGCAGTTTCTCGCTGCGGCCGCGCAGCCACTCGAGGGTCAGCAGGAGCAGGACGGAGAAACCGATCAGCAGGGTCGCCGCGGCGGCAATGGTCGGGCTGAGGTTCTCGCGGATGCCGCTGAACATCTGGCGCGGCAACGTCGCTTGCTCAGGGCCGGCGAGGAACAGGGTCACCACCACTTCATCGAAGGACGTGGCGAAGGCGAACAACGCACCGGAAATCACGCCCGGAGCGATCAGCGGCAGGGTGACCTTGAAGAAGGTCAGCACCGGCGGCGCGCCCAGGCTGGCGGCGGCGCGCACCAGGTTGTAGTTGAAGCCCTGCAGGGTGGCCGACACGGTGATGATCACGAACGGCACACCGAGCACCGCGTGGACGATGATCAGCGAGATGTAGCTGTTGCCCAGGCCCAGCGGCGCGAAGAACAGGTAGCTCGCCACGCCGATGATCACCACCGGCACGACCATCGGCGAGATCACCAGGCTCATGATCAGCGCCTTGCCGCGGAACTCGCCGCGGGTCAGGCCGATCGACGCCAGGGTGCCGAAGACCATCGCCAGCACGGTGGCCGCCGGGGCGACGATGATGCTGTTGGTCAGCGCACGCATCCACTCGGCGGAGTTGAAGAAGTCGGCGTACCAGCGCAGGGAGAAACCCTGCAGCGGGTAGACCAGGAAGGTGCCGGAGTTGAACGACAGCGGCACGATGACCAGCACCGGCAGCACCAGGAACAGCAAGATCAGGCCGCAGAGGATGCGCAGGGTGTAGAACCACACGCGCTCGACCGGGGACATGTAGGGACTCAGCATCTTCTTATTCTCCTCAGCCCAGGCGCAGGCGGCTCGCGCCCACCAGCCAGCCATAGATCACGTAGAGCACCAGGGTGGCGAACAGCAGCAGGCCGCCCAGGGCCGTGGCCATGCCCCAGTTGATGGTGGTGTTGGTGTAGAAGGCGACGAAGTAGCTGACCATCTGGTCGTTCGGGCTGCCCAGCAGCGCCGGGGTGATGTAGTAGCCGATCGACAGGATGAACACCAGCAGGCAACCGGCGCCGACACCGGCCACGGTCTGCGGGAAGTAGACCTTCCAGAAGCTGGCGAACGGGTGGCAGCCCAGGGAAATCGCCGCACGCATGTAGCTGGGGGAAATGCCCTTCATCACGCTGTAGATCGGCAGGATCATGAACGGCAGCATGATGTGGACCATGGAGATGTACACGCCGGTGCGGTTGAACACGAGCTGCAGCGGCTGGTCGATCAGGCCCATCTTCAGTAGCGCGCCGTTGATCAGGCCGCCCGACTGCAACAGCACGATCCACGCGGCGACACGCACCAGGATCGAGGTCCAGAACGGCAGCAGCACCATGATCATCAGCAGGTTGGATTTGCGGGTCGGCAGGATCGCCAGCAGGTAGGCCAGCGGGTAGGCCAGCGCCAGGCAGATCAGGGTGATCACCGCGCCCATCCAGAAGGTCCGGGCGAAGATGTCCAGGTAGATCGACTGGTCAGGCGTGGCGCGGGCGATCTCGCCCAGGTCGTCGATGCGGTGATCGAGTGCCGCCAGCAGGTAATAAGGAGTGACGGAGCTGGCGTTGCGGCGGATCGCCTGCCAGTAGGCCGGGTCGCCCCAGCGCTCGTCGAGGGCTTCCATCGCGTCCTTGTACGACGCCGGCTGCTCCTTGAACGGCAATGCGCGGGCGGTCTTGGACAGCAGACTGCGATAGCCGGCCAGTTCCATGTTCAGGCGCTTGGAGAGGTCACCGATGGTCTGGTTCTTGCGCGCGGCGACCAGGTCGTCGCTCAGCGCCTTGTACACCGCATCCGCGGGCAGCGATTTGCCGTCCCAATCGGAGATGGCGTTAACGGTCAGCGGCAGCGCGCCGACGACCTCGGGGTTGTTCACGCTCTTGTAGAGCAGCGCCGCGATGGGCACCAGGAAGGTCAGCAGCAGGAAGACCAGCAGGGGCAGCACCAGCGCCTGGGACTTCAGACGGTTCATCCGCTCCGCGCGCGCAAGGCGCTGCTTGAGGGTGGGGCCGGCGACCTCGTTCAAAGACACAGCGGTGGCCATAGCGAACTCCGGTAAAACGGGCCGCCCGGGAGCGGCCAAGGTGTGGTGTCAGGAGGAACCGCCGCGAGGGGGAACGGCGGTTCCGGTCCATCGCGGCTCGGGCAGCCGCGACGGTGGGGACGTTACGCGAGTCGTCGACAAAACTGAGCGAAGCGGTTCTGGCTAGGCGCCTGGCCGCAGACAGTACCTGTCAGTACGGCAAGGCCAGGCAACAACGCCAGAACAGTTTTGCCGGCGACTCTTACTTGGCAGCCCAGGCGTTGAAGCGCTGTTCCAGCTGCTCGCCGTAGTCAGCCCAGAAGGTCACGTCCATGCCCACCTGGCCCTGCATGTTTTCCGGGGTGGTCGGCATGTCTTTCAGCAGGTCCTTGCTCAGCAGCGGTACGGCGTTCTTGTTGACCGGGCCGTAGGCGATGTTCTCGGAGTAGGTCTTCTGCTGCTCGGGCTGGACCGAGAAGGCGATGAACTTGAGGCTCTCGTCCTTCTTCTTGGCGCCTTTCGGGATGGCCCAGGCGTCGAAGTCGTAGATGCCGCCGTTCCAGACGATCTTCAGGTTGCTCTCTTTCTGCACGGCGGCGATGCGGCCGTTGTAGGCGGAGCTCATGACCACGTCACCGGAGGCGAGGTACTGCGGCGGCTGGGCGCCGGCTTCCCACCACTGGATGCTCGGCTTGATCTGGTCGAGTTTCTTGAAGGCGCGGTCCTGGCCTTCCTTGGTGGCCAGCACCTTGTAGACGTCCTTGGGCGCGACGCCGTCGGCCATCAGGGCGAATTCCAGGGTGTACTTGGCGCCCTTGCGCAGGCCGCGCTTGCCCGGGAACTGCTTGGTATCCCAGAAATCGGCCCAGCTGGTCGGAGCGGTCTTCAGCTTGTCGGCGTTGTAGGCCAGCACGGTGGACCAGACGAAGAAGCCGACGCCGCAGTTGCTGACGGCGCCCGGCACGTAGTCTTCGGCCTTGCCGAGGATGGCCGGGTCGATCTCTTCGAACAGGCCTTCGTCACAGCCGCGGGCCAGTTCCGGCGATTCGACTTCCACCAGGTCCCAGGAGACGCTGTTGGTGTCGACCATGGCCTTCACCTTGGCCATCTCGCCGTTGTATTCGCCGGCGACGATCTTGTTGCCAGTGGACTTTTCGTAGGGCTCGTAGAACGCCTTCACCTGGGCGTTCTTGTTGGCGCCGCCGAAGGACACCACGGTCAGGTCGGTGGCGGCCATGGACTGGGCTGCAAAGGCCACGCCCAGAGTCAGCGCTGCGAGTTTGAGCCCCGATGCTTTCAAGGACTTCGACATTATTGTTGTCTCCACAGTGTGCAGTTTGTTTTTCTTGGATGCGTCCGGGAGTGGCCGGTCCGCTTTCGTTACGCCGCGGACAGTGGATCGAGCGCGCGGACGTGCTCGACTTCCCAGCCCAGCGGAACCACGTCGCCAACACTGAGCGCGGGGTCGAGCTCGGCGATCGGCTGTTTGACGAAGAAATCGGTACGGCCGCAGACCTCCAGGCGGATGCGCACGTGGTCACCCAGGTAGATGAACTCGGCGACGCGGCCGGAGAAGCGGTTCACGCAGTTTTCGCTGTGGCCGTTGAGGCGCACGCGCTCAGGGCGGATCGACAGGCTGACGGTGTCACCGACGTTGCCGACGTTGACCGCCAGCGCCTCGACCTTCTCGCCACGGGCCAGGCCCACGGTGCAGCGATCGCCATCGCGGGCCTGGAGTTGGCCGGCAATGCGGTTGTTCTCGCCGATGAAGTTGGCGACGAAGGAGTTGCGCGGGTGCTCGTAGAGCTCGGCCGGCGGGGCGATCTGCTGGATCTCGCCCTGGTGGAACACCGCCACGCGGTCGGACATGGTCAGCGCTTCGCCCTGGTCGTGGGTCACGTAGACCACGGTGACGCCCAGGCGCTGGTGGATGTGCTTGATCTCCATCTGCATGTGTTCACGCAGCTGTTTATCCAGCGCACCCAGAGGTTCGTCCATCAGCACCAGTTGCGGCTCGAAGACCAGCGCGCGGGCCAGGGCCACACGCTGTTGCTGGCCACCGGAGAGCTGGGCGGGATAACGACCGGAGAAGGAGTCGAGCTGGACCATCGACAGCGCGCGCTTTACCCGCTCGCTCACATCGGTCTTGCTCATGCCGCGCACGGAGAGCGGGAAGGCCAGGTTCTCGGCCACCGTCATGTGCGGGAACAGGGCATAGTTCTGGAACACCATGCCGATGTCGCGCTTGTGCGGGGGGACGTTGTTGATGGCGCGGCCGGCGAGCTGGATTTCACCGGCGGTCGGAGTTTCGAAACCGGCCAGCATCATCAGGCTGGTGGTCTTGCCGGAACCGGACGGCCCCAGCAGTGTCAGGAATTCGCCTTTGCGAATGTCCAGATTGAGGTCCTTCACGATGAGGGATTCGCCGTCGTAGCTCTTCTGCACGCCACGGAAACTCACCAGCACATCGTTTGCCTGATTCTCGGCCATCACCGCACCTTTGTTTTTTTGTAAATGCCGTTGATCTCAAGACTAGAGAAGCAACACCTACGCGCAAATCGGGCGGTATGAGAGATTGCTATAAGGCTTAGAGAGGATGCTTTGTAGGGCTCGCCCTACAAAAAGAGGCCGAACTGAAATGCCAGGCCCACCGTGCGGTAGGGGGCCTGGCAGACCGCCTCAGCGCTTGACCCAGACCTGGAAGCGCTTCTCCAGCGCGTCGCCGTGCTCGGTCCAGAACGCTACATCCATGCCCACGGCATTGGCGATGTTCTGCGGCGCGGTGGGCAGGTTGGCGGCCACGTCCGGCGCCAGCAGCTCCACGGCCTTGCGGTTGGTCGGGCCGTAGGCGATGTTCTCGGCGAAGGCTTTCTGCTGCGTCGGCTGGCTGGCGAAGTTGACGAACTGTTCGGCCAGCTCCTTCTTGAACACGCCCGAGGGCAGTGCCCAGAAATCGAAGTCGTAGATGCCGCCGGCCCAGACCATGCGGAAGCCCTTCTGCTCGCCCTGCGCGGCGGCAATGCGGCCGTTGTAGGCGGAGCTCATCACCACGGTGCCGTCGGCGAGATCGCGTACCGGGTCCTGCCCGGACTTCCACCAGTTGATGTTCGGCTTGAGTTCGTCGAGCTTGCGGAAAGCGCGATCGACACCGTCGTTGGTGGACAGCACCTTGTAGACGTCCTTGGGCGCAACGCCGTCGGCCATCAGGGCGAATTCCAGGCTGTACTTGGCGCCCCAGCGCAGGCCGCGCTTGCCTGGGAATTTCCTGGTGTCCCAGAAATCCGCCCAACTGCTGGGCGTGCCCTGCAGCTTGCTCTGGTTGTAGGCCAGCAGCGTGGTCCAGACGAAGATACCGACGCCGCACGGCTGCACGGCGCCCGGGACGAAGTCGGCGACATTGGTCAGCGTCTTGGGGTCGAGCTTCATGAACAGCCCTTCCTCGCAGCCACGAGCGAGTTCCGGGGCCTCGACCTCCACCACATCCCAGGACACATGGCTGATTTCCACCATGCGCTTGAGCTTGGCCAGGTCGCCGTTGTAGGAGCCATGCACGACGGCGTTGCCGGTCACTTCCTTGAACGGTTTGTAGAAGGCCGCCTCCTGGGCTTCCTTGTTCGCGCCACCGAAGGAAATCACCGTGACGTAGTCCGCCAGCGCCGGCATCGCAGCGCTCCCCAGCAGGCCGAACAGCAGCCCTCCCCTTACCGCTCGCAACATCTTCTTCTCCTTGTTATCACGACGTACCGCATGAAGCGGGCAATCATTCCCTGCCTCACGCCCGCTAGATAGACGGTTTGTTACAGAAATCGGACACGTCGCACAGAGTGAAGGGAAAATTCAGCGAGCCATCTGCCGCAGATCAAACCAGCGGCACGGGTCGGTCAGACGAGCTTGTGCTCCATGGCGTAGCGCACCAGGTCGGCCACGGAATTGGCATTGAGCTTCTGCATCAGCCGCGCCTTGTGGGTGCTGATGGTCTTGCTGCTGACCGCCAGTTGCTGGGCGATCTCGTTGACGCCCTCGCCATGCACCAGGCGCTCGAACACAGAGAACTCACGCTCGGAGAGCAAGGCGTGGGGCGGCCGCGAATCGGTGAGGCCGACTTCGAAGACCATTCGGTCGGCCAGGTCCGGGTCGATGTAGCGACCGCCGCTGGCCACCTTGCGGATCGCCGTGAGCAGCAGCGCCGGGTCGCTGTCCTTGGTGGCATAGCCCGCCGCGCCGACCTTCAGCGCACGGGCGACCATCTGCACTTCATCGTGCATGGACAGCATCAAAATTGCCGGCGGATTGTTCAGTGCGCGGATGCGCGGAATGGCTTCCAGGCCGTTGACACCGGGCATGGAGATATCCAGCAGAACCACTTCGCAGGGTGTCTGGCGCAGGGTTTCGAGCAACTGCTCACCGTTGGTGGCCTCGCCCACCACCTGCAGGTCCTTGGCCAGGCCGATCAGCTGCTTGATGCCCTCGCGCACGATCGTATGGTCTTCCGCCACCAGCACTCGAATCACCGCCATTCCTCCCGCCCCGCACTTGTCATTGTCATTGTCATTGTCATTGTCGTTATCGATGCCGATGCCGTTGTCGCCCGGTTAGGCGCTTCGGGAGCGCAGAGGCACCCGGATCCACAGCGTGGTGCCCTCCCCGGGCTGGCTGTCGATCTGCAGGGTGCCGCCGAACATCAACACCCGCTCGCGCATGCCCACCAGGCCAAAGGAAGCGCCCTGACGCGTAGCGCTCGGATCGAAGCCCACGCCGTCATCGGCGATGCGCAGGCACAGCTCGCTGCCCTCGACGCTCAGCTGCAGTTCCACAGTATGCGCCTGGGCATGGCGCATCACATTGGTGAGCGCCTCCTGGAGGATGCGGAACAGGCCGATGGCCTTGGCATCCGCCAGCTCCGGCGGGTTCTCCGGCACCTCCACCAGGCAGGGAATCTGCGTGCGCGCCTCGAAGCGCCGGGCCTGCCACTCCAATGCCGAGCCGATGCCGGCATCGAGGATCGGCGGTCGCAGCGCGGTGGCGACATCGCGCACCAGCTGGAACAACTGGGCGATCAACCGCTTCATGTTGTCCAGGCGCTCGCGCAGGCCGGGGTCCATCTCGCCATAGCCCAGCTCGCACATCGAGGTTTCCAGCTTGAGCACGGTGAGCACCTGGCCCAGTTCATCGTGCACTTCGCGGGCGATCCGTGCCTTCTCCTCCTCCCGCACACTTTCCAGGTGCGCGGACAACTCGCGCAATTGCGCGCGGGAATCCTGCAATTCCTGCTCGATGTGCTTGTGCTCGGTGACATCCCAGACCACGCCATCCCAGGCCGGACGACCATCGTCCAGGGTCCGTACCGTGGCCTTGATGTCCACCCAGCGCGGCTCGTTGCTGCGGGTGAGGATGCGGCCCTGCCAGAGCCAGTTGCAGTGGCCTTCCACGGCTGCCAGCTGGCTGGCCAGGTAACCTTCGCGCTCGGAGGGATGCACCAGCCCCATGATGCCCAGCCCGCTCTCGCGCAGGTAACCGGGGGAATATCCCAGCGAGGTCTCGCTGCCACCGGTGATGAAGCTGATGTAGGCGAAGTCGGAGTCATCGTCCGGCGCGTTGGGCTCCAGGCGGAACACCAGCCCCGGTACGTTGGCGGCGATGCCCTGCAGGCGCGCCTCGCTTTCCTCCAGCGCGGCGCGGGCGCGGCGGCGCTCGGTGACGTCGGTGAGGAACACCAGCAGGTATTCCGAATCGCCGAAGCGCAGGAAGCTCAACGAGACGTCCGCCGGCAGCCACTGGCCGTCGGCGCGCAGGCAGCGGCTCTCGAAGCTCAGCGGCGCCTCATCGGCATTGCGCGCGCGGCGCCAGAGGTTGAGCCAGCGGTCCATGTTCAGCGCCGGTTCGAAGTCCGACAGCGGCCGATCCACCACCGCGCCCGGCAGATACCCGAGCATCTCCTCGGCGGCGCGATTGGCGTAGCGCACATGGCTGTCCCAGTTGACCCAGAGGATGCCAACAGTGCTGCTGTCGATGGCGAACTGGGTCAGGCGCAGCGCCTGTTCGGCAGCCTGGCGCAATTCGATGTCGCGCCGCGCCGCCAGCAGACGCGACTCCAGCGCGCGATGCTGGCGACGCAGCAACAGCAGCGCGGCAACGGCAAAGGACAGGAGCAGGCCAAGCAGGATGCAGAGGTTCTGCCAGAAGCCGGGCGACGATCCCAGACGCGGGTAAGTCGGCTGCAGCCAGCGTTCGTGCAGTTGGTCGAGATCCTTCGCCGGCACCGCACGCAGGGCCACATCGATGATGCCGGCCAGCTCCGGCTGGCCACGCCGGGTGGCGACACGCAGCAGTTGCGGATAACCGATATCGGCCACCACCGACAGGCCGCTGAACTCCGTCTCCTTGGTCAGGCGCGCCAGCTGCGCTTCATCGATCACCGCGTAGTTCGCTTCGCGGCCGAGCACCTTGCGCAGCACTTCGCGGTCGCTGTCGACGATCTGCAACGCAAGCCCCGAATAGGTGCCGCGCAAGTAATCCACCACCGGGCCGGGGCCGCGCACCGCAACGGATTCGCCGCCACCCAGGGAATCCAGCTCGATCGACGTGCCGCTGCGGCGGTCGCCCACCACCAGGCGCGGCACGCGCAGGTAAGGATCGGAAAACAGCCAGTCGCGCAGGGTCGCAGGCGTCTGGCTGACACCGGGTGCGAGGTCGATTTCACCTTGGCGCACCGCACGTTCCAGCGCCGCCTGGTCGGGATAGGTTCGCCAGACCAGGCTGACATGCAGGGACTTGGCCAGCCACTCGAGCAATTCGACGTTGGCCCCGGAGAGCTGCTGCAGGCGACGGTCCTGCTGCACGTATGGCGCTTCCAGCACGGCACCGGCGCGCAACTGCGGGTGCTCGGCGAGCCAGGCCTGCTGGGCCTCGTCCAGCACCAGGGGCGGCGCGGCGGATTCCGCCACGGCCAGCAACGGCAGCAAACAGAGCCAGGCCAGGCAGGCTTTCCAGAACAGACGACTCATGCCGACAGCACCATGGATTTCACTCGGGTCAACGGATAGCCGGCATACCTTACCGCAAGCTTGGTTGAACCCGGCACGCCGCTGCCTGACAAAGCTAAGACAAGCCGCTAGGCTGGCCGCTCCCGCGCCCGCCAAGACATGGATATCGCCGATGCCGCATCTGCCTCGCCCGACCCTCCTCGCCCTGTGCCTGTCGCTGGGCCTCTCGCCGCTGACCACGAGCTGGGCCGAAGACGCCAAGCCCGCCGCCTCGGACAAGCCGGCGGCTGCCCCCGTGGTACGCCCGTCGGTGAACGAGCGCAGCCAGGATGAATCCATCGGCCTGGAGCGGCAGTTGCCGGAAAACGAACGGCAGATGCTGAAGGTGGGTGATGAAACCTTCCTTGCCCTCTGGTTGCCGTCCAATACCGCCAACGCCGAAGGGGCGGTGATCCTCATCCCCGGCGATGGCGAAAGCGCCGACTGGCCTGTGGCGGTCGGTCCGCTGCGCCGCAAGCTGCCCGACGTGGGCTGGCAGACACTGTCGGTCACCCTGCCTGACCCGCAAAGCACCGCGCCCATCCCACGACCGAAAGAGTCGCCGGACAAGGCCAGCGCCGATACCGACGCGTCTGCCACCGACAGCGCCAGCAAACCGGAAGTGAAAGGCAGCGAAGGCAGTGCCACGCCGGCGCCCGAAACGACCGCCGAAACGGGCAGCGGCGAGCCCGCCCAGGCCAGCCCGCAAGCGCCACCGCCGCCCACCGACCCGGTGGAACTGCGCAAGGCCCATGCCGAACGCGTGCTCGCCCGCATCCAGGCCGCCGTCGAACTGGCCCAGCAGCACAAGCCAAAGACCATCGTCCTGCTCGGTCACGGCACGGGGGCCTATTGGGCAACACGCTATCTCGGCGAGCGCGCCCCCGCGGACATCAAGAACCTGCTGCTGGTTGCCGCTGAAATGCCGCGCGACTTCAAGCCGTCACTGGAAGAAACCGTGCCGCTGCTGAATCTCGCCACCGGCGACTTCTACTACAAGGACAAGGCCACCGACGTGGACGCGGCGAAGCGCCGCCTGCAGGCGAGCAAGCGGCAGAAGGCGCCGAACTACGTGCAGATCGGCATGAACGCCCTGCCCGGCGATCTTGGCACCGAACAGGAACAGCTCTACCGGCGAATCCGCGGTTGGCTGTCGATGCACCTGGAGCCGATCGAACAGCCTTGATCCAGCCGCATTAGCGGAAGCCGCGACGCTGACGAATCAGCAGATAGGCGGCCTGGATCTCGCGGGTCTTGCTGGTGGCCGCGGCGATGCGCTCCAGGCTGGCCCCCATGCCTTCCAGCTTGTCCGGGTGGTTCTGGCTGATCAGTTTGCGGTAGGCGCGCTTGATCTCATCGGGCTGGCTGTCCACCGTCACCCCCAGCAGGCGAAGCGCCTGGGTGTAGGACTCGCGCGACGTGACTGGCACCTTCGGCGGCTCCGCGCTGGCGGACATCGCCTGCACCCGACCACGGGCCAGCCCCAGCGCATCGCCCCATTGCAGCAACAGATTCTTCTGCGCCGCATTCGGCGTGCCGACCGCCCAGGCCATGCGCCAGCACGCCAGCAGCAAGCCTTCGGCAGTCGCTTCCTGGCCACGGCGCTGGCGCAGGCCGATATCCAGCAACTCGCCGCCCGCCTTGCCGCGCCCGAAGGCATCGATGGCCTGGCGGCGCGCGGCGTCATCCAACTGCAGGCGCTGCATTTCCGTGCGCGCCTGCTGGATGTGCGCATCGACCACGCGCCCACGGCTCTTTGCCAGCCGGCCGAGCAGGAGGAACAACAGCTCGCGGTCGCTCACCTGCGGCCCGCCACGTAACTGCTCGAACAGGCCGCGCCAAGAGCGCTTTTTCAGACGCCGGTCGAGCACCTGGCCGAGCAGACCGCCGAGCATCGCCCCCGGAATGCTCGCCAGCGCCCAACCGGCAAGCAGGCCCAGCAATGTGCCCGGCCAGAACACCTCAGCGCTCCGCCAACTGGCGTTCGACATCGGCCAGGCGCTCGTGGGTGCCCACATCGACCCAGCGACCGCCATGCCGCACACCACTGACGCGGCCGGACTCCATCGCCTTGCGCAACAGCGGCGCCAGCTTGAACGCCCCGGCCTCGCAGCCATCGAATAGCGCCGGATGGAGAATGGCGATGCCGCTGTAGGTCAGGCTCGGCTCGCCTTCCCGGTAGTCGCCGACCCGGCCGTCGTGCAGGCAGAAGTCACCGCGGCTGTGGTGGCCGGGGTTGTCCACCAGCACCAAATGCGCCAGATCACCCTCGGCCAATCCGCCCTGCAGGCTCGCATAGTCGAAATCGGTCCAGATATCGCCGTTGGCGATGACGAAGGGCTCGTCGCCCAGCAGTGGCAGAGCCTTGAAGATGCCCCCGCCGGTTTCCAGCGGCTCGCCTTCCGCCGAATAGCGGATGTTCACGCCGTACGCCTGGCCGTCACCGAGGTGATCCTCGATCTGCTGGCCGAGCCACGCATGGTTGATCACCAATTGATCGAAACCGGCACGGCGCAGAGCGTGCAGCTGGTACTCGATCAGCGGTACGCCGCCGGCCCGGACCAACGGCTTGGGCGTGTGCAAGGTCAACGGGCGCAGGCGTTCGCCCTTGCCCGCCGCGAGAATCATGGCCTTCATGCGGGATGTGTCTCGTCATTGGGCAGGCTCGCCAGCAACGCGGCGAGGTCGGCCAGCTCCGGCCGGCGCGCGATGACGTTTTCCAGGTAACGGAAGAAGCGCGGTACGTCGCCCAGGTAGCGCGGCTTGCCGTCGCGGTGGCAGATGCGGGCGAAGATGCCGATCACCTTGAGGTGGCGCTGGGCGCCCATCAGGTCGCTGGCACGGAAGAACGCCTCAAAGCTGTCCAGCAGCGGGATGCCCGCCGCCTGGGCCTTGCGCCAGTAACGGGTGAGGCCGTCATGCACGCGCGGCTCCGGCCAGCTGAGGAACGCATCCTTATATAGGCAGGTGACGTCGTAGGTCACCGGGCCGTACACCGCGTCCTGGAAATCCAGGATGCCGGGGTTCGGCTCGCTGAGCATCAGGTTGCGCGGCATGTAGTCGCGGTGCACCAGCACCCGCGGCTGCTCCAGGGCACTGCGGACCAGCAGGTCGCAGGTGCGCTCCCAGGCGGCAAGCTGCTCGCCCGCCAGGGTCACGCCCAGATGGCGCTGCACATACCAGTCGGGGAACAGCTGCAGTTCGCGACGCAGCAGGGCCTCGTCATAGGCGGGCAGGCGCTGGGCGACCTCCACCTGCTGGAAGGCCACCAGGGCGTCGAGGGCATCCTCGAAGAGCTCCTCGGCGTTCTGCGCGGTGAGCACATCCAGATAGGTCTGACGACCGAGATCGTCGAGCAGGAGGAACCCCTGCTCGACATCCTCGGCGAGAATTTTCGGCACGTGCACGCCGGCTTCCGCCAGCAGCCCGGCCACCTTGATGAAGGGCCGGCAGTCTTCCTGCGGCGGCGGCGCGTCCATCACGATCAGGCTGCGGCCTTCACTCTGCCAACGGAAATAACGGCGGAAACTGGCGTCACTGCTGGCGGCGGTCAGGCTGGCCTCGGGCACGGAGCCCCAGCCTTGCGCGTTGAACACAGCGGGCAAACTCAAGTCCAACCAGCGGATCAATTGCTGGTAACGGGCATCCTCAGACATTTTTCAGGGTTCTCCACGGCCCTAGCCGTTGCGCGGGTCATGCTTTATTATCCAGCATCTTTTTGAGCCCATCGATAGGCGTGCGGCCCACTTTGGGTCGATGGCTTGCAGGAAGCCCGGATTAACAAGATGGCAGTGAATTTCCCCGTGTTCCGTAGAAAATTCCCCTTACTGGTGACCGGCGGCCTGCTGGCTATCCAGCCGCTCGCCAATGTGACCGCGGCACCCGGCGAGCAGTTCGCCTGCCAGCCCTCCGCGTCCGGCGCCTGGGACTGCTCCTCGCAGAATAGCGCCAGCAATGTGCCCCGCCCTCAACATGGCGCCACATCCGTCAGCGCAGGCGGCAGCAAGACCAGCAGCGGCGAAACATCCTCGGGCGGCTCGACCAGCGCGGCGGCCGATGAGCCAAAGCAACTGGTCACCGAGTCCGGCGGCCGTGGCCTGAAAGCCCGCAGCAGCGACTACAGCCATCTCGACTGGATTCCCCGCGACAAGCTCACCGCCGCACAACAGGCGGAAATCGGCCCGTACTGCAGCGGCGCCTACATCGAGCCAGTGCGTCCGGGCATGGACGACAAGACACCGAACGACGAGGCACCGACCTACGTCTCGGCGAAAGTCTCCCGCTACGAGCAGGAAAAACAGATCGCCACCCTCGCGGGCAATGTCGTCCTGCGTCAGGGCAGCATGCAGGTGGAAGCCGACGAGGCCAACCTGCACCAGGCCGAGAACCGCGGCGAGCTGGTCGGCAACGTCAAGCTGCGCGACAACGGCGCGCTGATCGTCGGCGACCACGCCGAGCTGCAGCTGGACAACGGCGAAGCGAAGATCGACAACGCCGAATACGTCATGCACCAGGCCCAGATCCGCGGCAGCGCGCTGTACGCCAAGCGCCAGGAAGACGCGATCATCCAGCTCAAGGACGGTACCTATACCCGCTGCGAACCCAGCAGCAACGCCTGGGTCGTCAAGGGCAACAACATCAAGCTGAACCCGGCCACCGGTTTCGGCACCGCGACCAACGCGACCCTGCGGGTGAAAGACATTCCGGTCTTCTACACCCCCTACATCTATTTCCCGATCGACGATCGTCGCCAGTCCGGCTTCCTCGCGCCCTCGTTCGCGACGTCGACCGACACCGGCTTTACGTTGACCACCCCGTACTACTTCAACCTGGCGCCCAACTACGACGCCACGTTGTACCCGCACTACATGGTCAAGCGCGGCCTGCTGATGGAAGGCGAGTTCCGCTACCTGACCCACAGCAGCGAAGGCCAACTCAACGCGGCCTACCTGAACGACAAGAACGACGACCGCAAGGACTTCCCGCAATACACCGACACCCGTTGGCTGTATGGCTGGAAGAACACCAGCGGCCTGGATTCGCGCTGGCTCGCGCAGGTGGACTACACCCGCATCAGCGACCCCTACTACTTCCAGGACCTGGACACCTCGCTGGGCATCGGCTCGCCGACCTACGTCAACCAGCAAGGCGCCCTGACCTATCGCGGCGACAGCTACACCGCCCGACTGAACGCACAGTCCTACCAGCTGGCGACGGTGACCGACGTCACCCCGTATGACCGCCTGCCGCAGCTCACCCTGGACGGCAAGCTGCCGTTCAACCCGGGCGGCCTGAACTTCAGCTACAGCACCGAGGCCGTACGCTTCGATCGCGACCTGGACGATGGTTTCTATCGTCGCAACGAAGACGATCCGACCCTGTATCCCCGCCCGGACAACAACATCCAGGGCCTGGCACGCGCCAACGGCGACCGCTTCCATGTCGAGCCGGGCGTGAGCCTGCCGATGAACCGCAGCTGGGGCTTCATGACCCCGACCGTCAAGGCCATGTACACCAAGTACGACCTGGATCTGGACGGCCAAGGCAAGCAGTACATCGCCAACAACCAGCCCTGGCTGACCTACGACAGCAGCCCGGATCGCTCGCTGACGCTGGCCAAGCTGGACAGCGGCCTGTACTTCGATCGCGACACCACCTTTGGCGGCACCAAGTTCCGTCAGACCCTGGAGCCGCGCGCGATGTACCTGTACGTCCCGTACAAGAACCAGGACAACCTGCCGACCTTCGACACCGGCGAGTTCACCTTCAGCTACGACTCGCTGTGGCGTGAAAACCGCTTCACCGGCAAGGACCGCATTGGCGACGCCAACCAGCTGTCCCTGGGCCTTGGCTCGCGCTTCATCGAAGACGACGGTTTCGAGCGTGCCTACATCGCCGCCGGCCAGATCTATTACTTCAGCGATCGCCGCGTGCAACTGCCCGGCCTGACCGAAAACGACCTGCGCGCCAGCGGGGCGAGCAACCCGGACGCCGACACCTGGCGCTCGCCGTACGCCCTGACCGGCATCTATCGCTTCAACCATGACTGGTACGCCAGCTCGGACTTCAACTGGAACCCGAACACTCACCATACCGACAACGGTAACCTGATGTTCCACTACCAGCCCGAAGCCGATCCCCGCAAGGTGTTGAACGCCGGCTACCGCTATCGTGCGGACAGCAAGCGCTTCAACCCGAACACCGGTCAGTTCGAATACGGCAGCGAACAGTACAAGATCGAGCAGCATGACTTCTCGTTCATCTGGCCGGTACTGCCGCAGTGGGCCGCCATCGGCCGCTGGCAGTTCGACTACAACAACAGCCGCACGCTGGAAGCCTTCGGTGGTTTCGAATACGACAGCTGCTGCTGGAAACTGCGTCTGATCAACCGCTACTGGGTCGACTATGACGACGACGAGTTCGTAACCTCGACGTCCAAGGCCGACCGTGGCGTCTTCCTGCAAATCATTTTGAAAGGCCTTGGCGGCGTGGTTGGCAACCAGGTGGAAGGCTTCCTCGACCAAGGTATCCAGGGTTATCGTCAACGTGAAGACAATGCTATGTAAGGCCCTGCGCCCGCTGATGCTGGGCGCGCTGTTGGCAAGTTCCGTCGTGCACGCCGAAGTGGTTCCGCTGGACCGTGTCGTCGCCATCGTCGATAACGACGTGGTGATGCAGAGCCAGCTCGACCAACGCCTGCGTGAAGTCCGCCAGACCATCCAGAAGCGCGGTGCACCACTGCCGCCTGAACACGTGCTGAGTCAGCAGGTGCTGGAGCGTCTGATCATCGAGAACATCCAGCTGCAGATCGGCGACCGCTCCGGCGTGCGCATTACCGACGAAGAGCTGAACCAGGCCATGGGCACCATTGCCCAGCGCAACAACATGAGCCTGGATCAGTTCCGCGCCGCCCTCGCCCACGACGGTCTGTCCTACGACGAGGCCCGCGAGCAGGTGCGCCGCGAGATGGTCATCAGCCGTGTGCGGCAACGCCGCGTGGCGGAGCGCATCCAGGTCAGCGAACAGGAAGTGCAGAACTTCCTCGCCTCCGACCTCGGCAAGATCCAGCTCTCCGAAGAGTATCGCCTGGCCAACATCGTGATTCCGGTGCCGGACAGCGCCTCGCCCGAGACGGTGCAAGCTGCCGCTCGCCAGGCCCAGGAGATGTACCAGCAACTCAAGCAGGGCGCCGACTTCAGCCAGATGGCCGTCGCTCGCTCCGCTGGCGACAACGCCCTGGAAGGCGGCGAAATCGGCTGGCGCAAAGCCGCTCAGCTGCCCTCGCCGTTCGACACCATGGTCGGCTCGCTGGCCGTGGGTGACGTGACCGAACCCCTGCGCGGCCCTGGCGGCTTCATCATCCTCAAGCTGGAAGAGAAGCGCGGCGGCAGCAAGATGCTGCGCGACGAAGTCCACGTCCGCCACATCCTGCTCAAGCCGAGCGAGATCCGTAGCGAAGAGGAAACCCAGCGCCTGGCCGAGAAACTCTACGAACGCATCCAGGCTGGCGAAAGCTTCAGCGAGCTGGCGAAGAAGTTCTCCGAAGACCCGGGCTCCAAGCTCAACGGCGGCGACCTCAACTGGGTCGACCCGGAATCCCTGGTACCGGAATTCCGCGAGGTGATGAACAATGCGCCGCAAGGCCAGGTCACCAAGCCGTTCCGCTCGCCGTTCGGCTGGCACGTGCTGGAAGTCCTCGGCCGCCGCGCCACCGACAGCAGCGACAAGTTCCGCGAACAGCAGGCTGCCCAGACCCTTCGCGCACGCAAGTACGACGAAGAACTGCAGGCCTGGCTGCGCCAGATCCGCGACGAAGCCTACGTCGAGATCAAGCAGTAAGCAGCGCGAGTCGCTCACGAAGAAACCCGGCCTTGGCCGGGTTTCTTTTTGCCCGCGCGAAGCTTCGACATGGCGAGGCTTCGTCGTAGAGTAGGAGCATTCGCTCCACCGCCTGATTAGAGATCACCTGATGAGCACCTCCCACCTCTTCGCCCTCACCCCCGGCGAGCCTGCGGGCATCGGCCCCGACCTCTGCCTGCTGCTCGCCCGCGAGGCGCAACCTCATCCGCTGGTGGCGGTCGCCAGCCGCCAACTCCTGGCCGAACGCGCCGCCTCGCTGGGGCTCGACATCACGCTGCAGGACGTCGGCCCAGGCCAATGGCCGAGCGACGCGTCCGCCGCGGGCACCCTGTACGTCTGGGATACCCCGCTGGCCGCCCCGGTCGAACCGGGCAAGCTCGACAAGGCAAACGCCGCCTACGTCCTGGAAACCCTGACCCGC
Source organism: Pseudomonas sp. PDNC002 (assembly GCF_016919445.1). NCBI lineage: Bacteria > Pseudomonadati > Pseudomonadota > Gammaproteobacteria > Pseudomonadales > Pseudomonadaceae > Pseudomonas > Pseudomonas sp. PDNC002. The sequence continues at coordinate 1,771,235 of NZ_CP070356.1, read as the reverse complement.
GCCGGCCAGGGCTGCCTGGACGGGCACTTTGCCGGGATGATCACCGCGCCGGTACACAAGGGCGTGATCAACGAGGCGGGAATCGCCTTCTCCGGCCATACCGAATTCCTCGCCGACCTTACGTCCACCGCCCAAGTGGTGATGATGCTCGCCACCCGGGGCCTGCGCGTGGCGCTGGTGACCACCCACCTGCCGCTACGGCAGATCGCCGATGCCATCACCGCCGACCGTCTGGAGCGTGTCACGCGCATCCTGCATGCCGACCTGCGCGACAAGTTCGGCATCGCCAACCCGCGCATCCTGGTCTGCGGCCTGAATCCCCACGCCGGCGAAGGCGGCCACCTCGGCCACGAGGAAATCGACGTGATCGAGCCGACCCTGGAGCGCCTGCGCACCGAGGGCATGCAGCTGATCGGCCCGCTGCCCGCCGACACACTGTTCACGCCCAAACACCTGGAGCACTGCGACGCCGTGCTTGCCATGTACCACGACCAAGGTCTGCCAGTGCTCAAGTACAAGGGTTTCGGCGCGGCGGTGAACGTCACCCTGGGCCTGCCGATCATCCGCACCTCCGTGGACCACGGCACCGCGCTGGACCTGGCAGGCACCGGCCGGATCGACAGTGGCAGCCTGCAGGTCGCCCTGGAAACCGCCTACCAGATGGCCGAAGCCGGCGCCGCCCGCCGCTGAATCCCGGTGCTCCGTTCGGCCAGCGCTTCGTGCTGGCCGCGCCGGGCTGGTAAACTGATGGTTTTTCCGCCCTCCAGCCGGGAGTTTCACGCTCCCGGCTGCTCTCCGGAGCCTTCGATGTCCGAACTCTTCCAGCACCGCGCCCGCAAACGCTTTGGCCAGAACTTCCTGCATGACGCCGGGGTGATTCACAAGATCCTCCGCGCCATCGCCGCCAAGGAAGGCCAGCATGTGCTGGAAATCGGCCCAGGCCAGGGCGCCCTCACCGAAGGCCTGGTGGACAGCGGCGCGAAGCTCGATGTGATCGAGCTGGACCTGGACCTGATCCCGCAACTGAAATGGCGTTTCGGCCTCAAGCCCAACTTCAGCCTGCACCAGGGCGATGCGATGAAGTTCGACTTCTCCAGCCTGATCGGCGCGACCGACGACAAGCTGCGCGTGGTCGGCAACCTGCCCTACAACATCTCCACCCCGCTGATCTTCCACCTTCTGGACCACGCCTCGATCATCCAGGACATGCACTTCATGCTGCAGAAGGAAGTGGTGGAGCGCCTGGCCGCCGAACCGGGCAACGGCGACTGGGGCCGCCTGTCGATCATGGTGCAGTACTTCTGCCGGGTCGATTACCTGTTCACCGTCGGCCCCGGCGCGTTCAATCCGCCGCCGAAAGTCGAATCGGCGATCGTGCGCCTGGTGCCCTATACCGAACTGCCGCACCCGGCCAAGGATCATCGCGTGCTCGAACGCATCGTCCGCGAAGCCTTCAATCAGCGCCGCAAGACCCTGCGCAACACCCTGCGCAACCTGATGGACGTGGCAGAAATCGAAGCCGCCGGCGTCGACCCGACCCTGCGCCCCGAGCAGCTCGACGTCGCCGACTTCGTCCGCCTGGCCAACCGCCTGAGCGACCTCACCCCCGAATCCGCGCAAGGACCCTCCGCATGAGCGATCCGCGCTATCAGGTCAGCGTCAGCGTCACCACCCGCCATCTGCCCGAGCAATCCCAGCCGGAACAGGGGCGCTACGTGTTCGCCTACACCGTGACCATCCACAATCACGGCGAGCTGGCGGCGAAGCTGCTGACCCGTCACTGGATCATCACCGACGGCGACGGCCACGTGCAGGAAGTGCGCGGCGCCGGCGTCGTTGGCGAAAAGCCGCTGATCGAGCCAGGCGCCAGCCACACCTACACCAGCGGCACCGTCATGGCGACCAAGGTCGGCAGCATGCACGGCAGCTACCAGATGGTCGCCGCCGACGGCCATCACTTCGACGCCGAGATTCCCGCCTTCCGCCTCGCCGTACCGGGGGCGCTGCACTGATGGCCACCTACGCCGTCGGCGACCTGCAGGGCTGCCTGGAGCCGCTCAAGTGCCTGCTCGACCAGGTGAAGTTCGACCCGGCCCAGGACAAGCTCTGGCTGGTCGGCGACCTGGTCAACCGCGGCCCGGCGTCGCTGGAAACCCTGCGTTTCCTCTATGGCATGCGCGAGTCGCTGGTCTGCGTGCTGGGCAACCATGACCTGCACCTGATCGCCGTGGCCTACAACGCCGAGCGCCTGAAGAAGAACGACACCCTGCGCGAGATCGTCGAAGCGCCGGACTGCGCGCAACTGATCGAATGGCTGCGGCAGATGCCGCTGATCCATCAAGATGCGCAGCGCGACATCACCCTGGTGCATGCCGGCATCCCGCCGCAATGGTCCATTGAGAAGTCCTTGCAGCGCGCCGCCGAAGTCGAAGCCGCCCTGCGCGACGATACCCAGCTGCCGATGTTCCTCGACGGCATGTACGGCAACGAGCCGGCCAAGTGGGACAAGAAGCTGCACGGTATCGAGCGCCTGCGGGTGATTACCAACTACTTCACGCGCATGCGCTTCTGCACCCCGGACGGCAAGCTCGACCTGAAATCCAAGGAAGGCCTGGACACCGCCCCACCCGGCTACGCCCCCTGGTTCAGCTATGCCGAACGCAAGGCCGCCGGGCGCAAGATCATCTTCGGCCACTGGGCCGCGCTGGAAGGCCAGTGCGACGTCCCCGGCCTCTTCGCCCTGGACACCGGCTGCGTCTGGGGCGGCAGCATGACGCTGCTGAACGTCGATACCCTCGAGCGCATCCACTGCAGCTGCGCCGATAAACCAGAATGATTGCAGCGGGGCTGAAGGCTCCGCGCCTTGCGAGGTAACCCCATGAGCGACTTCAAGCGCATCGCCCCCGACCTGGCCCAGCAGCTGCGCGAAAGCGGCGCCCAGGTCGTCGATATCCGCGACCCGCAGAGCTATGCGATGGGTCATATCAGCGGCTCGCGGCACATCGACAACTATTCGGTCGCCGATTTCATCCGCGAGGCGGACATGGACGCGCCGCTGGTCGTGGTCTGCTACCACGGCAACTCCAGCCAGAGCGCGGCAGCTTATTTCGTTCAGCAGGGCTTCTCCGAGGTCTACAGCCTCGACGGCGGCTTCGAGCTGTGGCGCAGCGTCTATCCTGCGGATACCAGCGCAGGCGGCTCCGACTGAAAGCCCTTACGGAAGGGGCGGATTAGCCCCTTCAAAAAATCTGTAACTTCTCGCGCTTTCGTCCTTTACACATCAGAGAACGAACTATCCTTTCCCTCAGGCCATCCAAAAAAGGGAGAGCCGGCACACCGGCTTCCGGTTAATCGGCAGTGACCATTTGGGGCGGATCAGGGCGATGGCCAGGTTCCGTTGGAGTTCTGGGGGATTCTCGCCGGTAACACTGGCAGCCCGACCGCACCCGCACTAGACCGATCCGGCGCCGGCTCCATGCATCGAGCGAGGAGACGTCATGAGCATTTTCAGTCACTTCCAGGAACGCTTCGAAGCGACCCGCCAAGAGGAATACTCCCTGCAGGAGTACCTGGATCTCTGCAAGCAGGACAAGATCGCCTACGCCACCGCCGCCGAGCGGATGCTGATGGCCATCGGCGAACCGGAACTGGCGGACACCTCCGTCGACTCCCGTCTGTCGCGAATCTTTTCCAACAAGGTGATCCGCCGCTACCCGGCCTTTGCCGACTTCCATGGCATGGAAGAGTGCATCGACCAGATCGTCTCGTTCTTCCGCCACGCCGCCCAAGGCCTGGAAGAGAAGAAACAGATCCTTTACCTCCTGGGCCCGGTCGGTGGCGGCAAATCGTCCCTCGCCGAAAAGCTCAAGCAACTGATGGAGAAGGTGCCCTTCTATGCCATCAAGGGCTCGCCGGTGTTCGAATCGCCCCTGGGGCTGTTCAACCCGGATGAGGACGGCGCCATCCTCGAGGAAGACTACGGCATCCCGCGCCGCTACCTGCGTTCGGTGATGTCGCCCTGGGCGACCAAGCGCCTCAACGAATTCGGCGGCGACATCAGCCAGTTCCGCGTGGTCAAGCTGCACCCCTCGATTCTCAACCAGATCGCCATCGCCAAGACCGAACCAGGTGACGAGAACAACCAGGACATCTCCGCGCTGGTCGGCAAGGTGGATATCCGCAAGCTGGAAGAGTTCCCGCAGAACGACGCCGACGCCTACAGCTACTCGGGCGCGCTGTGCCGGGCCAACCAGGGCCTGATGGAATTCGTCGAGATGTTCAAGGCGCCGATCAAGGTCCTGCACCCCTTGCTCACCGCGACCCAGGAAGGCAACTACAACAGCACCGAAGGCCTCGGTTCCCTGCCCTACAGCGGGATCATCCTCGCCCACTCCAACGAGTCGGAGTGGCACAGCTTCCGCAACAACAAGAACAACGAGGCCTTCATCGACCGGATCTACATCGTCAAGGTGCCGTACTGCCTGCGCGTTTCCGACGAGATCAAGATCTACGACAAGCTGCTGATCAACAGCTCCCTGGCGCACGCTCATTGCGCGCCGGACACCCTGAAGATGCTCTCGCAGTTCTCCGTGCTGTCGCGCCTGAAGGAGCCGGAAAACTCCAACATCTACTCCAAGATGCGGGTCTACGACGGGGAGAACCTCAAGGACACCGATCCCAAGGCCAAGTCCATCCAGGAATACCGCGATACCGCTGGGGTCGACGAGGGCATGGCCGGGCTTTCCACCCGTTTCGCCTTCAAGATCCTGTCGAAGGTGTTCAACTTCGACCCGCATGAAGTGGCCGCCAACCCGGTGCACCTGCTCTACGTGCTGGAACAGCAGATCGAGCAGGAACAGTTCCCGCCGGAAACCCGCGAACGCTACCTGCGCTTCCTGAAGGAATACCTGGCGCCGCGCTACGTCGAGTTCATCGGCAAGGAAATCCAGACCGCGTACCTGGAGTCCTACAGCGAGTACGGTCAGAACATCTTCGACCGCTACGTGCTGTACGCCGACTTCTGGATCCAGGACCAGGAATACCGCGACCCGGAAACCGGCGAGATCCTCAACCGCGCCGCTCTCAACGAGGAACTGGAGAAGATCGAGAAGCCGGCTGGCATCAGCAATCCGAAGGACTTCCGCAACGAGATCGTCAACTTCGTACTGCGTGCCCGCGCCGGCAACAACGGCAAGAACCCCAGCTGGCTGTCGTACGAGAAGCTGCGCGTGGTGATCGAGAAGAAAATGTTCTCCAACACCGAGGACCTGCTGCCGGTCATCAGCTTCAACGCCAAGGCGAGCAAGGAGGATCAGCAGAAGCACAACGACTTCGTCAAACGCATGGTCGAGCGCGGCTACACCGAGAAGCAGGTGCGCCTGCTGTCGGAATGGTATCTGCGGGTTCGCAAGTCGCAGTAGTCTGCCATCGGCGCGGCGGTATTCGCCGCCGCGCCGGTCGCCGTCGGGTCCGTGGCGGTTCTGCCGCTGCGCAACAGGCCCTGAGGAGCATTCATGAGCTACGTGATCGACCGGCGTCTGAACGGCAAGAACAAAAGCACGGTGAACCGCCAGCGCTTCCTGCGGCGTTACCGCGAACACATCAAGAAGGCCGTCGAGGAGGCCGTCAGCCGCCGCTCCATCACCGATATGGAACACGGCGAGCAGATCAGTATTCCCGGCCGCGATATCGATGAACCGGTCCTGCACCACGGGCGCGGCGGCAAACAGACCGTCGTCCACCCCGGCAACAAGGAATTCACTACCGGCGAGCACATCCCCCGTCCCCAGGGCGGCGGCGGTGGACGCGGCGCCGGCAAGGCGAGCAACCAGGGTGAAGGGATGGACGAATTCGTCTTCCAGATCACCCAGGAAGAGTTCCTCGACTTCATGTTCGAGGACCTCGAACTGCCCAACCTGATCAAGCGACATCTCACCGGCAGCGACACCTTCAAAACCGTGCGCGCCGGCATCAGCAACGAAGGCAACCCCTCGCGCATCAACATCGTGCGCACCCTGCGCTCGGCCCATGCCCGGCGCATCGCCCTGTCCGGCTCGACCCGCGGCCGGTTGCGCGCGGCGCTGGCCGAACTCGATCGGCTGAAACTCGAAGAGCCGGACAACCTGGGCGATATCCAGGAGCTGGAGCAGAAGATCGCCGGCATGCGCGCGCGCATCGACAAGGTGCCGTTCCTGGACACCTTCGACCTCAAGTACAACCTGCTGGTGAAGCAGCCCAACCCGACCTCGAAGGCCGTGATGTTCTGCCTGATGGACGTCTCCGGCTCGATGACCCAGGCCACCAAGGACATCGCCAAGCGCTTCTTCATCCTTCTCTACCTGTTCCTCAAGCGGAACTACGAGAAGATCGAGGTCGTGTTCATCCGCCACCACACCAGCGCCCGCGAGGTGGACGAGGAAGAGTTCTTCTATTCCCGCGAGACCGGCGGGACCATCGTCTCCAGCGCCCTCAAGCTGATGCAGGAGGTAATGGCCGAGCGCTATCCCACCAACGAGTGGAACATCTACGCCGCCCAGGCCTCGGACGGCGACAACTGGAACGACGACTCACCGGTCTGCCGCGACATCCTGATGAAGCAGATCATGCCGTTCGTCCAGTACTACACCTACGTCGAGATCACCCCGCGTGAGCACCAGGCGCTGTGGTTCGAGTACGAGAAGATCCGCGACACCTTCGAAGACAGCTTCGCCCAGCAGCAGATCGTCTCCGCCTCGGACATCTACCCGGTGTTCCGCGAGCTGTTCCAGAGGAGGCTCGTCGCATGAGCAAGCGCCAGCCGATCGCCACCGGCTCGGAGTGGACCTTCGAGCTGATCCAGCAGTATGACCGCGAGATCAGTCGTCTCGCCGAGCGTTATGCGCTGGATACCTACCCCAACCAGATCGAGGTGATCACCGCCGAGCAGATGATGGATGCCTACGCCTCCGTCGGCATGCCCATCGGTTACAACCATTGGTCCTACGGCAAGCACTTCCTCAGCACGGAAAAGAACTACAAGCGCGGGCAGATGGGTCTGGCCTACGAGATCGTGATCAACTCCGACCCGTGCATTGCCTACCTGATGGAAGAGAACACCCAGTGCATGCAGGCGTTGGTGATCGCCCACGCCTGCTACGGGCACAACAGTTTCTTCAAGGGTAACTACCTGTTCCGCACCTGGACCGATGCCACCTCGATCATCGACTACCTGGTGTTCGCCAAGTCCTACATCAACAAGTGCGAGGAGCGTTACGGCATCGACGCCGTGGAAGACCTGCTGGACTCCTGCCACGCCCTGATGAACTACGGCGTGGACCGCTACAAGCGGCCCTACCCGATCTCCGCCGAGGAAGAGAAGCAGCGCCAGAAGGAACGCGAGGAGCAGATCCAGCGTCAGGTCAACGACCTCTGGCGGACCATTCCCAAGGCTACCGGCAAGGACAAGGAACAAGGCCTGGCGCGCTACCCCAGCGAGCCGCAGGAAAACATCCTCTACTTCATCGAAAAGAACGCCCCGCTACTGGAACCCTGGCAGCGCGAAATCGTGCGCATCGTGCGCAAGGTGGCGCAGTACTTCTACCCGCAGCGCCAGACCCAGGTGATGAACGAAGGCTGGGCGACCTTCTGGCACTACACCCTGATCAACGATCTCTATGACGAGGGCCTGGTCAGCGACGGCTTCATGATGGAGTTCCTCCAGTACCACACCAGCGTGGTCTACCAGCCCGGCTTCGACAGCCCCTACTACAGCGGCATCAACCCCTATGCGCTGGGCTTCGCCATGTACCGCGACATCCGCCGCATCTGCGAGAACCCCACCGACGAGGACAAGCGCTGGTTCCCGGACATCGCCGGCAGCGACTGGCTGGCCACCATGAAATTCGCCATGAAGAGCTTCAAGGACGAGAGCTTCGTCCTACAGTTCCTCTCGCCCAAGGTGATCCGCGAATTCAAGCTGTTCAGCATCCTCGACGACGACCAGAAGGACGACATGCTGGTCGACGCCATCCACGATGACGACGGCTATCGCAAGATCCGCGAAACCCTGGCTGCGCAGTACAACCTCGGCAATCGTGAGCCCAACATCCAGATCTGGGATGTTGACCGCCGTGGCGACCGTTCGCTGACCCTGCGTCACCAGCAGCACGACCGCAAACCGCTGGGCGAATCCACCGACGACGTGCTCAAGCATCTGCACCGCCTGTGGGGCTTCGATATCCACCTGGAAACCCTGCAGGGCGAGAACATCGTCAACACCTTCCACATGCCCCCAAAGGGTGAACGCGACAGCGAAGAGGGCTACCCGCGGCTCGACCTGATCATCCCACCCATTTGATCGGTTGACCGGTGCGGCAGGGGACGACAAGCATGACGGCAACTCCGCTGGAGACCGCCATGCGTCTGTTCGCCATTCTCCTGCTCTGCCTCGCTGTCGCGACCTGCAGCAACCCCGTTCCCCACGCCCAGGTCGCGCACCCCGCGGAGGCGCGCCTGGCAGGGCTGCGCGACTTCCAGCTGATGCCGCCGGAAAACGCCGTCGACACCCTGCCCTATCGCAGCCGTTATCCACTGATCAACGCGCAGGTGCGCCAGGGCCTGATCGAGCGCGGCTACCGCGAGAGCGCGGGCCCGCAGATCCGCGTCTACTACTGGCTGGCGCTGCAGGATGCGCCGCTGGAATTCAAGGTCGATACCCCGCCGCCCAATCCGTTGGGGCCCTATCTCGCCATCCATCGCCTGCGCGACGAGACCGGCACCCTGCGCCTACGGCTGACGGATGCGCAGGAACAGACCCTCTGGGAAGGCACCGTCAGCACCGGCCTCAGCCCCGCCCACGCCAGCGCGACGCTCCTGCAGGACGCCATCGGCGCCCTCGTCCAGCAGATTCCCGCCGCCACGCCGTAACCCCACGCCGCGTAGGAGCGGACTCCGTCCACGATGATATCCGGCGCGATGCGGACCTATCGCGGACAGAGTCCGCTCCTACGAACACGCCCAACACCCCGTCACGCTTGCCCCACCCGCCGCAAACCCCGAAGCTATCCCCCAGAACAGGAGACAGCTTCATGCAGATCTACAAGGTGGGTGGCGCCGTGCGCGATCGCCTGCTCGGCATCCCCTTCAGCGACACCGACTGGGTAGTGGTCGGCGCCAGCGCCGACGAGATGCTCGCCCAGGGCTACCGCCCGGTGGGCGCCGACTTCCCGGTGTTCCTCCACCCGAAGACCGGCGAGGAATACGCCCTCGCCCGCACCGAACGCAAAAGCGGGCGCGGCTACGGCGGCTTCACCTTCTACGCCAGCCCGGACGTCACCCTGGAAGACGACCTGATACGCCGCGACCTGACCATCAACGCCATGGCCGAGGACGCCGAGGGTAACGTCGTCGATCCCTATCACGGCCAGAAGGACCTCGAAGCCCGGCTGCTACGTCACGTCTCTCTCGCCTTCGCCGAAGACCCGCTGCGCGTGCTGCGCGTCGCCCGCTTCGCCGCCCGCTATGCGCCGCTAGGCTTCTGCGTGGCGCCGGAAACCCTGGCGCTGATGCGCGAGCTGTCGGAATCCGGCGAACTGGAAGCCCTGACTGCCGAACGTAGCTGGAAGGAAATCTCCCGCGCCCTGATGGAATCGCGCCCGGACGTGTTCATCCAGGTCCTGCGCGATTGCGGCGCCCTGGCCGTGCTGATGCCGGAAGTCGACGCGCTGTTCGGCGTGCCGCAGCCGCCGCAGCACCATCCGGAAGTAGATACTGGCGAGCACGTGCTGGCCGTATTGCGCGAATGCGCCAAGCGCGACCAGCCGCTCAGCGTACGCTGGGCCTGCCTGGTGCACGACGTGGGCAAGGGTGAAACCCGCGAGGAAGAATGGCCGAAGCACCACGCCCACGAACACCTGGGCCTGCCGCTGATCGACGCGATCAATGCGCGCTTCAAGGTTCCGCGGGACTGCCAGGAGCTGGCGCGGCTGGTCGGCGAGTATCACACCCACTGCCACCGGGCGCTGGAACTGCGGCCGAATACTGTCCTGGAGCTGCTGCAATCCTTCGACGTGTTCCGCCGGCCGCAGCGCTTCGAGGAGTTTCTCGCCGCCAGCGAGATGGACGCCCGCGGCCGTCACGGCCTGGAGGATCGCGCCTACCCACAGGCCGACTACCTTCGCGGCGCAGCGCAAGCCGCTCGCGCGGTCGCAGTGCAACCACTGCTGGAGAAGGGATACAAGGGGGCGGAGCTGGGCGAAGCGCTCAAGCGTGAGCGGCTGACGGCCCTGAAGGCCTACAAGGAAAACTACGCCGCCTGAGCGTAGGGCGTATAACCGTTCGCGGTTATACGCCAATGCGCCGAAGTCTGGACTTCCTACGGAATCACGCCGTTGTAGCACGCCAGATCAGGCCGCCGGATGCGCTTCGATCAGCGTCGCCGGCGTCAGTTCCTTGCCACGCCACTGGAACGGCACCGGCCAGAGCTTCTGCGCAATCTGTGCGTCCGCCCACAGATCAGCAAATGTACGCTGCGCGCCCGGATGCCTGACCTGAGGAGCCAGCAGCGCCAGCGGCCAGAGCACGAAAGCATTCTTCAGCACCTCGGCGCGCGGCAGCACCAAGCCGTCGAACTCGCCATGCAGATCGCCGTACAGCAACACGTCGATATCCAACGGCAGGCCCTTGCGCTCCGGCGCATAGCGACCATTGTCCGCCTCGATGTGCTTAAGCCGCAGGCTCAGCTCCGCCAGCGGCAGGTCGGTACGCGCCACGACCACGAAGTTGTAGAAGGGGCCGCTGCGAATGCCCACCGGCTCGCTCTCGAACACCGGCGAGCAGTGGATATCCTCGAGGAACTCGTCCAGCGCCTCGAGTCCAGCGAGCAGATGGCGCTCGCGCTCGAAGTTGCTGCCCAGCCCCAGGTAGACCGTCGTCAGCGGCATCCGCGTTCGATCTCCACACCCACACCGATGGCCGCCGCAACGGCGCCGGGCTTGGTGACCTTCACGCGCAGCCACTGAATGCCGAATTCCGTCATCAGCAGCTCGGCCAGGCGCTCGGCGAAGGTTTCCACCAGTTGGAAATGCGCATCACGGGCAAACGCCATGACGCGCTCGGAGAGCACGGCGTAGTCCAGGGCCTTGGCGATATCGTCGTCGGCCGCCGCCGGGCGGTTGTCCCAGCCCAGCGTCAGGTCCAGGCGCAGGCACTGCCGGATACCCCGTTCCCAGTCGTAGACGCCGATCACGGTGTCCACTTCCAGCCCCTCGATGAAAACTCTGTCCACTGACTGCATGCTCCAAGGCGACACGACAATCGGTCGGCACCCCGTTAGAATCGGAAACGACCTCGTCTCCGGTGGAAACCATGTTCTGGTTCTTGGCGATCCTCGCCTACCTGCTCGGATCACTGTCCTTCGCGGTACTGCTCAGTCGCCTGTTCGGCACTGCCGACCCGCGCGCCAGCGGCTCGGGCAACCCCGGCGCCACCAACATGCTGCGCCTGGCCGGCAAGAAGATCGCCATCCTCACCCTGCTCGGCGACCTCGCCAAGGGTCTGCTGCCCGTGCTCATCGCCCGCCTGCTCGGTCTATCCGACATGGAGCAGGCCTGGGTGGGGCTGGCAGCGGTGATCGGCCACCTCTACCCGCTGTATTTCAATTTCCGTGGCGGCAAGGGCGTTGCCACCGCCGCCGGCATGTTGCTGGCGCTGTACCCGCCGGCCGCGCTGCTCGCGGCAGTCGCCTGGCTGGTCACCTTCAAGCTGTCGCGCACCAGTTCGCTGGCTTCCCTGGTGGCCACGCCGCTGACCCTGCCGCTGCTGGCCTGGCAGGAACCTTCGGCACTGCTGCCAATGACCGTGCTCACTGGCCTGATCGTCTGGCGCCATCGCAGCAATCTGCGCGATCTTCTCGCCGGGCGCGAACGTCACTTCTAGAGCCGCGAGCTTCCCGGCCCACGTCACCCACTGCAAGCGAAAAAACGGCCCATGCCGCTCAGAGCATGTGCCGCGTCGTTTGCAGCTTGATTATTCAGATGGCCGGCAACGACTCCATTGGCCAACGCGCCTGGACGCCAATCGACGGGCCGTCCTGTTGCCCGGCCACCAGCCGCTGGCAGCCAGCATAGGCGATCATCGCGCCGTTATCGGTGCAGAAGCGCGGGCGGGCATAGAACACCTGGCCCTTCATCTCGCCGAGCATCTTCTCCAGATTCTGCCGCAGCGCCTGGTTGGCGCTCACGCCACCGGCGATCACCAGGCTCTTCAGGTGAGTCTGCTTGAGCGCGCGCTTGCACTTGATGGTCAGGGTCTCGACGACCGCGGTCTGGAACGCCAGGGCGATGTCGCAGCGTGTCTGTTCGCTGTCATCACCCTCGGCAACGCAGCGTTGCCAGGTGTTCAGGGCGAAGGTCTTGAGACCGCTGAAACTGAAATCCAGGCCGGGACGGTCGGTCATCGGCCGCGGGAAGACGAAACGACCAGCGGTGCCGCGCTCGGCCAGCCGGGCGATCTCCGGGCCTCCGGGGTAGGCCAGGCCGAGAAGCTTGGCGGTCTTGTCGAAGGCTTCGCCGGCCGCGTCGTCCACCGACTCACCGAGCACCTGGTAGCGGCCGATGCCATCCACTCGAACCAGCTGAGTGTGGCCCCCGGACACCAACAAGGCGACGAACGGAAACTTCGGCGGCTGCTCTTCCAGCATGGGCGCCAACAGGTGACCTTCCATGTGGTGCACGCCGACAGCCGGTATACCCCAGGCGAACGCCATGGCCTGGGCACAGGACGCGCCCACCAGCAGCGCCCCCACCAGGCCGGGGCCGGCGGTATAGGCAATGGCGTCGATGTCTTCGGCGGTGCGGCCGGACTCGTCCAGCACCTGGCGAATCAGCGGCAGCATGCGCTTGACGTGATCACGGGAGGCCAGCTCGGGAACCACGCCGCCATATACGCGGTGCAGATCGATCTGGCTGAACAGCGCATCGGCCAGCAGGCCTTTTTCGCTGTCGTACAGGGCGACGCCGGTCTCGTCGCAGGAGGTTTCCAACCCCAGCACTAGCATGGGTTTGAGCCTTTACTCTGGGCAAAATTGAAGCCGCGCATCATAATCGCCGGCTGGGCTTCGGACCAGTGCTTTTCGATCGGAGGCTTTGCATTCCTCCGTCCGAACGTTTAATATCCGCAACCCTTGAAAACCGCCGACTCCGAACAACCGTCAGGAGCGCGATAAATCCTCCGGTAATCATTGAAGGTACGACCTGGATGCCCGCCGTCAAAGTTAAAGAGAACGAACCCTTCGACGTAGCCCTGCGTCGTTTCAAGCGCTCCTGCGAAAAAGCAGGCGTACTGGCCGAAGTCCGTAGCCGTGAGTTCTACGAAAAGCCGACCGCCGAGCGTAAGCGCAAGGCCGCTGCCGCTGTTAAGCGTCACGCCAAGAAAGTGCAGCGCGAACAGCGCCGCCGCGAGCGCCTGTACTGAGTTACAGCGCTAAGCCGCACGCTTTCCGCATCGCCCGGCCCACTCGCCGGGCGTGTGCCTTGTAAGGCACGACCACTCCGATTCGCGATCGCGAACTTCGGAGTTTTTGCTTTTTCGCGCCCCATGCTTGTTTTCCAGTCCCACGAATAGCCACTCGCGGCGTCATTGCCGGGAGTATGCTTGGGTCCACCCTGCGTCCCGATGAGTCTATGGCCGGCCTGATTCCACAATCCTTCATCGATGACCTGCTCAACCGCACCGACATCCTCGATGTGGTGGGCTCGCGCATCCAGCTGAAGAAAACCGGCAAGAACTACAGCGCCTGCTGCCCGTTCCATAAAGAGAAAACCCCCTCTTTCACCGTCAGCCCGGACAAGCAGTTCTACTACTGCTTCGGTTGCGGCGCTGGCGGCAACGCGCTCGGCTTCATCATGGACCACGACCAGCTGGACTTCGTCCAGGCGGTCGAAGACCTGGCCAAGCGCGCGGGCATGGACGTGCCCCGCGAAGAAGGCCGGCGCGGCAACAAGCCACGGCAACCGGTCGACTCGCCGCTCTACCCGTTGCTCACCGCCGCCGCAGATTTCTACCGCCAGGCACTGAAAAGCCACCCGGCGCGCAAGGCTGCGGTGGAATACCTCAAGGGCCGCGGCCTGACCGGGGAAATCGCTCGCGACTTCGGCCTGGGCTTCGCCCCACCGGGGTGGGACAACCTGCTGAAGAACCTGGGCGGCGACAATCTGCAGCTCAAGGCCATGCTCGACGCCGGCCTGCTGGTGGAGAACCCCGACAGCGGCAAGCGCTACGACCGCTTCCGTGACCGGGTGATCTTCCCCATCCGCGACAGCCGCGGCCGAGTGATCGCCTTCGGCGGCCGGGTACTGGGCGACGACAAGCCGAAGTACCTCAACTCGCCGGAAACCCCCGTCTTCCATAAAGGACAGGAACTCTACGGCCTGTACGAGGCGCGGAAGAACAACCGGGATCTCGACGAGATCATGGTGGTCGAAGGCTACATGGACGTCATCGCCCTCGCCCAGCAAGGCATCCGCAATGCGGTCGCCACCCTGGGCACCGCCACCAGTGAAGAACACATCAAGCGGCTGTTCCGCATCGTGCCGAACATCCTCTTCTGCTTCGACGGCGACCAGGCTGGCCGTAACGCCGCCTGGCGCGCACTGGAATCGGCGCTGACGAACCTGCAGGACGGCCGCAAGGTACGCTTCCTGTTCCTGCCCGAGGGCGAAGATCCGGATAGCCTGGTGCGCGCCGAAGGCCCGGACGCGTTCCGTGCCCGCCTCGCCCATCAGGCCCAGCCACTGGCGGACTATTTCTTCCAGCAGCTGACCCAGGAAGCCGATCCCAGCACGCTGGAAGGCAAGGCGCACCTGGCGACACTGGCCGGTCCGCTGCTGGAGAAGATCCCCGGCAACACCCTGCGCCTGCTGATGCGCCAACGCCTGGGCGAGATCACCGGCCTTTCCGCCGATGCACTCAACCAGATCAGCGCACCGCGTAACGCCCACGCCGGACATGCGTCACCGGCGCCAACGCACGCGGCGGAACACACCCACGAGTACGCCGACTACGACATGGGCCAGTTCGCCGATCATGGCGATAACCACCATTATCAGGATGCTTCGAACTACTTCGAGGCGCCGCAAGAGTTCTCCGCCGGCAAGACGGGGGGAAAACCGGGCAAGAAAGCCTGGAAAGGCGACCGGAAATGGGATGGCAAAGGCAAGAAAGGTGAATTCGTTCCGCGCCAGCCGCGGACCGAGATCAAGGTCGAATCGCCAACCCTGACCGCCCTGCGCACACTCCTGCACCATCCGCAACTGGCGCAGAAAGTCGAGGACGCGAGCCATTTCGCCAACGAAGGCCAGACCTATTCGCAGCTACTGGCCGCCCTGGTCGAGGCCCTGCAGAAGAACCCGAGCCAACGCTCGATGCATCTGATCGCCCGCTGGCACGGCACCCCGCAAGGGCGCCTGCTGCAGGTACTGGCGCAAAAGGAATGGCTGATTGATCAGGGCAATCTTGAAAAGCAGTTCATCGACACCATTACTACACTTGCACAAAGCCAACTGCACGGCAGCCGCGAAGCACGTCTGCGTAGCGTGCTGCAGAAAAGCCCCAGTGAACTGACCGACGAAGAGAAAGCGTTACTGCGGGAGCACATCAGTTCCCCCTCGTCACCAGGCCCCCAGAGCTGAACTGGCGCCTGAAGCCTCGAATCTGGTATAATCCTCGGCTTATTTCAGCCCGCCAAGACCTTCAGTGGATAGGGTGTTATGTCCGGAAAAGCGCAACAGCAATCACGTCTCAAAGAGTTGATCACCCGTGGTCGTGAGCAGGGTTACCTGACTTACGCGGAGGTCAACGACCACCTGCCGGAGGATATCTCTGATCCGGAACAGGTAGAAGACATCATCCGCATGATCAACGACATGGGGATCAACGTATTCGAGACAGCCCCGGATGCGGATGCCCTGTTGCTGGCGGAAACCGATACCGACGAAGCTGCCGCCGAAGAAGCCGCTGCCGCCCTTGCCGCGGTAGAGAGCGACGTTGGCCGCACGACCGACCCGGTGCGCATGTACATGCGTGAAATGGGTACCGTGGAACTGCTGACCCGCGAAGGCGAGATCGAAATCGCCAAACGCATCGAGGAAGGCATCCGCGAGGTCATGAGTGCCATCTCGCAGTTCCCCGGCGCGGTGGACGGCATCCTCGACGAATACCAGCGTGTGGTTTCCGAAGGCGGCCGCCTGTCGGACATTCTCAGCGGCTATATCGACCCGGACGACGGCAGCCTGCCGGCCGAGGAAGTCGAGCCGGTCGGTCTGAAGGATGACGCCGAAGCCAAGGACAAGGACGAAGAGGACGAAGAGTCCGACGGCGATAGCTCCGATGATGACGAAGGCGATGGCGGTCCGGATCCGGAAGAAGCCGCCCGTCGTTTCGGCGCCGTTTCCGAGCAGCTCGAAAAGACCAAGAAGGCCCTGAAGAAGCACGGCCGTGGCAGCAAGCAGGCTGGCGAAGAAATGCTGGCGCTGGCCGAGCTGTTCATGCCGATCAAGCTGGTGCCCAAGCAGTTCGACGCCCTGGTCGCCAAAGTCCGCGATTCGCTGGACAGCGTTCGCCGCCAGGAACGCGCCATCATGCAGCTGTGCGTGCGTGATGCCCGCATGCCGCGCGCCGACTTCCTGCGCCAGTTCCCCGGCCACGAAACCGACACCGCCTGGGTCGACGCCGTACTCAAGGGCAAGCCCAAGTACGCCGAAGCCATCGAGCGCCTGCGTGACGACATCCTGCGCAACCAGCAGAAGCTGGCTGATCTGGAAACCAGCTCGCAGTTGACCGTTGCCGAGATCAAGGACGTCAACCGCGCCATGTCCATCGGCGAGGCGAAAGCCCGTCGTGCGAAGAAGGAGATGGTCGAGGCGAACCTGCGTCTGGTGATCTCCATCGCCAAGAAGTACACCAACCGCGGCCTGCAGTTCCTCGACTTGATCCAGGAAGGCAACATCGGCCTGATGAAGGCGGTGGACAAGTTCGAATACCGCCGCGGCTACAAGTTCTCGACCTACGCCACCTGGTGGATTCGCCAGGCGATCACCCGTTCGATCGCCGACCAGGCCCGCACCATCCGTATTCCGGTGCACATGATCGAGACGATCAACAAGCTCAACCGTATCTCCCGCCAGATGCTGCAGGAGATGGGTCGCGAACCGACCCCGGAAGAGCTGGGCGAACGCATGGACATGCCGGAAGACAAGATCCGCAAGGTCCTGAAGATCGCCAAGGAACCGATCTCCATGGAAACGCCGATCGGTGACGACGAAGACTCGCACCTGGGCGACTTCATCGAGGACTCCACCATGCAGTCGCCGATCGAAGTGGCGACCAGCGAGAGCCTCAAGGAAGCCACCCGCGAAGTCCTCGCCGGCCTCACCGCTCGCGAAGCCAAGGTCCTGCGCATGCGTTTCGGCATCGACATGAATACCGACCATACCCTCGAGGAAGTCGGCAAGCAGTTCGATGTAACCCGCGAACGTATCCGCCAGATCGAAGCCAAGGCGCTGCGCAAGCTGCGCCACCCGTCGCGAAGCGAGCACCTGCGCTCCTTCCTCGACGAGTGATGAAGAACCCCCGGCCCTAAACCGGGGGTTTTTCTTTGGGCCTTCCAAAGGGCAAAGGGCCACGTCTACACTTCGGCTTACTTTCCGAGAAAGAGGCCGTCCATGCCGCGTCTGCAGGCAGTTCTACTGTGGTGCCTCGCATTCTGGGCGGGACAGGCCCTCGCCCTGAACCTCACGCCCGAGGAACAGCGCTGGCTGCAGGATCATCCGAGCCTTCGCCTGGGAGTGGACGCCTCCTGGCCTCCCTTCGAATTCCGCGATGACACCGGCCAGTACCAGGGCCTGGCCGCCAGCTATGTGAAGCTGATCGGCCAGCATCTGAATGTCCAGCTGCAACCGGTCGAGCCGGCCAGTTGGACCGACGTCCTGCAGAAGGCCCGCGACAAGCGCATCGACCTGCTACCCGGCATCATGGCGACGCCCGATCGCCTGGAATACCTGACCTTCTCCCGCCCCTACCTCGACTTCCCGATCATCATCCTCGGCCGCAAGAACGGCCCCGCGCCGACCAACCTCAAGGAGCTCTACGGCCTGAAAGTCGGCGTCGTGGCCCATTACGCGCCCTACGAGTTGCTGGTCACCAACCACCCCGATCTCAATCTCTCGCCGCTGCCGACCATTGCCGCGGGGCTCCAGGCGTTAGCCACCGGACAAGTCGACGTGTTCGTCGGCGACCTCGCCTCCAGCGTCTGGAATCTGCGTCAGCTCAAGCTGGAAGGACTGCAGATCAGCGGCGAAACTCCCTATCGCTATCAGTTGGCGATGGCCGCACCGAAGGATCAGGCGATCCTCATCGAGATCATCGACAAGGTCATCGCCGACCTGAAGCCCGCAGACATCGAGGCACTGCAGGCGCCCTGGGTCGGCGGCCTGCTCGACAAGCGCAACATCTGGCGCGAAGTCTTTGCCGTGGCGTTGCCGATCCTGCTACTGATCGCGCTGTCCGTCCTGGTGCTCGTGACCATGAACCGTCGCCTGCGCGCCGAGGTGCAGCGTCGCGAGAAACTCGAACAGGCCCTGCGCGACAGCGAACAGCATTACCGCGGCCTGGTCGAAAGCCTCGCTGCCATCGCCTGGGAAATGCGCCTGGCGGAAAACCGCTTCACCTATGTCTCGCCCCACGCCCAGCGCCTGCTCGGCTACCCGCTCCGCGACTGGCTGGAGCCCGGCTTCTGGCAGCGCACCCTGCATCCGGAGGACGCCGCCCATGCGGTGAACTACTGCCTCAGCGAAAGCCAGGCGGGGCGCAACCACAGCTTCGATTACCGCATGCTGGCCGCCGATGGCCGCGTCGTGTGGATCCGCGACATCGTCACGCTGATCCAGCACGGCGACGACCTGATCCTCCGCGGCCTGATGATCGACATCACCGACGCCAAGCACACCGAGCAGGCACTACGCCTGTCCGAGCAGAAATTCGCCTCTGTGTTCCACCACTGCCCGGACATCATCGTTCTCGCCCGCCGCGTCGACGGAACCTTGCTGGCGGTCAACAGCACCTTCGAGCAGCAGATCGGCATTCCCGCCAGCGAAGCGCTGGGCAGGACGTCCACCGAA
Organism: Pseudomonas sp. PDNC002; assembly: GCF_016919445.1. Taxonomy (NCBI): domain Bacteria; kingdom Pseudomonadati; phylum Pseudomonadota; class Gammaproteobacteria; order Pseudomonadales; family Pseudomonadaceae; genus Pseudomonas; species Pseudomonas sp. PDNC002. Next base: position 1,752,084 of record NZ_CP070356.1, on the reverse strand, counting down.
CTGGGCATCTGGGGCGCCCCCGGCATGGGCCCGGCGATGCTCAAACGCCTGCAGGGCGAGCCGCTGAACAACGTCGAGATTCCCTTGAATCGACGTGATGGCAGCCACTTCACCGCGCTGCTCTCGGCCCAGCACATCATCCTCGACGACACCCCGGCGCTGGTCGTGGTGGTGCGCAACATTTCCCAGGTGAAGGAAACCCAGGAACAGCTGCGCGTTTCCGAGGAAAAATTCGCCAAAGCCTTCCACGCCTCCCCCGACGGCATGCTCATTTCGCGCATCAGCGACGGACGGCTGGTGGAGGTCAACCAGGGTTTCTCGCGCATCACCGGCTACAGCCGCGAGGAGGCAGCCGATCGCTCAACCCTCGACCTGCAGCTGTGGGCCAACCCCGAGGACCGCGACAAGCTGCTCAGGGTCATCGACCGGATCTCCAGCGTGCAGGACTTCACCGCGCAGATCCGCACCCGCGACGGCAGCCTGCGCCTGTGCGAGCTGTCCGCCCATCGCATCACCATCGGCACCGACGAGTGCATGCTGACCATCGCCCGGGATATCACCGAGCGTCAGCAGATGCAGGAAAAGCTCCTGCTCGCCGCCACCGTGTTCGAAAGCACCGCCGAAGGCGTGATGATCACCGATGCGCAGCAGCGGATCGTCGCGGTCAACCGCGCCTTCAGCGAGATCACCGGCTACAGCGAACACGAAGCGCTCGGCAACACGCCGCGGCTGCTCTCGTCCGGGCAGCACGACAGCAGTTTCTACGTCGCCCTCTGGCACCAGCTCGCCGCCGAAGGCCACTGGCAGGGCGAAATCTGGAACCGCCGCAAGAACCACGAGCTGTACCCGGAGTGGCTGACCATCAGCGCGGTGCGCAACGTCGATGGCGCGCTGTCGCACTACGTTGGCGTATTCGCCGACATCTCCACGCTCAAGTACGCCCAGGCGCGCCTGGACTACCAGGCCCATCACGACCCGCTCACCGGCCTACCCAACCGCCTGCTGTTCGAAAGCCGCCTGACCGCTTCCCTCAAGGAAGCCCAGGAGGACAATCACCAGGGTGCCGTGCTGTTCCTCGACCTCGATCGCTTCAAGCACATCAACGACAGCCTCGGCCACCCGGTCGGCGACCTGCTGCTCAAGTCCATCGCCACCCGCCTGCGCGAACAACTGCGGGATGTCGACACCGTGGCGCGGCAGGGTGGGGACGAGTTCATCATCCTCCTGCCCGGCTTGCACCACGCCCTGGACGCCGAACACGTGGCGAACAAGCTGCTGCAATGCTTCGACAAGCCATTCATCGCCGGCGAACAGGAGTTCTTCGTCAGCGCCAGCATCGGTATCTGCCTGTATCCCGGCGATGGCGGAGACGTTGCCACGCTGGTGAAGAATGCCGACGCCGCCATGTACCGCGCCAAGGCCCAGGGCCGCAACCGCGTCGAGTTCTACACCCGCGAGCTGACCTTCCAGGCCACCGAGCGCATGGCCCTGGAGCACGAACTACGGCGCGCCCTGGAGACCGATCAACTGCAGCTCTACTACCAGCCGAAACTGGCGCTGGGCAGCGGCCTGTTGGTAGGTGCCGAGGCGCTTATCCGTTGGAAACATCCGCAATTCGGTGCGATTTCTCCGGATCGATTCATTCCGCTGGCGGAGGAAAACGGCCTGATCCTGCCCCTGGGTGACTGGGTGCTGCGCGAAGCCTGCCGGCAGATGAGCCACTGGCAGGACAGCCACGCCGCCTTCGGCCCGTTGTCGGTCAACCTGGCCGGCGCGCAGCTGCGCCAGACCAACCTGGTCGAACGCATCCGCGAACTACTCGCCCAGTACAACCTCCAGCCCTCGCGTCTGCAGTTGGAGATCACCGAAAGCTTCCTGATGCACCAGACCGAAGAAGCCCTGTCGATCCTGCACAGCCTCAAGCACCTTGGGGTGCAGCTGGCCATCGACGACTTCGGCACCGGCTATTCCTCGCTGAGCTACCTCAAGCAGTTGCCGCTGGACACCCTGAAGATCGACCAGTCCTTCGTCCATGGCCTGCCGGACGATCCGCACGACGCCGCCATCGCCCGCGCCATCATCGCCCTGGGCCGCAGCATGAACCTCACGGTGATCGCCGAAGGCGTGGAGCACGAAGCCCAGGAGCGCTTCCTCGAGGCCGAGGGCTGCGACCAGATCCAGGGTTACGCCTTGAGCGCCCCGCTGCCAGCCGACGCCTTTGCCAACCGCTTCCTGGTCCCGCTGTACCCGATTGGCGCAACCCGGAACGCGCCGTTATAATCCGCCCGCCTTCTGGGGGCCTATAGCTCAGTTGGTTAGAGCAGAGGACTCATAATCCTTTGGTCCACGGTTCGAGTCCGTGTGGGCCCACCACCTCTTCAGCAAAAGCCGCGCAGATGCGCGGCTTTTGCGTTTCCGGGCTTTGACAAGCGGCGAGCGGGACGTCGAGAACATGACGGAAGGAGCCCGCTCCGACCGCGCTCGCCGGTTTTCCGCCACCGCAATGCGAGCCACTTCACACCCGCCGTCGACCATCTGACGCAGGCGCCGCGCCGACATGACAGGGGTCAATATCAGATTGCCACTAGCCGTTAAATTGGCAGCTCCCTGCTATGAGTGAGCCCCTCATGACTCTCCACCGGTATCCAGTCCAGTTGCTGGTCACTTCCCAGGACCCGGCGCTGGCACGCCAGGTTCGTGCCTTGCTGGCGGCCTACGAGCTGCCCTGCGCGGTGATGGAAGGGCCGCGTAACTGCGAGCAAGCGCCGCTGTGCCGATGGTTCAAGGACGCGCCTTTGAGCGATTCGGCGCGGATACTGGCGCTGCTGGCCGATGCCATCGGTGTGCTGGAGAAGACCCGCCATGCCTTCCGCTCCCGCGAGCTGGGCGAGCTGCGCCAGCGCCTGAGCGGCGCACTGCAGGAGTTGTCGGGGCCGCGCCCGCTGGTGTAAAAGACTTCCACCCGCGTTCCGCCATTGCGGAAGCTGGCTTTGCCGGGCAGGACTTGTGGGCCTGCAAGACAAAGCGCCGAGTTGGTCACCGTCGATTTCGACGTGATGACGAGCCGGCGCTTTTTTCATGCCCGACAAAAACAGCAGACCCGCAAGGAGCCGAACATGGGCCTGGGACCGAAGCTCGATAGCGTGCTCGAGCGCATCGGCCTGTCGACGATGGAAGTCGATCAGCGCCTGAGTTACCTGGAGTGGCGCGAGGAGGACGGCCGCCATCTGCATGGCCGCGCCGCCGAACTGGAGGGCTGCCACCAGCGCTTCATCGAGCAGCTCTACGATCACCTGCGCCATTATCCGCCCCTGGGCGCGATTCTCTCCGAGCCGGCAACGCTGGCTCGCCTGAAATGCAGCCAGTTCGAATACTACCGCCAGCTGTGGGACGCGCCGCAGGACGCCGACTACGTGCGCGACCGCCTGCGTATCGGGCTGGTGCACCAGCAGGTCGGCGTCGAGCTGAAGTGGTACATGGGCGCCTATCGCCTTTACCTGGACCAGATGCTCGCCGACCTGATGGGCGATGCGCCGGAAGCCAGGACCTACGCCAGCCTGCTCAAGCGGGTGTTCTTCGACATGTCGCTGGCCATCGACACCTATGGCGCCGCCCAGCGCCAGGCGCTGGAGGACAGCGAGGCGCGCTTCGCCCGAGCCCTGCGCGGCGCCAACGACGGCATCTGGGACTGGGATCTGGGCAACGACCGCCTCTACGTTTCCGAGCGCTGGGCGCGCATGCTCGGCCTGACCCGCGACAACCTCGGCGAAGGCAGCACCAGCTGGTTCGCCCGCGTGCATCCGGACGACCTGCCCGGCCTGCGCAAGGCCATCGACGCACACCTGCGCGGCAGCAGCGCACTGCTCAGCCACGAGTACCGCATCCGCCAGCGCGACGGCAATTACCTCTGGGTGCTGGCGCGCGGCGTGGTCACCGACGGGCGCATGGCTGGCTCGCAGACCGACATCAGTCAGCACAAGGCCAGCGAGCACCAGCTCAGCCACGCCGCCCGGCATGACCCGCTCACCGGCCTGGGCAACCGCCTGCGCCTGGACGAGTTGCTGCAACAGGCCCTGATGCGCCAGCGCCGCCCCGGCGCACGCGAATCCGGACTGCTGTTCATCGATCTGGACCGCTTCAAGCTGATCAACGACAGCCTCGGCCACGCGGTCGGCGACCGCGTGCTGGTGGAAGTTTCCCAGCGCCTGCTGCGTTGCCTGCGACCGGGCGATCACCTGGCGCGCTTCGGCGGCGACGAGTTCGTGGTGCTGCTGGACGACCTGGCCAGCCTGGTCGACGCCGAACAGGTCGCGCAGCGCATGCTCGATTGCCTGCGCCAGCCGCTGCATGTGGACGGCCGCACCCTGGTGGTCAGCGCCAGCATCGGCATCACCGGGTTGATGACCGACGGCCAGGCCATCGACACGTTGCAGGCCGCCGACCTCGCGCTGTACCGCGCCAAGGAGGCCGGCAAGGCGCAGTACGCACGCTTCAGCCTCGAACTGCAGGCCGAAGCGCAGCGCCGGCTCGACTTGGAGAGCGCGCTGGCGCAAGCCCTGCGCCGCGAGGAGTTCAGCCTGCACTACCAGCCCATCGTCCGCCTGGACCGCGAATCGCCCCGCTGGGAAGCAGTGGAAGTGCTGCTGCGCTGGAAGCACAACGGCCAGTCGGTCTCGCCGCTGGACTTCATCCCGGCGCTGGAAGAGTCGGGCGAGATCGTCGCGGTGGGCGACTGGGTACTGCGCCAGGCCTGCCGGCAGACGGCGTTGTGGCAGAGCCAGGGACATCGCAGCCTGTACTGTTCGGTCAATCTGTCGAGTCGGCAACTGCAGCAGCCGGGCTTCGCTGCGCGGGTGCAGCAGATCCTCGACGAGAGCGGCCTGTCGCCGCGCAGCCTGGTGCTGGAGATCACCGAGAGCCTGCTGATGCAGGACGGCGCGGAAACCCTCGCCTGCCTGCGCGAACTGGCCGCCGAGGGCGTGCGCCTGGCGCTGGACGATTTCGGCACCGGCTATTCCTCACTGGGCTACCTCAAGCGCTACCCGCTGCACATCCTCAAGGTCGACCGCAGCTTCATCACCCGCGTGCCGGACGACCCGGAGCTCAGCGCCATCTGCCGCGCCATCATCGGCCTGGGCCACAGCCTCGGCCTGGAAGTGGTGGCCGAAGGCGTGGAGCGCCAGGAGCACCTCGACTTCCTGCGAGCCGAGGGCTGCCGCCATGCCCAGGGCTTCCTGTTCAGCAAGCCGCTGGCGCCGGAGGAACTCTTCCCAACCTGCCTGGAGCATCAGCGATGAAGCAGAACCTGCCGATCACTGGGCGCCAGGTGGATGTGCCGGCCAACGCCAACATTCTCTCCACCACGGACCTCAAGGGTGCGGTCACCCATGTGAACCCGGATTTCATCAAGGTCAGCGGCTTCGAGGCCGAGGAACTGGTGGGTTTCAACCATAACCGCGTGCGCCATCCGGACATGCCTCCCGCTGCCTTCGCCCATCTCTGGCAGACGTTGCAGGCCGGGCGCAGCTGGATGGGCCTGGTGAAGAACCGCTGCAAGAATGGCGATCACTACTGGGTCAGCGCCTTCGTCACGCCAATCCGCCACGGCGGCAAGGTGGTGGAGTACCAGTCGGTGCGCACTCGCCCCGGCGCCGAGCAGGTCGACGCGGCCGAGCGCCTGTACGCGCGGATGCGCGAGGGAGCGACGTTGCGTCGTCCTCGCCTGCCGCTGGTGGCGCAACTGTTGATCGGGCTGATCCTGGCGCAAGCCGGGGGAGCCCTGCTGGCGCTGTGGTTGCCGAAACTTATGCCACTGGGCTTCCTGCTGGCACTGGGCGCCTCCGGCGCGTGGCTGGTACTGCGCCTGCAACCGCTCGGCGCGCTCCTCGCGCGGGCCCGAAAATTCGCCGACAACCCGCTGAGCCAGCAGCTCTACACCGGCCGCAGCGACGAGTTCGGCGAACTGGAGTTCGCCTTCCGCATGCTGGAGGCGGAGACCGCCGCAGTCGTCGGACGCATGGCGGATGCCTCGCACCAGTTGGCCGAACACTCCGCCGCGCTGGCCGATGCCATGGCCGGCGGCAGCGCCGCTTCACAGTTGCAGCAACGCGAGACTGAACAGGTGGCCAGCGCAATGCAGCAGCTCGCGCAGAGCGTCCAGGAAGTCGCCAGGCACGCACAGCACAGTGCGGTGGCCGCGCAATGCAGCGAGCGCATCACCCAGTCCGGGCATCAGGATGTGCATGGCACGCGCGGCCAACTGGCAGCACTGGAGGCCGGCGTGCGCGCAGCGAGTGTCGCAGTGGAACAGCAGAAGGAGCACAGCGAGGCGATCTCGCGGATGCTCGAGGTGATCCGCGATGTCGCCGGGCAAACCAACCTGCTGGCGCTCAACGCCGCCATCGAGGCGGCGCGCGCCGGGGAAAGCGGGCGTGGTTTTGCGGTAGTCGCTGACGAGGTGCGGGCACTGGCTTCGCGCACGGAGAACTCCGCGCGGGATATCCAGTCGCTGGTGGGCAATCTGCAGCAAGGCGCCGAGGATTCGGTGCGGGCGCTATGGCACTGCTGCGAGCAGGCGGTCGCCAGCCTGGAGCAGGCCGGGCACGCGGCGGGCACGCTGGAACAGATCAGCGAGCAGGTCTCGGCGATCCAGCGCATGAGCCTGGAGATCGCCGAAGCCATCGAGGAACAGGGCGTCGCCAGCGAGGACGTGCAGCGCAGCCTGCACGCCATTCGCAGCTCGGCGGACAGCAATGCGGAGAAGGTCGGCACCTGCCAGCGCAGCGCCGCGCGTATGGCAGAGCTGTCAGCGGAGCTGAGGATGCTGGCGGAGCATTTCTGGGAGGGCAGCCGGGCGGGTTAGCGCTTGGCGATGATGTAGACGGCGTGGACGATGCCGGGGATGTAGCCGAGCAGCGTCAGCAGGATGTTGAGCCAGAACGCGCCGCCGAAACCGACCTGGAGGAACACGCCCAGCGGCGGCAGAAGAATGGCGATGAGGATGCGGATGAAGTCCATGCGGTGGCTCCTTGTGAGATTGCCTTGTGCATGGAATTGACCGCTGGCGGGGGAAGCGGGTTCAGAGAATCTGCTGCTGGCGCGCCGTGGGGTGGGCTGTGTCGGTGATGGTGGCCCCCGGCGATAACAGTTTCGGCGGGGGGACAATCGCGGACGGAGTCCGCTCCTACGCACCCGGAGGTGCTGGCGCTTGTTCCGAGCGCAGGAGCGACAGTCTTTCTCGGGAAGTCCGTGCCGATGCTTCCCCTCACCCCAGCCCTCTCCCAGAGGGAGAGGGAGCCGTCCGTGCCGGCTGACGCCATGGTGTCATTCTGCACCGCCCCGTCCCCTCTCCCAGAGGGAGAGGAAGCCGTCCGTGCCGGCTGACGCCAGGGTGTCATTCTGCACCGCCCCGTCCCCTCTCCCAGAGGGAGAGGAAGCCGTCCGTGCCGGCTGACGCCAGGGTGTCATTCTGCACCGCCCCGTCCCCTCTCCCAGAGGGAGAGGAAGCCGTCCGTGCCGGCTGACGCCAGGGTTTCATTCTGCACCGCCCGGTCCCCTCTCCCGCTCGCGGGAGAGGGTTAGGGTGAGGGGCCTTTGATCCTCAGAGGAACCAGCGGTACTCCCGCGCGCTGACCTCGTTCATAAAGTCCAGATGATCGTGGCGCTTGTTCTCGCAGTAGACGAAGACGAACTCGCTGCCCAGACCTTCCTTCACCACCGGGTGGTCTTCCATCTCGGCGACGGCGCCGAGCATGTCGCGGGGGAAGTCGATGCCACTGGAGCGGTCCTCGTTGAGCGGCGGGATGGGTTCCTGGCGGGTTTCCAGGCCATGTTCCATGCCGGTGAGGATCGCCGCGAGCACCAGGTACGGGTTGGCGTCGGCGCCGGCCAGGCGGTGCTCGATGCGCAGGTTCCTGCCGTCGGATTCGGGAATGCGAATGCACGCATCGCGGTCCTCGAAGCCCCAGCTGGCCTTGCTTGCCGCGTTGACCCGCGAACCGTAGCGGCGGTAGGCGTTGTGGTTGGCGGCGAAGATCGGCATGCAGTGCGGCAGCAGTTCCAGGCAGCCGGCCACGGCGTGGCGCAGGGCCTGTTGGTTGTCGCGGTCGAGCAGGTTGTTGCCGTCGCGGTCGTACAGGCTGACGTGCACGTGCATGCCGCTGCCCGGCGCGTGCAGGTAAGGCTTGCTCATGAAGCTGGCGCGATGGCCATGCTTGAGTGCCACGCCACGGGTGGCGCGGGTGAACAGCGCGGCCTGGTCGGCGGCGTGCAGGCCGTCGTCGCAGTGGGCGAAGTTGATCTCGAACTGGCCGGGGCCGATCTCGGCGGTGATCACGTTGGCGTCCACGCCCTGCTCGCGGGAGGCTTCGACGATTTCATGGAGCACGTCGGAGAAGCGCGACAGGCGCTCGATGTGCATGTTCGGCTGGTCGTCTTCGTCATCGCACAGAGGGTCGCGCGGGTACTGCGGCAAGCCGGCGTCGAGCTTCTTGTCGAACAGGTAGAACTCCAGCTCGAAGGCCACCACCGGACGGATGCCCTTGGACTCCAGGCGCTGCATGACGCGGGCGAGCACTTCGCGCGGCTCGAATTCGATGGGCGCCTCGGTGCCGTCGGAACTGATCAGCATCTGCCCCAGCGGCTGGTTCTCCCAGCGCACCGGCTTGAGCGAGCCGGGGATCAGACGACGCGGCGCGTCCGGGTCGCCGTCGTTGAAGCAGTAGTCGCCGATGGGGTGCAGGCCGCCCTGTACGCCCAGCAGCACGCAGTTCTGCGGAAGCTTCAGCGGGCTGCCGGCGGCGACTTTCTCAAGCATGTCCACGGGGTAGCGCTTGCCGTAGAAGTGGCCGGGAATGTCCAGGCAGATCAGGTCGACGTAACGGATGTCCGGGTATTGCTGGCGGAAGGCGCGGACTTCGCTGAGCAGGTCGGGATGCATCGGGCGGTTCATGATTTTCTCTGGGGCCTTTGTGCGGGGGCGGCCGGATCGTTTTCCCAAGCCAACCCTCGCGGGCTGGCTTGGGAAATTACGTAAAGATCCACAGCACCCTTGTCGGTTTGTCGGTGAGGTTGCCGTAGCGGAACTGGCTGTGCGGCGGCAGCTGGAAACTGTCGTTGGGGTAGAGGGTGACGGTGTCGTCTTCGTACCAGATGGTCAGCTCACCTTCGAGGACGAAACCGCCCTGCTCCGAGCTGTCGTCCAGATGGCCTTCGCCGCTGGTGGCGCCGGGGGCGAGGATGCTGTCGAGCATGGAGAAGCCGCCGGACATGTTCGGCGAGGCGAGGATGTCGGTGACGCCGCCGGCGTAGTACAGGGTGCGGCGATCGTTCGGCCGGGTGACCCAGTCGCGTTCGCGGCGGGTGTCGCCGGCGTAGAAGTAGGTGGTCGGCACGCCCAGGGCTTCGCTGATGGCGGTGAGGTCGGCCACGGTGGGTTGCGACAGGCCGCGCTCGACCTGGGACAGGAAACCCACCGAGCGGCCGATCTGTTCGGCCAGCTCACCCAGGGTGAGATTCTTGTGCTTGCGCAGGTCGCGGATCAGCGTGGCAAGGTGTTCGTTGGTGGCCGTCTGGGTCATGGCAGGTTCCGAATTAGACAAAGTCCCGCAATCGATACCAGGCCTTGCCGACGGCTTCCAGTGGCGCGGCGAAGCGCTGGCCGCCGGGGAACCCGGGATTGCGGATGCGTTGATAGAGGTCAAGCTCGTCGCTGCGGCCGAACATGGCTTCGCTCACCGCATGGGCGGCGGCCAGGCTGGGCAGTACGCCGTGGCCGGAATAGCCCTGCAGCCAGTAGAGATCGCCGCGCCGGCCGATGTCCGGGGTGCGCCGCATGCTGCAGTCGATATGTCCGCCCCAGGCGTACTCCAGCTCCACGCCCTTGAGCTGCGGGAACACCCGCTCGACATAGGGACGCGTCGCAGCGCGGATGTCCGAAGGCATGCCGCCCAGATAAGTGCAGCCGCCGCCGAACAGCAGGCGATGATCGGGGGTCAGGCGGAAGTAGTCGAGGACGAACTGGTTGTCGGTGACACAGCAGTTCTTCGGCAGCAGCGAGCGGGCCAGCTCCTCGCCCAGCGGCGCGGTGGCGACCTGGTAGGTGCCCACCGGCAGGATGCGCTCGGAGACGTCGCGGTCCAGCCCGTCGATGTAGGCGTTGCAGGCCAGCACCAGGGAGGCACAACGGACGCTGCCATGCTCGGTCGTCACCTCGTAGCCGTTGCCGGTCTCGCGGAAACTCAGCGCGCGAGTCTGCTCGAAGATGCGGCCGCCGGCACGCTCGATGGCGCCGGCAAGACCGTAGGCCAGCTTGAGCGGATTCAGGTGCGCGGAGTTGGGATCGTAAAGGCCGGCCTGGTAGCGGTCGCTGGCGATCCACTGCGGCAGGTCTTCACGGGGGATGAATTGCAGGCCTTCGTAGCCCCAGCGGCGATTGGCTTCCGCCTGCCAGTCGTAGAGTGAACCGACCCGGCGTTGCAGCACGGCGGTCCACAAGTGGCCGATACGGTAGTCGCAGTCGAAGCCGTGGCGTTGCGGCAGGTCGCGCAGTTCGTGGGCGGCCCAGAGCATGCCCTGCCACAGGCGTAGCGCGCCTTCGTGGCCGAGGTCGTCCTCGATGGGGCCCAGGTCGCTGGACCAACCCGGCAATGCCTGCCCGCCGTTGCGCCCGGAGGCGGCCCAGGCGATGCGGCTGGCTTCGATCATGCAGACCTGGCGTCCGCCTTCGACCAGTTGCAGCGCCGTGTGCAGGCCGCTGAACCCGGCACCGATCACCAGGACCTCGCACTCCAGCGGTTCATGCAGCGCTTCGCGCGGCTGGATCAGCTCGGGATTCGCGCCGGCATAGTAGGTGCCGACTGGCTCGCTGGAACGCAGGAACATCGCTACCTCGTGAAATTGTTTTGATTATTTTTCATGAAAAATAACAGAACAAATTTCACAAAGCCAGCCCGTCGCCCTTTTCAGGGGACGGGCCGCGCTTCAGCTCGTCAGGAGGTAAGCACTGCCGTGCCGTCCTGCACTTCGCGCTTCTGCCGCACGCTGACCATGACCACCAGCACTATCAGGATGCCGGCGAGGATGGCGGAGGAGCCGATGGTGCCGAAGTCCAGGCCGCCCTTTTCGTGGGACTTGGTCAGCACGTCGCCCAGGGTCGCGCCGAACGGACGGGTCAATACGAAGGCCACCCAGAACAGCAGTACCGAAGACAGTTTGGTGAAGTAGTGCAGCAGCACCACCACGGCGATCAGGCTACCGATCAGCAGCGCGCCGCCAGCGAAGCCCAGGCCCGAATCGTCGGCGAGGAAGTCGCCCAGCGCGGTACCGAGGGTGTTGGAAAAGAGGATGGCGATCCAATAGAACATCTCACCCTTGAAGCTGCGGATATTGTCCACCGACAGCGAGGTGCCGCTGAAACGCCAGAGGGCGAAGATCGCCACCAGGATACTGACCAGGATCGCCGAACCGGTGGCATAACCCAGGCCCAGGGTACGGTCCATGAAGTCCGACATGGTGGTGCCGGCGGTGCTGGTGGAGAGGATTACCAGCCAGTACAGCCAGGGCACGTAGCGCTTGCTGGCGAGCTGGCCGATCAGGGTGATGAGGAACAGGCTGATGAGAATCAGCGAGCTGATCGCATAGCCGACGTTCAGGGTCATCGACAGCAGGTCGCCGGCGGTTTCCCCCAGGGTGGTGGCGCAGATCTTCATCACCCAGAAGGCCAGGGTGATCTGTGGCAGTTTGTTCACGGGCATATCTCCGGAAAATGAGCGGGACCGACGCGCGTCCGTCCAGACCGATCGCGACGCTGCACCCCGGAGTACGTGGGCTCCCCCGACACCCCCTTGGCGCATGGCCGTGCAGACTGCGGGCGACGCGGTGAAGAAAGGGTCAAGCCGGTATGAAAAATCCATTGCCCGAGCGCCCGCCGGGCTGCCCGACGGGTGACATATGGCTGTCAGTTGCTATGGTTCCATGAGGGGGCAATGCGCCCGAGGAACGCTGAACTGCGCGCGATTAGCCGGCGCATGGGGATATGGATGAATCAGATGATCAAACCGCAACCGTACTGCAAGAACTGCCGGCTGGCGCCGCCCACTCTTAGCGACGAGAAGGTCGAGGAGCTCGAGGCGATCATCAAGCCGGGGCATCTGCTGCATAAAGGGGACTTCGTATTCCGCCAGGGCGACCCGTTCCACAGCGTGTACCTGGTGCGCTCCGGTTCGATCAAGACTTTCACCACCAACGAACAGGGCCTGGAGAAGATCACCGGCTTCTATTTCGCCACCGAGATCTTCGGTTTCTCCGGCATGGGCGAAGGCAGCTACCCGGTATCGGCGCAGGCGCTGGAAAGCACGCTGTGCAGCGAGATTCCATTCAATCAGCTGGAAGAGTTGTCGATCCAGATTCCGGGGCTGTCCCACCAGATCATGCTGATGATGAGCCGCAAGATCCGCGAGGATCAGCAGATGAAGCTGCTGCTCTCGCGGCTGAATTCGGACTCACGCATCGCCGCCTTTCTGCTGAACATTTCCGCGCATTTTCGTGAGCGCGGTTTCTCTGCTACGCGCTTCCGCCTGAGCATGTCGCGCAACGAGATTGGCGACTACCTGGGGCTGGCGGTGGAGACCGTGTCGCGCAGCTTTACCCGCTTGCAGAAGCACGGATTGATCCGGGTCGATGGGCGGGAGACGGAGATCGTCGATTTCACCGAGCTGTGTGCGTTGGCGGGCGGGGAAGTCGAGCTTTGAGTTCTGCCCTGGAGGGCCTCGCGGACAAGGTCCGCTCCTACAGGAGCCCCTCGGCGGCACGGGTGGACTTTTGTAGGAGCGGAGCTTCTCCGCGACCACCGCAATAGCGGTGCAAATCCTCACCACTGGCCTGACGGCCGGATCGCGGACAAGGTCCGCTCCTACAGGAGCCGCTCGGCGGCACCGGTGGACTTTTGTAGGAGCGGAGCTTCTCCGCGACCACCGCAATAGCGGTGCAAATCCTCACCACCGGCCTGACGGCCGGATCGCGGACAAGGTCCGCTCCTACAGGAGCCGCTCGGCGACACGGATGGGCTTTTGTAGGAGCGGAGCTTCTCCGCGACCACCGCGATAGCGGTGCATATCCTCACCACCGGCCTGACGGCCGGATCGCGGACAAGGTCCGCTCCTACAGGTGCCGCATGGCGACACGGGGTGGGCTTTGTAGGAGCGGAGCTTCTCCGCGATCACCGCAATAGCGGTGCAAATCCTCACCACTGGCCTGACGGCCGGATCGCGGACAAGGTCCGCTCCTACAGGTGCCGCATGGCGACACGGTGGACTTTGTAGGAGCGGAGCTTCTCCGCGACCACCGCAATAGCGGTGCATATCCTGCCCCAGCGTCACGTCCCGATCACGCCCCCATCGTCCTTGGTAATCACCAGCGTCGTGGAACGCGGGATGCTCTTTCCATCACTGGCCGGGAAGCTGAGGCCCGGGTGCTGGATGTTCACCCACATGGTCTTGCCGTCAGGGCTCTGGGTAATCCCCGTCAGCTCGCAGCCACGCGGACCGACCAGGAACCGCCGCACCTCGCGGCTATGCGGATCGGCGCAGAGCAGCTGGTTGCAGCCCATGGCCTGCATCGGCGCCTCGGCGTCGTCGTAGTCCGTCTCGATCCACAGCCGGCCGGCGGTGTCGAAGTACAGCCCGTCCGGCGAGGAGAAGATGTCGCCGTTGATGGTGCCGATCAGGTTCTCCGGCGCGTTGGCGCCCTTGTGCTCGCCGGCCAGCAGGAAGATTTCCCACTGGAAGGTCGTCGCGGTCGGATCACCGCCCGCCTCGTTCCAGCGCAGGATCTGCCCGTGGAGGTTGTCCTTGCGCGGGTTGGCGGCATCCACCGGCTGCTTCTTGCCGCGGGCATCGTTGTTGGTAAGGCTGACGTAGACCTCGCGGGTGGTCTGCTGCACGGCGACCCACTCGGGGCGATCCATCGGCGTGGCACCCAGCAGGTCGGCGGCGGCACGGGCGTTGACCAGTACCTCGGCCTGGCTGGCGAAACCATTCTCGGCGGTCAGGCCGTTCTGCCCATGCACCAGCGGCAGCCACTGGCCGCTGCCATCGGCGTTGAAGCGCGCGACGTAGAGGGTGCCTTCGTCCAGCAGATCGACGTTCGCCGCACGGTTGTTCGGCTCGTACTGGCCTGCCGGGACGAACTTGTAGATGTACTCACCCTTGGTGTCGTCGCCGTAGTAGAAGGCCATGCGGTTGTCGGCGCCCAGCGAGAGGGTCGAGCACTCGCGGCAGAAGCGGCCAACAGCGGTGCGCTTCTTCGGTGTGGATTTCGGATCGTACGGATCGATCTCCACCACCCAGCCGAATCGGTTCGGCTCGTTGACGTGGCCGCGGTGCGGCTGATCGGCCTTCGGCGTGGCATCGAAGCGCGCGTCCACCGCCTCCCAGGCGTAGTAGTTGCTGAACTGGCCGTTGGACAGGCCGTAGCGCTTGTGCGACACGCGCTTGGCGAAGTCGGCCTTGTCGCGGTTGACGAAGTACTGGTGCCAGTTTTCCTCGCACGCCAGGTAGGTGCCCCACGGCGTGACGCCCATGGAGCAGTTGTTCAGGGTGCCGAGCACCTGTTTCGCCTCCGGATCGCTGGCGGTGCGCAGCAGGTCATGGCCGGCCAGCGGCCCGGAAAGGTCCAGCGGCGAGCTGCCGGTGATGCGGCGGTTGTAGCTCGAGCCCTCGACGCGCTGCCATTGACCGTCGGCGTCCTTCTTCACCTCGACCACACTGAGGCCGTGGGCGGCGATTTCCTTGCGCACCTCGCCTTCCGGACGACCACGGGTGCCATCGGGGCGATCCTCGAAGGTCTGGCCCTTGGGGTGCAGCGTCGGGTTGATGTACTCGTGGTTGATCACCAGCAGGCCATGGCTGTCCGGTGCCTCAGGGAAGGGGAAGTAGTGCATGCCGTCATGGTTGTCGCCGGCCTGCAGTTCCTGGGCTTTCCAGTCCTCGCTGGCGTCGCCTTTCCAGGCCGGCGAGCCAGTCACCACCGCGTCGCCCCACGAGAAGAACGGCCGCGCGGTGTAGCCTTCGGCGAGGATCACGCGGTCGAATTTCGGGTCCTGCTGCACCGACACGCCCTTGAAGCCCAGCAGCGCGGTGGGCACCGGGGCGTCTGCGGCGAACAGCGAACGGCCGGGGTACAGGCCGCCGCCGAGGAAGCCGACGGCACCCAGCACCAGGCTGTTCTTCAGCAGACGGCGGCGCGAGGCATCGATCAGCTCGCTCATCGGCACATTGCCGGAGGGGTTGATCGGCTGGTCGTCGAAGGCGGCCAGTCGGTCGTGGAAATCCTGGAAACGTTCGCTCATCACGGGGAGTCCTTCCGCAGGGCCGCTCTATAGTCGGCTCGGGTTGCCAGTAGAAGCTATCGGCGGAAGGTTAGGAACGTGGTGTTACGTCGGCATGACAGCGCCGTCGAGCCCTGCGGAGGGCCCGACGGCGGCAATAAAAGCCGCCCCGCAGGACCAAGACGACGTCCGGGGGCGGGCGCGAGGGCATTTGCGAAGCAGCGCGGCTCAGATATGCAGGCCGCCCTGCTCCGAACATTCGGGGCCCGCCAGGCGGGCCGTCCAGTCTTCCAGCACGCCACTGGTGAGGCGTTGCGCGGCGGTCTTGCGCCAGCGCAGGGAGAGCGCGTCGCAAGCCATCATCAGGCGCAGTCCGGTACGTTCCAGCGGATGGCCGAAGTACCAGTCCAGCAGGCTCGCCACGGTGAGCTGCGGGTAGTGTCGCTGCACCAGCTCCAGCGGTGCGTCGGGCGCGACCATGCCGGACCGGCGCACCCGGTAGAACCAGCCGCAGCGCCCCTGCTCCTGCACTTCCAGCGGAAGTCGGGGCAGGTTCCAGCGCTTCGCCAGGCGATAGCTGGGCGAGCGCGGCTGGCTCACTTCGATCAGCGCCTCGCCCCAGCGGAACAGGTCGCCGATACACACCTCATGTTCGTTGAGGCCGAAGGTCGACAGGTTCTCGCCGAAGGCCGGCTGTCGCCAGCGCGTCTGCGGATGCTGCTTGCGCCAGTGGCGGTAGTGCTCGGCCGGGTAGTGGTGCAGCGCACGGTCCAGACCGCCGTCGCGGCGCAGGTCGGCCCGTGCGTCCCCCGGCAGCCCTTCGGCGCCGAGCCAGACTTCCTGATGCGTTTCCAGCCTGTCGATATCGCTGAGCAGACCTCCCCAGCTTTCTTCGACTTTGCCTATGAAAACGCCCTGGATGACGATGCTTTCCACCTTTGTCTACCCATCTGAGACAGCGGACAAGCGCTAGAGTAGTGGCCTGGATGGGTGACACTCCATTTCGATTTTCCAGTTTCGTTGATAAGCAGACCTTATGGATTTCCGCCAGCTCCGCTATTTCGTCGCGCTTTACGAGGAAGGCCATGTCGGGCGCGCCGCCGAACGCCTGGCGATTTCCCAGCCGGCGCTGTCGCAGCAGATCCGCCAACTGGAACAGAACCTCGACGTTGCGCTGTTCCAGCGCAGCGGCAAGCGCCTGTTGCCCACGGCCGCCGCGCACACGCTGTACAACCATGCGGTGCCACTGCTCGAAGGCCTGGAGCGTGCCCGCGAGGCGCTGCGCGGTTTCCGCGGGCAGAGCGCACGCAGCTTGGCCATTGGTGTGCTGCAGACGGTCAACGCGAGCCTGGTTCCGCATCTGGTGGAACGCCTGCACGCCGCGCAGCCGCATCTACAGGTGCGCATCTACGAACTCTCCGGCGTGGAGATCGAGCGCCGCCTGTTGATCGGCCAACTGGATATCGGCATCGGCTTCCTGCCGCCGCGCCAGCCGGCGCTGCACGGCGTGGAGCTGTATCCGGACGAGCTGCAACTGGTGATCCCGGCGGACCATCCGCTGAAGGACTTCAAGAAGGTGTCGCTGGCACAGGCGGCGGAATTGCCGATGCTGCTGCTCGGCGAAGAATTCCGCGCCCGGCAGATCTGGCAGGAGCAACTGGCGGCCATCGGTCGGCGGCCACGGGTGCAGGCGGAGCTGAACCACATGGGCGGCATCCTCGACAGCCTGCCGCAGAGCCGTTTCGCCACGGTGCTGCCCGGTCGCGCGCGGCAGATGCATGCGCACAAGGACCTGCTGTGGAAGCCGCTGAGCGAGCCGCGCATTCCGTTGAGCGTGGGGTTGGTCTGTCGCGACGCGCAGCGCCAGCAGCCGACGGTGGAGTTGCTGCGCTCGTTGCTGGATGGAGCGGTGTGAAGGGTCAGGAGTTCTGGCTATTGTAGGAGCGGAGCTTCTCCGCGATCACCGCGACAGCGGTGCAATCTCTTGCCACCCGGCTATCGGCCAAGTTCGCGGATAAGATCCGCTCCTACGAAAGCCGATGCATAACGACATGAAATCCCAGGCAAAGAAAAAACCCCGCCTCTTTCGAAGCGGGGTTTTGCAGACCGATATCCTGACGTCCGTGCTAGCCACCGTCCTTGGTGGATTCCCTTGTTTCCGTATTGTCGTTGGCGCTTCCTGCGCAATGTCCTGACTGAGGAGAAGGTTACCGCTGTAGGTCTTTGTCAGAAAGACGCTGATCACCACCAGCATTTGTAAGCTTAGGCTTACACGGATTCGTGATACCGGTTTTCGGAATTGGAATAACCAACGAAAAAGCCCCGCCGAAGCGGGGCTTTTCCATACGCGAACGCTTAGAACTGCGCGGCGTCCAGCAGGTACAGCGACTCGCTGCCGGCCTTTACCGAGGCGGTCAGGGAGTGGATACGCGGCAGCAGGCGAGCAAAGTAGAAGCGCGCAGTGCCCAGCTTGCTGGCGTAGAACTCGTCCTGGCCTTCCTTGCCCAGCGCAGCGCGAGCCATCAGGGCCCACATGTACGCGTAGGCGGTGTAGCCGAACGCATGCAGGTACTCGACCGAAGCGGCGCCGATTTCGTTCGGGTTGCCCTTGGCACGGTCCAGGACCCACGCGGTCAGTTCGTCCAGGTTCTGTACGGCGGCGTTCAGCGGGCCGGTGAACTCGGCCAGCTCGGCGGATGCCGAAGCGGTGAAGGCGCGGATCTCGTCGGTGAACAGCTTGGCGTAGGCGCCGCCGCTGCCGACGATCTTGCGGCCCATCAGGTCCAGCGCCTGGATGCCGTTGGTGCCTTCGTAGATCTGGGTGATGCGGCAATCGCGCACCAGTTGCTCCTGGCCCCACTCGCGGATGAAGCCGTGGCCGCCGAAGATCTGCTGGCCGTGAACGGTGGTTTCCAGACCCATGTCGGTGAGGAAGGCCTTGGCCACCGGAGTCAGCAGGGCGACCAGTTCTTCGGCGCGCTTGCGGGTGGTCGGCTCTTCGCTGTACTTGGCGGTGTCCAGCTGCATCGCGACGTAGCTGGAGAAGGCACGACCGCCCTCGTTCAGCGCTTTCATGGTCAGCAGCATGCGACGCACGTCCGGGTGGACGATGATCGGGTCGGCGGCCTTGACCTTGGCGACCGGGCCGGTCGGCGCGCGGCTCTGGATACGCTCGCGGGCGTATTCCACGGCGCTCTGGTAGGAACGCTCGCCGGTGGCCAGGCCCTGGATGCCAACGCCCAGGCGCTCGTAGTTCATCATGGTGAACATGGCGGCCAGGCCCTTGTTCGGCGCGTCGACGATCCAGCCGGTGGCGCCGTCGAAGTTCATCACACAGGTGGCGGAACCCTTGATGCCCATCTTGTGCTCGATGGAGCCACAGGACACGGCGTTGCGCTCGGCCAGGGAGCCGTCGGCGTTGACCATCACCTTCGGCACCAGGAACAGCGAGATGCCCTTGGAGCCTGCCGGCGCATCGGGAAGCTTGGCCAGCACCAGGTGGATGATGTTCTCGGTCAGGTCGTGCTCGCCGCCGGTGATGAAGATCTTGGTGCCGGAAATCTTGTAGCTGCCGTCAGCCTGCGGCTCGGCCTTGGTGCGGATGATGCCCAGGTCGGTGCCGGCGTGCGGCTCGGTCAGGCACATGGAACCGGCCCAGGTGCCGGCGTACATGTTCGGCAGGTACTTGGCCTTGAGTTCTTCGCTGGCGTGGTTGAGCAGCGACAGGCAGGCGCCGGCGGTCAGCATCGGGTACAGGCCGAAGGACAGGTTGGCCGAGTTGACCATTTCCTCGACCTGGGCGCCGATCACCTTGGGCATGCCCATGCCGCCGAATTCCGGCGCGCCGCCCACGCCCACCCAGCCGCCTTCGGCGTAGGTGCGGTAGGCCTCGGGGAAGCCGGCCGGGGTCTTCACGCCTTCGGCGCTCCAGCTGCAGCCTTCTTCGTCGCCGCTGCGGTTCAGCGGGGCGATCACGCCGCCGGTGACTTTGCCGGCCTCTTCGAGGATCGCCGCAGCGGTCTCGACGTCGACGGTCTCGGCGAGGGCGGGCAATTCAGCCCAGAGATTGGCGACCTCGAAGACTTCATTGAGGACGAATTGCATGTCGCGCAGGGGAGCTTTGTAGTCAGCCATGATGGATCCTCGAACGAAAACGACGGCTGATCAGGCAGCCAGCGGTATCAGAATAGGAGGTACACGAAGGTACGCCGCCGGAGTTTACTCCAACAACTTTTCAGACTTTAAGCGTCATGTTGTGACCATACAACTACAGATTGGTCACATTTTGTAGCGATAGGCAGAAGGCCCGCGCGAGGCGGGCCCTCTTGTCTGGCGCGGGGATTACAGGGCGAACTGCTCGGCCGACAGGCGCATCAGCACCTCGGAACCGGCCTCCGCTGCCGCCACATGGGACAGCGCGCGGGGCAGCAGGCGGCTGAAGTAGAACTCGGCGGTAGCCAGCTTGGTTTCGTAGAAGGCCTTCTCGCCAGCGCCCTCCTCCAGCTTCTGCCGGGCGACCAGCGCCATGCGCAGCCAGAAGTAGCCGAGGGTGATGTAGCCGGAGTACATCAGGTAATCCACCGAGGCGGCGCCGACTTCGTCCGGGTTCTTCATGGCGGCCAGGCCGAGCTTCTGGGTCAGTTCGCCCCACTGCTTGTTCAACGCCGCCAGTTGGGCCACCTGGGCCTTGAGCTGCAGGTGTTCGGCGTGCTGCTGGCAGAGTTGGTGGACCAGCTTGGTGAAGCCCATCAGCAGCTTGCCCTGGCTGCCGAGGACCTTGCGGCCCAGCAGGTCCAGCGCCTGGATGCCGTTGGTGCCCTCGTAGATCGGCGCGATGCGGCAGTCGCGCACCAGCTGCTCCATGCCCCACTCGCGGATGAAGCCGTGGCCACCGAACACCTGCATGCCGTGGTTGGTGACTTCCAGGCCGGTCTCGGTCATGAAGGCCTTGCAGATCGGCGTGAGGAAGGCCAGCAGGTTGGCCGCGCGCTCGCGCTCCTCGGCATCCTGGGACAGGTGCTCGATGTCCAGCAGCTGCGCGGTGAAGTACGCCAGCGCGCGGTTGCCTTCGTTGAACGCCTTCATGGTCAGCAGCATGCGGCGAACGTCCGGGTGGACGATGATCGGGTCGGCGGGCTTTTCCGGCGCCTTCGGACCGGTCAACGAACGCATCTGCAGGCGGTCCTGGGCGTAGCGCACGGCGCCCTGGTAGCTGGTCTCGCCGAGGCAGAGGCCCTGCATGCCGGTGCCCAGGCGCGCGTGGTTCATCATGGTGAACATGCAGGCCAGGCCCTTGTTGGCCTCGCCGATCAGGAAGCCCTTGGCACCATCGAAGTTCATCACGCAGGTGGCGGAGGCCTTGATGCCCATCTTGTGCTCGATGGAACCGCAGGCCACGGCATTGCGCTCGCCGGCTTCGCCGTTCGCGTCCAAGTTGAACTTGGGCACGATGAACAGCGAGATGCCCTTGGTGCCGGCCGGCGCATCGGGAAGCTTGGCCAGGACCAGGTGGATGATGTTCTCGGAGAGATCGTGCTCGCCGGCGGAGATGAAGATCTTGGTTCCGGTGATTGCGTAGCTGCCGTCCGCGTTGGGCACGGCGCGGGTCTTGATGATGCCCAGATCGGTGCCGCAATGCGGTTCGGTCAGGCACATGGTGCCGGTCCACACCGCGCTGGTCATGCGCGGCAGGTAGGTGTTCTTCTGCTCTTGCGTGCCGTGGGCATGAATGGCCGCCATGGCGCCCTTGGTCAGGCCGGGGTACATGCCCCAGGAGCAGTTGGAGGCGCCGATCATCTCGCTGACCAGCAGGCCGAGGGACGGCGGCAGGCCCTGGCCGCCGTATTCAGGATCACTGGAAACGCCGTTCCAGCCAGCCTCGACGTACTGCGCGAAGGCTTCCTTGAAGCCCTTGGGCGTAGTCACCACGCCGTTGTCGAAGTGGCAGCCTTCCTCGTCGCCGGAGCGGTTCAGCGGGGCAATGACCTGCTCGCAGAACTTCGCGCCCTCCTCAAGGATGGCGGCGAACATGTCCGGGGTGGCGTCGGTGGCACCGAGGGCTTCGTAGCGACCGGTGAAGTCGAAGACTTCGTCGGTGAGGAAGCGCACGTCGCGCAGGGGGGCCTTGTACTCGGGCATCGCGAATCTCCGTTCGGTTCAGGGCGCCAGTGTGGCGCGGATATCCCGAACCTAACGGCCCGTGACCGTGCGGACAATCACGCTGCACGCGCTGAATGCGCGGTCATAACCCGGCCGGGTCAGGCGGTGCGCACCGCGCCGCGACGGGATTGCCCATGTACGGCCACGCGGTTGCGCCCGCCGCTCTTGGCAGAGTAGAGCGCCTCGTCGGCGCCCTTGATCACTTCCTCCGGGCTGCGCCGCTCGCCGTCGCGCTCGGCGACGCCGACGCTGATGGTGACCGAGACGGTCTGCGCCTCCTTGCCACCGCGCTTGCTGCGGCCCTGGCGATCGTCCTTGGGTCGGTTGCCGCGGTCGCGCAGGTGCATGGCATAACCCTCGATGGCCTGGCGCACGCCGTCGAGGTACGGCAGGCAGTGCTCCAGTGTCTTGCCGGCGAACACCAGGGTGAATTCCTCGCCACCATAGCGATACGCCTTGCCGCCGCCTCCGGTACGACGCAGCTGGCTGGCGACCATGCGCAACACCTGGTCGCCGACGTCGTGGCCGTGGCTGTCGTTGAATTTCTTGAAGTGATCGACGTCGATCATCGCCAGCACGTACTGCTGGCCCAGGCGCTGGAAGCGCTCGTTCAGCGCACGGCGCCCGGGCAGGCCGGTGAGCTCGTCGCGGAAGGCCATCTGGTAGGCCTCGTGTGCCACCGCGCCAGCCAGGGTGAGCATCACCAGGCTGGTCATGACTGTCAGCGCATGGGGCAGGATGAAGACCTTGGGCAGCATCCACAGCAGGCCGACCAGGCCAAGCAATTGCGCGGCGTGCAGCGGGCGCGGCTGGCGCACGTAGGCGGCAATCAGGGCGATGAAGGCCATCAGGAAACCGAAGTAGGACAACTGCGCGAGGTTCATCCACTGGCCGTGCAGGGCTGGCCAATAGGTGTCGCTGAGCAGCTCCGCCAGGCCCTGCGGGAAGCGCCTGGCCAGGGCCGTCGCCACGGCGGCCACGGCGATCAGCGCGGCGCTGCGGGCGAACAGGTCCTGCAGCATGTGCATGCGCTCCTGCCAGATACCGTACATCCCATAAAGCAGCGGCAACAGCACGCAGCACAAGTGGAACACCAGCGCCGCCTCCGGGAGCACCACGCGGTGTGCCTTGAAGTAATCGACCTGGGTGTCGAGCAGGAAGTAGGCGAGGTATACCACCGTCAGCATGAACAGCTGGCGCTGGCGGTTGTAGACCATGCATAGCGCGCCGCCGAGCAGGAGCAGCAGAGTCGGCAGGACGTTGAACAGCGAGGTAAAGAAGTCGGACAGTTCGGCCAGGGAGCCGGCTGCGATACCCGCCGGAATCAGCAGCAGGGGCGCAAGGAAATGGCTGAGCCGGTAAGGGGCCGTGAGTCGCACAGGGGGTTCCGCAAAATGGGTGCCGGGCTCGCGGTCAACCGGCCGGCAAGTGGCGTAATGATGGCATTTTCTGCGGACATTTGCGTGGAGTCGGATACGAAAAAGCCCGCCTTGCGGCGGGCTTTCTCCTGTTCAGCAGACGGACGGCGAACCGTCCGCCTAGAGCGCTGATCAGTAACCGAGGGCGAAATCTTCCTCGGCCAGGTCCATCAGGTTGTTGGCGCCGGACAGCATGGAGCCAACGTGCGCGCGGGTGCGCGGCAGGATGCGCTGGAAGTAGAAGCGCGCGGTCTTCAGCTTGGCCTGGTAGAAGGCCTCTTCGCTGGTACCGGCAGCCAGCTTCTCGGCAGCCAGGCGAGCCATGTCGGCCCAGAAGTAGGCGAGGCAGGCGTAGCCGGAGAACATCAGGTAGTCGACCGATGCGGCGCCGACTTCCTCGCGGTCCTTCATGGCAGCCATGCCGACCTTCATGGTCAGGTCGCCCCACTCCTTGTTCAGCGCAGCCAGCGGTGCAACGAACTCTTTAACGGCTTCGTTGGCTTCGTTGGCCTGGCAGAACTTGTGCACGATCTTGGTGAAGCCCTTGAGCGCTTCGCCCTGGGTCATGAGGATCTTGCGGCCCAGCAGGTCCAGCGCCTGAACGCCGGTGGTGCCTTCGTACAGCATGGAGATGCGGCTGTCGCGGACGTTCTGTTCCATGCCGTGCTCGGCGATGAAGCCGTGGCCGCCATAGATCTGCACGCCATGGTTGGCGGCTTCGAAGCCCACTTCGGTCATGAACGCCTTGGCGATCGGAGTGAGGAAGGCCAGCATCGCGTCAGCGGCTTTCTTCTCTTCTTCGTCCTGGCTGCGCTGGACGATGTCGACCTGCTTGGCAGCGAAGTACAGCATGGCGCGGTTGCCTTCGGCGAACGCCTTGGCGGTCAGCAGCATGCGGCGGACGTCCGGGTGCACGATGATCGGGTCAGCGGGCTTCTCCGGTGCTTTCGGGCCGGTCAGCGAACGCATCTGCAGACGCTCGCGAGCGTAGGCGATGCCACCCTGGAAACCGATTTCGGCGTGGGCCAGGCCTTGCAGCGCGGTACCCAGGCGAGCGGTGTTCATGAAGGTGAACATGCAGTTCAGGCCCTTGTTCGGCGGGCCGATCAGGAAGCCGGTGGCGGCGTCGAAGTTCATCACGCAGGTGGCGTTGCCGTGGATGCCCATCTTGTGTTCGATGGAGCCACAGGAAACGGCGTTGCGCTCGCCCACGTTGCCTTCGGCGTTGGGCAGGAACTTCGGCACGATGAACAGCGAGATACCCTTGGTGCCCTGCGGGGCATCGGGCAGGCGGGCCAGCACGATGTGGACGATGTTGTCGGCCATGTCGTGTTCGCCAGCGGAGATGAAGATCTTGGTGCCGGTGATCTTGTAGGTGCCGTCGGCCTGCGGCTCGGCCTTGGTGCGCAGCATGCCCAGGTCGGTGCCACAATGCGGCTCGGTCAGGCACATGGTGCCGGTCCACTCGCCGGAAACCAGCTTGGTCAGGTAGGTGTGCTGCTGCTCGGAGGTGCCGTGGGCGTGCAGGGTGTTCATGGCGCCGTGGGACAGGCCCGGGTACATGCCCCAGGACCAGTTGGCCTGGCCGACCATTTCGCTGATGGCCAGACCCAGGGATTCGGGCAGACCCTGACCGCCGTGCTCGACGTCATGGGCCAGGCTCGGCCAGCCGCCTTCGACGAACTGCTGGTAGGCCTCTTTGAAGCCGGTCGGAGTCTTGACGCCTTCCGGGCTCCATTTGCAGCCTTCCAGGTCGCCAGTGCGGTTCAGCGGAGCGATTACCTGTTCGCAGAACTTCGCACCCTCTTCGAGGATGGCATTGACCATGTCCGGGGTGGCGTCTTCGGCGCCCGGCAGGTTCTGGTAGTGCGCTTCGTAGCCCAGCAGCTCGTCGCGAACGAAACGGATATCACGCAAGGGGGCCTTGTAATCAGGCATAGCGGTAAACCTCTACGAAGGGTTCTGGTTAATGGGCGACCGGTTGCTGCGGTCGCAGTGCGGGAGCATTCCCGGCCGCCCAGTCGGTGCGCGCACGCATCCGGACAGTCAAACAGGCGTTTGAAACATACGTTTACGCCATACCCTTGTCAAGCGTGCAAACCGACCGCCCGGTCACGCTTACAGGGCTGTCCACGGGGTGCATTCGCAACGACGTCCTGAGGCTAATTAAAGCCCATGGCAGAGCGGCCGGCGTGTCACAGGGACAGCCGGCCGCTCTGGGGAATTCAGGAAGAGAAAAGTCGCCGTCAGGCGCGGATATCGATGAGCGTGCCGAGCGTTTCGTCGGCGGCCTGGATGACCTTGGCGTTGGCCTTGACCTCGTGCTCGCCGCGGCGCAGGTCCACGAGGCGGTCGTTCAGCACTTCGCTGGGAGCGGTGCCGGCAGTAGCGATGTCGGTGCTGGCGCGGTCGACGCGGCGCTGGCCGCTCTGCACGCCATACAGGCCCGCAGAGAAAGCATTACCGGAAATTTCCATCGCAGCGCCTCCACAACAAAAAGCAGCAAGTGGCCACTATTCAAGCAGACAGACCGCCCCAGGCCAAGGCTCGGTTACAAATCCAGGATGCCGAGGTCCAGGTGTGCGGCCACCGCGGTGGGCGTCGCCAATCCCAGTCGCGGCACGCGTCCGATGCACGGCGCGGGCAGGCGTTCGGCGAGGGTCGCTAGGTTTTCTTCCAGACGGGAGGTCTGCGGGTCGACGATGTTCGCCACCCAGCCGGCCAGTACCAGACCGTCGCGCTGGATCGCCTCGGCGCTGAGTACCGCGTGATTGATGCAGCCCAGGCGCACACCGACCACCAGAATCACCGGCAGGCCCAGGGCCACGGCGAGATCCGACAGGTTCTCCTCCCCCGCCAGCGGTACCCGCCAACCACCGGCGCCCTCCACCAGGGTGAAGTCGGCGCCCAGCTCCAGCACCGAACGCACCGGTCCCTTGAGCGCTTCGACCGTCAGCTTCACGCCCTGCTCGCGGGCAGCGAGGTGCGGGGCGATGGCCGGCTCGAAGGCGAAGGGATTCACCTGTTCGTAGGTCAGCGGCAGGCTGCATTCGCCCAGCAACGCCAGCGCGTCGGAATTGCGCAGGCCTTCGGGGCTGCGCTCGCAGCCCGAGGCCACGGGCTTGGCGGCCGCCGTGGACAGGCCTGCCAGCCGCGCCGCATGCAGCAGGCCGGCGGCGATGGTGGTCTTGCCGATTTCGGTGTCGGTGCCGGTGACGAAGTAGGCGTGGGACATGGTTTTCTTCAGTGCTCCTACGTGGACATCTGTGCTCGGGGCCACCCCGCTCCCTAACCCTCTCCCTGAACGGAGAGGGGACTGATCGGCGCAAGATGAAACTCTAGCGTCAACCGACACGGGCGGCCCCCTCTCCCTTCGGAGCGGGGCGCGCAGCCAGGGCTGGGGAGAGGGCGCTCGCTCAGCAACAATACGCTTACAACGAAAAAGGTTTGCGCAGGACGGCGTAGACCACCCGGTAGGTTGCCGGCAGCCCCTCGGGCGTGCGGAATCGCTCGTAGGCGGCGATCAGCGCGCGCACCCGCTCGCGACCGGTGAGGCCGTCGGGCCGGCCGGGGTTGAGGTTGTGCGCACCGAGCGCCTTGAGTTCGTGGGTCAGGCTGCGCAGGTCGGGGAAGTGCAGGACGCGATCCTCGGTGCGCAACTCCAGTACGTCCAGGCCGCTATAGGCGCAATGCTGCTGGTACTGCTCGAACGCACGGAAGCGATTCACGTGAACGAAGCCGTCCACCGCTTCCCAGCTCTGGCGCAACTCGCCCAGGGTGCCGATGCACAGGCTGCTGAAAGCCAGCACGCCGCCAGGACGCAGTACGCGGCGCGCTTCATTCAGCACGGCGGGCAGGTCCGCGCACCATTGCACGGCCAGGCTGGAGAACAGCAGGTCCGCAGCGCCATCGCGCAGCGGCAGGCGTTCGGCGTCACCGCCGATGAAGTGCTCCGCGCCACCCTGCTCGCGGGCATGACGCAGCATGCCCTCGGCGATATCGAGGGAGAGGCCCTGGGCCTGGGGATAACGCGCCGCCAGGGCGCGGGTGAAATACCCGGTGCCGCTGCCCAGGTCGATCCAGCGCTGCGGCGCGCCGTCGGCCGGCAGCGACGCCAAGAGCCGGTTGCCAACTGCACGCTGCAATTCGGCCACCGCGTCGTAAGTCGATGCGGCGCGGGAGAAGGAAGCGGCCACCTGGCGTTTGTCAGGCAGGCCGGTGCTACTGCAATCAGGCATCGTCGCCCTCGTGGATGAAACGCAGGATGGCGCCGGCCACCTCGTCCGGCAGCTCTAACGGCAGCCCGTGGCTGGTGCCGGGCAACAGGTTGACCTCGATGTCCGGAAGCCAGTCCAGCAAGGCATCGGCGGCGCTCGCCGGCACCAGCGCATCGTTGCCGGCGAACAGGTGCAGTTGCGGGCCGGGATAACGTCCGAGCGCGGCGCGGGTATCGAGCCGCCCCAGCAACTGCAGACCGGCGGTGAGACCTTCGACATTCATCTGCGGCAGTGCCACCTGCAGCTGGCGCGCCAGGGTACGCGCATCGCGGGCGCCCTGGCTGACCAGCAGGGTGAAGCGCTTGCGCACCAGATGCGGTTCCAGCAGGAAGGCTTCGAAGAAGTCCTCGAACACATCATTCGCCATTGCATCCGGCCAGTCCTCGCGGCGGCGGAAGCAGACATTGCTGGCCAGCGTGATCAGCCCACGGCAGGACTCGCCCCGGCGCGCGGCCAGTTCGGCGCCGAGCATGCCGCCCAGCGACCAGCCGGCGATCCAGGCGTCGTGAGCGACGTTGTCGTCCAGCTCCTCGAGCCAGACACTCGGATCGGCATCCACCGGCAGCGGCTCGATCTGCACGTTCAGGTGCGGCGCCTGCTCCAGCAGCGCATCACGCAACGGTTCCAGCGGCGCGCTGCCCAGGCCCCAGCCGGGCAGCAGGATCAGTTGGTCACGCATCATCGCCCTCCTCGGCATCAATCTCTGCCAGAAGGCTAGACGACACGCGCTGCCAACTCTCCGCCAATACCACCAGCAGGCGATCGACCTGCGCCTCGGTGTGCGAGGCGGACAGGGTCACGCGCAGGCGCGCGGTGCCGGCCGGCACGGTGGGCGGGCGGATCGCGCCGACGAGGATGCCGCGCTGGCGCAGCTCGGCCGACAACGCCATGGCCTGGGCGCTGCCGCCGATGAGGATCGGCTGGATCGGCGTCGGACTATCCATCAGGCGCAGGCCGATGGCCTCGGCGCCAGCACGGAAGCGCACAATCAAGGCATTGAGATGATCACGGCGCCAACTTTCGGCGCGCAGCAGCTCCAGGCTTTTCAGCGTGGCGCAGGCCACGGCGGGCGGCTGGCTGGTGGTATAGATGTAGGGGCGGGCGAACTGGATCAGCGTCTCGATCAGCTCCTCGCTACCGGCAACGAAGGCGCCAGCGGTGCCAAAGGCCTTGCCGAGGGTGCCGACCAGCACGGGCACGTCCTCCATGCCCAGGCCGAAGTGCTCGACGATGCCACCGCCGGTCGCGCCCAGCGGGCCAAAGCCGTGGGCGTCATCGACCATCACCCACGCGCCCTGCTTTCGAGCCGTCGCGCAAAGGCTGGGCAGGTCGGCGAGATCGCCGTCCATGCTGAACACGCCGTCGGTGACCACCAGGGTGTTGCCTTCGGCTTTGTCCAGGCGCGAAGCCAGGCTGGCGGCGTCGTTGTGCAGGTAGCGCGAGAAGCGCGCACCGGACAACAGCCCGGCGTCCAGCAGCGAGGCGTGGTTGAGACGGTCCTCCAGCACGCTGTCACCTTTGCCGACGAGGGCGGTGACGGTGCCGAGGTTGGCCATGTAGCCGGTGGAAAACAGCAGCGCGCGCGGGCGGCCGGTGAACTCCGCGAGTGCCAGCTCCAGCTCGTGGTGCGGGCCGCAGTGGCCGTTGACCAGGTGCGAGGCACCACCGCCGACGCCCCAGCGTTCGGCACCGGCGCGCAGCGCGGCGATCACCTCGGGGTGACTGGCCAGGCCCAGGTAATCGTTGGAACAGAAGGCCAGCATCGGCTGGCCATCGATGACCACCTCCGGGCCCTGCGGCGATTCCAGCAGCGGGCGGCGGCGGTAGAGGTCCTCCGCCTGGCGCTGGGTCAGGCGGGCGGCGAGATCGAAAGGCATACGCATCCCCGTGTCGGCGGCGGCCCTCCGGATGAAGGACCCAGGAGCAACAGTCTTCTTCCACGAAGTCCGTGCCGATGCTTCCCCTCTCCCCAGCCCTCTCCCTGAAGGGAGAGGGAGCAGTCCATGCCGACTGACACAGTGGTTACAGCCGGCACCGAGCGGTCCCCTCTCCCTTCAGGGAGAGGGTTAGGGAGAGGGGCTTTGGAAGGAGCAACCGTGCTCCTGCACAGAGCAGGTCAAGCCGAAGCCGCGTTATAGAACAGCTGGGAGTCGCGTTGTTCCACCAGCGCCTGCTCGATGGCAGCCTGGTGCACCTCGTCGGCGTGCTCCTCGCGCTCTTCGGGCTTGATGCCCAGGCGCGCGAACAACTGCATGTCCTTCTCGGCCTGCGGGTTGGTGGTGGTCAGAAGCTTCTCGCCGTAGAAGATCGAGTTGGCGCCGGCCATGAAGGCCAGGGCCTGCATCTGCTCGTTCATCTGCTCGCGGCCCGCGGACAGGCGCACGTGGGATTTCGGCATCATGATGCGGGCAACCGCCAGGGTGCGGATGAAGTCGAACGGATCGACGTCCTTCTCCTCGGCCAGCGGGGTGCCCTTGACCTTCACCAGCATGTTGATCGGCACCGATTCCGGGTGCTCGGGCAGGTTGGCCAGCTGGATCAGCAGGCCCGCGCGGTCGTCCACCGACTCGCCCATGCCGAGGATGCCGCCGGAGCAGATCTTCATCCCCGCCTCGCGTACGTACGCCAGGGTCTGCAGGCGCTCGCCGTAGGTGCGGGTGGTGATGATGTTGCCGTAGAACTCCGGCGAGGTATCGAGGTTGTGGTTGTAGTAGTCCAGGCCCGCTTCGGCCAGGGACTGGGTCTGCTCCTGGGTCAGCTTGCCCAGGGTCATGCAGGTTTCCAGGCCGAGCTTCTTCACGCCCTTCACCATTTCCAGCACGTAGGGCATGTCCTTGGCGGACGGGTGCTTCCAGGCGGCGCCCATGCAGAAGCGGGTCGAGCCGATGGCCTTGGCTTCGGCGGCGGCCTGCAGCACCTTCTGCACTTCCATCAGCTTTTCCTTGTCCAGGCCGGTGTTGTAATGGCCGGACTGCGGGCAATATTTGCAGTCCTCCGGGCAGGCGCCGGTCTTGATCGACAGCAGAGTGGAAACCTGCACGCGATTCGGGTCGAAATGCGCGCGGTGCATGGTCTGGGCCTGGAACAGCAGATCGTTGAACGGCTGCTCGAACAGGGCGCGGACTTCGGCGAGAGTCCAGTCGTGGCGGGTTACTTGGGCTGCGGTGGCACTCATCGGCAAAGTCCTTCGACGCTTGGGGGCGCGCCTTTTGTCTAAGGTGCCCCGGCGGCGCGCCACCGGGGAAATCAGGCTCAAGGCATCATATGTGGAGCTGTGACGCTGTCAACCACTCTCGCGACACAGGTCGACAAGTGTCTATTTATTGATCAATCCGAGATAGCCGTCGGCGGCGCGATAGGACGGCGGCGCAGCCCGGCATAGACCCCGGCCGACACCAGGAAGGTCAGTGGCGCGAAGAAGGACTGCAGGGAGCCTCCCACCTCCATCAGCACGAAGCCCAGTAGTGCCCCGCAAAACCAGGCGACCAGCCCCACGCCGTTCAGCCGCGCCGGCCTGCCCGCCGACAAAGGCGCCTTGCCAAGGATGTGCGCCAGTGCCACGCCGACCCAGGCCACCACGAATACGCCCTGCCAGGCCAACGCCTTGAGCAGCCAGGCGAACACGTCCGCCAGCATCAGCGAGTAGACGACCGCGCCGACCACCACCGCCCATGCCAGGGCGGGCGCACGCAGGCGGAACACCTCGACGAAGAACGCCTGCATGTTCACCGTCGCCAGGTAGTAGTTTGCGGTGTTGATCCGCGTCTGCGTCACCCAGACGAACAGCAACCCCCATATGCCCATCAGCTTGAGGATCGCCAGCACCACTGTGACTTCGCTGAGCGCACCGTCCTGAGGAATGCTGCTGGCCAGGTAGATACCGGCCATGCCGTTGAGCAGGAAGGTCACCAGATAGAACGGCATGCCGAAGTTCCAGCGGCCGTGCCAGGTGGCGTCCTCCGGCTTGCCGAAGCGGGCGTAGTCGAAGGTGAACATCATCAGCACCCAGACGCCCATGTATGCGCTGAAGCAATCCCACCAGCCGCCGACCGGCGGGTTGACCGGGCCGAAGTCTAGCCACTGTGGCTGGTAGCCGTACTCACCGATGGACAAGGCCACCGCCGCCAGCAGGCCGAATAGGTAGAACGGCAGCAATACGCCGTTGAAGCGGTCCAGCCAGTGCTGCACGCCACCGAAGATCAGCGGCACGCTGTAGAGCACCACCAGCAGCGCAGCCAGCGAATAGGACACGCCGGGATAGAGGTGATTGAGCGCTACGGCGATCACCGAACCCTCAAACACTGCGTAGTAGATGGCCGTGGAGAAGAAAATCAGGGTGGCCAGGGAAGCGCCCGCGCTACCGAACAGCACCCGTGAAAACAGCGCCACCGAAAGCCCAGTGCGGATGGCGTAGCGACTGATCACCGCGTTGATCAACCCGTAGCATGCCACCGACAGCAGCATGCCAAGGATGGCGTTACGGGCGCCGTAGGCCAGCGCCAGCGAAGCGCCGACCACGATGTAGAACATGGCACTGCACACGGCCCACCAGGCCATGCTCAGGGACAACCGGCCCATGCGGGCATGGCTGGGAACACTTGGAACGGACGAATCGACCTCGGGATGCTGCGACAGACTTGCCATCTTGGTTTCTCCGCAAGATGAGGGCTTGGCGTGCGGCAGCAGGAGGCCGCGGCGGCACCCTCGTGGGGAACCACCGGAGATCGCGCCGCCGCGGCGTTTTTATTGGTTAGGCAAGAAAGAAGCGGTTCAAGTTTTCAAGCTGCTGGTGGTAGCGACGGCGCGCCGCCAGCGCCTCCTCCAGGGTAACGGCGACGAAGCGAGCCTTCTGGTTGGGCTGCATCTGCGCCATGCGGTTGAGGTCCGGGCTGATCACCGTGCCGATGGTGGCGTAGCCGCCGCCGGATACCGCGTCGCGGTGCAGGATGATCGGCTCCAACCCGCCCGGCACCTGGATCGAGCCGATCGGGTAGCAGGCATCGACGATGTTCGACGGATCGGAACCGGCGCCGAACGGCTGCTCGCGCGGCTCGAACGCCAGCGGTGTGCCGCCCTTGAAGCGGTAGCCGGTGCGATCCGCCTCGGAGCCCACGGTCCAGGTATCAGCGAAGAACTGCTCGGCGGCCCGTGCCGTCAGGCGGTGGTGATACAGACCGGTGACGACCCGCAGGCTGACCTCGCCGCCCACCTCGATCCGCAGCGAACGCGGCAACGCCAGGCCTTCCTGGCCCTTGCCGTGTGGCGTGCCCAGCGGCAACTCGTCACCGGCCTGCAGGCGCCGGCCCTGCAACCCACCGAGGGCACCCAGGCCATAGGTGGAGCGACTACCGAGGACTTCGGGGACGTCGATACCACCGTCGATGGCGATGTAGCCGCGCGCACCGGCCTTGATGAAGTCGAAACCCAGCACCTGCCCGGCGCTCACGCGGAAGGCGCAGTCCAGCGGCATCGCCTTGCCGTCCAGGTGCGGCGTCATGGCGGCGCCACAGATCGCCACCAGCGCGTCGCGCTGGAACTCCAGTTGCGGGCCGAGCAACGTGCATTCGAGGAGCGCCGTTTCGGCCGGATTGCCCACCAGCAGGTTGGCCGCGCGCAGCGCGTACTGGTCCAGCGCACCGGACGGCGGAATGCCCAGGTGGTAGTAACCCTCGCGGCCACCGTCCTGCACCGAGGTAGCGAGGCCGGGCTTGAGCACCTTAAGCGACATGGAGCACCTCCTGCAGGCGCTGCTGGCAGCCTTGCGGATCGTTGAGGAAAGCGTCGAGGTCGAACTGCACCGGGCGAATGCGCAGGTCGAAGCTGCCCGCCTCCACCGCAGCAACTGCCCGGTCGTACTCGGGGCGGTCGATGGGCTTGAACTGCACGATGTCGCCCGCGCGGAAGAACACCATGGAGTCCTTCAGATAGCCGAGGCTCTGTTGCGGGTCGTAGATCGGCGCCGGGGTGACGCCGAACATCTGGTAGCCGCCAGCGCCACGCACTGAATAGATGCAGCCGAAGCAGCCGCCGTGGCCGAGGGTCAGCTTCGGCGTGTCGGTACGCGGGCGCAGGTACTTGGGAACCTGCAACTGCCGCTCGCGCTCGACCATCTGGTACATGAACGGCAGGCCGGCGACGAAACCGACCATCGAGACGAACCACGGCGTGCCGCTGTGCGCCGCGATGAAGGCTTGGACGTCCTGGTAGCCGTTGACCTTCGCCGCGTACTCGAGGTCGGTGGAATCCGGGGCCTGGTGACGGTCACGGAAGCGCATCAGCGTCTCGTGGGTCCAGGGGTCGTTGTACAGCACCGGGATCTCGATGATCCGCGTCTGGATGCGGCGCTCGGTCGTCGCCTGCGACTCCAACTCGCGCACCCGTTGGAGCAAATCCTGCGGGGCGATCAGGTCGGGATTGAAGCGCACCTGGAACGAGGCGTTGGCCAGGCACACGTCAAGCACGCCGGGGATCGACTGCTGCTCGATGGCGCGGGTGACGGCCATGCCACGGAAGAAGGCTTCCAACGACATGGATTCGGCGACCTCGGCGAACAGGTGCTCGTCGCCGCCGAAGCTGTAGCGGATCTGCTCGTGCATCTCACACCTCCTACGTGGCCGAGCGTTCGGCCAGCCAAGTTTCCAGGGTCGCGGTATCGAACTGCGCCGCCTGCACGCGCGCATCGGCCAGCAGCCAGCGGTGCAGCGACAGGGTGGTTTCCATACCGGTCAGCTGGGTCTCCTGCAACGCCTGCCGGGCGCGGGCGAAAGCCTCTTCGCGGTCACGGCCGTGGACGATGATTTTCGCCAGCAGCGAGTCGTAGTACGGTGGCACGCGGTAGCCGGGATACAGGTGGCTGTCGACGCGCACGCCCTCGCCCTGTGGCCAGCCCAGGCTTTCCACCACGCCGGGGCAGGGGAAGAAGTTACGCTGCGGGTCCTCGGCGTTGATACGCATTTCCAGCGCTGCGCCGTTCAAGCGGATGTCCTCCTGGCGTAGCACCAGGGGTTCACCACTGGCAATGCGCAGCATGGCCTGGACCAGATCGATACCGGTGATCATCTCGCTGACCGGGTGCTCGACCTGGATACGGGTGTTCATCTCGATGAAGAAGAACTCGCCGCTGTGTGCATCGAACAGGTACTCCAGGGTGCCCGCGCCGCGATAGCCCAGGCTCTGCGCGAGGCGTACCGCACTGGTGCAGAGCGCTTGGCGCTGGCGGTCGTCGAGTGCTGGCGACGGCGCCTCCTCGAAGACTTTCTGCCGACGCCGCTGCAGCGAGCACTCACGCTCGAACAGGTGCACGGCACGCTCACCATCGCCGAGGATCTGCACCTCGATATGCCGCGCCTGGCGGATGAAGCGCTCCAGGTACACCGCACCGGAACCGAATGCCGCCTGCGCTTCGCGCTGGGCGATGGGAAACTCGCGGCGCAGCTCGTCGGCATCCTGGGCCATGCGGATGCCACGCCCACCGCCGCCGGCGGAGGCCTTGATCAGCAGCGGATAGCCCACATCCGCGGCGCAACGCAGCGCCGCGTCGATGTCCT
Source organism: Pseudomonas sp. PDNC002 (assembly GCF_016919445.1). Taxonomy (NCBI): domain Bacteria; kingdom Pseudomonadati; phylum Pseudomonadota; class Gammaproteobacteria; order Pseudomonadales; family Pseudomonadaceae; genus Pseudomonas; species Pseudomonas sp. PDNC002. The sequence continues at coordinate 1,717,358 of NZ_CP070356.1, read as the reverse complement.
CCAATTCGCCCGGCGAGCCCGGCACCACCGGCACGCCGGCGGCCATGGCGGTGCGCCGCGCCTCGGCCTTGTCGCCCATGCGGCGGATGGTCTGCGCATCGGGGCCAACGAAGACCAGCCCGGCATCGACCACCGCCTGGGCGAAGGCCGCGTTCTCGGAGAGGAAGCCGTAGCCGGGGTGAATCGAGTCCGAGCCGGTTTCCCGCGCCGCCTGCAACAGGGCCTCGGCGTTCAGATAGCTGCGGTCGGCGCGGGCCGGACCGATGATCCGTACTTCGTCGGCCTGGCGTGCGGCCAGCGAATCGGCGTCCGCCTCGCTGCATACGGCGACGGTGGGAATGCCTAGGGCCCGCGCCGCGCGGATGATGCGCACGGCGATCTCGCCACGATTGGCGATCAGTAGTTTCTTCAACATGTCCCGGCCCTCACGCGTCGACGCGGATGGTCGCCAGTTCCTGGCCCGGCTCGATCGGCTCGCCGTCTTCCACCAGGAAGGCCTGCAGGGTGCCAGCGCGCTCGGCGAGCACTTCGGAGAACTGTTTCATCACCTCGACCAGCCCGATCACGCTACCCGGCTCAACCCGCTGGCCAATCTCGGCATAGGCCGGGGCGTCTGGGGTCGGTTTGCGGTAGAAGGTGCCCGGCAAGGGCGACTGCACGTTATGTTCGGCCATGACTGTTCCTCATTGTTCGAATGTGTGGATGGCAGATGCAGTAGGGGTTCCCGCCATGCGGGAGGCGCTCAGCGCGGCGCCTTGATGGCGATGCCGGCGCCCAGCAGGACCGCACGGATCGCCTCGACCAGCGCCAGGGCGCCGGGGGTGTCGCTGTGGATGCAGATCGAGTCGAAGGCGATCTCGATGTCGTCGCCTTCGACCGTGCGAACACGACCTTCCTGACAGGCACACAGCACCTTGGCGGCGACCTCCTGCGGGTCGAGCGCCTTGACCCGGCGGATGAAGACGATGGAGCCGCTGGTGTCGTAATCGCGGTCGGCGTAGAACTCGCGTACCGTCGGCTGGCCCAGCGCCTGGGCGGCGCGCCAGGTGGCGGAACCGGGCATGCAGAACAGCATCAGTTGCGGGTCGATGCGCTGCAGGGTCTCGACGAACTCTCGGGCGGCCTGTTCGTCGCGCGCCAGGTGCATGTACAGCGCGCCGTGGGGCTTGATGTGCTGCAGTTTCGCGCCGTGCAGGCGGGCGAATTCACGCAGTGCGCCGAGCTGGTAGAGCATGTCGTTGATCAATTCGCTGGCCGGCGCGTTGATGTGCCGGCGGCCGAAACCGACCAGATCGCGGAAGCCGGGATGAGCACCTATACCGACGCCGTGTTCGAGGGCCAGCTCGACAGTGCGGCGCATGATGTTCGGATCGCCAGCATGGAAGCCGGTGGCGATGTTGGCGCTGCTGATCAGCGGCATGATCGCCTGGTCCACGCCATCGCCGATGGTCCAGGGACCGAAGCCTTCGCCCATGTCGGAATTGAGATCGACTGTATTCATCGCCGCATGGCCTCTGTATTTGGATTTGTAAGGTCAATGAGGCGACGTTAAGTCGCAGGGGCAATATTGGGTAGATTTATTATCCGATAGACTTGTTTCTGAAAAATCGATACCTGCCGGAGCGATTCCCATGGCTTTCACCCTGCGCCAGGTGCGCTACTTCGTCGCCACCGCCGAGGTCGGACAGATTTCCCAGGCGGCGATCAACCTGCATATTTCGCAGTCGGCGGTGACCAGCGCGATCCAGGAACTGGAAGGCCTGCTGGGCGCCTCCCTGTTCACCCGTACCGCACAGGGCATGCTGCTCACCGACAGCGGCCGGCATTTCCTCAATCACGCCTATTCGATCCTGCGCAGCGTGGAGGACGCGCTTAACAGCCCGCTGCCCGATACCCATATCAGCGGCAGCCTCAGCGTCGCCGCCAGTTACACAGTGATGGGCTACTTCCTGCCGCACCACCTGCAGCGCCTGGCGCAGTGGTATCCGGGCCTGCGCATGCACCTGCACGAGCAGGAGCGGGTGGACATCGAGCGCGGGCTGCTCGATGGCCACTACGAAATGGCCGTAGTGCTCACCGGCAACCTGACCGAAGCGCGGATCGCCTCGGAAACGCTGTTCAGTTCGACCCGCCGGCTCTGGCTGCCGGCGCGCCATCCACTCAGCGAACGCTCCGCCGTTGGGCTGGCGGATGTCGCCAAGCAGCCGTACATCCTGCTCACCGTCGATGAGGCAGGACAGTCGTCATTGCGCTATTGGCAGGCCAGCGGCCAGGAGCCGCGGGTGATCCTGCGCACCAGTTCGGTGGAAGCGGTGCGCAGCATGGTCGCCAACGGTTCGGGCGTGGCTATCCTTTCCGATCTGGTCTATCGCCCCTGGTCGCTGGAAGGCAAGCGCATCGAGACCCTGTCACTGGTCGATCCCGTACCGTCAATGAGCGTCGGCTTGGCCTGGTGCCGCGAGCGCGAGCTGACCCCAGCCATGCTGGCCTTCCGCGAATACTTCCGGCAGTCGTTCCTGGCGCCGCAACTGAGCAGCACACGGCGCTGAACCCGGCGCGCCCTCACCACTCCAAGCTTCAAGACATTCAGGAGTCATCCCCAGATGGGAACAGAAGGATTCTTCGACAATCTCGGCCAGATGGTCGGCAAGGCCATCCGCTTCATCGTCGATCTGCTGTCAGGCGTGCTCGGCGGCCTGTGGGGTGCCATGGACGATTTCTTCCACGGCCTCGCCCGCGCCGTCGGAATCGACGTCTCGATCTTCAGCTTCGTCCTGCTCTTCCTCGGTCTGCTGCTGCTCTACAGTGGCATTCGCGCCTTCTTGCGGCGCTCGATCCTTGGCGGGCTGATCTGGACGGTGCTGGGCCTGGTGGTCCTGAGCTGGCTGATCCACTGACGGCCGCCGCCCATGGAGGGGCGGAATGCGATTTCCCACGTGGCGCCCGATCTGGTGGCGCCCTCGCGTGCAATGCCTTTTATGTGGCGGACCGGCGGAGCACGCCGACCTGCCGCTCTGTACTGGCTGTGATGACGACTTGCCCTGGCTCGCCGGGCACTGCTCGATCTGTGCTCTTCCCCTGCCCGCCACCGGACTGACATGCGCCCAATGCCTGCGGCGCTCGCCCAGCTTCCAGCGCGTCGAAACACCGCTGCGCTACGGCTTTCCCGTCGACGCGCTGGTTACCCGCTTCAAGCACCAGTCCGATGCGCCCTCCGGCAGATTGCTCGGCCAGTTACTGGAACGCCATCTGCTGCACGCCTTCGGCGAGGGATTGGTGCGGCCGGATCGACTGATTCCCGTACCCCTCTCCCGCCGACGCGAACGTCACCGCGGCTTCAACCAGGCCGCGCTGCTGGCCGGCTGGCTCAGCGGCCCCCTGGGCGTGCCTGTGGATAACCGCCTCGTCCAGCGACCGCAGGACACCCCGGCCCAGCAGGGACTGGACGCCGCCACGCGCAAGCGCAATCTGCGCAACGCCTTCGCCCTGGCCGACGGCGCGAACCTTGAAGGCCTGCACCTGGCCCTGGTGGACGACGTGCTGACCACCGGCGCCACCGCCGAGCGCATCGCCCGTCTGTTGCGCCGCGCGGGTGCGCGACGGGTCGACGTCTACTGCCTGGCGCGCACGCCAGCCCCGGAATAGACGACCGTTCGGCCACATTCCCGACATCTGCCCCTTGCGTTTTGCCCGCCAGCAACGGAGCCTCGCCCCATACCAATAAGCACGCATGAACCCATGACCACCCTCAGCCTGTTGACCCAACACGTTACCCGCCGCCCGCAACGTATCGCGTTGCTGGCGCAGATCGCCCAGCTCGGCTCCATCACCCACGCCGCCAAGGCCGCCGGGATGAGCTACAAGACCGCCTGGGACGCCATCGATGAACTGAACAACCTCTCCGACCGCCCACTGGTGGAACGCAGCGTCGGCGGCAAGGGCGGCGGCGGCGCGCGCCTGACCGCCGAGGGCGAGCGCCTGCTGGCGCTGTATCAGCGCCTGGAAGCCTTGCGCGAGCACATCGTCGAGCATGTCGAACACCAGGCCGACCTGGAACTGATCGGTCGCCTGATGATGCGCACCAGCGCGCGCAACCAGCTGCATGGCCGGGTCGTCAGGGTGGAACCGTCCGGCCTTAATGACCTGGTGAGCGTCGAACTGCCCGGCGGTTCGCGCATCCAGGCGCGGGTCACCCGCGAAAGCACCGAGAAGCTGGAACTGGCCGACGGCGTGCCGGTGGTGGCGCTGATGAAGGCCGGCTGGCTCTATGTCGACCTGCCGCACATTGCCTGCCCGGAAGGGTTGAATGCGCTGGAAGGCCATATCGATGACATCCGTGAGGCCGACGACGGCCCCAGCGAAGTCCGCATCCAGCTGCCCAGCGGCCAGATGCTCTGTGCCCTGACCGACGCCGACCGGATCGAGATCCTCGGCCTGAAACCCGGCTCCCTGGTGCGTGCGCAGTTCTCTCCGGCACAGGTCATCCTCGGTACGCCGTTGTAGTTTCCCTGCCGCATATCAAGCCCCGGGCCGCCGCGCCGCGCTCCAATAGGCACCAGTGCTCCGTCTATGCCGGGCGGGGCCTCGACCCGCCGGAGCCCCACCATGCGCCGTCCACTTCTGCTTCTTGCCCTGCTGCTCCTGCCCTTCGCCAGCCAGGCCGGCCCCGATGTTCTGCGCGTGGGTGCCAGCGCGGAGCTGATGCCGGTGCTGGAGCCACTGGTGGACCGCTATCAGGTCGAAACACGCAACAAGGTCCTGCTGATCGGTGGCAGCAACGATGAGCTCGGTGAGCAGGTGCGCCAGGGCACGCCCTACGATCTGCTGATCGCCGACCAACCGGCACCGCTGGCGCATCTTCATCACCAGGGGCATGGTGACAAGCCGCTGCCCGCAGGCTGCACGGCGGGGCGGATGGAGGAACTGACACTGGTGAGCGGCCCCCGGCGCGAACTGGCCACGCATTTCCTCGACTACCTGAAGCAGCACTGCGGCGACCACTGAGGCGACTTCCAACCCAATAGCGGTGGACTCGGTACACTAGGCAGCTTTACCACTGCCGGATCGTCGCCATGTCTCATCCTTTTTCCGACCTCACGCCCGATCTGGTACTGGATGCAGTGGAAAGCATCGGCTTTCTCAGCGACGCCCGCGTGCTGGCGCTCAACAGCTATGAGAACCGCGTCTATCAGGTCGGCATCGAGGACAGCGAGCCGCTGATCGCCAAGTTCTATCGCCCCGGCCGCTGGACCACCGAAGCGATCCTCGAGGAACACACCTTCTCCGCCGAACTGGCCGAATGCGAAGTCCCGGTCGTGGCGCCGCTGGTGCATGAAGGCAAGACCCTCTTCGAGCATGCGGGCTTCCGCTTCACCCTGTTCCCCCGCCGTGGCGGCCGTGCCCCGGAGCCGGGCAACCTCGACCAACTGTATCGCCTTGGCCAGTTGCTCGGCCGCCTGCATGCCGTGGGCGCCAACCGCCCCTTCGAGCACCGCGAGGCGCTGACGCCGCGGAACTTCGGGCATGAGTCGCTGGCCACCCTGCTGGAAGGCAATTTCATCCCGAAAAGCCTGCTGCCGGCCTATGAATCCGTGGCCCGCGACCTGCTGAAGAAAGTCGATGACCTGTACGCCCGCGTGAAGTACACGCCCATCCGCATGCACGGTGATTGCCACCCCGGCAACCTGCTGTGCCGCGACGACACCTTCCACGTCGTCGACCTCGACGACTGCCGCATGGGCCCGGCCGTGCAGGACCTGTGGATGATGCTCGCCGGCGAGCGCCACGAGCGCCTGGGGCAGCTCTCCGAGCTGGTGGACGGCTACCAGGAGTTCCACGATTTCGACCCGCGCGAACTGCCGCTGATCGAAGGCCTGCGCTCCTTGCGCCTGATGCACTACAGCGCCTGGCTGGCGCGCCGCTGGGACGACCCGGCCTTCCCGCCGAGCTTCCCGTGGTTCGGCAGCGAGCGTTACTGGGGCGAGCAGGTGCTGGTGCTGCGCGAACAACTGGCGGCGCTGGATGAGGAGCCGTTGCGGTTGTTCTGATTCGGCACGCCGACGCAGGAGCGCTCGGTATCGCTTCACTTCAAGGAAGAAACACCATGAAACTGCACCTCTCACTGATCCTTGCTGCCGGTCTGGCGACCGGCCTGACGCCGGCGCTGGCGGCCAGCTTCGATTGCCGGAAGGCCAGATCGCCGATGGAAGAAGCCATTTGCGCAAGCGGCGATCTGTCTGCGCTGGATGACCAGTTGAACGCCTCCTACCGCGCGCATCTGGGCGATACCGAGCAGAACGCGAGCGCACTCAAGACCTCCCAGCGCGCCTGGCTCCGGACGGTCCGTCAACGCTGCGAAGCGGTCGATGAAATAACCGACTGCCTGAGCGACGCCTATCGCGAACGTCTGTAGAACCTCGGCCCCGCCACCAACGCCGCTCCACAGGGTCACGACTGGAAACGGGCATTGCGTATCGGCAACGCCGCTCCAGGCTTCGTCTTCCTATTGGACATGCAGCCCTGCGCAGAGCAGACCTGCGAGGGACCGGCCTATCTCGGCATCCAGCGCAAGGACAGCAACGAAGTCATGCAGGCAATCTACTTGCCCAATGTCTTCCTCACTCGCCAGGACAATGGCGAACCGCTGGTCAACTCGGCCCGGCTCTACGACTACCAGGGAGTGATCAATAGCGGCGACTTCAATTTCGACGGCCAGCCGGACTTCGCAGTGCAGAATGGCAATCGCGGCTCCTATGGCGGGCCCAGCTACGACGTATTCCTCTTCGATCCGCCGCGCCAGCGCTTTATCCACAGCCCGGCATTGAGCGACCTCACACTGGAGAACCTGGGGTTCTTCGATGTCGATAGCGAGCACAAGCGGCTCATCACCTTCGCCAAGAGCGGCTGCTGCTACCACGAGAAAAGCGAGTACATCGTCAAAGCCAACCAGCCGCTCGCCGTGAAACGCGAGATCGAGGATGCCGCCGGGGGAAGTGGCGAACCGGAAATGGTGCTGCTGAGCACGGAGGAACTCGTCGACGGAAAGTGGCAGACCACCTCATCGCGCAAGGTTCCGTTCAAGGAGCTTTATGGTGATCAGTAGAGCGCCGTAAAGCCGCCGTTACGCACAATCGTCGGCTGCCACACGGTTACTCACGTTGCAGCACAGACAAGCCTCCGCGAGCGCCCTAGAATTGTGCAGCCACTCATTAGCTGCCTAACCAAGGATGTTCCATGGCTACCGCCAATCCCCGCCGGGGCTATGCCCTGGGCCTGACTGCCTACGTCATCTGGGGACTCTTCCCGATCTACTTCAAGCTCCTCGAACGCATTCCCGCCCTGGAAATCATCACCCACCGTGCCATCTGGTCAGCGATCTTCGGGGCGCTGCTCCTGCTGGTCTGGAAGCACCCCGGCTGGTGGCGCGAGCTGCGCGAGAATCCCAAGCGCATTGCCGTGCTCACCGCCAGCGGGCTGCTGATCGCCAGCAACTGGCTGGTGTACGTCTGGGCGGTGAACAACGGCCACATGATCGAGGCCAGCCTGGGCTACTACATCAACCCGCTGGTCAACGTACTGCTCGGCATGGTGATCCTGCGCGAACGCCTGCGCCCGCTGCAGTGGGTCGCGGTCGGCCTCGCCGCGCTGGGCGTGGCGCAGCAGCTCTGGCAACTGGGCAGCCTGCCCTGGGTGTCGCTCGCGCTGGCGCTGACCTTCGGCTTCTACGGGTTGATCCGCAAACAGGCGCCGGTAGCCGCGCTGCCGGGGTTGGTGGTGGAGACCTGGATTCTGCTGCCGCTGGCGGTGGGTTACCTGCTGCTGTTCGCCGATGGCCCGAGCGCACACCTGGATTTCTGGACCACCAAGGATGCCTTCTGGCTCGCCGCCGCCGGCCCGATCACCCTCGTGCCGCTGGTGTGCTTCAACGCTGCCGCACGTCACCTGCCTTACGCGACCCTGGGCTTCCTCCAGTACCTGGCGCCGACCCTGGTGCTGTTGCAGGCGATCCTGCTGTTCGGCGAGCACCTGGACACCACCCGCCTGATTTCCCTCTGCTGTATCTGGGCCGGCCTGGTCGTGTACAGCGTGGACATCTGGTATCGACTGTCGCGCGGCGAATGATCGTTATTTGATCAACAGCCTGGAGACCCCGTTTGGCGAGGCCTCCAGGCAACCACCACCAGATTGTCCACAGGGGTTTCCCGTCGAAGCGGGGATAACGACGGGTGCGTCCACAAGCGCCGTCTCCAGCGCAGCTGCTACTCGCATTTTCCAGCAGTCGCCCCGGCTATCGTTCAAAACTTGATCAAATCCACAAAAGCCTTGCAGCCATTGGCCTGCATGGACTTTTCACGAGCTTTTCCACAGGCTGGCCCCCATTCCATGTGGATGGCTGACAGGTCTTCGTTCAGAAAGTGGACAAGAGCCCAGAGCCCCAGTATCTCCTGGGATATAGCGATTCATGAACGGCTTCTCCACAGAGTCTTCCAGTGGAATTGTGCACAGCGCCGAATGAACCCAGCGCGCAACTGTTTACTGGTCAGAAAATACACAGCCTCGGCAAAGCCCCGGTACCCGTGATGTTCAGCTACTTATCAACAGAATGCCCACGGTGTGGTCCCCGCCATTTGTGAACAGCCGCGGCGTTACCTAGGGATAATCCGCCATCGCTGGACCCTAAATAAAATGGGCTCTCCATCGATTCTTCAACAGAGAGCCCACAGGTTTTTCCACAGGCGAAGCTCAAGGAGCGAAGGAATCAGTCTCCGCTGTGGAAATTCAGTTCCACCATCAGGTCATCCGCCAGTTCTTCCAGCTTCCCCTGCAGGGTTTCCAACGGCAGGGTCAGGGGTACCGCCAGCAGAGCCTCGGCGTGGAACAGCGGCTCGCTGCTCATGGGCGCAGGGAGGACTTCGGTGGTCAGGCGTTCCAGGTTCACGCCGTGCTCGGCCAGCAGACGGGTAATGTCGCGGACGATACCGGGGCGGTCGTTGCCCACCAGATCAAGATGGATAGGCTTCCAGTTGCAGGTCGGCTCGATACCGCTTTCCGCCAGCAGCACGCGGATGCCGTGCTCGCTCAGCTCCTGCAGGCCTTCCACCAACTCGTCATAACCCTCCGCCGGCACCGCCACGCGCAGGATCCCGGCGAACTGCCCGGCCATGCGCGACATGCGGCTTTCCAGCCAGTTGCCGCCGTGGGCGGCGATGCACTGGGCCACGCGCTCCACCAGGCCGGGTTGGTCCTGGGCGATGACGGTCAATACGAGGTGGTCCATGGGCAGTCTCCGCGAAGGGCTAGGCCGTGAGGTCGAGCCAATAGGTGTAGTACTTGTCGTCACGCTTGTAACCCAGGCGCTCGTAAAGCGACTGGCCCGCGTGGTTGGTCTTGGCCGTTTCCAGCATCAGGCCGCAGGCGCCGTTTGCTTCGGCGTGTTCGCGCGCCTTGTTCATCAGCGCCTCGCCATAGCCATCGCGGCGTGCAGCGGGCGTCACGTAAAGGTCGCTCAGCAACCAGGCCGACTGCAATGCCAGCGAGGCGAAATACGGGTAGAGCTGCACGAACCCCACGGCCAGCCCGTCGATGCTGCGGGCGATGAACACGGTGGACTGGCCGCTGCCGATGCGCGCCTGGAGAAACTCACGGATGCTGGCGTGCGGCGCGGGCACTTCGTAGAAATCGAGGTAGCCGGAGAACAGCGGGACCAGGTCATCCAGATCGGTGGGGGTGGCAAGCGTCACGGACATGCGGGATTCTCCAAGGGGAAGAAACAGTATAGGCATGGCGATGTTAGACGGCTGCGACGGGCTGCCACAGGTACCCGAACAGGTTATACGTGTACAGTTTTAAGATTTATCTGGAACAATCCAAATGAATTTTGCGAACATATGACCTGCTACGTGACTGATATGCGTACTTTGGTCTAACCGCGACGCTAGCCCACTGATTTTTCCCACGGCATCATGTAGTATTCCGCGGCTCGGACTACAAGGCGTTTTGCCTGTGTCCAGAGCTGGTCCTGAGCAGAGTGAGGCAAGCAATGACTGAACGCGTTCAAGTCGGTGGCCTGCAGGTCGCCAAAGTCCTGTTCGACTTCGTGAACAACGAAGCCATTCCCGGCACCGGCATCGAAGCCGGCAAGTTCTGGGCAGGTGTCGAAACCGTAATCAACGACCTGGCCCCCAAGAACAAGGCCCTGCTCGCCAAGCGCGACGAGATCCAGGCGAAGGTCGATGGCTGGCACCAGGCCCGCGCCGGCCAGCCGCATGACGCGGCCGCCTACAAGGCCTTCCTGCAGGAAATCGGTTACCTGCTGCCCGAGCCGGCCGACTTCCAGGCCAGCACCCAGAACGTCGACGAAGAAATCGCCCGCATGGCCGGCCCGCAGCTGGTGGTGCCGGTGATGAACGCCCGCTTCGCCCTGAACGCCGCGAACGCCCGCTGGGGCTCGCTGTACGACGCACTGTACGGCACCGACGCGATCAGCGAAGAGAACGGCGCCGAGAAGGGCAAGGGCTACAACAAGGTCCGTGGTGACAAGGTCATCGCCTTCGCCCGCGCCTTCCTCGACGAAGCCGCTGCGCTGGAAACCGGTTCCCACGTCGACGCCACTGCCTATGTAGTGAAGAACGGCGCCCTCGCCGTCACCCTGAAGAATGGCAGCGAGACCGGCCTGAAGAACGCCGCTCAGTTCCTAGCCTTCCAGGGCGAAGCCGCCAAGCCAAAAGCCGTGCTGCTCAAGCACAACGGCCTGCACTTCGAAATCCAGATCGACCCCACCAGCCCGATCGGCCAGACCGACGCCGCTGGCGTGAAAGACGTCCTGATGGAGTCCGCGCTGACCACCATCATGGACTGTGAAGACTCCGTGGCCGCTGTGGACGCCGACGACAAGGTCGTGGTCTACCGCAACTGGCTGGGCCTGATGAAAGGCGACCTCGCCGAGCAGGTCTCCAAGGGCGGCAGCACCTTCACCCGCACCATGAACCCGGACCGCGTCTACACCAAGGCCGATGGTTCCGAGCTGAGCCTGCATGGCCGCTCGCTGCTGTTCATCCGTAACGTTGGCCACCTGATGACCAACCCGGCGATCCTCGACGCCCAGGGCAACGAAGTGCCCGAAGGCATCCAGGACGGCCTGTTCACCAGCCTGATCGCCATTCACAACCTGAACGGCAGTGCTACCCGCAAGAACAGCCGCACCGGCAGCGTCTACATCGTGAAGCCGAAGATGCACGGCCCGGAAGAAGTCGCCTTCGCCGCCGAGATCTTCAGCCGCGTCGAGGACCTGCTGGGCCTGCCGCGCAACACGCTGAAAGTCGGCATCATGGACGAAGAGCGCCGCACCACCGTCAACCTGAAGGCCTGCATCAAGGCCGCCGCCGAGCGCGTGGTGTTCATCAACACCGGCTTCCTCGACCGCACCGGTGACGAAATCCACACCTCCATGGAAGCCGGCGCCATGGTGCGCAAGGGCGCCATGAAGACCGAGAAGTGGATCGGTTCCTACGAGAACAACAACGTCGACGTCGGCCTGGCCACCGGCCTGCAGGGCAAGGCGCAGATCGGCAAAGGCATGTGGGCCATGCCCGACCTGATGGCCGCCATGCTCGAGCAGAAGATCGCTCACCCGCTGGCTGGCGCCAACACCGCCTGGGTTCCCTCGCCGACCGCCGCCACCCTGCATGCGCTGCACTACCACAAGGTCGACGTGTTCGCTCGTCAGGCCGAACTGGCCAAGCGCGCACCGGCTTCGGTGGACGACATCCTGACCATTCCGCTCGCCCCCAACACTAACTGGAGCGCGGAAGAGATCAAGAACGAGCTGGACAACAACTCGCAGGGCATCCTCGGCTACGTGGTGCGCTGGATCGACCAGGGCGTCGGCTGCTCCAAGGTGCCGGACATCAACGACGTCGGCCTGATGGAAGACCGCGCGACCCTGCGCATCTCCAGCCAGCTGCTGGCCAACTGGCTGCGCCACGGCGTGGTGACCGAAGAGCAAGTGCTGGAAAGCCTCAAGCGCATGGCGCCGGTGGTTGACCGCCAGAACGCCGGTGATGCCCTGTATCGCCCGATGGCGCCGAACTTCGACGACAACGTGGCCTTCCAGGCCGCACTGGAACTGGTTATCGAAGGCACCAAGCAGCCCAACGGCTACACCGAGCCGGTCCTGCACCGCCGCCGTCGCGAGTTCAAGGCCAAGAACGGTCTGTAAGGACTTCGCGATGCGTTGAAGAAACCGCCCTTCGGGGCGGTTTTTTTGTGCCTACCGGTTGGGATTGGCGCCGGTCCCACCCGATCGCGGACAGAGTCCGCTCCTACGCCGAGGGGACGCTCCTGTGTAGGAGCGGACCTTGTCCGCGATTGCCTTTAAGCCACTTCAGACTTCACGCGTAACACATGCGCACAATTATTGTGTACAAAACCCCCAATCCGCCTATTTCCCACACCCGCAAGAGCTGACTCTCAAGTCAATGATTGCTATGGGAAAATTATTTCCTGACCACTCGAGCACCTGGCAAAGCCGCACCAAACAAGGGCTCTGCTCGATTCCAAGGGAAGTAGAAAGGCAACCGGAACTGCAAGGAGAACTGGGCTGGCACGGAATTGGCTTTTGCACACAAACCACAAAAAGCCGTGCATACAAAGCCGAGTAGCCCATGAACTCCAGCCCTACCCACCTGTCCGGCGTTTCCTCTCCCTTATCTGTCGATAGCGCGGCTCCCGCCAGCGGCGCCGCGCCCACCTTGAGCCCGCGTCTGTACAGCGCCGACCTGGCACCGACCAAGGCTGCGGGCCGCAATTGGGGTCGCTACAGCCTGTTCGCGCTGTGGACCAACGATGTGCACAACATCGCCAACTACTCCTTCGCCATCGGCCTCTTCGCCCTCGGCATGAGCGGCGCACAGATCCTCGCCGCCTTCGCCCTCGGCGCGCTGGTGATCTACGGGTTGATGAACCTCTCCGGCTACATGGGCCAGAAGACCGGCCTGCCCTACCCGGTGATGTGCCGCATCAGCTTCGGCATCCACGGCGCCCAGGTGCCGGCGCTGATCCGTGCGGTGATCGCCATCGCCTGGTTCGGCATCCAGACCTTCCTCGCCTCGGTCGTGCTGCGGGTGCTGCTCACCGCCATTGCACCGAGTCTTGCTGCCTACGACCAGGACTCGATCCTCGGCCTGTCGACCCTCGGCTGGATCACTTTCCTCGGCATCTGGTGCGTTCAGTTGGTGATCTTCGCCTATGGCATGGAGATGGTGCGCCGCTACGAATCCTTCGCCGGCCCGATCATCCTCGTCGCCTTCGCCAGCCTCGCCGGCTGGATGTACTGGCGCGCCGGGCTGTCGATTGCCTGGTCCAGCGGCAACGCGCCGACCGGCTCGACCATGTGGCTGAAGGTCCTGGGCGCCGCCGCACTGTGGGTCTCGCTGTACGGCACCATGATCCTCAACTTCTGCGACTTCACCCGCAATTGCCCGGACCGCCGCACCATCAGCGTGGGCAACTTCTGGGGCCTGCCGGTGAACATGCTGGGCTTCGCGTTGATCGCCGTGGTGCTGGCCGGCGCGCAGTTCAGCATCGACGGCAAGCTGGTGCAGAACCCCACCGAGATCGTCGCCGCCATTCCCAACACCTTCGGCCTGGTGCTGGCCTGCCTGGCGTTCCTGATCGTTACCGTGGCGGTGAACATCATGGCCAACTTCGTCGCCCCCGCGTACGTGCTGACCAACCTCGCGCCGAACCTGCTGAACTTCCGCCGCGCCGGCCTGCTCAGCGCCACCATCGCCGTGCTGATCCTGCCGTGGCACCTGTACAACAGCCCGGCGGTAATCGTGTATTTCCTCGGCGGCCTGGGCGCCCTGCTCGGTCCGCTGTACGGGATCATGGTCACCGATTACTACCTGGTGCGCCGTGGCCGGGTGAACCTGCCGGAGCTCTACAGCGAAAGCCGCGAGGCGGCCTATCACTTCAGCGGCGGGGTCAACCTGCGCGCGGTGGCGGCGTTCGTCCCGGCCGCGCTGATCGCCATCGTGCTGGCGCTGGTGCCGGCGTTCGAAGCGCTGTCGCAGTTCTCCTGGTTCTTCGGCGCCGGGCTCGGCGCGCTGATCCACTACACCCTGGCCGACCGCAAACGCGCCTACATGGATGTCTGCGGCGAATCCATCGCGGTGGACGCAGCGCACCATTGAGGTTGTGGATAAACGACAAGGCCGCCTTCGGGCGGCCTTGTTCATTCAGCAAGCCAGCAGGAAGTCCAGCACCGCGCCTTCGAACTCGCGGGGGAACTCGATGTTCGACAAGTGCACGGCCGGCAGCGTGAGCAGACGAGCGCCGGGAATCGCTTCGGCGATCAGCTCGCTGTGGCTGGCGGCGGTGACGGTGTCGAACTGACCAGCGATCACCAGAGTGGGCAGACGGACGTCCCGCAAGGCCGTGCGCAGATCGGTTTCCTGCACGGCAGCGAAGGAACCGGCCAGCCCATGCCGGTTGGTTGCCAGCAGCGTCGCGCGGAACGGCTCGACCTCCGGGCGGTTTTGCGCCAGCCAGGTCGCCGGGAACCAGTTACCGAGGAAGGTCGCGGCGGTGCCCTGCATGTCTTCGGCCTCCAGCACCTCGGCGATGCGCGCGTCCCACTGGTCCTGAGGCCCCAACCAGGCGGACGTGTTCGCCAACACCAGCCGCTCGATGCGCTGCGGCGTGTTCAGCGCCAGCCATTGGCCGACGAAGCCACCGAGCGACAAGCCGAGAAAATGCGCCCGCGGAACGCCCAGCGTATCCAGTAGCTCGATAACGTCTTCACCCAGCCGCGCCAGCGAGTACGGCCCCGGCGGCACACTGGAAGCGCCGTGCCCACGAGCGTCATAGCGCAGGACGCGGAAGTGCTCGCTCAGCGCGGCAACCTGGCCGTCCCACATGTGCAGGTCGGTGCCGATGGAGTTGGACAGCACCAGCAGTGGCAAGTCGGCGGCGCCATCCAGGCGGTAGGCGATACGGGTGTCGTCGCGTGTCGTCAGGTAGTGCAGCGGGCTCATGGGAGCGTCTCCGTCAGTGAAGGGTGGAGACGACGGTAGTTGCCGGAACATTCCGAAGAAATTACAAAGAGCTGAACATGATTATCAGGAAAGCTGACATGCACGATTTCACCCTGCACGACCTGCAGTGCTTCGACGCGGTGGTGGCCGCCGGTGGCTTCCAGGCCGCGGCGCAACAGTTGCACCGCTCGCACCCGGCGGTATTCGCCGCCGTCGCCCGGCTGGAGCGCCAGCTCGGTTTCGCGCTGCTGGACCGCAGCGGCTACCGCGTCGGCCTCACCGTCGCCGGCCAATCCTTCCATCGCCGCGCCCAGGGCCTGCTGCGCGAGCTGGGCGGCCTGCGCGACCACGCCACGCACCTGGCCGCCGGAGAGGAAAGCGAACTGCGCGTGGTGGTCGGCGACTTCTGCCCGCGCCCCGCCCTGCTGGAACGATTGGCGCGCTTCTTCGCCGGCGAACCGCAGACGCGCCTGCAACTGTATTTCGAAAGCGTCAGCGGCCCGCTGGAACGGTTATTGGACGACGAGGCGGAGCTGATCCTGCACCGCATCGACAAGGCCGATCCGCGCCTGGAGTGGCTGGACCTGGGCGCCGTGGATTTCGTCCCGGTGATCGCACCGACGCTCCTGCCAGACAGGGAGAACATCGGCCCGGAACACCTGCGCCCGCTCACCCAATGCGTCATGCGCGACAGTGCCCGGCACTCGCCGCCAGTGGAGTTCTTCACCCTGGACGGCGCGCCGCAATGCACCGTGCCCGACCAGACGATGAAGAAGGAACTGGTACTCCACGGCCTGGCCTGGGGCCACTTGCCGCGTCACCTGGTAGAGGCAGAGTTGGCCGATGGCCGCCTGCACGATCTCAGCGGCGCACAGCTGCCGGGACGCCGTGAGGAACTGGTCGCCGCACGCCGTCGGGACCGCTCCCACGGCCCGGTCGCGCAACGGCTCTGGAGCTTCCTGCAGAGGGGCTGATCAGCAGCGGCTCATGGGGCCGCGCACCGGCTGCTCGCGCATGTGGCTGACCTCGCTGACCGGCGCGCCCGCCGCGATCAGCGCCTCGCGCTGTTGCAGGATCGGCGTGCGGGCAATGGCGCGCTCGAACTGGTTGAGCTTCTCGAATGCCGGCAGCGCGAAGGCCGCTTCCAGCATCGCCGCCAGCTTCGGCCAGCGCTGCGCGTCGAGCTGGTAGCGGGCGAACTGCGCGTTGCGCATGAAGCAGGCGACGCTGAGGTCGGCGATGGACAGCTCGCCGAACAGCCAGCCGCTCGCCGGCAACTGGGCTTCCAGATAGTCGAAGACCGCTGGCAGGTCCTGCTGATAGGTCTTCTCCAGCACCGCCGCATCCGGCTCGCGGCCCCAGACGCCACGGCCGATCACCAGTTGGTCGAACAACTGCCAGATCACCACCTGGCCCATGCGGCTGTCGGCGAACTCCTCGATCCAGCGCGCGCAGGCGCGGTCGGTGACATCCGCCGGGTAGAGCGCGGGCTGTGGATAACGTTCTTCGAGGTACTGGCAGATCACCGAGGAATCGTTGAGCACCAACTCGCCATCCACCAGCACCGGCACCTGGCGCAGCGGGCTCAGGCGCTCGAATTCCTCATTGCCGAAGAAGGGCACCACGGAATCGACACGGTAATCCACGCCCTTGAGTTCGAGCAGGACAAGCGCCTTGCGCACATAGGGCGAGAGGTAGGAGCCAATGATCAGCAGCGGTTCGGACATGGTGGATTCTTCTTGTGAAAAGGACGTCCGATTGTAGATCGCGCTGCGAACGGTGAACAAAAGCCGACGGGCGCCAATTGCGTGCGTGCTTACACTTTGCGATCATTTGCGAATAGTTATCGTTTTTGAGCTTAATCCCATTCGGGATCATTGGGGGAGTAGCGTGTCGGCCATCCAGATGGGTAGCGGCGAACTCGTTGGCGCCTTGTATCGCGATCACCGCGACTGGCTGACCGCCTGGCTGAACCGCAGCCTGGGCTGTCCCCAGCGCGCCGAAGACCTGAGCCAGGACACCTTCGTCCGCGTGCTCGGCCGTCGCGAGCTGCCCTCCCTGCGTGAACCCCGCGCCTTCCTGGTCACCGTCGCCAAGGGCCTGCTGGTAGATCACTGGCGCCGCGTGGCGCTGGAGCAGGCGTATCTCGAGGAGCTCAAGTGCCTGCCCGAAGCGGTGCAGCCCTCCGCCGAGGAGCACTGTCTGATCCTCGCCGACCTGCGCGAAATCGATCGCCTGCTGGGCAAACTCTCCACCCGCGCGCGCAGCGCCTTCCTGCTCAACCGCCTGGATGGCCTGGGTCATGCCGAGATCGCCGAGCAACTGGGCGTTTCCGTGCCGCGGGTGCGCCAATACATCGCCCAGGGTCTGCGCCAGTGCTACATCGCCCTGTACGGCGAGCCGACGTGACGGGACCGGTCTCCCTGCAGGTGCTGGACGAGGCGATCAGCTGGCAGCTGCGCCTGGGTTCCGGTGAATCTCGCCCGGACGACGAAGCCGCCTTCGCCCGCTGGCACTCCGCCCACAGCGAACACGCCCGCGCCTGGAGCCAACTGGGCATGCTCGATCGCAGCCTTGCCGGCGCCGCGCCCAAGGCCGCACGCAGCGCTTTGCTGCGCTCGCCCGGCGAGTCGCGGCGCAAGGTCCGCCGGCTGGTTGGGACCGGGCTGTCGCTGCTGCTGGTCGGCGCGCTGGCGCTGGGCGTCGGCAATCGCTACACGCCGGTGCGCTACGCCTTCTCCGACCTGGTCACCGCCACCGGCGAGCAGCGCGAACTGCGCCTGCCGGACAACACCCTGCTCAAGCTGAATAGCCGCACCGCCGTCGACGTACGCTTCGACGCCGAGCAGCGACGCATCGTCCTGCTCAGCGGCGAGATCCTGGTGGAAACTGCCCACGGCGACAGCCGCCCCTTCATCGTCGAGACCGACGAAGGCCGCCTGCGCGCCCTTGGCACGCGCTTCCTGGTGGAGCGCGATGGGGGTGACGGCACGCTGCTGAGCGTCCTGCAATCGGCGGTCGCGGCGCGGCCCGACCTGCTGCCGGACGAAAAGGTGATCAACCAGGGCCAGCACGTACGCGTGCGCGCTGATGGGCTCGGCCCGGTGGAAGCCAACAGCGTCACGGCCGATGCCTGGACCCACGGCATGCTGGTGGTCGACAACGTGCGCCTGGGCGATCTGGTCGACCAGTTGGCGCGCTACAGCCCTGGCTATCTCGCCGTCGATCCGGCAGTAGCCGACCTGCGTATTACCGGCAGCTTCCCGCTGCAGAACATCGACCTGGCACTGAGCTCGCTGGAACCGACGCTGCCGGTGCGCATCGCGAAGCACGGCCAGTGGTGGTCCCGCGTGGTGCCGCGCGGCTGAAGCAAACGCCCCGCAGGAGCGGACCTTGTCCGCGAATCCACATGCCGCTGAAGAGCATCGCGGAGAAGCTCCGCTCCTACGAAAGCCCGCTCCGGCAGGCCTTGAAGATTTTTTTCACCCAGCCCTATCACTTTTCAATTCTCGTCCGGCAAGGAGGCATCGAGAAACGTTTTCATTCAGGAGTCGTTTTCAATGCGCCGCCCGTTCGAGCTTTCGCTTCGCCCCTGTCTGTTGGCCACCGCCATTCTGCTGGCTACCTCCTCGGCCATCGCCGCCGACGCCGTGCGTGACTACCAAGTGCCGGCCGGACCGCTGGCCAGCACCCTCAACCGCATCGCCGCCGAAGCCGGCCTGAGCCTGAGTCTCGACCCGGCGCTGGCCCAGGGCCGCAGCGCACATGCCGTGCAGGGGCGCTTCGACGCTGCCAGCGCGCTGCGTCAGGCGCTGCAGGGCACCGGCCTCGAGCTGGTGGAAAGCGAGTCGGGCAGCTACAGCCTGCGTCCGGAGCCCAGCGACACCCTGTCGATGTCGGCCACCACCATCAGCGCTGCCCAGGAAGACCCGGACGGCCCGGCGGTCGGCTACGTGGCCACCCGCTCGCGTATCGGCACCAAGACCGACACACCGATCCTGGAAACCGCCAAGTCCATCTCCGTGGCCACCCGCGAGCAGATGCAGGACCGTGGCGTGCAGAACATCGACGACGCCGTGCGCTACATGCCGGGTACCGTGGCGAGCAGCTATGGCAGCGACACCCGTTCCGACTGGCTGCGCATCCGCGGCTTCGAGCCGACTCAGTTCCTCGATGGCCTGCCGATGGCCACCGGCGTCTATGCCAACCCGAAGCTGGATACCTGGGACCTGGAGCGCGTCGCCGCCCTGCGTGGCCCGGCGTCCTCGGTCTACGGCCAGACCCCGCCCGGCGGCCTGCTGGACATGACCAGCCTGCGCCCACAGGCCCAGCAGGCCAACGCCGTGCAGCTGCAGGCCGGCAGCTACAACCACAAGCAGATCAACTTCGACAGCACCGGCCCGCTGGATGACGAAGGTCGCTTCCTGTACCGCGTCAGCGGCGTGGTGCGCGACAGCAACACGCAGATCGATCACATCCCGGACAAGCGCTACAACCTCGCGCCGAGCCTGACCTGGAACATCGACGACGACACCAAGCTGACCTTCCTCAGCCAGTTCACCCGAGACGATACCGGCATCACCAGCGCCTTCCTGCCGCTCAAGGGCACCAAGTACGACGCGCCCTTCGGCGACATCTCGCACCACAAGAACCTGGGCGACCCGGACTGGGAAAACTACGACCGCACCACCTGGTGGCTGGGCTACGCCTTCGAGCACCGCCTCAACGACGTCTGGCAGTTCCGCCAGAACCTGCGCTACATGAAGAACGACCTGTCGTTCGATGCGCTGACTCCGGGCGGCTACCTCGACACCGTGAGCGACGACGGCACCCTGAACCGCGTCAGCACCTCGGTGGACGAAGACCTGGATCAGTTCGTGGTGGACAACAACTTCCAGGCCGACTTCGACACCGGCGCGCTCAAGCACACCGTGCTGCTGGGCCTGGACCACAACCGCCTGGACACCAGCTACACCTCGATCTACGGCTATGCCGTGCCGCCGACCAACGTGGTGCACCCGATCTACGGCCAGCCGATCGTCACGCCTCCGCGTTCGGACGCGTTCTACGACTATCGCCAGAAGATCAACCAGACCGGCGCCTACGTGCAGGACCAGATCGCCCTGGACAACTGGCGCCTGACCCTGGGCGGCCGCTATGACTGGGTACACACCGACACCAGGTTCCGCAACAAGGGCGACACCACTGCGTCCGAGACCGACCGCCAGTTCAGCGGCAACGCGGCGTTGAGCTACATCTTCGACAACGGCATCGCGCCCTACCTGTCCTACTCCGAGTCGTTCCAGCCGACCACCGGCGCGGACGTCTCCAGCACCGAGTCGTTCAAGCCGACCGAAGGCAAGCAATGGGAACTGGGCGTGAAGTACCAGCCGGTGGGCAGCGACACCCTGCTGACCGCCGCCGTGTATGACCTGCGCCAGGAAAACGTGTCGGTCTCCGAGAACGTCGGCGGTGTCCCGGTTTCCAGCCAGACTGGCGAAGTGAAGGTCACCGGCCTGGAGCTGGAAGCCAACTCCAACCTGACCGAGAACCTCAAGCTGATCGGCAGCTACAGCTACACCGATACCGAAGTGAAGAAGGGCCAGTACGCCGGCAACCGCCTGCAGCTGATCCCGCGCAACGCGGCATCCCTGTGGGCTGACTACACCTGGCACGCCGGCATGCTCAACGGCTTCGGCGTCGGCTACGGCGTGCGCTACGTGGGCGACACCTACGGCGACCAGGCCAACACCTTCGATGGTTACGCCGGTTCCTACACCGTCTACGACGCCGCGGTGCACTACGACCTGGGCAAGCTGGACAGCAGCCTCAACGGCGCGTCGGTCGCGGTCAACGCCACCAACCTGTTCAACAAGGACTACATCTCCACCTGCGACGGTTACTACTGCTACTACGGCGACCAGCGCAAAGTGGTGGCGAGCGTGACCTACAAGTGGTGATGGGCACGGTGAGCCCGGTGGCCGCATAGCGCCGGCGCCCGATTCACCCCGCTATCAGCACCAACAGAAAGCCCCGCTTCTTTCGTCGCGGGGCTTTTTGCTTTTCGTAGGAGCGGACTCTGTCCGCGATGGCTACCAGCGCAATGCGGACTCATCACGGAGCGCCCCCGGAACGGGTTATCTGCCGTCCAAACGCTATGCGCCCTACCCTACCGAGCGGAGCCCGATGCTCAGCGGTGCACCGCTCCCCACACCACGCTCGCATCGTCATGGATCTTCAGGCGCGGATAATCCAGCGCCTGGCCATCGGCGACTTCCAGCGCGCGCAGCTCATCGATCAGTGCCTCCACGCCACGCTCGGGCAGCGCCGCGAACAGTGCGTCCAGATCGTAGCGGCGGAAATCCAGCAGCCGATCGAAACCATCGGTCACCAGCATGAACGCCTTCAATCCCGCCGGGTCGAGAACCCGGCGCTGCACATGGGGAATCCAGCGCTCGCTCGGATCGAGGCACCAATAGCCCTCCGACGTATTCGCCAGCGCACGGTTGCGCCGTACCCATTCGCGGCTGGCCTGCCAGAGTTGCGCGTGGGTCCAGTCCGGATTCGCCTCGCGCAGCGCCAGCAGGCGTTGCACCGACTGGCGATCGATCTCCTCCAGCGGTGTGTCGCCGAAGCTCTCCACATGCCCGTCATCCCACGCCAGGTGGATGCAGGTGTCGCAGAGATTGAGCAGCTCCAGCGAGCCATCGCCCAGCACCCGCAACAGACTCAGGCAGGCGGTGGGCAGGTTCAGATCAAGGCTCACAGCCACGCCGGAATCTCGCTGGAAATCCGCAGCGATGCCCGCCTGCAATTGCGCCAGCAGGTCTTGAGTCGGCCTGTACGGCTGCTCCTCCAGCAGGCGCTGAAGATGTCCATTGGCGCTCTGCGCCAGCCAGCGCGCATCGCTCTCGCCGCCAACCAGCCCCTGCCCGAGACTGGTCGCACCATCCAGCACCCAGGCCGCCTGCGCGGTGTAGCCGATGGCATCGTCGTTCACCGGCGAGCCCTGGCGGCAGGCCGCCCCCAATACGGAAATCGTCGTCACAACCGCTCTCCTTCGTTTCATCGGCCACACTGACCGGCGTACAGTCTCATCACCTTCCGGACTCTGCCAAGGAGAGCCCATGCCTCGCGTCCTGTCCCTCCCCCTGAGCTGCCTGCTGCTCTCCGGCCTGTTGCTGGCCACCGGCGCCCACGCCACGCAAGTGAAGTACTTCGATCTGCCCAAGGGTTCCGGCCCGCACGACGTGGCGCCCACCGAAGACGGCAAGGTCTGGTACACCGCGCAGAAGCTCGGCGTGCTCGGCCGGCTCGATCCGCAGACCGGGCAGAGCGAGCAGATCAGCCTCAGCAAGGGCTCCAGCCCCCACGGCGTGATCGCCGACGACAACGGCGACGCCTGGATCACCGACAGTGGCCTCAATGCCATCGTCCACGTGGACGCCCAGCGCCTGGGCGTGGAAGTCATCCCGCTGCCCAAGGAGGCGGCCGATGCCAACCTCAACACTGCGGTATTCGATGACGACGGCGTGCTGTGGTTCACCGGGCAGAACGGTTTCTACGGCCGTCTCGACCCGGACAGCCGCGACCTGAAGGTCTGGCCGGCGCCGCGCGGCAAAGGCCCCTACGGCATCGCCGTGGCTCCGGATGGAGGCGTCTGGTACGCGTCCCTGGCGGGCAACTACATCGGCCAGGTCGACGACATCGCCGACAGCGCCACCACCTTCGACGCGCCCGGCAGCAACAGCGGCCCGCGTCGCCTGTGGGCCGACTCCGTGGGGCGGCTGTGGATCAGCCAGTGGAACGCCGGAAGCCTGGCGCGCTTCGACCCCAGCGACAGCAAATGGAAAACCTGGAAGCTACCGGGCGATCACCCGCAGCCCTACGCGGTCTACGTCGACGCCATGGACCAGGTGTGGCTGAGCGACTTCGCCGCCAATGCCCTGCTGCGCTTCGATCCGCAAAGCGAGAGATTCACCGCCTACCCGAGCGACCATGAACACGCCAATGTACGCCAGCTGCTCGGCCGGCCCGGCGAGGTGTGGGGTGCCGAATCCGGCACCGACCGCCTGGTCGTCATACAAGATTGAACCGACCAAGGAGTCGTCGATGAGTACCCGCCCCATCCTGTTCCACGCCGCCGCTTCGCCCTTCGTGCGCAA
Organism: Pseudomonas sp. PDNC002; assembly: GCF_016919445.1. Lineage (NCBI taxonomy): Bacteria > Pseudomonadati > Pseudomonadota > Gammaproteobacteria > Pseudomonadales > Pseudomonadaceae > Pseudomonas > Pseudomonas sp. PDNC002. The sequence continues at coordinate 1,694,158 of NZ_CP070356.1, read as the reverse complement.
GGTCATGGTCCTGCTGCACGAGACTGGCCAGGCCGACTCCGTGGAGCTGTACGCCGCCGTCCACACGCCCATCGCGCCGGACGCCGGCGTGCTGCAGGACAACCCCGCCGGCAAGATTCCCGCCCTGCGTCTGACCGATGGCCAGACCCTGCATGACAGCCGGGTGATCCTCGAATACCTCGACCAGCAGCACGCCGGCGAACCGCTGATCCCCTGCGACGGCGCGGCACGCTGGCGCCGCCTGACCCTCGCTTCGCTGGCCGACGCGGTACTGGATGCCGCCGTGCTGATCCGCTACGAAACCGCCATGCGCCCTCAGGAGAAACACTGGGACAAATGGCTGGACAACCAGCAGTTGAAGATCGTCCGCACCCTCGCCTACTTCGACGGCCCGGCGCACGCCGAACTGGCCGAGCGCTTCGACATCGCCGCCATCGGCGTCGCCTGCGCGCTGGGCTACCTCGACTTCCGCCAGCCGCACTGGGATTGGCGCGCCGACTATCCGCAACTGGCGAAGTGGTTCACCGAGGTCAGCCAGCGGCCGTCGATGCAGGCCACCGTGCCGGCCTGACGGGTCGGTGGGTATCGTTGCGCTCCACGAGGGCTACGGTGCCCAGCTCAGAGACGGCTCCGGCATGCTCCAGACCCGCCATCCCGCACCGCCCAGCCCCCTCTCCCCTCGGGAGAGGGTTGGGGTGAGGGCAAGCCGGCTGCGCCAGGTCTTCATCATCGGCTGGCCGTGCCGCACCACCCGCCGCTGAAATCGTTCATCACGCATCTCCCTCCGCCCCATCCCCTGCTCGAACAACCCGGCGATCCGACGCGCCAGCCGCCGTCCCACCTCGCGCTCTTCGCGCAGCCCGGTCCACGCACTCATGACTGCTTCTCCTGGCGGCCGAAGCGATAGATCGGCAGCGCCAGCAGCAGGCCGAGCTGGGCGACTCCCATACACATCTCCAGGAAGGAGCGCACGTGGGGATTGTTCGCCGCGTCCTCGACGCCGGTGAGCTGCTCCCACAGATCGCCCGGCAACAGCAGGGCGACATGCGCCAACGGCTTGCCGCTAGCCACCAGCAGAGCGATCCAGTCGAAGCGGCCGATGAACATAAGCAGCGGCAGGCACAGTCCGCTGATCAGCAGGCCGGCGAACAGGCACAGGGAAAAGCGCATCACGTTGGTCATCACGACTCTCCTCAGCGCTGTACGCGCACATCGTCCAGGGAAAATTCCAGGTCATCGCCACGGGGCTTGCCGATGCCGTACCAGTCCAGCCGGCGGGTCAGCACCATCACGCCACCGAGCACACCGAACAGCAGCAGGGAGCCCATCAGCAACGCGTAGTCCTCGGCGCTGAGCAGCGCGTAAAGCATTCCGTAGAGCCCGGCGAGACCCAGGCTGAAACCGGCGCCACGCCACAGGCTGCGCAAAACGTGGCAGAGGTAGAAGCCGATCAACCCGACGCAGGCGCCGGCGGACAATAGGTAGGCCAGCTCGAAGCCGAGGTGCTCGGAGAGCGACAGCAGCAACAGGTAGAACAGCGCCAGCGCCATGCCCACCAGCGCGTACTGGATCGGATGCACCGACAGGCGCTTGAGCACTTCGAAGAGGAAGAAGCCGGCGAAGGTGAGGACGATGAACAGCAGTGCGTACTTCACCGCACGGTCAGTCTTCAGGTACTGGTCCACCGGGTCCACCAGCGCCACACCGAAGCGGTGCTGGCCGAACTCGCTGCACTCGGCGGAGGAGGCACGAACAGCCTCTGCATCGTCTACGGTCACAGCACGAGCGACATCGGTCGTCGACGTGCAGGCGCGCAACTGGTCCTCCAGGTTGGTGGCGAAGAAACTGGTGCGCCAGCGCGCGCTGAAGCCCTGGTCGCTGACACTGCGCTCGGTAGGCAGGAACTCGCCGCCGAAGCTGGGGTGCGGCCAGTCCGAGACCAGGTTGACCTGACTGTCACGACCCACCGGGGTGATGTCCAGCCGGCTGCTGCCCAGCAGCGAAAGCTCGAAGGCATAGTCGAAACGCTGCTCGCGGTCGCTGGCCTTGAATGGCAGCACGGCATGCACGCCGTTACCGAGGAACTGGCTCTGGGTGCCCGGCTGGAAGTCGCGCAGCTCTTCGCCAACCTTCAGCTTCGGCGCATTCTCGATGCCGCGCACATCACTGATGCCCACCGCCAGCAGCGGGTCATCGAAACGGTAGCTGCCCAGATCGCTGGTGATGCCGTAGTTGGCCGGCAGGACGAAGCTGCCGCTGACCTGGCTGTCGGCATGGAACAGGCGCGCCTCGTAGATGCCGCGATGGCGCAGTTCGGTGCGCATCTGGCCGTCGAGGCTGAAAACTTCCGGCAGGAAGTACAGCCGCCCGCGCACCTCGCGCTCCTGCAGCACGCGCTGCTGGCTGGCCTTGTCCAGGCGCCAGGCGCGAATGGTGCGGGTGTAGGGCACGACCACCAGCGGGCCGGTGAGCTGCTGGCTGTAACTGGCGCTGCGGGCAATGTCCTGCAGGACCTCGTCGCGGTAGTTCTGACGCTCGTCGACCAGGCCGTCGATCATCAGCAGGGGTATCAGCAGGAGGACGATCAGCAGCGCAATGGCGCCGAGCTTGATGCCGAGTTGGCGGTTCATCGAAGGCTTTCTCCGTGGATGGAAGACGGAGAGAGCTTGGGGTTCGCGCGTGGTGACGCTCGGGGAGAAATGTGGAGCTTCTGTGGGGATTGTGTGGCTATGGCTTTTCGTAGGAGCGGACCTTGTCCGCGAAAGGCCCATCACACGCAAAGAGCATCGCGGAGAAGCTCCGCTCCTACGAGGGCAAGAGCAGGCTCGCGCGCACCCCGCCCTCGACGTTTTCGACACTCAATTCACCGCCGTGCAGCGTTGCCACCTCGGCCACGAAATTGAGCCCCAGCCCGGTGCTCTTGCGGCCGCTCGCTGGGCGCGGCAGAGAGTAGAAACGCTCGGTCAGGCGCGGCAGGGCGAACTCCGGAATGGCTTCACCCTGGTTGAACAGCTCGACGCGCCAGCCCTCGCCTTCGCGCTGCGCTTCGAAGCGAATCACACCGCCGGCCGGCGTGAAATCCAGTGCGTTGTCCAGCAGGTTTCCCAGCGCCTGGCGCAGCAGGAAGCGCTCGCCGTGTACCGTCGCCTGCGATGGAATAGCGTTCTCCAGCTGCACGCCCTGCACCCGCGCCATACGCTCGTCGATCAGTTCGCTCGCCAGTTCATGCAAGGCCACCGGCACGCGCTCTTCCAGCCCCTGGCGCTGTTCCACCTGGGCTAGGTTCAGCAACCGTTCGATCAGTTGCTGCAGGCGCTCGCTTTCGCCGGCGATGTTGCCGACGAAGCGCGCTCGCTGCTCGGCGGGCATCTCGCCTTCGAGCAGCTCCGCCGCGCCACGGATCGCCGCCAGCGGGCTCTTCAGTTCGTGGGTCAGGGTGTGCACGTAGCGCTCGACGTAATCCTTGCCCTCCAGTTGCACACGCATGCGCTCCACGGCGCCGGCCAGTTGCGCCATCTCGCCACCGCGATAGCGCGGCAGCTCTGCGCGGCGTCCTTCGCTGACGGCCTGGGCGTACCGCGTCAGGCGATCCAGCGAGCGGCTCAGCCACCAGGACAGCCCCGCGCCCACCAGCAGGCCGAGCACGATCAGCCCCGCACCGAGCCACGCGAGGCGCCGCTGCGAACGGTCGATATAGGGCTGCAGCGTGCGGTTGGGTTTGGAGACCGAGACCGCGCCGATGATCTTCTCGCCATCGCGGATCGGCGCGGCGACGTACATCACCGAGGACTCCGGGTCGTCCGCCGACTCACGGCTGGAGCGCGCGCCGTACTGGCCTCGCAGGGTCCGGTAGACGTCGTTCCAGCGCGAATAGTCCTGGCCCACGGCCTGGCCGAGGGAATCCAGCAGGACGATACCGCGTGCGTCGGTGACGTAGATGCGGTGGTTCACCGCAGTCTTGTTCACGCCCCAGATATCCGCCTGCGGACTGCGCGCGCCATAGGCACGGAGGATGGCGGGCAGCCGACTCTGGTCGAGGGTGCCGCTCCTCACGTCGCCCTGGAGAATCTCGGCCAGCAGGTTGGCGGTATCCACCAGGGTCTCTTCGCTGGACTGGCGCACGCCGGGACGAATCTCGTCCATCACCGTGCGCAGGACGAACCAGCCGGTCAGCCCGACGAAGAAGAAGTAGACCAGGAAGATCCGCAGCGACAGGCGCATCAGCTCTTGTCCGGCGCGTAGCTGTAGCCCAGGCCGCGGTGGGTCTGGATCGGTTCGGCGGCGGGGGCGACCTGGCGCAGCTTGGCGCGCAGGCTCTTGATGTGGCTGTCGACGTTGCGCTCGTAGCCTGCGTCGGCAGCGACGCCCAGGGCATCGAGCAACTGCTCGCGGCTGAACACCCGCTCGGGTCGCGCCAGCAGCGTTTGCAGCAGGCGGAATTCATGGCGGGTCAGGGCCAGCGACTGGCCGTGGTAGCGAATCTGGAAGCGCTCCTCGTCCACCTCGAATGGGCCGTTGGATTCGGCGACGGCGGCGGGCGCCTCGCGCGGTGCGGTGCGTTTGAGGATGGCCTTGACCCGCGCGGCGACTTCACGCGGGCTGAAAGGTTTGACGACGTAGTCGTCGGCGCCGATTTCCAGCCCCACCACGCGGTCGATCTCGGCGTTGCGCGCGGTGAGGAAGATCACCGGCACGTCGGAGAAACGGCGAAGCTGCTTGCAGGCTTCGAAGCCGCTGATGTCCGGCAGGCCGACGTCGAGGATGACGAGGTCGAAGGTGCCCTGCTGCAGGCGTTCGAGGGCGGCACCCGCGAGGTTCAGCCAGGTCGTCTCGAAACCTTCGGCCTGCAGGGCATAGAGCAGCGTGTCGGCGATGGCGGCTTCATCTTCGACGATGAGGATGTGGGGCATGGGATTCCGATTCCCTGGAAGGTTCCGGAAGGGTCCATCATGCCCTGCGCCGCGTCAATCGAGGATCAGGAGCAATCCGGCTTGCCGGCCACGAAGCGCTCGCCCGCATCCACCGCTACGTGGAACTTGCGCAGGCCCTTGGCGCCCATCAGGAAGGGGTAGTTGAAGTGGCTACGGTCGGTGAGGTTGACCTCGATGGTGCGCTGGTCGCCGCCCAGGCACACCGGCAGCTCGATCACCGGGCGCTGGCTGAGGCCGGGAGCGGACTCTTCCTCTTCGTCCTCGCCGGCGCCATCGGAGCGGTTCTTGATCTTCGAGATGCGCGAGAGCTTGTGCTCGTAGACCGAATCACCGCCATCCTTGGTGGCCAGCTTGAAGCGCACCCAGTCCTCGCCGTCGCGCTGGAAGATCTGGATGTCCTTGGCCGACAGCGACGAGGTGTAGGCGCCGGTGTCCATCTTGGCCTGCAGGGTCTGGTTGAGTTCGGGCAGGCTGACCCATTCGTAGCGGCCGTAGAGTTTGGTTTCAGCAGCCAGCGCAAGGCCAGGCAATGCGAAAAGGGAAAGCAGGGCGAGGGCGCGTTTCACGCGAAATCTCCGGGGTGGAATACGTCGCATAGGACTAGCACGACGGCCATTGGTTCGCCATACCTGCCCGGCTTGGGCCGGAGGAATTGTCTGCGTATCATGGCCGCGCCACTGTCGCACAAGGAACGGACCTCATGCGGGCACTGACCGGCGTACTCGCCAGCCTTTTACTGCTGCTCAACACCCTGATCCTGATCGGCCCGATGCTGCTGATCGCACTGCTCAAGCTGGTCCTGCCTGGCCAGGCGGCGAAGGACGCCTGCTCACGCGGCGTGATGTGGATCGCCGAGACCTGGGCGGAAATCGACAAGGCCATCTTCGCCCTGATGACCCCGACCGTCTGGGACATCCGCGGTGCCGGCCAATTACGCGGCGACACTTCCTACCTGGTGATCAGCAACCACCAGTCCTGGGTCGACATCCCGGCGCTGGTGCAGGCGTTCAATCGCAAGACGCCCTATTTCAAGTTCTTCCTGAAGAAGGAGTTGATCTGGGTGCCCTTCCTCGGCCTGGCCTTCTGGGCTCTCGACTACCCCTTCATGAAGCGCTACAGCAAGGCCTTCCTGGAGAAGCACCCCGAGCTCAAGGGCAAGGACCTGGAAATCACCAAGGCCGCCTGCGAGAAGTTCAAGCGCATGCCGGTGACCGTGGTGAACTACCTGGAAGGCACGCGCTTCACCCCGGCCAAGCAGGCCCAGCAGCAATCGCCCTACCAGAACCTGCTGCGCCCCAAGGCCGGCGGCGTGGCCTTCGTGCTGGCGGCACTGGGCGAGCAACTCGATACCCTGCTGGATGTCACACTGGTCTATCCGAAGGGCCCGCGGCCCGGCTTCTGGGACCTGCTGTGCGGACGCGTGCCGCGAGTGATCGTGGATATCCAGGCCCGCGAGATCGACCCTGCACTATGGCAGGGCGATTACGAAAATGACGCCCAATTCCGCCAGTACGTGCAGGACTGGGTGTCGCGCCTGTGGGAAGAGAAGGACGCGCGCATCGAGCGGTTGCGCCAGGAGTTCTGAAGCCGGTTACGCGCCCCGTCCGGCCACCGGTGCAACCGGCGTCGCCGGCGCGGCAGGCGTGCCCCACAGGCCGCCCAGCGTACCCAGCAGTTGGCCGTTCAGGCCCTGCTGATTGAAGTAATCGAGGATGACCCCGGCGAAGCGGCCAATCATCGACTGGTCCATGCCCAGCACGTTGAAAATCTGGTCGACATCCTGCAGGTCGTTGATCCCGCCGAGCAGCGCGGCGGCATTGCCCAGCCCGCCGAATCCACCCAGCGCGCCGCCCAGGTCACCCAGCGAGCTGGTGCCGGCGAGCTGCCGCAGGTCCGGGAGGGATTTCTGCAATTGCGCGGTGTCGGTGTCTTTCAGGTTGTTCAGCGCCAGCCCGAGCAATGCACCGGTGCCGCCAATCGCCTGCTGCTCGCTGACACCCAGCTGATGGGTGAGGTTGCCCAGCAACGCGGTGGCGGCTGGCGGCACGCTCTCCGTCGTGGCGATGGGCTCGCCGGTCTCGGTGAAGGTGGCGGCGAACACGGGTGCAACAGCCAGGCAGGCGGCCAGGAAGACGACGGATCGGGTGTACATCGACGACTCCGAAGAACGGAAGTCCGGCCCCAGGACGGAGTCGGATCGTCGATAGGACCGGCGCGCCAACCCGCGGTTCCGCGCCGGCCGGCGGATATCAGGCGCCGGTGCCCCAGAGGCTGCCCAGGGTGCTGAGCAGGTTGCTGTTCAGGCCCTGCTTGCCGAGGTAATCCAGCAGCACGCTGGAGAATTTGCCGGTCATCTCCTGATCCATGCCCAGCGCACCGAAGGCCTTGCTGACATCCCCCATGCTGCTGACGTTGCCCAGCAGGCCGCTGGAGGCGCCGCCGCCCAGATTGCCGAGCTGGCCACCGAGGCCGCCCAGGGCATTGCTGCCGGTGAGCTTGTCGAGCCCGGGAACGGTCTTCGCCAGCTGCGAATAGTCACCACTGCTGAGTTTGTTCTTCGCGAGGCCAAGCAAGGCGCCAGTGCCGCCGAGAGCCTGTTCATCGCTGACACCGAGCTGGCCGGTGAGTGCATCGAGCAGGCCGCTGGTCTGTGGCGTGGAGGCCACCCGCGAGGTGTCGGCGCCGGTTGCGCCGGACACCGCCTTGGCAGCGTCACCAAGGTTGAAGGCGAATGCGGAAGAAGCCGCCAGCAGAGCGGCCAGGGCGAGGGTGACACGGGGTTTGACGGACATGGCCGACTCCTGGGAATAACGGACGCAATATCGACCGGTAGCCTGGGCCGTTGTTCCGCCACGGACGACATCCCGGACGAAAAACGCCGCTCGATCACAGTGTCGAGCAAGGTACCTTCCAAGGGGCGGCGACGGGGAACTTGTCCAGCAGCCACGAAAGCGCATTCGTACCATCAGTCCCGAGAATCTCCTCAGAGCCGTCGTAGCATTTCCCCCACGTTCGCCAAAGATTCCCTAAGCTAGAGCCATCCCCGCCCGACGGACCGATCATGAGCGAACCCTTCATCCTCACGCCCCGCGTGGCGCGCCTGCTGCCCTGGCTGGTCGCCATTGCCTTCTTCATGCAGGCCCTGGACGGCACCATCCTCAATACCGCGCTGCCGAGCATGGCCCGTTCGCTGGACGAGGACCCGCTGCGCATGCAGGGCGTGGTGATCGCCTACCTGCTCACGGTGGCGCTGCTGATACCTTCCTCCGGCTGGATCTCCGACCGCTTCGGCACGCGCCGGGTGTTCCTCTTCGCGATCTTCCTGTTCAGCCTCGGCTCGCTGCTCTGCGCGCTGTCGACGACCCTCGGCACCCTGGTCGGCGCACGCGTGGTGCAAGGCATCGGCGGCGCGCTGATGATGCCGGTGGGGCGCCTGGTGATCCTGCGCGTCTACCCGCGCACGGAGCTGGTGCGCATCCTCAGCTTCGTCACCATCCCCGGCCTGCTCGGCCCGCTGGCCGGCCCGACCATGGGTGGCTGGCTGGTGGAGTACGCCAGCTGGCACTGGATCTTCCTGATCAACCTGCCGGTCGGGCTGGTCGGTTTCATCGTCGCCTTGCGCCTGATGCCGGACCTGCACGGCGTGCGCGCGACGCGCTTCGACTCGATCGGTTTCCTGCTGTTCGGCGGCGCCATGGTACTCATCACCATTGCCCTGGAAGGCCTCGGCGAGCTGCACATGCCCCACGTGCGCGTGGTCCTGCTGCTGATAGGCGGATTGGTGCTGCTGGCGGCCTATTGGCTGCGTGCGCTGCGCATCGAGGCACCGTTGTTCCCGCCATCGCTGTTCACCACGCGGACATTCGCCGTAGGCCTGCTGGGCAACCTGTTCGCGCGCCTGGGCAGCGGTTCCCTGCCCTTCCTCACGCCGCTGCTGTTGCAGGTCGGCCTGGGCTTCTCGCCATCGCGAGCGGGCATGACCATGATCCCGATGGCGTTGGCGGCCATGGTGATCAAGTCGCTGGCGCGGCCGCTGCTGGACCTGTTCGGCTATCGCAAGCTACTGGTGAGCAACACGCTGCTGCTGGGCGCGATGATCGCCAGCCTGGGACTGGTGGACCAGGACACACCCTATGCGCTGCTGCTGGTGCAACTGGCGATACTGGGCGGAATCAACTCGCTGCAGTTCACGGCGATGAACACCCTCAGCCTGATCGACCTGCGCGACGACAACGCCAGCGCCGGCAACAGCCTGCTCTCGGTGGTCATGCAACTGTCGATCGGCATGGGCATCGCCTGTGCGGCGGCGCTGCTGGGCGGGTTCACCGGCGATACGGAAAGCGTGCAGGGCGACGTGCTGTCAGCCTTCCACGCGACCTACTTCAGCGTCGGCGTGCTGTCGATGCTGGCGGCGGCGATCTTCTTCCAGCTCAACGCCGACGATGGCCGCACCACGCCACGCCGGGTCGATCCGCAGCATGGTGTCGACGAGCACTGATCAGGGCTTGCAGGTGGGCGCCAGGGTCTGCGTCTTCGAGGCGTCCACGGCGCCCAGGTGTTCGAGCGTGCGGCGGCCGAGCAGTACCGGATAGTCCAGGGTCTGGCGGTCGCGCAGGGTGAACTGCTCGCGGTAGACCTTGCCGCCCAGGCACACATCCATCAGCACCACCGGGCTGCGCTCGACGCCGCTGGCGGTCTTGAATTTCAGCACGCGCTCGACGCGCCGCTCGAAGGGCAGGCGTTCTTCCTTGCCGGTGGCGGGGTCGGTGAGCATCACGTCGTACTGTACCCAGCGTTCACCGTTCTTCTTGATCCGGGTGATGTTGCGTGCATCCATCACCGAGGTCTGCGCGCCGGTGTCCAGCTTGGCCTTGAGCGGCGCCTGCTCGGGCATCAGGGTGAGCGTTTCCACCCAACCCCAGGTCGTGGGCTGCGCGGGTGCATCCGCGGCGATGGCGCTCCCTGAGGCGAGCAGACCGGCGAGCAGCAGGCGGAAGGCGGACGATGGCATGGATGGCGACTCCGGAAATCGATGGCGGCACGATAGGCAATAAGAACATAGGCAATAAAAAACCCCGGATGTTTCCATCCGGGGTTTTTCGGCTGACGCCAGGGGATCTTAGTTGATCACCTGTACGCGCTCGGCCTGCATGCCTTTCTGGCCTTGCACGACTTCGAAGCTGACTTTCTGGCCTTCGGCCAGGGTCTTGAAGCCGTTACCTTCGATAGCGCGGAAGTGAACGAAAACGTCCGGGCCGCTTTCCGGGGTAATGAAGCCGTAGCCTTTGGTCTCGTTGAACCACTTGACGGTGCCGTTCTGACGATTCGACATGGTGTTCTCCTTGGAACATATTTTTGAAATTAGCCACGAATGGCCAGGAACTGAGTTGCAAGGAGTTACAAGGAGTCGAGCAGGACGGGGTGGAATAACCGACCGCATCAGGTCACGATCGACGGCGACCCATGCAAACACAGTGCAGAAACTCTACGACAAAAATCTGCGGAAAGCGAATCTCTCTAAAAATCCATTTATCGCTGTCTGTGGAAATTCTGACGAATGGGTGCAAACCCTTGCCGCGCCAGCTTCTCAGCCGCTTTTCAGTGCTCTCCTGCTACACTGCGCGACCAATGGATTCATCCGGGCTTTCCTCGTGACCACCTCTGCATTTTCCAGCCTCGCGCTGTCGGCCGATCTGCTGGCCAACCTCGATTCCCTCGGTTACCGGGAGATGACGCCGATCCAGGCCGCCGCCCTGCCGACGATCCTCAAGGGCCGCGATCTGATCGCCCAGGCCAAGACCGGCAGCGGCAAGACCGCTGCCTTCGGCATCGGTCTGCTGAGCCCGCTGAATCCACGTTACTTCGGCTGCCAGGCGCTGGTGCTGTGCCCGACTCGCGAGCTCGCCGACCAGGTGGCCAAAGAGATTCGCCGCCTGGCTCGCGCCGCCGACAATATCAAGGTGCTGACGCTCTGCGGCGGTACGCCTTTCGGCCCGCAGATCGGCTCGCTGGAGCACGGCGCCCATGTGGTCGTCGGCACGCCAGGGCGGATTCAGGAACACCTGCGCCGCGAGACCCTGAAGCTGGACGGCCTGAACACCCTGGTGCTCGACGAAGCCGATCGCATGCTCGACATGGGCTTCTACGACAGCATTGCCGACATCATCGGCCAGGCACCGGCGCGCCGGCAGACGCTGCTGTTCTCCGCCACCTATCCCGACGGCATCGGCCAACTCGCGGCGAAGTTCCTGAAGAATCCCGAGCGCGTGGAAGTCGAGGCGCTGCACGACGACAGCCAGATCGAACAGCACTTCTACGAGATCGAGCCGAAGCAGCGCTTCGATGCCGTCGTGCGCTTGCTGCAGCACTTCCGCCCGCAGTCCAGCGTCGCCTTCTGCCACACCCGTCAGCAGTGCATGGAAGTGGTCGAGCAACTCAATGCGCGGAAGATTTCCGCCCTCGCCCTGCACGGCGACCTGGAGCAGCGCGAGCGCGACCAGGTGCTGACCATGTTCGCCAACCGCAGCTGCAGCGTGCTGGTAGCCACCGACGTGGCCGCTCGCGGACTGGATATCGCCGCGCTCGAAGCGGTGATCAACGTCGAGCTGTCGCGCGACGCGCAGGTCCACGTGCACCGCATCGGCCGCAGCGGCCGGGCCGGTGAAAAGGGGCTGGCGCTGTCGCTGGTTACCCCCGCCGAGGCCAGCCGCGCCCAGGCCATCGAGGACCTGCAGGGCGCGCCGCTGAACTGGGAGCGCATCGATTTCCTCAAGGCCAACGACACCCCGCTGCTGCCACCGATGACCACCCTGGCCATCGCCGGCGGACGCAAGGACAAGCTGCGCCCCGGCGACATTCTCGGCGCACTCACTGGCGATGCCGGACTGAAAGGCACGCAGGTGGGCAAGATCGCCATCTTCGACTTCCAGGCCTTCGTGGCCGTCGAGCGCGACATCGCCAAGCAGGCGTTGAAGCATTTCAACGAAGGCAAGATCAAAGGGCGTTCGTTCAAGGCGCGCATCCTCTGACACCGAAGCCCGTGCAGGAGCAACGGTCATTCCTGGGTAGCCCCGTAGCAACGCTTTTCCCTCACCCCAGCCAGGGCTGGGGTGAGGGGCTCTTGATCTTTGTAGGAGCGGACCTTGTCCGCGAATCCTCGGGCCGCTGAAGAGCATCGCGGAGAAGCTCCGCTCCTACAAGGGCGACAGACAACCTGTCGCGCTCGCGATAGCCGCCTCGGAGACGTTCCGCTAGTCTGAGCAGCAGACATTCGGAAGTCCCGCACGCGCATGTTCTCTTCCCCATTGATCCAGTCTCTGCAGCGCCTCTGGGCGCTGGACAAGTTCGCCTACAGCCTGCGGGTGTTCGTCGCCCTCAGCGGGGTCATGCTCGCCTGCTGGCTGCAGGGTCGGCCGGAGCTGGTGATCCCGCTGTTCCTCGGCGTCATCGCCAGCGCCCTGGCGGAAACCGACGACCATTGGCTGGGTCGCCTGCAGGCGCTGCTGGTGACGCTGGCCTGCTTCAGCATCGCCTCGCTGGCGGTGGAACTGCTGTTCCCCTACCCGCCGCTGTTCGTTGCAGGCCTCGCGCTATCCACCTTCGCCATGACCCTGCTCGGCGCTCTTGGCGAGCGCTACGCGGCCATCGCCTCGGCGACGCTGATCCTGTCGATCTACACCATGATCGGCGTCGACCAGCGCGGCGGCACGCCCGCCGATTTCTGGCGCGAGCCGCTGCTGCTGGTGGCCGGCGCGGGTTGGTACGGCCTGCTCTCGGTGTTGTGGAACGCCCTGTTCGCCAACCAGCCGGTACAGCAGAGCCTGGCCCGGCTGTTCCTCGAACTGGGCGAGTACCTGAAGATCAAGTCGACCCTGCTAGAGCCGCTGCGCCACCTCGACATCGAGGCCCAGCGCCTTGCCCTGGCACGGCAGAACGGCCGGGTGGTAGTAGCGCTGAACCAGGCCAAGGAAACCATTCTGGCGCGCCTGTCCCACGGCAGGCCGAGCCCGAAAATCAGTCGCTACCTGAAGCTCTATTTCATTGCCCAGGACGTCCACGAGCGCGCCAGCTCCTCGCACTATCCGTACAACCAGCTGGCCGAAGCCTTCTTCCACAGTGACGTGCTGTTCCGCTGCCAGCGCCTGCTCAACCAGCAGGGCAAGGCGTGCAAGGCACTGGCGAAAGCCATCCAGCTGCGCCAGCCATTCGACTACAACGACAGCGAACTGGCGCTGGCCGATCTCAACGCTTCGCTGGAGTATCTGCGCCAGCAGGGCAATCCGGCCTGGCGCGGACTGCTGCGCTCCCTCGGCGCGCTGGCGGCCAACCTGACCACACTGGACCGCAAGCTCAGCGGCGCGAGCAATCCCGATGCGCTGGACGACGAACAGGACAGCACTCTGCTGGATCGCTCGCCGCACTCTTTCAAGGACGCCTTCGAGCGTATCCGCCTGCATATCTCGCCGACCTCGCTGCTGTTCCGCCATGCCCTGCGCCTCTCCCTCGCGCTGGCCGCCGGCTACGGTGTGCTGCACCTGATCCACCCAACCCAGGGCTACTGGATCATGCTCACCACGGTGTTCGTCTGCCAGCCGAACTACGGCGCAACGCGCATCCGCCTGGTGCAACGGATCCTCGGCACGCTGGTGGGCCTGGTGGCCGGCTGGGCGCTGATCGACCTGTTCCCCAACCCGCTGATCCAGTCGCTGCTGGCGGTGGTCGCCGGGGTCGCCTTCTTCGCCACGCGCAGTACCCGCTACACCCTGGCGACGGCGGCGATCACCCTGCTCGTGCTGTTCTGCTTCAACCAGGTGGGTGACGGCTACGGGCTGATCCTGCCGCGCCTGTTCGATACCCTGCTCGGCGCGCTGATCGCCGGTATCGCGGTGTTCCTGGTACTGCCCGACTGGCACGGACGCAGCCTGCACCGGCTGGTCGGCGGCACCCTCGCCTGCAACAGCCGCTACCTGCGCGAGATCATGCAGCAGTACGCCAACGGCAAGCGCGATGACCTCGCCTACCGCACTGCGCGACGCAATGCGCACAACGCCGACGCAACGCTATCCACCACGCTGTCGAACATGCTGCTGGAGCCCGGCCACTTCCGGAAGGACGCGGAGATCGGCTTCCGTTTCCTGGTGCTCTCCCACACCCTGCTCAGCTACCTTTCCGCCCTCGGCGCGCACCGTAACCAGTTGCCGCCGGACGTCAACGACGACCTCATCGCCGAGGCCGCCGAGCGCCTGACGGCCAGCCTGGACGACATCGCCGTGCGCCTCAACGAACGACGCCCGGTGGATATCTACAGCGACGCCGAGGATGCACTCGCCAAACGCCTGGAAGAGCTACCCGAGGAACAGGACGATGCCCACCGCCTGGTGCAGACCCAGCTCGCGCTGATCTGCCGGCAGCTCGCCCCGCTGCGCACCCTGGCGGCGCATCTGCTGAAGAAGGACATCGGCGCGGAGCAAGCCGAGGCAGCGTAGGGCGTACAGCGTCCGAGGCTGTACGCCCTACAGGCCGTGCTCGCGCATCAGCGCGTCGTAGCTGCCATCCGCCTTCATCTCACGGATCGCCTTGTCGAAGGCCGCAACTATCTCGGCGTGACGGGGGTTGTGGCGGCTGACCAGAATACGCAGGCCGTTCTCCGCCAGCGGCACGGGCAGGAATTCCAGTTGCTCCTTTACCTCGGCCAGGTCGCCGTTGAAGTGATGCCGGGCGGTGATCTCGTCCTCCAGGGTGAGGTCCACCCGCCCGACCTGCAGCATCATCGCCGCATTGACGAAGCTGAACACCGGCACGCGCTGCAGTTGCGGATCGTTGTTGAAGTCGGCGGAGTAGCTATAGCCGCGCACCACGGCGATGCGATACGGATAGAGATCGGCGAGCCTGGTGAAGGTGATGGATGAGCCACGACGCTTGATCAGACGCACCCGGTTGATCAGGTAGGGCTCGGAGTATTCACCGTAGACCTCGCGTTCCGGCGTGTACCAGGCATCCGCCACCAGGTCGTACTCGCCATTCTTCACCCCGTGCAGCACCCGCGGCCACGGCACCTCGATGTACGCGCTGGCAAAACCCGCGCGCTTGAGTGCCGCTCGCACCATGTCCACCGCAACACCGTTGCCCGGCAAGCCCTGGTCGGCGTAAGGCGGCCAGCGATCAGCGGCGATACGCAGCACTTCCTCGGCGCGCAGCGCGGAACCAATGCACAGGCACATCAGCAACAGCAGCAGGCGCAGCGGCATCGCGGTCGTCGTCCGTGGGAAGGCACAGGGAAGACTAGTCGCTCCAGGCACGGGAGCGCCAACCCTCAGAACAGCATCGCCGCCCGCAGGCTCATGCCGCCGCCGGTTTCGGGGACAACGGCGACGTTGTAGCGCTGGCTTTCAGGGCCTTCCAGGAACAGGTTGTAGGTGAAGTTGGCGAAGAAATTACCCACCGCCATTCCAACCAGCACATCGGTTGGGTAGTGCTTGTCACCTTCGACCCGCGATAGCGCGGTCAGGCCATCGAGCGTATAGAGGCCGGCCTTGGCGGTGTAGCGCAGGGTCGGGTTCATGTCGATGTAGTCGAGATTGCGCCGGGTGAAGCTGTTGTGCACGGCGGTGACCGCCGTGTGCTTGGAGGGAAAGGAGTCATCGGGAATGCCATCCGGCCGCTCGCGCCCGGACCACTCCTTGGCTTCCTCGACGAAGCCGGTCACCGCGTAGCGATCCGCCGCCAGCAGCGTCAGGTTGCGCCCGCGCCAACTCCACTTCTCCTCGGTATCCACGTCCTTGGGCGACGCCACCAGGGCGGTGACGACACTCAGGCCGGTGGCGAGGTTGAGCATGCGATCGGCAGCCTGGTTGGCGTCGCCGCCGAAGAACCAGTCGTGATTGCTCGCCGACTTCTGCCACTTGTGATCCCAGTTCCCCGCGGCGATCACCGCCGCCCCGGCCACCGGGGCCCAGACGTCGGCGCTGGTCACGGCGCGTTGCGCCGAATCCCCCACCCGCTCCCAGCTCATTTGTGGTGCGCCGGCGCAACCAATGAGCCCGGCGCTGGCCGCCAGGGTGGCGACTGCCAGCAAAGTCCGATTCATGATGTCCCCCTGTGCGCCTGGCCCTCCCCAGGGCGGCGGGCGCGTCAGTGAATGAGCGGGGAACTATAGTCCGGTGCATTCTGAAGGCCCCTGCCTTCAGTCATTATTCGGTAACTCTACATTTCGCACGTCGGAAAAAGAAAAACCCCGCCGAGGCGGGGTTTTCCAGGTCGGACGGAATCAGCCTTTGAAGACGTCTTCCACCGACTGCAGCGGGTAGTGCTTGGGATACGGCAGGGTCGCCACGCCGGTCTCGATGGCGGCCTTGGCCACGGCGTCGGAAACGACGGTGATCAGGCGCTTGTCCATCGGCTTCGGAATGATGTACTCGCGGCCGAATTCCAGCGCGGTCACGCCGTAGGCGTCGCACACGTCCTTGGGTACCGGCAGCTTGGCCAGATCACGCAGGGCCAGGGCGGCGGCGATCTTCATTTCTTCGTTGATGCGGGTGGCGCGAACGTCCAGGGCACCGCGGAAGATGAATGGGAAGCCGAGCACGTTGTTCACCTGGTTCGGATAGTCCGAACGGCCGGTGGCCATGATCACGTCATTGCGGGTGGCGTGGGCCAGTTCCGGCTTGATTTCCGGGTCCGGGTTGGAGCAAGCGAAGACGATCGGGTTCGGCGCCATGCGCTGAAGGTCTTCGGCGCTCAGCAGGTTGGCACCGGACAGGCCGACGAACACGTCGGCGCCTTCCAGGGCATCAGCCAGGGTGCGCTTGTCGGTCTCGGTGGCGAACACCGCCTTGTACTGGTTCAGGTCGTTGCGGCCAGCGTGGATCACACCCTGGCGGTCGATCATGTAGATGTTCTCGACCTTGCCACCCATGCTCACCAGCAGCTTCATGCAGGAGATGGCGGCAGCGCCGGCGCCGAGGCAGACGATCTTCGCGGTTTCCAGCTTCTTGCCGGCGATTTCCAGGGCGTTGAGCATGCCGGCGGCGGTCACGATGGCGGTGCCGTGCTGGTCATCGTGGAACACCGGGATGTCGCACTGTTCGATCAGCGCACGCTCGATCTCGAAGCACTCGGGTGCCTTGATGTCTTCCAGGTTGATGCCGCCGAAGGTGATGGAGATGCGCTTGACGGTATCGATGAAGGCCTGCGGGCTCTCGGCGTCGACTTCGATGTCGAACACGTCGACACCGGCGAAGCGCTTGAACAGAACGCCCTTGCCTTCCATCACCGGCTTGGAGGCCAGCGGGCCGAGGTTGCCCAGGCCGAGAATGGCGGTGCCGTCGGAAATGACCGCGACCAGGTTGCCCTTGCCGGTGTACTTGAAGGCCAGTTCCGGATCACGCGCGATTTCGCGCACCGGCTCGGCGACACCCGGGCTGTACGCCAGCGACAGGTCGCGGGCGGTGACGGTCGGCTTGGTCAGCTCGACGCTCAGTTTACCGGGGCGGGGTTGGGCGTGATATTCGAGGGCAGCGGTCTTGAGATCAGACATTTGGGCACTTCCGCTTTTGTTGCTTGTTGGACAGACGGGGGCCCGAGCATACGCACAAACCCCGCACCTGCCAAGGTAGCCCAAGCCCCTGCTGTCAAGACCTCTAGCGTACGACTTTCAGCCAATCGCCCGGTTTTGGCTGGCCAGTTGGATACAAGTCATTCAATAAACGTATACGATTTATCGAGTCAGTTTCCGGACCGGATTCAGCCTTCGCGAACTGCTCGACAGTCTGCCCGGATTTGACCTGAACGACGGCGATCCGGCGCGGTTGTGCGAATTTCTGTTCGTCCGCGCGCATCGGCCGGAAGCTGCGGATAACCTGCATGAACTGATCATCGACGCTTTCCAGCGAGGCGCGACCTTTGACCACACCGATAAACAGGAACGCGCGGTCCTTCTGGTAGATCACCGCCGCGCGGCGCGCCGGGTTGCCTGGCACCACGCCGGTGGCGACATCCAGACCGTTCTGCTGGAAGCTCTGCTCGTCCGCCAGGCGCCCGCCAGCGCCCTTGCGCAGGTACTCCGCCGGGGTCAGCTGGCCGTCGCGCGGCACCAGCTTCATCCCTATGTAGGCCTGCTGGTCGCCGGTGTAGCCCACCAGGGCGGTCGGCTGGTTGAGGATGCCCCAGCCCGCCGGATAGGTCAGGGTGAAGTCCAGCTCCGAGTGGTAGAAGCTCTGCCCGCGACGCACGCCGCTGGCGGCGGAGTCGCCGAAGGGCATGCCGTCGATGGCCTTCAGGTAACGCTCGGCGGCCACTTCGCGCTGGCCGCTACCGGCCAGTGCCTGGGCCGGGCCGAGGACCTGCTTGAGGCGCTGGTCGTTGTCCGGGTGGGTATCGAACAGGCCGTGGTAGCCGACCGGCTGGGCAGTCTGGCCCTTGCGCGCGGCCTCGTCGCGGGCGAAGTCTTCCTGGTTCTTCAGCACCCGCACCACCTGGATCATGGCGGTGGGGTCGTAGCCGGCGCGAGCCAGGTACTTGGCGCCCAGGCCGTCGGCCTCCAGCTCCATGTCGCGGCCGTAGCCGCGCACGAAGGCGGTGCCGAGCACGTTGGTGAGATCGGCGGCGGCACCGACGCCGGTACCGATGGCCACGGCCTGGCCGAGGATGTTCCAGGCGCTGGACTGGCTTTGCTGCTTGACGCTATGCCGCGCGGTAACGTGGCCGACCTCGTGGCCGAGCACGGCGGCCAGTTCCGCCTCCGAGCCCAGATACGCCATCAGCCCACGGTGGATATAGATGTAGCCGCCGGGCAGGGCGAAGGCGTTGATGTCGGGCGTGTCGATGACCGTGAAGTGATACTGCAGCTGCGGCCGGTCGCCGGCGCGGGCGACCCGCTCGCCGACCTGCTGGACATAGGCCTGGAGCTTCTCGTCCTCGTAGCGCGGGTACTGCTTGGCGATTTCCTGGCTGTACTTCTGGCCCATTTCCAGCTCGCTCTGCTCGCTCATCATCACGAAGTCAGACTTGCCGGTGGCCGGGTTGGTGGCGCAGCCGCCGAGGACGCTCAGCAGCGCCAACAGGGCCAGGATTCCGAACGAGCGCACGCTCATGGCAATACCTCCATCATCGCCGGGTCGGTCACAGGCAGCATCCAGCGCGCCTGTCCGGGTTTCACGCCACCGCGCGCGGAGCGGTCGATGACCCAGCCGCGCGCCTCTACCTGTCGACCCTTCAGGTCGCGCAGGGTTGCATCGTCGAACTGCTTCACGAGCCTGGCTTCGATCCGCAGTACCAGCGGGCCATCAAGATCGATCCACAGGCCGCCGCGATTGCGTTGTACCTGCTCGACCCGGCCACGCACCACCGCAAAACCGCTTTCGTGAACCTGTTCCGCTGTCTGCACCGGGGCGCGCTTCCACAGCCCCAGCTTGGCGCTACGGGCTTCACGCTCGGCGGCCTGCTGGCAGGCAACAAGATCGGTGTTGGGGGCGATAGCTACAAGGTAGCCCAGGCCCTCGGCGAGCAGGCGGGATTCGAGGTTGTTGCCGCGGGAGTCATAGGCGTGCGCCAGGGTACGGCCGTACTTGTCCTTGCCCTGCTGGCCGGTAATCAGGCCGACCTCGCCGTCATTGGCGGCGACCAGTTCCTGCAGGCGGCGCTGGGCGGCAACGGCGAAGGGCTCTTCGGAGCGGCCATGGTGAGCCAGTTCCGGGGCGTTCACGCCGATCAGGCGGACGCTGCGGCCATCGGCCAGCTTGAGCGTGTCACCGTCCACCACCCGCACAACACGCACGACTTCGGGCGATGAGGGCTTCGGACAGGCAGCCGCCGACACGTCTGCCGCAAAGCAGACAGCCATAAAAAAGGCGCCCACGAGGGACGCCTTTTTCGAGATACCGTGAAAAACCATAAGGGGCCTTTCCCGGAAATCGATCTTACTTCTTGCCGCCGAACATGGCGAAGCGCTGGTTGAAGCGGTCGATACGGCCGCCGGTGTCCAGAACTTTCTGCTTACCGGTGTAGAAGGGGTGGCACTCGGAGCAGACGTCCAGGTGAATGCCCTTGCACAGGGTGGAACGGGTTTTGATCACGTTGCCACAGCTGCAGGTAGCTTCGATGTCTTCGTACGCGGGATGGATTTCCGGTTTCATGGTCTCTTCCTCTGGTGGTGTGCCGCCACCCAGTCTCTGGCAGAAGCCGAGCCACGGCCATCAAGGACCGCGGGCGGGATCTTTTACCGGGCACCGCACGCAAATTAAGGGCGTGGATCATACCAGAGAACATTTTCAACGCAAGATCAGGCATGACCGACCGTCGCATCGCCCATGCTACCATCCCACGCTCCCCGCCGCCCCGGAATCCGTCGCGTGCCCTCACCCTCCATCCTGCGTCTCGCCCTGCCCTCGCCGCTGCGTCGCCTGTTCGACTACCTGCCTCCACGAGGGGTGGACGTGTCGCGCCTGCAGCCGGGCGTGCGCCTGCGCGTGCCGTTCGGCCGCCGCGAGATGGTCGGCGTGCTGGTGGACAAGGTGGAAACTTCCGACGTGCCGGCGGACAAGCTGCGCCCGGCACTGGCCGTACTCGACCGCGAACCGCCGATGCCGTCGCATCTGCTGGAGCTGTGCCGCTGGACGGCGCAGTACTACCAGCACAGCCTGGGTGACACCTTTTCCTGGGCGCTGCCCAACCTGCTGCGCCAGGGCGATCCCGCCGAAGCGCGCCAGCAGCGCTTCTGGCACGCCGAACCCGGCGCCCGCGAGGAAGACCCGCGCCTGGCCCGTGCGCCGCGCCAGCGCGAGACGCTGAAGATCCTCAAGCAGCACCCCCACGGCGTCGCCCACGAACTGCTCAGCCAACTGCAGATCAACAAGGACAGCCTCGACCTGCTGCAGGAAAAGGGGCTGGTCTCGCTGGAAGTCCGCGTCCACAGCGTGGCGCCGCACCATGGCCCCTGGCTGGCGCAAGCCGAGTTGCCGCTGAACACCGAGCAGCGCGCCGCCTTCGAATCCGTGCGCGCCGGCCTCGGCAGCTTCCACAGTTTCCTCCTGGCCGGCGTCACTGGCAGCGGCAAGACCGAGGTCTACCTGCAGCTGATCCGCGAGACCCTGGAAGCCGGCAAGCAAGCGCTGGTGCTAATCCCCGAGATCAACCTCGGCCCGCAGACGCTGAGCCGCTTCGAGCGCCGCTTCAACGCGCGCATCGCCCTGCTGCACTCGGCGCTGACCGACCGCGAGCGCCTCGACGCCTGGCTCGCCGCCCGCGACGGCGAGGCGGACATCGTCATCGGCACCCGTTCGGCGCTGTTCACCCCGCTGAAGAATCCGGGGCTGATCATCATCGACGAGGAACACGACGCTTCCTATAAACAGCAGGAAGGCCTGCGCTACCACGCCCGCGATCTGGCCATGGTGCGCGCGCGCCTGGAGAACGTGCCGATCCTGCTCGGTTCGGCGACACCGGCGCTGGAAAGCCTGCACAACGCCCAGAGCGGCCGCTACGGCCTGCTGCGCCTGACCCAGCGCGCTGGCGGCGCGCACCAGCCGAAGTTCCATCGCCTGGATGTGAAGAGCCTGCCGCTGGATTCGGGCATCTCCATGCCGTTGCAGCGCTCGATCAAGGAAACCCTGGCCGCCGGCCAGCAGGTGCTGGTCTACCTGAACCGTCGTGGCTTCGCCCCGACCCTGCTGTGCCACGACTGCGGCTGGATCAGCCAGTGCCCGCGCTGCGACGCGCGGATGACCGTGCACCAGGGCAGCGGCGAGCTGCGCTGCCACCACTGCGATCACCGCGAGCGACCTCCGCGCAACTGCCCGAAATGCGGCACCGTCGACCTCCGCCCGGTCGGCGCCGGCACCGAGCGCGCCGAAGAGCGCCTGCGCATCCTCTTCCCGGATTACCCGGTGCTGCGCATCGACCGCGACAGTACCTCGCGCAAGCACGCCATGCGCGACCTGTTCGCTACGATCAACAAGGGCGAGCCGTGCATCCTGGTCGGCACCCAGATGCTCGCCAAGGGGCACCACTTCCCGCGCGTCACCCTGGTGGCGATCCTCGATGCCGATGGCGGGCTGTTCTCCGCCGACTTCCGCGCCAGCGAACGCATGGCCCAGCAGATCGTCCAGGTCGCCGGGCGCGCCGGGCGCGCCGAGGAGCCGGGCCGCGTGTTGATCCAGACGCACCTGGCCGACCACCCGCTGCTGGTGCAACTCACCGAGCAGGGTTACTTCGCCTTCGCCGAGCAGGCCCTCACCGAACGCCGCGCCGCTGGCCTGCCGCCATTCGCGCACCTGGCACTGCTGCGCGCCGAAGCGCACAAGCCCGGGCAGGCCGAAGGTTTCCTCGACGAAGCCTGCGCCGAAGCCGAGCGCCTGCAGGCAGCGCTGGGACACGAGGTGGAACTCCTCGGCCCGGTGCCGGCTCCCATGGAGCGCCGTGCCGGCCGCTACCGCGCCCAACTGCTGCTGATGAGCACGGCCCGCGCACCGCTGCACCGTCTTCTCACCCCCTGGCTGCAGACGCTCGAAGGCATGCCCAGCGGGCGCCAGGTGCGCTGGTCGCTGGATGTGGACCCGATCGACCTGTTCTGACAGCGCTCTTTATTCCTAGGAACCCGCGCAAGCTTGCGCATCCGTCCTACATTGACTTCCATCAGCCGCGACGGATGGCACAGCGGCGAGACTGAACAAGGAGCGCTCCGCGGTTGGCAAGCCATGTCCAGCCACGGATAATGCGCGGTTCTGAGCCCGATAACCGGTCGCGCGCGCCGGATGCACGCGAGCACGGAGATAACCATGAAAGACACGATTCGCCACCTGATCCAGCAAGCCCTTGTCAGCCTCACCGAAGACGGCACCCTGCCGGCCGGCCTGACGCCCGACATCCAGGTGGAGAACACCAAGGACCGAACCCACGGCGACTTCGCCAGCAACATCGCCATGATGCTGGCCAAGCCTGCCGGGATGAAGCCACGCGACCTGGCCACCAAGCTGGTCGAGGCGCTGCCGCAAAGCCCGGAAGTGGCCAAGGTCGAGATCGCCGGCCCCGGCTTCCTGAACTTCTTCCAGGACCAGGCCTGGCTCGCCGCCAGCCTCGACAAGGCGCTGGCCGACGAGCGCATCGGCGTACGCAAGGCTGGCCCCGCGCAGCGCGTGGTGGTGGACCTGTCCTCGCCGAACCTGGCCAAGGAAATGCACGTCGGCCACCTGCGCTCGACCATCATCGGCGACGGCGTCAGCCGTGTGCTGGAATTCCTCGGCGACACCGTGATCCGCCAGAACCACGTGGGCGACTGGGGCACCCAGTTCGGCATGCTGCTGGCCTACCTGGAAGAACAACCGGTGGACGCCCAGGCCGAGCTGCACGACCTGGAAGTCTTCTACCGCGCCGCCAAGAAGCGCTTCGACGAGTCCCCCGAGTTTGCCGACCGCGCCCGTGAACTGGTGGTCAAGCTGCAGGCCAAAGATCCCAAGTGCATGGCCCTGTGGACGCGCTTCAACGACATCTCCCTGTCGCACTGCCAGAAGGTCTACGACCTGCTGGACGTGAAACTGACCATGGCCGACGTGAAGGGCGAGAGCGCCTACAACGACGACCTCGCGCAGGTGGTGGCCGACCTGACCACCAAGGGCCTGCTGGTCGAGAGCGACGGCGCCCTGTGCGTGTTCCTCGACGAGTTCAAGAACGCCGAAGGCGAGCCGCTGCCGGTGATCGTGCAGAAGGCGGGCGGTGGCTACCTCTACGCCACCACCGACCTCGCCGCGATGCGCTACCGCCACAAGGTGCTGCACGCCGATCGCGTTCTGTACTTCGTCGATCAGCGCCAGGCCCTGCACTTCCAGCAGGTGTTCGAAGTGGCCCGCCGCGCCGGCTTCGTCCCGGCCAGCATGGATCTGGAGCACATGGGCTTCGGCACCATGAACGGCGCTGACGGCAAGCCATTCAAGACCCGCGATGGCGGCACCGTGAAGCTGATCGACCTGCTGATCGAAGCCGAGGAGCGCGCCTACACCCTGGTGAAGGCCAAGAACCCCGACTTCAGCGAGCAGGACCTGCGCCAGATCGCCCACGCCGTTGGCATCGGTGCGGTGAAGTACGCAGACCTGTCCAAGCACCGTACCAGCGACTACAGCTTCAACTTCGACCTGATGCTGAGCTTCGAGGGCAACACCGCGCCGTACCTGCTGTATGCATACACCCGCGTGGCGAGCATCTTCCGCAAGCTGGGCAAGGGTTATGACGAAGTGGGCGGCAAGATCGTCCTGCAGCAACCGCAGGAAATCGCCCTGGCCGCACAGCTGGCGCAGTTCACCGACCTGCTCAACAACGTGGCGATCAAGGGTGTGCCGCACATCCTCTGCGCCTACCTGTACGAGCTGGCCGGCCTGTTCTCCAGCTTCTACGAGCACTGCCCGATTCTCACCGCCGAAGACCCGGCGCAACAGGAAAGCCGCCTGCGCCTTGCCGCGCTGACCGGCCGTACCCTCAAGCAGGGCCTGGAGTTGCTGGGCCTGGAAACCCTGGAGCGCATGTAAGCACCCATGGCGAAGAAGAAACCCGCTCCCAAGCGCGGCGCCAGCCGCTACCAGGCCCCGGCCAAGAAGACGTCGGTCCCCGGCTGGGTCTGGCTGGTCGCCGGCCTGGCCATCGGCGGCTTCATCATGTTCCTGATGAAGCTGGAGCCGGGTCGCAACGACGTCAAACGGGAAAAACCCGAAGCGCCCAAGACCGTGGTCGGCTCCAACAAGCCGTCCGGCACCGTGCAGCCGCAACAGCCGGCCGCGCCGACCGGGGTGAAGCCCAAGTACGACTTCTACACCCTGCTGCCGGGCTCGGAAGTCGCGGTACCGCCGGAGGCCGTGCCGCCGCCGGCCAAGCCGCAACAACCGCAGACGCCGCCGACCGTGGTGGCGACCAAGGAAGAAGCCGAGAAGATCGACACCCAGCGCGCCCTGGCAGCGCTGAGCGGGCAGAATCCGCCACCGCCCGCGGTGGTCAAGCCGGCAACGCCCGCCACACCGCCTGCGACCCAGGTCGCCAGCGCGCAGAAGCAGGCACTGCCGCAGGCTCCGGCCAGCGACACCGCGCCGGCCAAGCCGACTCCGCCGCCAGCTGTGGCTGCCACGCAGTATTACCTGCAGGCCGGCTCGTTCCGTAAGCAGACCGACGCCGATCACCTGCGCGCGCAGATCATAATGCTGGGCCAGAACGCCCGCGTGGAGTCCGGCACCGTGCGCGACGAAACCTGGTACCGCGTCATGGTCGGCCCCTACGGCGACCGCGCCAAGGCGTCCGCCGCGCAGAAACAGCTGGCCGGCAACGGCTTCAGCAATCTGCTGTTACAGCAGCGCCAGACCCGCTGACCCCCGTGAAATCGAGACCTGCGCCGACAGGCGGTGCGTGAAAAGCGCGCTCCCTGTCCGGCGTAGGACTTGAACCCCGCCGACCGAGTCCCCATCTGACTCTGCATTCGGGCACAACGCCCCGCTTGTGTGGAGTAAGACCCTTGACCACCATCGTATCTGTCCGCCGTAACGGCAAAGTCGTCATGGGCGGCGACGGCCAGGTTTCCCTGGGCAACACCGTGATGAAAGGCAACGCGAAGAAAGTCCGCCGCCTGTACCACGGTGAAGTACTGGCCGGCTTCGCCGGCGCCACCGCCGATGCCTTCACCCTCTTCGAGCGCTTCGAGCAGCAATTGGAAAAGCACCAGGGCCACCTGGTGCGCGCCGCCGTCGAGCTGGCCAAGGACTGGCGCACCGACCGTTCCCTGAGCCGCCTGGAAGCCATGCTCGCCGTGGCCAACAAGGATGCCTCGCTGATCATCACCGGCAACGGTGACGTCGTCGAACCCGAGCATGGCCTGATCGCCATGGGCTCCGGTGGCGGCTTCGCCCAGGCTGCGGCAATGGCCCTGCTGCAGAAAGCCAGCGACGACATGAGCGCCCGCGAAATTGCCGAGACCGCGCTGAACATCGCCGGCTCGATCTGCGTGTTCACCAACCAGAACCTGACCATTGAGGAGCTCGACAGCGCCCTCTAAGCGCTGTCGTTCCGGAGTAGCACGTCAAATGTCCATGACTCCCCGCGAGATCGTCCACGAACTCAACCGTCACATCATCGGCCAGGACGACGCCAAGCGCGCCGTCGCCATCGCCCTGCGCAACCGCTGGCGGCGCATGCAGCTGCCGGCCGAGCTGCGCGCCGAAGTAACGCCGAAGAACATCCTGATGATCGGCCCGACCGGCGTCGGCAAGACCGAGATCGCCCGTCGCCTGGCCAAGCTGGCCAACGCGCCCTTCATCAAGGTGGAAGCGACCAAGTTCACCGAGGTCGGCTATGTCGGCCGTGACGTCGAGTCGATCATCCGCGACCTCGCCGATGCCGCGATCAAGATGCTCCGCGAGCAGGAAGTGCAGAAGGTGAAGTACCGCGCCGAAGATGCCGCCGAAGAGCGCATCCTCGACGCCCTGCTGCCGCCGGCACGCACCGCCGGTTTCGGTGACGAGCCAGCACGCGAGGACTCCAATACTCGCCAGCTGTTCCGCAAGCGCCTGCGCGAAGGCCAGTTGGACGACAAGGAAATCGATATCGAGGTGGCCGACATCCCGGCCGGCGTGGAAATCATGGCCCCGCCCGGCATGGAGGAGATGACCAACCAACTGCAGAGCCTCTTCTCCAATATGGGCAAGGGCAAGCGCAAGACCCGTAAGCTGAAGGTCGCCGAAGCGATGAAGCTGATCCGCGACGAGGAAGCGCAGCGCCTGGTCAATGAAGAAGACCTCAAGGCCCGCGCCCTGGAAGCGGTGGAGCAGAACGGCATCGTCTTCATCGACGAGATCGACAAGATCGCCAAGCGCGGCAACGTCGGCGGCGCCGACGTCTCCCGCGAGGGCGTGCAGCGCGACCTGCTGCCGCTGATCGAGGGCTGCACCGTGAACACCAAGCTGGGCATGGTGAAGACCGACCACATCCTGTTCATCGCCTCGGGCGCGTTCCACCTGTCCAAGCCCAGCGACCTGGTGCCGGAACTGCAGGGCCGCCTGCCGATCCGCGTCGAGCTGAAGGCCCTGAGCCCGAGCGATTTCGAGCGCATCCTCAGCGAGCCGCATGCGTCGCTGACCGAGCAGTACACCGCGCTGCTGAAAACCGAAGGCCTGGACATCGAGTTCGCCGCCGACGGCATCAAGCGCCTTGCGGAGATCGCCTTCCAGGTCAACGAGAAGACCGAGAACATCGGTGCCCGTCGCCTGCACACCCTGCTCGAACGCCTGCTGGAAGAGGTGTCGTTCGACGCCGCGGACCTGGCCAGCGAGCACAGCGACAAGGCCATCGTGATCGACGCCGCCTACGTCAACAGCCACCTGGGTGAACTGGCGCAGGACGAAGACCTGTCCCGCTACATCCTGTAAGCGGTCGAGTACCGTTACGACGGGGCGCCTCAGGGCGCCCCGTTCGTTTTACGCGGCGCTACAATGGCCGCACGCACGCCCAGGAGTCGTCCATGCGCATCCCAACCGCCATCAAGTTGCACAAGGCCTCGAAGAAGCTGTCCCTGACCTACGGGGAGCAGTCCTATGAGCTGTCCGCGGAGTTCCTGCGCGTGCACTCTCCCTCGGCTGAAGTGCAGGGACACGGCAATCCGGTGCTGCAAGTCGGCAAGTTGAATGTCGGCCTGAGCAACCTGGAGCCGGCTGGGCAGTACGCGCTCAAGCTGACCTTCGACGATGGCCACGACAGCGGCCTGTTCACCTGGGATTACCTCTACGAGCTGTGCATCCGCCACGACGAGATGTGGGCGGATTACCTGGCGCAGCTGGAGAAGGCCGGCAAGTCGCGCGATCCGTCGGAGTCCGTGGTCAAGCTGATGCTATAACCGGGACACCACACTTCCTGACTGCGCAGGAGCGGACTCCGTCCGCGATCGGCCCCAGGCCACGCCAAACCCATCGCGGATAAATCCGCTCCTACGCGGAGCTCCAGAGTCGCAATTCCACATTTCCTGCAGGAGCGCCCGATGGCGCAATCGCGGGCATGGCCCGCTCCCACAGGGAAAAATCGGTTCGCCGGCAAACCGCGCGCCCAACCCGTTCGATCTTTGCTTCCCGCCTCTCCCTGCGCACCAACCTTCGTCGGGCAATCATCCCGAGGCACGCCATTTGCAACATTCCTCTTGCAGACTGTCGCACGCGTGGTCGCCGTCAGGGGTTTGGCAAGATGCCCCCGCTCTAGGGCGCGTTTTCTAACTTTTCCCGACATACTCCGAGGAGAAGGCCCACGCTGCACCAGCTTGCGCGGCGAAGGAAACTCGGGTAACCAAGGCAGTGCAGTGCAGTGCACGGAATTTCTCGTGCATGAAGCGTGGTTTCCTGAACTTCCAGTGATGCCGCCAAGTGATGAACCGCGTGGAGCTCTCTCCACGTTCCGCAACCCCGAGCAGTACTTGGCCTTACGTCACGAAGGTGAGCCCCGCCAGTATGCGTCTCAGGACAATGGAGCGTCGCCGATGACCCAGAAGAACAACAGCGATCTACCCCAGCAAGCCGCGGAAAACACCCTCGCCTTGAACCCGGTGATCGGCATCCGGGGCAAGGATTTGCTCACCTCTGCCCGTATGGTGCTGCTGCAAGCGATCAAGCAGCCCTTCCACAGTGCCAAGCACGTGACTCACTTCGGCCTGGAGCTGAAGAACGTGCTGCTCGGCAAATCCGAGCTCAAGCCGGCGGACGACGACCGCCGCTTCAACGATCCCGCCTGGAGCCAGAACCCGCTGTACCGCCGCTACCTGCAGACCTACCTCGCCTGGCGCAAGGAACTGCACGTCTGGATCGGTGAGAGCGACCTGGCGCCCCAGGACATCAGCCGCGGCCAGTTCGTCATCAACCTGATGACCGAGGCCATGGCGCCGACCAACACGCTGTCCAACCCGGCGGCGGTCAAACGCTTCTTCGAGACCGGTGGCAAGAGCCTGCTCGACGGCCTCACCCATCTCGCCAAGGACATGGTCAACAATGGCGGCATGCCCAGCCAGGTGAACATGGACGCGTTCGAGGTCGGCAAGAACCTGGCCGTCACCGATGGCGCGGTGGTGTTCCGCAACGACGTGCTGGAACTGATCCAGTACAAGCCGATCACCGAGAGCGTGCATGAGCGCCCGCTGTTGGTGGTGCCGCCGCAGATCAACAAGTTCTACGTCTTCGACCTGTCGCCGGAGAAGAGCCTGGCGCGCTTCTGCCTGCGCAACCAGGTGCAGACCTTCATCGTCAGCTGGCGCAACCCGACCAAGGCGCAGCGCGAGTGGGGCCTGACCACCTACATCGAGGCGCTGAAGGAAGCCATCGACGTGGTCCTGGCCATTACCGGCGCCAAGGACCTGAACATGCTCGGTGCCTGCTCCGGCGGCATCACCACCGTCACCCTGCTCGGCCACTACGCCGCGCTGGGCGAGAAGAAGGTCAACGCCTTCACCCAGATGGTCAGCGTGCTGGACTTCGAGCTGGATACCCAGGTCGCCCTGTTCGCCGACGAGAAGACCCTGGAAGCCGCCAAGCGCCGCTCCTACCAGGCCGGTGTGCTGGAAGGCAAGGACATGGCCAAGGTGTTTGCCTGGATGCGCCCCAACGATCTGATCTGGAACTATTGGGTCAACAACTACCTGCTCGGCAACGAGCCGCCAGCCTTCGACATCCTGTTCTGGAACAACGACACCACGCGCCTGCCAGCCGCGCTGCACGGCGAACTCGTGGAAATGTTCAAGACCAACCCGCTGAGCCGCGCGGGTGCACTGGAGGTGGGCGGTACGCCGATCGACCTCAAGCAGGTGACCTGCGACTTCTACTGCCTGGCCGGACTCAACGACCACATCACCCCGTGGGAAGCCTGCTACCGCTCCGCGCGCCTGCTCGGTGGCAAGTGTGAATTCGTCCTCTCCAACAGCGGCCACATCCAGAGCATCCTCAACCCGCCGGGCAACCCCAAGGCGCGTTTCATGACCGGCCCGGAACTCTCGGTCGATCCGAAGACCTGGCAGGAAAACGCCAGCAAGCACGCCGACTCCTGGTGGTTGCACTGGCAGAACTGGCTGGCCGAACGCTCGGGCAAAACGCGCAAGGCGCCGACTTCCCTGGGTAACAAAACCTATCCGGCCGGCGAAGCCTCCCCTGGAACCTACGTACACGAACGATGAAAACAGAACTCCTCCCGCAAGCCGGCGCCGTGGACGACGCCAACTCTCCAGATTCGTCGCAGGCCGTGGAAGTGGCCGCGCCGACGAGCCGGCGCGCGCGCAGCAAACGCAGCGGCGAGGAGATCCTGCCGAGCAAGGCGCCGGCGGCGCAGCCCTTCGAGTTCCGCACCATCGAACTCGACGGGCAGACCATCCGCACCGCCGTGCGCCCGGGCAAGAAGCACATGACGCCGCTGCTGATCTTCAACGGCATCGGCGCCAACCTCGAACTGGTGTTCCCCTTCGTCGCCGCGCTGGACCCGGACCTGGAGGTGATCGCCTTCGACGTCCCCGGTGTCGGCGGCTCGTCCACGCCCAGCACGCCCTATCGATTCCCCGGCCTGGCCAAGCTGGCCGCGCGGATGCTCGACTACCTGGACTACGGCCAGGTGACGGCCATCGGCGTGTCCTGGGGCGGCGCGCTGGCCCAACAGTTCGCCCATGACTATCCGGAGCGCTGCAAGAAGCTGATCCTCGCCGCCACCGCCGCCGGCGCGGTGATGGTGCCAGGCAAGCCCAAGGTGCTCTGGCGCATGGCGAGTCCGCGCCGCTATATCCAGCCGTCCTACGGCGTACACATCGCCCCGGACATCTACGGCGGCGCCTTCCGCCGCGATCCGAAACTGGCCATGGCCTTCGCCAGCAAGGTCCGCTCGTCCGGCAAGATGGGCTACTACTGGCAGCTGTTTGCCGGGCTCGGCTGGACCAGCATCCACTGGCTGCACAAGATCCACCAGCCGACGCTGATCCTGGCCGGCGACGACGACCCGATCATCCCGCTGATCAACATGCGCATGCTCGCCTGGCGCATTCCCAACGCCGAACTCCACGTGATCGACGATGGCCACCTGTTCCTGGTAACCCGCGCGGAAACCGTGGCGCCGATCATCATGAAATTCCTCCAGGAAGAACGGCAGCGCGCGGTCATGCACCCGCGGCCCTTCACCCCCAAGGCCAGTTGAGGCATCACGGCTTCGTCACACTCGGTGGGCATCCTGCCTTGACCGATCGCTGCGCAGGCACTTTTTTTAAAGAGCCGAACAACAAACAGGCGTGTTCACGGGTATCGACACGTAGCGCCTGAATCGGGATGACCACTGCGGCCACCTTCACCGGTGTCCGCAGGGCGACCCGGCTGCTGATCCACTGCCCTGTTTTCGGGCAGTTTCCTCTCGCGTCGATACCCGTGCACATCCCTCGAACCGGCGACAAGCGTCTGGAACGGGCTCTTCCCCAGTCCGGTACAGCCCTTGCTTCGCCATTGGCAGGTCGGACCCTTTACGGAGTGCTGTTCATGCGAGAGAAAACTGAGCCTGGTAGCGTCCCCGTCCCCACCGAGTACATGAATGCGCAGAGCGCGATGGTCGGCCTGCGCGGCAAGGACATGCTGTCCACCCTGCGCATGCTGGCGCTGCAGGGCGTGCGCCAGCCGATGCATTCGGCGCGGCATCTGGCGGCCTTCGGCAAGCAGATGGGCAAGGTGCTGATCGGCGATTCGCCGCTGCAGCCCAACCCGCAGGATGCACGCTTCCAGGACCCGTCCTGGCGGCTCAATCCGATCTACCGGCGCACCGTGCAGGCCTACCTGGCCTGGCAGAAGCAACTGTTGGCCTGGATCGACGAGAGCGACCTGAACCACGACGACCGCGCCCGCGCGCGCTTCCTGCTGTCGATCCTGTCCGACGCCGCCTCGCCGTCGAACACCCTGCTCAACCCGCTGGCGGTCAAGGAGTTGTTCAATACCGGCGGCCAGAGCCTGCTCAAGGGCCTCCAGCACATGCTGGACGACCTGGTGCACAACGGCGGCATGCCCAGCCAGGTCAACCGCAGTGCCTTCGAGATTGGCCAGAACATCGCCACCACGCCGGGCGCGGTGGTGTTCCGCAACGAAGTGCTGGAGCTGATCCAGTACAAGCCAATGGGCGAACATCTGCACGCCAAGCCGCTGCTGATCGTGCCGCCGCAGATCAACAAGTTCTACATCTTCGATCTGACGGTGGAGAAGAGCTTTGTCCAGTACGCCCTGAAGAACAATCTGCAGGTGTTCATGGTCAGCTGGCGCAACCCCGATGCGCGCCACCGCGAGTGGGGCCTGTCGACCTACGTCAGCGCACTGGACGAGGCCATCGAGGCGTGCCGCTCGATCAGCGGCAGCCGCAGCGTGAACCTGATGGGCGCCTGCTCCGGCGGCCTGACCATCGCCGCCCTGCAAGGGCACCTGCAGTCACGCCGCCAGCTGCGCAAGATCGCCAGCGCCACCTACCTGGTGAGTCTGCTGGACAGCCAGGTGGAGACCCCCGCGGCGCTGTTCGCCGACGAGCAGACCCTGGAGAGCAGCAAGCGTCGTTCCTACCAGCACGGCGTGCTGGATGGCCGCGACATGGCCAAGGTGTTCGCCTGGATGCGCCCCAACGACCTGATCTGGAACTACTGGGTCAACAACTACCTGCTGGGCAAGCAGCCGCCGGCGTTCGACATCCTCTACTGGAACAACGACAACACCCGCCTGCCGGCCGCGTTGCACGGCGACTTCCTCGACTTCTTCAAGCACAACCCACTGGCCCGCCCCGGCGCCATGGAGCTCAACGGCAGCGCCATCGACCTGAAGAAAGTCGCCGTCGACAACTTCCACGTCGCCGGCATCACCGACCACATCACGCCCTGGGATGCGGTGTACCGCTCGGCGCAGCTGCTGGGTGGCGACAGCCGCTTCGTGCTGTCCAACAGCGGACACATCCAGAGCATCCTCAACCCGCCGGGCAACCCCAAGGCCTGTTACTTCGAGAACGGCAAGCTCAGCTCCGACCCGCGCGCCTGGTACTACGACACCCAGCGTCACGAGGGCAGCTGGTGGCCGCTGTGGCTGGCGTGGATCCAGGAGCGCTCCGGCGAGCGGCGGCCAGTGAGCTTCGAACTGGGTAACGCTGAGTATCCGTCGAAGGAGGCGGCACCGGGGACGTACGTGCACGTGCGCTGATCGCAGAACGCAGAACGCAGAACGCAGCAGACAACCCATTGCGGGTTGGTCGCTTCAGGCTTGCGGCAGGCATCTTGCGAGAACAAATCCCTCTCCTGGATAAACCGTGCCTGCGTTCTCCCCCTCACCCCAGCCCTCTCCCTCAGGGAGAGGGGGCAGATCGCGCCGGCTGAGATCACCGCCTCCTCCTGCACAGGACGGTCCCCTCTCCCTGAGGGAGAGGGACGGGCCGAGCGCAGGGCTATCCATAGGCTGCCATGTTTCGATCCGCATCCCTGAGGCGTTCATACGGATAAGCAATGCGGAAGTTTGCCGCACAGCCATTGGCATCCACCCTCCCCCACGGCTATCGTCGGCCTCCACTGCGGCTGGAACCTGAACACGGATGAAAACGCGCGACCGGATTCTCGAATGCGCCCTGCAGCTGTTCAACGAGCAGGGCGAGCCCAACGTGTCCACCCTGGAGATCGCCACCGAACTGGGCATCAGCCCTGGCAATCTCTACTACCACTTCCACGGCAAGGAACCCCTGGTGCTGGCGCTGTTCGAGCGCTTCCAGGACGAATTGGCGCCGCTGCTCGATCCGCCCACCGACGTGCAACTGGGCGCCGAGGACTACTGGCTGTTCCTGCACCTGATCGTCGAGCGCCTGGCGCACTACCGCTTTCTCTTCCAGGACCTCTCCAACCTGTCCGGGAAGCTGCCCAAGCTGGCCCGCGGCGTGCGCGCCTGGCTCAACCAACTCAAGCGCACGCTGGCCACCCTGCTGGCGCAACTCAAAGCCCAGGACGAACTGGTCAGCGACACCGAGGCCCTCGGCCAACTGGTGGAGCAGATCACCCTGACGCTGCTGTTCTCACTGGACTACCAGCGCATCCTCGGCCACGAGGGCGACATCCGCCACGTAGTGTTCCAGGTGATGATGCTGGTGGCGCCGCACCTGCGGCCCGACTCGCAGCTGATCGCCGAACGCCTCGCCCGGCGCTATCTCGACCCCTGACTCACCCCTTGATTCTTCCCCTGAGAGAATGAAAACGCCCGGCACGAGGCCGGGCGTGGGTGTTGCAGCAGACCGATCAGGCCTGGGTCGACGGTGTCGCCGGAGTAGCAGCGGACGGCGTCACGGACGGCGCGGCGGCGGGAGCCGACGGTGCCGGAGTGGCGGCCGGAGCTGCCGGCTTCGGAGCTGCCGGTTTGGCGACGGCCTTCGGTGCAGCGGGTTTCTTCACGGCCGGCTTCTTCGCCGCGGCCGGCTTGGCTGCAGGCTTCGCAGCAGCGGGCTTGGCAGCAGCCGGTTTTGCCGCAGGCTTGGCAGCCGGCTTCGCAGCGGCTTTCGCAGCAGCGGGCTTGGCGGCCGGTTTCGCCGCAGCCTTCGCAGCCGGTTTCGCGGCAGGCTTGGCAGCGGGTTTGGCAGCCGGCTTCGCAGCAGCTTTCGCAGCGGGCTTGGCGGCCGGTTTGGCTGCGGGCTTCGCAGCGGCCTTGGTCGCCGGCTTGGACGCCGCGGTCTTCACAGCGGGTTTCGCAGCCGGCTTGGCGGCGGCTTTCGCTGCGGGTTTGGCGGCGGCCTTGGCGGCCGGTTTGGCGGTCTTGACGCTGACGCCGGTGAGCTTCTCGATCTGCTTGGTGAGGCTGTCGACCTTGCTGTGCAGAGTCTTCACCTCATTGCGGCTCGGAACGCCCAGGCGCGAGATCGCGCTGTTGAGTCGTTTGTCGAAGGCCTCTTCCAGCTCGCCCCACTTGCCGATCGCGGCGCCCTTGACGGCATCGACGCGCGATTTGGCGGAACGGGTGGAAGTCTTCACGGCCTTGTCGACTTCGGACTTGGCTTGTTTCTCGGCCTTCTCGCCGTCCTTGACCAGGGTCTCGAACACCTTGCTGCCGTCCTTGCTGACCTTCGAGTAGGCCCCCAAGCCAGCCAGCCAGATCTGCCGCGAGTATTTCTCGATCTCGCCGATCCAACTGGACTCTTTTTTATCGGTAGTTTTTTTGCCAGCCATCCTGCTCTCCTTATTGGGTTCTCGCGACACGCTCGAGCACTGCGCTCAGCTCATCCAGCTTAGCAGAGAGCGCCTCCACATCACGCCTGGAGGGAATTCCGATTCGGTTGAGGGCGGAGGCGACACGTGCGTCGAACACTTCCTCGATCTTGTCGAAGTTGATCTTGGATTTCACGCTGTGCAGACGACCCTTGACGCTGTCGTTGGCGGCGTCGATCTGGGTGGTCACCAGGTCGCGGCCTTTCTTCTCCACGGACTCGCCGGCCTTGACCAGGTCCTTGAAGTATTCGCTGCCTTCCTGGCCGACCTTGGCGTAGGTGCCCAGGCCCGCGAGCCAGATCTGCCGCGCGTAGTGCTTGGCATCGGTGTAGAGGGTGGATTCGAGTTCTACGACTTTCTTCTTGCTGACAGCCTTGGCCATGGTGGCACCTCACAGGGTTCTGATTCGATGATGTCGAACAGCTGCCCGCGAAAGGCGGGACTGTGAGCCAAGGTATCGGGGAAAATTAGAAAACACATACCAGCCTTTGTAGGACGGCCGGCGCCGTCGGAAAACGGCTGCGGCCCCGCGAGAAACGGGGCCGGGAAGTATTCAGGCCAGCGCCTTGTCCAGTGCGCGCTCGATCTCGCCCTTGAGCAGGCCGCTCATGGCCGACAGCATCAGGCCCAGCTTCACGTCCACGGAAACACTGTTCTCGCCCACCTCGATGCGTCCATCCACGCCGCTGCGCTTGAACACCAGGGTGTCGCCCTGCCATTCGCTGCTCACGCCGTGCTCGCGGGTGAGCTTGTCGGCGAGCTTCTCGGCCTTCGCACGGGCGGCCTCTCGGCCGAGGGAGTGGGAACGTTCGACGTGGATACGGGACATGCTGGAACTCCGCGATTGACTGACCCCGCCGATCATACGCGCCGCGCCGTATCGCCGCACCCCGCCGCCCTTCTCAGGGTGGCGAGCGGGGCGGCGTTTTCTCCGCATCCTGTTAGAATGCCCGCCACTGACTTCCAGGGTAGAAATGCCATGAGCGAACCGCGCAAGCCCCAAGCCGGCCAGGACAGCGCCGATCCCACCACGCACTTCGGCTACAAGACCGTGCGCGAGAGCGAGAAGGCCGAGAAGGTCGCCGAGGTGTTCCACTCGGTCGCGGCCAAGTACGACCTGATGAACGACCTGATGTCCGGCGGCGTCCACCGTCTGTGGAAGCGCTTCACCATCGAGCTGTCCGGCGTGCGCGCGGGCAACCGGGTGCTGGACATCGCCGGCGGCACCGGCGACCTGACCCGCCAGTTTTCCCGCCTGGTCGGCCCGACCGGCGAAGTGGTGCTGGCCGACATCAACGCCTCGATGCTCAAGGTCGGCCGCGACAAGCTGCTCGACAGCGGCATCGCCGGCAACGTCAACTTCGTCCAGGCCGACGCCGAGAAGCTGCCGTTCCCCGACAACTATTTCGACGCGGTGACCATCGCCTTCGGCCTGCGCAACGTCACCCACAAGGACGAAGCCATCCGCTCCATGCTGCGGGTGCTCAAGCCGGGCGGCCGCCTGCTGGTGCTGGAGTTCTCCAAGCCGACCAGCAGCCTGCTGTCCAAGGCCTACGACGCTTACTCCTTCACCCTGCTGCCGCTGATGGGCAAGCTGGTCACCAACGATTCCGAGAGCTATCGCTACCTCGCCGAATCGATCCGTATGCACCCGGACCAGGAAACGCTGAAGTCGATGATGGTGGAGGCCGGTTTCGACCGCGTTACCTACCACAACATGACCGGCGGCGTGGTCGCCCTGCACCGCGGCATCAAGCCCTGATGACCCTGCTCCTGCAGGCCGCGCTGGCCAGCGCCGAAGCCACCGTCAACCGCGTGCTGCGGCTCGACGGCGTGGCGCTCAAGCGCCTCGGCCGGCTGGCCGGCAAGGTGCTGGAAGTGGACTGCCAGGCGCCCGCGCTGCAGCTGTTCATCCTGCCCGATGCCGACGGACTGCACCTGGCCGCGCACCACGAGGCGCAGGCCGACTGCACCCTCGTCGCGCCGGCCGGCAGCCTGCTGCAACTGGCGCTGGCCAAGGACAAGACCCGCGTCCTGCACAGCCCGGAAGTGACCATGGGCGGCGACAGCGCGATGCTGCTGGAGCTGGCCGACATCCTCCAGAGCCTGGAGCTGGACTGGGAGTACGAAGTCTCCCGCTGGCTCGGCCCGGTGCCCGCGCACCTGCTCGGAGCGCGCCTGCGCGGCGGCATGGCCTGGGCCGGCGACAGCCTGGAAAGCCTGCGCCTGAGCCTGGCCGACTATCTCGCCGAGGAAAGCCGCACCCTGGTCGGCCAGCATGAAGCCGAAGCGCGCTTCGCCGAGCTGGACCAGCTGAAGACCGCCCTCGACCGCCTCGACGCGCGGATTTCGCGCCTCAGCCAGAAGATCAAACCCGACGCATGAAGCTGCTCGCCTTCCGCCGCCTGCTGCGCATCCAGCGCGTAGCCATCCGCTACCGACTGGACGATATGGTCCTCGAACTGCCCTTCCTGCCCTGGTGGCTGCGCCTGCTCGGCGGGCTGCTGCCGTGGCGCTGGTTGCCGCGCAAGCCGCTGGAACTGAGCCGTGGCGCGCGCCTGCGCCTGGCACTGGAAGACCTCGGGCCGATCTTCATCAAGTTCGGCCAGATCCTTTCCACTCGCCGCGACCTGCTGCCCGATGACATCGCCCTCGAACTGGCTTTCCTCCAGGACAAGGTGCCGCCCTTCCCGCCGGACCTCGCCGTGGCGCGCATCGAAGAGCAACTGGGCGCGAAGATCGAGCAGGTGTTCTCGCGTTTCGAGCGCGAACCGCTGGCATCCGCCTCGGTGGCGCAGGTCCACGCCGCGCAGCTGAAATCCGGCGAGGAAGTGGTGGTGAAGGTGATCCGCCCGAACCTCGAACCGGTGATCCGCTCCGATATCGCCTGGCTGCATATCCTCGCGCGCATGGCCGAACGCATTTCCGCCGACGCCCGCCGCCTGCACCCGGCCGAAGTGGTCAGCGACTACGAAAAGACCATCTACGACGAGCTCGACCTGTTGCGCGAAGCGGCCAACTCCTCGCAACTGCGGCGCAACTTCGAGGGCTCTCCGCTGCTCTATGTGCCCCAGGTCTACTGGGACTGGTGCCGTCCGAAGGTGCTGGTGATGGAGCGCATCTACGGCATCCCGGTGACCGACCTGGAGACCCTGCGCGACCAGCGCACCGACTTCAAGGCGTTGGCCGAGCGCGGCGTGGAGATCTTCTTCACCCAGGTGTTCCGCGACAGCTTCTTCCACGCCGACATGCACCCCGGCAACATTTTCGTCAGCACTCGCACGCCGTGGAGCCCGCAGTACATCGCGGTGGACTGCGGCATCGTCGGCAGCCTCACCGACGAGGACCAGGACTACCTGGCGCGCAACCTGATCGCCTTCTTCAAGCGCGACTACCGCAAGGTCGCCCAGCTGCACATCGACTCGGGCTGGGTGCCGGCGGAAACCAAGGTCAACGATTTCGAGGCGGCGATCCGCACCGTCTGCGAGCCGATCTTCGAGAAACCGCTCAAGGACATCTCCTTCGGCCAGGTGCTGCTGCGCCTGTTCCAGACCGCGCGGCGCTTCAACATGGAAGTGCAACCGCAACTGGTGCTGCTGCAGAAGACCCTGCTGAACATCGAAGGCCTGGGCCGCCAGCTCTATCCCGACCTGGACCTGTGGACCACCGCGCAGCCCTATCTCGAACGCTGGATGCGCGACCGCGTCAGCCCCGGCACCCTGCTGCGCAATGCCCAGCAACACATGGAGCAACTGCCGCACCTGGCGCAGATGACCCGCGACACCCTGGAACGCCTGTCCCGCGAGCCGCAGCCCGAAGCGCGCCTGACCGGCGCCCAGCCGGGCATGGCCAGCGCCTGGCCGGCACGGCTGATTGGTGCCGTCCTGGTGGCCGGCGCGGCCCAGACCGGGCTGGTCACGCACTCGCTCAGCGCGTGGCCGGCCTGGGCGATGCTGGCCGGCGGTCTGTATCTGATCCTGCGCCGATAGCCAGTCGCCCTACTGACTGGCACACTTACGCGTTGTATACAGTGGCTCCGGGCACCGCGCGTGCCCGCCGTACGGAACCCGAGATGAAAGACTGGCTGGACGAAATCAACTGGAATGCCGATGGACTGGTGCCAGCGATCGCCCAGGACCATCGCACCGGCCGCGTGCTGATGATGGCCTGGATGAACCGCGAGGCGCTGACCCTCACCGCCGCCGAAGGCCGCGCCATCTACTG
Source organism: Pseudomonas sp. PDNC002 (assembly GCF_016919445.1). NCBI lineage: Bacteria > Pseudomonadati > Pseudomonadota > Gammaproteobacteria > Pseudomonadales > Pseudomonadaceae > Pseudomonas > Pseudomonas sp. PDNC002. The sequence continues at coordinate 1,654,789 of NZ_CP070356.1, read as the reverse complement.
GTCGCGCTCGCGCGGCAAGCTCTGGCGCAAGGGCGAGGAATCCGGGCACGTACAGAAGTTGCACGAGCTGCGTCTGGACTGCGACGCCGACGTGGTGATCCTGATGGTCGAGCAACTGGGCGGCATCGCCTGCCACACCGGCCGCGAAAGCTGCTTCTACCGCGTGTTCGAGAACGGCGCCTGGCAGACCGTCGACCCGGTCCTGAAGGACCCGGACGCCATCTACACCCACGCAGGTACGGGAAAACCCCATGAGCACTGATACTCTCGCCCGTCTGGCGGAAGTCCTCGAAGCGCGCAAGAATGCCGCACCGGACAGCTCCTACGTGGCCAGCCTTTACCATAAGGGCCTGAACAAGATTCTGGAGAAAGTCGGCGAGGAATCGGTGGAAACCATTCTCGCCGCCAAAGACGCCGCCGTAAGCGGCGACTGCACGGACCTGATCTACGAAACGGCCGACCTCTGGTTCCATTCCCTGGTGATGCTTGCCGCCCTCGGCCAGCATCCGCAGGCTGTACTGGACGAGCTGAACCGCCGCTTCGGCCTTTCCGGGCACGACGAGAAAGCGGCACGCCAACCGTCGGCCTGAACCCGAACAATATCGAGGAGAACAAGATGGGCATCTTTGACTGGAAACACTGGGTCGTCATCCTGATCGTCGTGGTCCTGGTCTTCGGCACCAAGCGCCTGAAAAACCTGGGTTCGGACGTCGGCGAAGCCATCAAGGGCTTCAAGAAGGCGATGAACACCGAGGAAGACGAGAAGAAGGACCCCAACGCCGCTGCCGGCACTCCGCCGCTGAACCAGCCGCACACCATCGACGCCCAGGCGCACAAGGTCGAAGAGCCGGCGCGCAAGGACTAGTGGGCGTGCCCCCGCTAAAACGACAGGCGCGACGGCGCCCCGAAAGGCGCAAGGCAAGGAGAGAGGAGCGAAGTTTGGTGACTCCAAATGAACGACGAATGACGCAGCATTGCGCCTTTCGGGGCCCGTCCCGAAGGGTTGCTCAGCTGAGCGCGTCAGGCGGCGTTGCAAGTTTTGCCGAGGGAAGAGCCATCGGCTGCACCTTGCGCCTTGCCTGGCACGCTCAGCTGAGCAACGCGCTCTGCCGTTTTAGCGGGGGCACGCCCTAATGTTCGGTATCAGCTTCAGCGAACTGCTGCTGGTAGGGCTCGTCGCCCTGCTGGTGCTCGGCCCCGACCGCCTGCCGGGCGCCGCGCGCACGGCCGGCCTGTGGATCGGCCGGCTCAAGCGCAGCTTCAACGCCATCAAGACGGAAGTGGAGCGCGAGCTGGGCGCGGATGAAATCCGCCGCCAGTTGCACAACGAGCACATCCTGCAGATGGAACAGGAAGCCAAGAAGCTGATGGCGCCACTGACCGGCCTGCAAGACCAGGCTCGGGAAGCCTTCAGTCCGCAGCAGTCGCCGGCCCAGCCCGAAGAGCAGGGCGCACCCGCCGAGCCGCCTGCTGCGCCGACCATCGCACCCAATAGCCGCCTGAACAGCCTGCCGGGCGCAGGTATCGCGCCTGCCGCCACCCCGGAAGCGGCCCCCGCCGCCCCGGCAGAACCTGCCGCCGCGCCCCAGGCGCCGGCCCCAAGCGAGCAACCGGTGCCAAGCCAACCGCCCGCTTCGTCCGAGACGCCGCGTACCCCATGAGCGCCGAAAAACCCGACCAGCCCGAACACGACCAGGAAATGCCCCTGGTCTCGCACCTGACCGAGCTGCGCACGCGCCTGCTGCGCTGCGTGGTCTCGATCTTCGTGATCTTCATCGGCCTGCTGTACTTCTCGCAGAAGATCTACGCGCTGGCCTCCGAGCCGCTGCGTCGCTTCCTGCCCGAAGGCGCGACCATGATCGCCATCGACCCGGCCTCGGCCTTCCTCGCGCCGCTGAAGCTGACCATGATCGTCGCCGTGCTGTTCGCCATGCCGGTGATCCTCGGCCAGGTCTGGGGCTTCATCGCGCCCGGCCTGTACAAGCACGAGAAGCGCGTCGCCCTGCCGCTGCTGGCGTCCAGCATCGTGCTGTTCTACGCCGGCATGGCCTTCGCCTACTTCCTGGTGTTCCCGTTGATGTTCCACTTCTTCCTCGGCCAGGCCCCGGAAGGCGTGACACCGATGACCGACATCAACAGCTACCTGGACTTCCTCACCCTGCTGTTCGCCTTCGGCGTGGCCTTCGAGATTCCCGTCGCCACCGTGCTGCTGGTGTGGATTGGCGTGGTCAACGTGGCCTACCTGAAGAAGATCCGGCCCTACGTGATCATCGGCTGCTTCGTGGTCGGCATGATCCTCACGCCGCCGGACCCGTTGTCGCAGACTCTCCTCGCGGTGCCGATGTGGCTGCTGTTCGAAGCCGGCGTGCTGTTCAGCCACCTGATCCGCAAGCGCGGCCCGGAAGAGGAAGAAGAATCCAAGGGCGACCAGCCGCCGGCCACCCGCCCGTGAACCTGCTGCTGCTCGACGACGCCGACTTCGTGGCGGCGGACCGCGTGATCCTGCGCGACCGCCGGCTGATCCACATGCAGGAAGTCCACCGCGCCGAGAGTGGCGACCGGATGCGCGTCGGCCGCCTCGGCGGCCTGATGGGCGAAGGCCACCTGCTGCGCCTGGAGGCCAACGAGGCCGAGCTTCAGGTCAGCTTCGAGCAGGCCCCGCCGGCCAAGCTGCCGCTGACCCTGCTGCTCGCCCTGCCCCGCCCGAAGATGCTTCGCCGCGTGCTGCAGACCGTCGCCGCCATGGGCGTGCCGCGCCTGGTGCTGCTCAACAGCTACCGGGTGGAAAAGAGCTTCTGGCAGACCCCCTTCCTCGAACCCGACGCCGTGCGCGAGCAACTGATCCTCGGCCTCGAACAGGCACGCGACACTGTGCTGCCCGAGGTAATCATCGAGAAGCGCTTCAAGCCCTTCGTCGAAGACCGCCTGCCAGCCCTGGCCGCCGGCAGTCTCGGGCTGGTCGGCCATCCCGGCCCGTGGCCGGAATGCCCGCGCGCGCTCAGCGAACCGGTGACCCTGGCCATCGGCCCCGAAGGTGGCTGGATTCCCTACGAAGTGGACAAGTTGCGCGAGGCCGGACTGAACCCGGTGCAACTCGGCGAACGCATCCTGCGTGTCGAGACCGCCGTGACCGCGCTTTTGGCACGACTGTTCTAACTGAAACTGGCGCAAAGCCAGTAACCACGCGGCCTCCAGCGTGAACCGCCAGTCAGAAAAAGCACTCCGGAACTCTTCAGTTCCACGCTCCCGCGCCGATATCAGCGGTACCGGTCGTCCCCCACTCTGCGCATTCCCCGCTCAGCCATGCGTACCGGCCCCGTTCAATCCTGGAGCGCCGCCTTCATGTTTCGCTGGTTCAACAACCTGACTGTCAAACTCAAACTCGCCGCAGGCTTCGGCCTGGTGCTGCTGCTCACCCTGCTGATCGCCCTCACCGGCTGGATCAACCTGGGCAACGTGATCAACCGCGGCGACAAGCTCGGCGAGATCTCCGAGCTGGTCGCGATCGCCAAGGACCTGCGCATCGCCCGGCTGAAGTTCCAGTCCACCCGCGCGCCGGAAGACGCCAAGGCGGTGGCCGATACCCTGGATCGCCTGGACCAGCGCCATCGCTCCCTGAGCGAGAAATTCACCGAGACCGAGGACCGTCGCGTCATCGACCAGCAGCATGAGCTGTCAGTCGAATACCGCCGCCTCTACGCCCAGTTGCTGAAGTCCTTCGAGGAGCGCGACGCCGCCAAGCAGGTGCTGATCAAGTCCGCCGGCGCAGTCAGCGAAGGGCTGCAGAAGGCCGAGCAGAAGCTGGTCAACGGCGGCAGCGCCGAGAGCCTGGCGCATCTGCAGGATCTTTCCGGCCTCGGCCGTGCGGTCATGCAGGCTCGCCTGCAGGTGATGGCCTACACCAGCACCGACGCGCAGAACCTGGAACAGGGCGCCTTCAACGCGCTGCAGCAGCTGATCGAAGGCGTGCAGAGCGACATGAAGACCTCGCCGCCCGAACTGAGCGACGAATTCCGCGGCACCCTCGACGCGCTGGAAACCTACCGCAGCGCGCTGACCAACTACCGCAATGAGGTCAACGACAGCCAGGCCGCGCGCGACCGCATGCGCGACAGCGGCCAGCAGATCGAGAAGCTGAGCAACGACCTGACCGCCGCCCAGACCGCCAAGCGCGACGCCGGCGTCGCCCAGGCCAAGACCTTGCTGGGCCTGGCCGCGCTGATCGCCCTGGTGCTGGGCACCATCGCCGCGTGGGTCATCACCGGGCAGATCGTCAATCCGCTACGCGACGTACTCGGCCATGCCGAGCGCATCGCCGACGGCGATCTCAGCCGCGACATTCCCACCACTCGCCATGACGAGCTGGGCCAGTTGCAGAAGAGCATGCAGCGCATGAACCTGTCCCTGCGCGAGCTGATCAGCCACATCCACGACGGCGTCACGCAGATCGCCAGCGCCGCCGAGGAACTGTCCGCAGTCACCGAACAGACCAGCGCCGGGGTAAACAACCAGAAGACCGAGACCGACCAGGTTGCCACCGCCATGAACGAGATGGCCGCCACCGTGCAGGAAGTCGCGCGCAACGCCGAGGAAGCCTCCGAGGCCGCCTCCGCCGCCGACCGCCAGGCACGCGATGGCGAAGGCGCGGTGAACGAAGCGGTGAACCAGATGGACCGCCTCGCCGGCGAAGTCGGCCGCACCAACGAGTCGGTGCTCAAGCTCAAGCGCGAAAGCGAGAAGATCGGCAGCGTGCTAGACGTGATCAAGGCGGTGGCCGAGCAGACCAACCTGCTGGCGCTCAACGCCGCCATCGAAGCCGCCCGCGCGGGCGACGCCGGTCGCGGATTCGCCGTGGTAGCCGACGAAGTACGTGGCCTGGCGCAGCGTACCCAGTCGTCCACCGAGGAAATCGAAGAGCTGATCGCCGGCCTGCAGAGCGGCACCCAGCAGGCCGTGCAGATGATGGAAACCAGCCGCGACCTGACCGTCAGCACCGTCGACCTGACCCGCCGCGCCGGCGAGCGTCTGGGCGCCATCACCCGCACCGTGTCGACCATCCAGTCGATGAACCAGCAGATCGCCGCCGCCTCCGAGCAGCAGAGCGCCGTGGCCGAGGAGATCAACCGCAGCGTGATGAACGTGCGCGACATCTCCGAGCAGACCGCCGCCGCCAGCGAGGAAACCGCTGCCTCCAGCGTCGAACTGGCGCGCCTGGGCAACGAGCTGCAGGTACTGGTCAGCCGCTTCCGCGTCTGAACCTGTCCGTGATGAAGAAGGCCCGCGCAATGCGGGCCTTTTTTACTTCTCCATGCCGGACATCGGCACCAGGGCTTCCCCCTCACCCCAGCCCTCTCCCTCAGGGAGAGGGAGCGGTCCGTACCGGCTGCTGCCGATGTGTCGTCCTGCGCCGCACGGTCCCCTCTCCCCCTGGGAGAGGGTTAGGGTGAGGGCATTCCCGTGCACGGATTCGACCTGTAGGTGCAGGTTTTCTCCCAAACAGGCCTCGCTGCGGAATCAGTTCGCGAGCAAGCTCGCTCCTACAAGAGCGCTCGCGCCGCGGCGGACAAATCGCGACAACTTCCCGCCTTCAGTTTCCCTTTTCCCGGCCGATAGCCTCTGACGCACGAAGATGCGTCCCGACAATTCCGCCTCGCCTCCGCTTTTTCCGTTGTTGCCAGCCTCGGGCCGTCGATCCCGTGGCGACGCCTGCCTGGAGTATTCGACATGTACGATTGGCTAGTAGTACAGCTGGGACGCCTGAACGTCAGCCTGAAGCTGGTGGTGGGCTTCGGCATCCTCCTCTTCCTCACTCTGCTGGTGCTGCTGGGCGGCCTGCGCAGCCTGGACAACCAGGCCGAACGCGGCCAGCAGATGGCGACCATCACCGAACTCAACGACCTCAGCCAGCAGGCCAACCTTGCACGCCTGCAGTTCGAGCTGGGCGGCGATCGTAGCCAGGCAGAGCAGGTCGAGCAGCACAGCACGAAGATGCTGGAGCTGATCGAGCAGCGTCTGAAGAGCAGCGATATCGACGCCGGCCAGCTGAACGCCGCGCGCCAGGCCGTCGCCGACTACCGCGAAGCCTTCTCCGCGCTGACTCGCGCGGTGGACCAGCGCGCCCAGGCCCGTGGCACCCTGGTCAGTAGCGCGCAGAGCGCCCTCCAGGCTTTCGAGTCGCTGGACAAACAGCTCTTCGACCTGCTCGCCGAACAGCCCGGCGACGCTCAACTGCTGCACGGTGCCCAGGCCGTCGGACAGTTGCACCAGCAACTGCTCGGCGTGCGCTACCAGGTGCGCGGCTATGTCTTCGAGCAGTCCGCCAGCGCCGAACAGACCGCCTTCGCTGCCTTCGACACGCTGCGCGACGCCGGCAGCGCCCTGCAGAGCCAACTTCCCGGCATCGCCGGCGACGGCCTGGCCACCGCGTTGAAGGACCTGCAGGTGTACCGCAGCGGCATCGAGCACTTCCGCGAGGGCGTCAACGCCACGCTGCAGGCGCGCAAGGGGCTGAACGGCGCCAGCGAGGCGCTGCTCGCGGCCAGCGACCGCCTGTACAACGACACCCTGGCCCGCAACGACGCGGAGACTGCGGCCGCCAAGACCCGGCAGATCCTCATCGCCATCCTCGCGCTGGCCTTCGGCATGCTCTCCGGCTGGGCGATCAACCGGCAGATCGTCCGTCCGCTGCACGAGGCGCTGGAGCTGGCCGAGCGCATCGCCGGCGGCGACCTGTCCCAGGGACTCTCCAGCGACCTCAACGTGCAGCGCAGCGACGAACTGGGCCAGCTGCAACGCGTGATGCTGCGCATGCGCGAGAGCCTGTCGCAGTTGCTCGGCCACATTGGTGGCAGCGTCAGCCAACTGGCCACGGCGGCGGATGAGCTGTCCGCTGTCACCGAGCAGACCCGCGCCGGGGTGAACAGCCAGCGCCTGGAGACCGAGCAGGTCGCCAGCGCCATCCATGAAATGGCCGCTACCGTGCAGGAAGTCGCGCGCAATGCCGAGCAGGCTTCCGCCGCCGCGCAACAGGCTGACCAGCAGGCGCGCCAGGGCGATCAGGTGGTGCAGGATGCCGTGCAGCAGATCGACCGCCTGGCCACCGAGGTGGATCGCTCCGCCAACGCCATGGAGTCGCTGCGCAAGGAAAGCGAAAAAATCGGCAGCGTGCTGGACGTGATCAAGTCGGTGGCCGAGCAGACCAACCTGCTGGCGCTCAACGCCGCCATCGAGGCGGCCCGCGCCGGCGAGGCCGGGCGTGGCTTCGCCGTGGTGGCCGACGAGGTACGTGCCCTGGCACAGCGCACCCAGTCGTCCACCGAAGAGATCGAGGGCTTGATCGCCGCCCTGCAACGCGGCGCCCAGGAAGCCGTGACGCGCATGGACGATAGCCGCCGCCTGACCGGCAGCTCGGTGGAGCTGACCCGCCGCGCCGGCGAGGCACTGGGGGTGATCGCCCGTACCGTGGCCGACATCCAGGGCATGAACCTGCAGATCGCCTCGGCCGCCGAGGAACAGAGCAGCGTCGCCGAGGAGATCAACCGCAGCGTGGTGCAGGTGCGCGAGATCGCCGACCAGTCCGCCGCGGCCAGCGAGCAGACCGCCAGCTCCAGCACCGAACTGGCGCGCCTGGGCAACGAGCTGCAACTGCAGGTGGCGCGCTTCCGCCTGTGATCCGCCAACCGGCCGGTGCGCCCGCACCGGCCGGCAACGACAGGACAGCTGTCATGCGCATGGCGTAGGATCAGTCACTCGCCATATAGGGAGAGTGACCATGCGCCCGCTGACCATCGACCTCGACGAACTCGCCTTCGCGCTCGACACCCAGGGTATCGATCACTACCTCGATCTGTTCAGCGGCCAGGTGCTGCTGATTCCCGAAGAAGATCCCGACCCGGAGCTGGCCGAACTGCTGCACCGCGAGCCGGAGCGCCTGCTGCCCATCGAGCCGCTGAGCAGCGGCCAGTCGCTGGAGCTGATGCGCGACTTCCTCCGCGAAGTGCCCGAGCCCCACGCCTATTCCGCCCTCGCCAACGCCATCGAAGGTCGCAAGCCGTTCAAGGCCTTCCGCCATGTGCTGATGGGGTATCCGGAGCTGTTGCAGGCCTGGTACGTCTACCAGGGCGAACGCCTGCGGGAGTGCGCGCTGGATTGGCTGGCGGACAACCAGATCCAGCCGGCTGGACGCAGCGCCCACCTGTAGGGGCGCGCCATCCGCGCGAGCTAGCAGGGACGTCCTGCGTAAAGCGCTGCCCTCTCCCCCGCCCTCTCCCTGAAGGGAGAGGGGGCTATTCGTGCCGGCTGACACATGGGTCTCAGCCCGCAGCCAACCAATCCCCTCTCCCTTCAGGGAGAGGGTTAGGGAGAGGGAATCCCTGGCACGGAACTCCAGAGTAAGACTGTTGCTCCTACAGGTGCACACCATCACACCAACAAAAACGCCGCCCCAAGGGGCGGCGTTTTTGTTTCCGATCAGAACAATCGGCCTTCCGGCGCCTCGCTGGAGATCGGCTTGGCCTGAGCTGCCGTCGCCTGCCAACCGCCACCCAGGGCCTTGTACAGGTTCACCTCGCTGGTCAGCTGGTTCAGTCGATCGGTGATCAGCTGCTGCTGGGCGCTGAACAGCGAGCGCTGCGCATCGAGCAGGGTCAGGTAGTTGTCCACACCGGTGCGGTAGCGCTTGTCGGCCAGGCGGTAGTACTCGCTGCTGGCATCCACCAGCGCGCGCTGCGCCTGCAACTGCTCGTTGAAGGTACCGCGCGCGGCGAGGCCATCGGCGACTTCGGAGAAGGCCGTCTGGATGGTCTTCTCGTACTGCGCGACGTTGATGTCCTTCTGCACCTTGGCCAGGTCCAGGCTCGCGCGCAGGCTGCCGGCGTTGAAGATCGGCAGGCTGATCGACGGCTTGAACAGCCAGGTGCCCGAACCGCCATCGAACAGGCCGCCGAGGTCCGGACTCAGGGTGCCGGCGTTGGCGGTCAGGCTGATGTTCGGGAAGAACGCCGCCCGCGCCGCGCCGATGTTGGCGTTGGCCGCCTTGAGCTGATGCTCCGCCTGGAGAATATCCGGGCGGCGTTGCAGCAGGTCGGATGGCAGGCCGGCCGGTACGGTGGCCAGCAACTCGTCGGACAGCTGGCGACCCTTAGGCAGGTCGCCCGGAAGGCCCGAGCCGAGCAGCAGCACCAGGGCATTCTGGTCCTGTGCCACCAGGCGGGTGTACTGCGCCAGTGTGGCCCGCGCACTTTCCACCTGGGTCTGCGATTGACGCAGGTCCAGCGCAGAGGCGACCCCAACCTCATAGCTGCGCTTGGTCAGGTCGTAGCTCTTCTGGTAGGTGCCCAGAGTGTTGCGGGTCAGCTCCAGCTGGGCCTGGTCGGCGCGCAGCGTCAGGTAGGCGTTGGCGACGTTGGCCACCAGGCTGGTCTGGGTGCTGCGCTGTGCCTCTTCGGTCGCGAAGTACTGTTCCAGCGCCTGGTCACGCAGCGCGCGCAGCCGGCCGAACAGGTCGATCTCCCAGGCGGTGACGCCCAGGGTCGCGCCGTACTGACTGCTGATCGTCGAACTGCCGGTCTGCGAAAGGTCCGCCGGCAGGCGCTGGCGCGAACCGTCGAAGCTGGCGTCAACCGCCGGGAACAGGTCGGCGCGCTGGATGCGGTACTGCGCCCGGTACGCTTCGATGTTCAACGCGGCAACGCGCAGGTCACGGTTGTTTTGCAGCGACACTTCGATCAGTCGCTGCAGCTGCGGGTCCTTGAAGAACTCGCGCCAGCCGATGTCGGCGCCGGCGTTGGCCGCCTGCGCCGCATCGTAGGCATTGCCCTGCGGATAGGCCGCGGCCACGGGCGCCTCGGGGCGCTCGTAGTCGGGGATCAGCGAGCAGCCGGACAGGACGGCTGCGGCGACCGCAAGGGACAGGAAGGACTTTCTCATATCAATGCCCCTTCTCGGTGGTTTGCTGTTCCTTGGACGCCTTGTCCTTGAACAGGGTACTGACCACCACATAGAACAACGGCACCCAGAAGATGGCGAGGACGGTCGCGGTGATCATGCCGCCGATCACGCCGGTACCGATCGCATGCTGGCTGCCCGAACCCGCACCGGTGGAGATCGCCAGCGGCAGTACGCCGAGGACGAATGCCAGGGAGGTCATCACGATCGGGCGCAGACGCATCCGGCATGCCTCGATGGCTGCCTCGACGATGGGTTTGCCCTCGCGCTCGTGCAATTCCTTGGCGAATTCCACGATCAGGATCGCGTTTTTCGCCGACAGACCAATCGTCGTCAACAGGCCCACCTGGAAGAACACGTCGTTGGACAGGCCACGCATGGACGTCGCCAGCAGCGCACCGATGACGCCCAGCGGCACCACCAGCATCACCGAGAACGGAATCGACCAGCTCTCGTACAGTGCCGCGAGGCACAGGAACACCACGATCAGCGACAGGGCGTAGAGCGCGGGAGCCTGCGAGCCGGACAGCCGTTCCTCGTAGGACAGGCCGGTCCAGGAGTAGCCGACGCCCTTGGGCAGTTGCTTGACGATATCCTCGACCGCCGCCATGGCCTCACCGGTGGATCGGCCCGGGGCCGGTTCACCGAGGACTTCCATGGCCGGTACGCCGTTGTAGCGCGCCAGTTTCGGCGAGCCGTAGCCCCACTCACCCGTCGCGAAGGCGCTGAACGGCACCATCTCGCCGGCGCTGTTGCGTACGTACCACTTGTCCAGGTCTTCCGGGCTCATCCGCGAGTTCGGGCGGCCTTGCAGGTAGACCTTCTTCACCCGACCGCGGTCGATGAAGTCGTTGACGTAGTTCGAGCCCCAGGCGATGGACACGGTGCTGTTGATGTCCGCCAGCGAGACGCCCAGCGCGCTGGCCTTCTCATCGTCGATCAGCAGCTTGTACTGCGGCTCGTCGTTCAGGCCGTTGGGGCGCACGCGTTGCAACGCCGGGTTCTGCGAGGCCATGCCGAGGAACTGGTTGCGCGCCTGCATCAGCACTTCGTGGCCGACGCCGGCCTGGTCCTGGAGGAAGATGTCGAAGCCCACGGCGTTACCCAGTTCGAGTACCGCCGGCGGGGCGAAGGCGAACACCATCGCGTCCTTGAAGCTGAAGAAGTGCTGCTGCGCACGCTGGGCCAGCGCGAACACGCTGTTCTCCGCGCCCGGACGCTCTTCCCAGGGCTTGAGCATGATGAAGGCCATGCCCGAACTCTGACCACGGCCGGCGAAGTTGAAGCCGGTCACGGTGAACACCGAGGCCACCGAGCTGCTTTCCTTCTCCAGCAGGTACTCACGCATCGAGTCCACCACCACCTGGGTACGCTCGGCGGACGAGCCGGCCGGCGTCTGCACCTGGGCGAACAGCACGCCCTGGTCCTCGTCGGGGAGGAACGCGGTGGGAATGCGGGTGAACAGGTAGATCATGCCGCCGAGGATCAGCACATACATCAGCAGGTACGGCATGCGGTGCTTGAGGATCGAGGTGACGCCGCGCTCGTAGCCATGGGTGGTGGCGAGGAACTTGCGGTTGAACCAGCCGAAGAAGCCGCGTTTGTGCTCGCCGTGGTCGCCCTTCTCGATGGGCTTGAGCATGGTGGCGCAGAGCGCCGGGGTCAGGATCAGCGCCACGATCACCGACAGGGCCATGGCCGAGACGATGGTGATGGAGAACTGCCGGTAGATCACCCCGGTGGAGCCGCCGAAGAAGGCCATCGGCAGGAACACCGCCGACAGCACCATGGCGATGCCCACCAGCGCGCCCTGGATCTGGTCCATGGACTTGCGCGCCGCCTCGCGGGGCGACAGGCCTTCCTCGGCCATTACCCGCTCGACGTTTTCCACCACGACGATGGCGTCGTCCACCAACAAGCCGATCGCCAGCACCATGCCGAACATGGTCAGGGTGTTGATCGAGAAGCCGAAGGCGGCGAGTACGCCGAAGGTGCCCAGCAGTACCACCGGCACGGCGATCGTCGGGATCAGCGTAGCGCGGAAGTTCTGCAGGAACAGGTACATCACCAGGAACACCAGCAGGATCGCTTCGCCAAGGGTCTTCACCACCTCATGGATGGAGGCGGAAACCACTGGGGTGGTGTCGTACGGGTAGACGATCTTCATGCCCTGCGGGAAGAACGGCTCCAGGGTGGCCAGGGTGGCGCGGATCGACTTGGCAGTGTCCAGCGCGTTGGCGCCGGTGGCCAGCTTGATCGCGATACCCGAGGCCGGCTTGCCGTTGAACTGGGCGTTGATGCTGTAGTCCTGACCGCCAAGGGCCACGTCGGCGACGTCTTTCAGGCGAACCTGGGAGCCGTCGGCGTTGACCTTGAGGAGGATTTCCTTGAACTGCTCGGCGCTCTGCAGGCGGGTCTTGCCGATGATCGTGGCGTTGAGCTGCTGGCCCTTGACCGCGGGCAGGCCGCCCAACTGGCCGGAGGAGATCTGCACGTTCTGCGCCTGGATCGCCGTCTTCACGTCGCCCGGAGTCATCTGGAAGCTGTTGAGCTTCGCCGGGTCCAGCCAGATGCGCATGGCGTACTGCGAACCGAACACCTGGAAGTCGCCCACACCGGCGGTCCGCGACAGCGGGTCCTGGATGTTGGAAACGATGTAGTTCGACAGGTCTTCCCGGGTCATGCTGCCGCTTTCGGAAACGACGCCGACCACCATCAGGAAGTTCTTCACCGCCTTGGTCACGCGGATGCCCTGCTGCTGCACTTCCTGCGGCAGGAGCGGCGTGGCCAGCTGCAGTTTGTTCTGCACCTGGACCTGGGCGATGTCCGCACTGGTGCCCTGGTCGAACGTCACGGTGATGGTCATGCTGCCGTCGGAGTTGGACTCCGAGGAGATGTAGCGCAGATGGTCGAGACCGTTCATCTGCTGCTCGATGACCTGCACCACGGTGTCCTGCACCGTCTCGGCGGACGCGCCTGGGTAGCTCACCTGGATGGCGATTGCCGGCGGCGCGATCGCCGGGTACTGGTTCACCGGCAACTTGAGGATCGACAGACCGCCCGCCAGCATGATCACCAGGGCGATTACCCAGGCGAAAATGGGCCGGTCAATGAAAAACTTCGACATTACGAATCCCCTTGATTAACCCTGCTTGGCCGGTTCGGCGGCGGCGGGCTTGTCGGCGGCACCAGCGGTGGGCGCCACGTTCTTCGCGGGTACGGCCTTGGCCTGGGCGCCCGGCTGGACGTACTGCAGGCCTTCGGTGATCAGGCGATCGCCGGGCTTGAGGCCATCGCTGACCAGCCAGTAGGCGCCAACGGTGCGCTCGGTCTTGAGGGTGCGCAGCTCGACCTTGTCGTCGGCGCCCAGTACCAGCGCCGTGGCCATGCCACGGAAGTCACGGGTAACGCCCTGTTGCGGCGCGAGGATGGCTTGCTTCTTGATGCCCTCTTCCAGCTGCGCATGGACGAACATGCCCGGCAGCAGCTCCTTCTTCGGGTTGGGGAAGATGGCGCGCACGGTCACCGAACCGGTGCCCTGATCGACGGACACCTCGGAGAACTCAAGCTTGCCCTCGATGGGGTATTCGGAGCCGTCTTCCAGGTACAGCTTGACCTTGGCGGCATTGTCACCGGCCTTCTCCAGTTGCCCGGCGGCCAGCTCGCGACGCAGGCGGATCAGCGCGGTGGAGGACTGGGTGACGTCGACGTAGATCGGGTCCAGTTGCTGCACAGTAGCCAGCGCGGTGGCCTGGCCGTTCTGCACCAGGGCGCCCTCGGTCACGTTGGAGCGGCCGATACGACCGGAGATGGGCGAGTAGACCTTGGTGTAGCGCACATTGATCTTGGCGTTGTCGACGGTGGCCTTGGCCTGCAGGTAGGCGGCCTGGGCGTCGGCGTATTGCTGCTTGCTCACCGCCTCGTCCTTCACCAGTTCCTTGTAGCGCTCGGCCTGCTGCTGGGTAGATACCAGGTTGGCCTGGGCACTCTGCAGGGTTGCGTCATAGGTGGCCGGATCGATCTGGTACAGCTGCTGGCCTTCCTTGACGTCGCTGCCTTCCTTGAACAGGCGCTTGAGGATGATGCCGTTCACCTGCGGGCGAACTTCGGCGATGCGATACGCGGTGGTGCGGCCGGGCAGTTCGGTGCTCAGGGTCACTTCCTGCGATTGCAGGGTCACCACTCCCACTTCGGGAATCGGCTTCTCCTGCGGAGCCTGGCTCTTGTCGCAGCCGGCAAGGGTGGCCATGGCGACGAGCAGGGCCGGAACCAGAGCGCGCATGGCTGGCTTTCGTTGCATATCGTTGTCCTCGTGAGCAAAGCGTCCGGGTTGGCTGTGGGCTTGCCGGTCCGGAAAGGCTGGCAAAATACTTACATTCAGCTCTGTTTGTAAACGTCCGAAAGCCCTGAGGGAAAACTACTGAAACGATTTAGCCAAAAGCTGAATCCGCAGTAGATTTCCCGCAAGGCAGTCGCGGCGACTAACAAAGTTGATAACATCAACTAAAATACGAAAAAATGGTTGAGCTGATCAACCTGATTTACACAAGGTTTACCGTGACCGAGCCGATGACCCATAACGTGAATCCCGACCTGCCGCAGACCCTGATGAAAGTTCTCGACCAGTTGCGCGAGAGCCTCCAGGACCAGCTGTGCGCGGAGGGTATCGACCTCACTCCGCCGGACATCCGCCTGCTCGAACTGATCGGCGCCGACGCCGGGCAAAGCCTGCAGAGCCTGGGGCGCAAGATGTGCCGCGACAAGGCGCTGGTAACCCGCAAGATTCGCGAGATGGAGAACCTCGGCCTGGTGCGCCGGGAGCGCAACCCCGACGACCAGCGCAGCTTCCAGCTGTTCCTCACCGAGGCCGGCCGGCATATCGACTCCCGGTCCCAGGCGATCCTTGCACGAACGCATGACAATCTGTTCGCACCGCTCGACGACACCGAGCAGCGCACCCTCGCGCAGCTCCTGCGGCAGTGCCTGCAGGGGCACGAGGCCTGACACTACAAACGAAAACGCCGGCATTTGCCGGCGTTTTCGCATTCCTGCGTCTTACTGACGCACCCCTTCGACCGACAGGGTGAGCTCGACTTCCTGGGAAGCCGGGCCGAGGTCGCGCTGGATGTTGAAGTCTTTCAGCTTGAGGGTGGTGGTACCGAGGAAGCCGGCACGGTAGCCGCCCCACGGATCGTCGCCCTGGCCGATCAGTTCAGCCTTGATGGTGACCGGCTTGGTCACGCCATTAAGGGTCAGGTTACCGGTGATCTCGGCATTCTTGCCATCGGCCTTCACGGCGGTGGACTCGAAGGTCGCGGTCGGGTTCTTCGATACGTTCAGGAAGTCCGGGCTGCGCAGGTGCTTGTCACGCTCGGCGTGGTTGGAGTTCACGCTGTTGGTGTTGATGGTCACCTTGACCTTGTCGGCGGACGGGTTCTTCTCGTCGAAGGTGAAGGCACCGTCGAAATCGTCGAAGCGGCCGTACAGCCAGCTGTAACCCAGGTGCTTGATGCGGAACTCGATGAAGGCGTGCTGGCCTTCCTTGTCGATCTTGTAGTCCGCGGCCATGGCCTGGCCAGCGGAGAACAGTGCGGTA
Source organism: Pseudomonas sp. PDNC002 (assembly GCF_016919445.1). Classification (NCBI taxonomy): domain Bacteria; kingdom Pseudomonadati; phylum Pseudomonadota; class Gammaproteobacteria; order Pseudomonadales; family Pseudomonadaceae; genus Pseudomonas; species Pseudomonas sp. PDNC002. The sequence goes on along the minus strand of NZ_CP070356.1, from coordinate 1,639,248 downwards.
CCCAGCGCCAGAGCGGCGAACGTCTTCTTCAGCATTGAAGCAATCTCCCTTTGGGGTGAGGTGTTATTTCGCGGCACGACCGAGCATGCGGACTAACGTCTCATCGCGGTCGAAGAAATGGTGTTTGAACGCCGCCAGGGCGTGCAGCACGGCGAGGACGACCAGGGCCCAGGCCAGGTAAAGGTGGATCGCGCCGGCGATGTCGGCCTGGTCGGTAATGCCGCTCAGGGTGGCCGGCACGTCGAACCAGCCGAACACGCTGATGGGTTTGCCCTCGGCGGTGGAAATCAGGTAGCCGGCAATGATCACGGCGAACAGCAGCGCGTACAGCGCCAGGTGGCCCAGCTTGGTGGCCAGGCGGGTGAGCTGGCCGTGGTTGGCCGGTGTCGGCGGTGCCGGGCTGATGAAGCGCCAAACCACGCGCAGGATCAGCGCGATGGCCAGCAGGATGCCGATGCTCTTGTGGATTTCCGGGGCGCGGTGGTACCAGGTGTCGTAGTAGTCCAGCTCACGCATCCACAGGCCCAGGCCGAACAGGCCGAAGACCACCAGCGCGCTGCCCCAGTGCAGGAACAGGCTGACCAGTCCGTAGCGGGCGGGGGAATTACGCCATTGCATCGATACTCATCCTCGAAAACGGAGATTCAAGACTAGCGGCTAATCCATCGAATAAAAGCAGAAAAACCTGCTTTGAAACATCGACTGACAAGATAGGTCACCGCTGGAACAGGCATGCCAGAGCCCTGAAACGACAATGCCGGCTTGCGCCGGCATTGTCATTGGAACAGCTTCGATCAGAACGGCAGCCAGGACATGATGCCCTTCTTCTCGCCCTTCTCGGCCGGCGCATCGCTGGCGGCAGGCTTGCTCTCGGCCACCGCGGCGTTGCCTTCGAGGACGGGCGTCTTGCCGGCCTGCAGGTCACGCACCTGGCTGGCAGCACGCTTGCCGCTGCGCAGGGCGCCTTCGATGGTGCCCGGGTAAAGCGCGTCGGTGTGCTCGCCGGCGAAGGCCACGCGGGACACCGGGGTCTCCCACACGCGCCAGAAGCGGCTGATCTGGCCCGGACCGTAGGCCAGGTAGGAACCGCCGGTGCCGACGTCGGTGCTGTAGCGACGCATCTCATAGCCGTCGTAGGCACCGCGCATCTTCGGGTAGTACTTGTTCATGCGGATCAGCACCTGCTCTGACAGCTGGCGATCACCGAAAGCCTGCATTACGCGGGCGTTGTCGCCGGACAGGTTGATCAGCACGTTGGCGCCGCCCTTGGTCGCGGGCTCGACCCAGATCATGCCCAGGCCCTGGTCGCTGTAGATCTCGCCGGACAGGCGCGACTTGTCGTCCCACACCGGGCGCTTGAACTTCATCAGGATCTGGTCGCGCCAGCCGTAGTTGGTGCCCTTGAGCGCCGCCAGCTGCTTCTCGTTCAGGCCCGGGGTCAGGGTGATGTTGCCCAGGGCGCGCAGCGGCACGGCCAGCACCAGGTAGTCGGCGGTATAGCCGGTGGGGCCGACCTTGACGGTCACGCCGTCCTTGTCCTGGCTGATCGAAGTGACCTTGGCGTTGGTCTTGATGGTCTTGATCTGCTTGACGAAGGCCTGCGCCAGCACCTGGCTGCCGCCGGGCAGACGCGCCGCGCGCAGGTCGCGGTCATCGACGCCACGGTACACACGGCCCTGCTGGGCGAGGTAGAGCAGCGACAGGCGCGACGGCTCGTCGTAGTGCGAACGGATGCGCTGGTTGACCAGCAGGCGCGCGGTCGGCGACAGGTTCAGCTTGTCCAGCCAGCGCGCGGCGGTGAGCTGGTCGAGGGCGAACAGGGTCTTGTTCGCCAGCGGGTTGAGCGGGTCGTCGATGGAGGCGGACAGCTCGTTCAGGGACTTCTCGAAACGCTCGAGGTCCGCGGCGACGGCCGGCATCTTGGTCTTCAGGTCGGCGCTGCTGTAGTAGACGCCGTCGATCAGGTAGCTCGGGGTACGGACGAATTCCGGTGCCGGCACCGAATTCACCTTCAGGGTGTCCAGGTAGCCGTTGAGGGTCGGCTGGACCTTCTTGTTGCCGATCCACTCGCTGGTGGCCAGGCCCGAGCGGCCGCCCACCTGCGGTTTGGCTTCGAGCAGGGTGACCTGCCAGCCCGCCTGCTGCAGCTCGTAGGCCGCGGAAAGACCGGCGAGCCCGCCGCCGACCACGATGGCGGTCGGTTGTTTGTCCTTGCCCAGCGCCACAACGCTGAACACGCCCAGAGCGAGCAGCGCGGCAGCGCGCAGCCATCCCATTTTCATCGCCAGACTTCCCCGAATTGGTGCAAAGGCGCGAAGCATACGTGAGCGCCTGAAAGCCGAATAGCTGTCTTGGTCGGCTGCCTACTACATGTGTCGTAGGACGTGTCCTTGTTCATCTCAGGTGCATTGAATAGGCTTGCCCGATCCGTGCAAGTCGATAGTCGGACATGCCGTCATAAGTAAGGAGCAGCCCATGGGCCTGAATGCCGAGTGGATGCAGCGCGATCTCGAAGTGCTGTGGCACCCCTGCACCCAGATGAAAGACCACGAACGCCTGCCGGTGATCCCGATTCGCCGTGGCGAAGGCATCTGGCTGGAGGACTTCGAAGGCAAGCGCTACCTCGACGCCGTCAGCTCCTGGTGGGTGAACGTCTTCGGCCACGCCAACCCGCGCATCAACCAGCGCATCAAGGACCAGGTCGACCAGCTGGAGCACGTGATCCTCGCTGGCTTCAGCCACCAGCCGGTGATCGAGCTGTCCGAGCGCCTGCTGCGCCTGGCGCCAGCCGGATTCTCCCGGGTGTTCTATGCCGACAGCGGCTCGGCGGGCATCGAAGTGGCGCTGAAGATGAGCTACCACTATTGGCAGAACCTCGGCCAGCCGGGGAAGAAACGCTTCATCACCCTGACCAACAGTTACCACGGCGAAACCGTGGCGGCGATGTCGGTGGGCGACGTGGCGCTGTTCACCGAAACCTACAAGTCGCTGCTGATGGACACCATCAAGGTGCCGACCCCCGACTGCTACCTGCGCCCCGAGGGCATGAGCTGGGAAGAGCACTCGCGGACGATGTTCGCCGCCATGGAGCAGGCGCTGGAGCAGCACCACAAGGAGGTCGCGGCGGTGATCGTCGAGCCGCTGGTACAGGGCGCCGGCGGCATGCGCATGTACCATCCGGTCTACCTCAAGCTGCTGCGCGAGGCCTGCGACCGCTACGGCGTGCACCTGATCCACGACGAGATCGCCGTCGGCTTCGGCCGCACCGGCACGATGTTCGCCTGCGAACAGGCCGGCATCACCCCGGACTTCCTGGTGCTGTCCAAGGCGCTGACCGGCGGCTACCTGGCGATGAGCGCGGTGCTTACCACCGACACCGTCTACCAGGCGTTCTACGACGACTACACCACCCTGCGCGCCTTCCTCCACTCGCACACCTACACCGGCAACCCGCTGGCCTGCGCCGCCGCCCTGGCGACCCTGGACATCTTCGAACAGGACAACGTCATCGAGGCCAACAAGGCCCTGGCGGCGAAGATGGCCAGCGCCACCGCGCACCTGGCCGATCACCCGCACGTTTCGGAAATCCGCCAGACCGGCATGATCCTCGCCATCGAGATGGTCCAGGACAAGGCGACGAAAACCGCCTATCCCTGGCAGGAACGCCGCGGCCTGAAGGTCTTCCAGCATGGCCTGGAGCGCGGCGCACTGCTGCGCCCGCTGGGCAGCGTGGTGTACTTCCTGCCGCCGTACATCATCACCCCGGAGCAGATCGACTTCCTCGCCGAGGTCGCCAGCGAAGGTATCGATATCGCCACCCGCGACAGTGTCAGCGTGCCGGTCAGCGAACGCTTCCCCGATCACCGCGATCCGGGCTGATCGGCTACAAGCGGCAGGCCGAAAGCTTTAAGCTTGCCGCTTCCCTCTTTTCTGCCCGAAATCGCCATGCGCCTCTCCCGCTTCTTCATCGACGCCCAGCTCTCCCTCGGCCAGCACGAGCTGCCCGAAGCCCAGGCCCACTACATCGGCCGAGTGCTGCGCCACAGCGCCGGCGATGCCGTGCAGCTGTTCGACGGTTCTGGCCGCGAGTACCTGGGCGAGCTGATCGAAGTGGGCAAGAAGAACGTCCGCGTGGAATTGCGCGAAGTCTTCGACGGCCAGGCCGAATCGCCGCTACGCGTGCACCTCGGCCAGGGCCTGTCCCGTGGCGAGCGCATGGACTGGGCGATTCAGAAAGCCACTGAACTGGGCGCCAGCGAGATCACCCCGATCGTCAGCGAGCGCTGCGAAGTGCGCCTGAAGGACGAACGCGCCGACAAGCGCATGGCCCACTGGCGCCAGGTGGCGATCAGCGCCTGCGAACAGTGCGGCCGCTCGGTGCTGCCGGTTCTCAACGCGCCAGTCACCCTCGCCGAATGGCTGGAGAGCTGCGAGGCGCAGCTCAAGCTGGTGCTGCACCCGGTGGCCGAGCCGCTGACCAGTCATGACAAGCCGGCGAGCCTGGCTTTCCTGATTGGTCCTGAAGGTGGCTTGAGCGATGGCGAGGTGGAACAGGCGAAGGCCGCCGGATTCCATGCTGCTCGGCTGGGGCCTCGCGTATTGCGCACCGAAACCGCTCCGGTTGTGGCGCTGAGTGTGGCGCAGCAATTGTGGGGCGACTTCTAGGTCGAGGCTCCGCGCCAGCCCGAGAGCCCCTCACCCTAACCCTCTCCCAGGGGGAGAGGGGATCGTTCGGAGCAGGGTGAAACCCAGGCATCAGCTGGCACGGTCGGCTCCCTCTCCCAAAGGGAGAGGGGACTGTTCGGAGTGGGGTGAAACCCAGGCATCAGCTGGCATGGTCGGCTCCCTCTCCCAGAGGGAGAGGGGACTGTTCGGAGCAGGGTGAATCCCAGGCATCAGCTGGCATGGTCGGCTCCCTCTCCCAGAGGGAGAGGGACTGTTCGGAGCAGGATGAAACCCAGACATCAGCTGGCATGGTTGGCTCCCTCTCCCAGAGGGAGAGGGGACTGTTCGGAGCAGGGTGAAACCCAGGCATCAGCTGGCATGGCCGGCTCCCTCTCCCAGAGGGAGAGGGGACCGTTCGGAGCAGGGTGAAACCCAGGCATCAGCTGGCATGGTCGGCTCCCTCTCCCAGAGGGAGAGGGGACTGTTCGGAGCAGGATGAAACCCAGGCATCAGCTGGCATGGTTGGCTCCCTCTCCCAGAGGGAGAGGGGACTGTTCGGAGGAGGATGAAACCCAGGCATCAGCTGGCATGGCGGGCTCCCTCTCCCCCTGGGAGAGGGCTGGGGTGAGGGGAAGCCGGCGGCACGGATGCCAAGCAGGTTCGCGAACAGCCCAGACAACAGGACATCCGGCGCTTCAGATTCCCCGCAACGCCAATCCCGCCAGCACCAGCAACACCACGCCACACAACGCATGGCTCACCCGATGCCAACGCGGCGAAGCATTGCGCCGCAGCCAGTCCACCAAGCCCGCGCAGAGGAAGCAGCAGAGCACCGAGGCAGTCATGAAGCCGGCGAAGAACACCAGCGAATCCGCCAGGGTCGGTACGCCGTCGACCAGGCCGGCCATGGCGCCGCCCAGCGCGCCCCAGTAGACGATGTTCTTCGGGTTCGACAGCGACAGCATGGCCCCGGAAGCGAACGCCCCGGCGTTGTGCTCATCGCCTTCCCCCTCCTCCACCACGCCCACGCGGCGCGCATCCAGCAGGCTCTGTACGCCCAGCCAGGCGAGATAGGCGGCGCTGGCCAGGGTCAGCGGCAGGCGCAGGGTTTCGTGGCCCAGCAGCAGCGCCAGCCCGGTCAGGCCGATCAGCGCCCATACCGCATCGCCGATCAATGAGCCAAATTGCACCAGCAGCGCCGGACGGAAGCCACCCTTGAGGCCGCGGCGCAACGTTTCCGCCAGGACCGCACCGGGAGAAAGACAGAAGACGATGCCGAACAGCAGTGCGGCGAAGAACAAGGTCAGCATGAATCAACACTCGAACGGGAAGACGATGGCACCAGTCTGCCTGACGGCAAGGTGGCAAACTTGAACCGGATTGCGCTGCTCAGCGCACGGCGCGCTGGAAGCTGCCCGGCGCGACAGCGTATGCCGCGCGGAAATGCCGGTTCAGATGGCTCTGGTCGGCAAAGCCCAGCGCATGAGCCACCTCGGTCGCCTGCAAGCCGCCGCGCAACAGCGCCTGTGCGCGTCGGGTACGCAATTGCATCGACCATTGCCGTGGGCTCAGGCCGACCTGCTTCTGGAAGCTGCGCAGCAGATGGAAGCGCGACAGTCCCAGATACTTCGCCATCTCGTCCAGGCTGGGCTGCCGCGCCAGGTCGGCGGCCAGCCACTCCTGCAACTGGGCGATCCGTCCACCGCTCTCGGCCATTTCACGCGGTAGTCGTGCACCCATCGCATGGGCGATGTCGGCTAGCAGCAGGGTCAGGCACTCCTCGCCACGCTGGCGGACGAACAGATCGTCGCCCAGCACTCGCTCCACGCCGTCAGCCATGGCGCAGGCCAGGGCGGGAAGGCGCTCGGTGGGGCGCTCGAACTCCAGGCGCTGCAAGCCGAGCATCGTGGCCAGTTGTTCCGGCGCGATATACAGGCTGACGAACTGCCAGGGCTGACCCTCGGCCACGCCGCCGCCCTGGATCTGACCGGGGTTGTAGGCGGTGAACGAACCAGGGCCGGCGTCGAAGGTGCGTCCATCCAGCCAGACGCTTTCCTCGCCGCGCAGGTTGGCACTGATGACGAATTCGTCGTGGCTGTGCCGTTCGAAGGAGTGGCCACCCAGCGTTGCGCTGGCCACCTCGAAGCCGGGAAGGTCCCCCAGTTGGGCGAGGCGCAGGCCACTCATGGCGGGCTCAGATCAGGCCGGAGTCGGCCAGCTTCTGTTCCAGCGCGACCAGATCCGGAATACGCGCCTGGGCGTCGCCCAGGTCCACGGCGTCCAGCTCCAGCGGGGCCAGCGGCACGTCGGCGCGCTTGAGGTCGGAGCCGACCTTCAACGAACGCGGGATGCCCTGTACCAGCAGCGCGAAGAACTTCACGTTGGGCCGCCCGCCCAGGGCGTTGACCACGATCACCCGCGCGCCGGAGCTGACGTGGGCCTGGCCATCGGACGCCGCCTCGAAGGACAGCAGCGGGAGGCGCAGGTCGCGCCAGGCCACCTGGCCCAGGTACCACGAGGGCAGGCCGGCCACCGGTTGCGGGGCGCGGTAGGTGATCAGCTCGGCCACCGCCACGTTGGGCAGCAGCAGGTTGCGATCGGCCAGCGGCACCAGCAGGCCGGTGAGGCTGTCGGGGGCGGTGTTGGCCGCAGCGGTGCTGGCGACAGGGAGATCCGTCATCGATCCACTCTCATTGCGTGACTTCGCCGACGCACTGCGCCGCGAGGTGATTGACCAGCGTCGCCGCGAGTTCGCGCGGATCGCCGGAGAAGGTGCTGTAGCCGCCTTCGCGCAGGCTGTCGGGCATGCTGGAACAGGCGCAGCTGTCGGCGCGCTGGGTCCAGATCGGAGCACCCTGGCGCCGCACGTAGGCCGCGGCGGCGCTGCCGTCGCTGCACATGCCGCTGAAGACGATCACGCCGCAGCGCCCGCCATACTGCTGGGCGAGGTTGAGCATCATCTGGTCGATGGACGGGCTGTAGGGTTCCGGCCAGCTGCGATCTTCCACCCGCATGCGCGCCGCGGTATCGAAGCCCAGCTCCTGGGTGATCGGCACTACCACGACCTCGCCGCAGCGCACCGCGTCGCCGTCGCGCACGGTGTTGACGTGCCACTGGCTGTGGCGGCCAACGGCCTGTGGCAGGTTGCCTTCGAACGAAGGATCGATGTGCTGGGCGTAGAGGAAGCCCACCGGCAGGCCGCCGGGCAGCGCATCGAGGAAAGTCTTCACGGCGGCCGGGCCGCCGAGGGAGGCCGCCAGCAGCCAGACCTGCGCAGCCGGTTCACCGGCCTTGAGCGGCGAGGCAGCGAGATCTTCGGGCAGCGCCACACGGGCGGGGCGCTGCGCTTCATCCAGCAGGGCAGCCAGGCTGCGCCCGACGCCGGCGCTGGGGTCGCCCACCAGTTTGCGCAGCTTGGACACCAACCGGCGTTCCCAACGCGGGTAATGTTCCGAATGCCGTTCCGGCGCGTGGCCTTCGCCGAACAGCACGGGGACCCGCGACTGCTCCAGCAGGTTGTCCACCAGCGGCGAGTCCTCCTGCTGCGCCAGGTCCACCAGCCACAGGTCGGTCTCGCAGGCGTCCAGCTGCTCACCCTCAAGGCGCGCCGGATCGGCATTGAGCACCACCTGGTAACCGTGCCCGGCCAGCGCCTGCGCCAGCACATGGCGCTGCAGGGACGTATCGGCGATTACCGCAATGCGCGGCGTGCTCTGCTCAGACATGGGCCTTCACCAGCTTCTGGATGTTCTCCAGCAGCTCGGATTCCTGGTACGGCTTGCCCAGGTACTGGTTGACGCCGATGGCCAGGGCGCGATCGCGGTGTTTTTCGCCGGTACGCGAGGTGATCATGATGATCGGCAGGTCCTTGAGCTGTTCGTCGTGGCGCACCAGGGTCGCCACCTCGAAACCGTCCATGCGCGGCATCTCGATATCCAGCAGCATGATGTCGGGCTTGTGCTCCTGCAGCTGGGCGATGGCGTCCACCCCGTCCTTGGCGGTCAGCACGTTCATGCCGTTGCGCTCCAGCAGGCGGCTGGTGACCTTGCGTACGGTAACCGAGTCGTCCACCACCATGACCAGGGTCGGCCGCTGGTGTTCGATCTCCGCCACGGTCGGGCCCGCCAGCTGGCGGCGCGGCGCGTGCTGGACGAGTTGGGCGTGAAGCACACGAATGGTCGCCAGCAGGTCGAGAATCACCACCACGCGGCCATCACCGAGGATGGTCGCGCCGGAGATGCCGCTCACACCCGCGAACTGCGCGCCGAGGCTCTTCACCACGATTTCGCGCGAGCCCGCCAGGGCATCCACCTGCACCGCCACGGCGTGGTCCGCCGAGCGCACCAGGATCACTGGCAGCGGCAACGACTGGCCGACCAGCTTGGGATGCTGGCCGTTGTTCAGCAGGTCGCCGAGGTACTTCAGTTCATAGCTCTGGCCGGCGTACTCGAAGCGCGGCGCAGTGCCGGACTCGTCGGCGGCGGCCTGTTCGTAGAGCGCTTCGAGCTCGTACGGGGAGACCCGCACGATGCCTTCGATGGTGTTCAGCGGCAGGGCGTACAGGTCCTCGCCGGACAGCACCATCAATGCACGGTTCACCGACACGGTGAACGGCAGGCGGATATCGAAGCGGGTGCCTTCGCCCAGGCTGGAATGGATGCTCATGGAGCCGCCGAGCTGTTTCACCTCGGAGTTCACCACGTCCATGCCCACGCCACGGCCGGAAATCTGCGTGACCTTCTCGGCGGTACTGAAACCGGCCTCGAGGATGAACTGCAGAACCTCGTGGTCGGACAGATCGCTATCGCCGGCCATCAGGCCACGCTCGATGGCCTTGCGGCGCACCGCGTCGAGACGAATGCCCGCACCGTCGTCAGCCAGGGTCAGGAGGATGTCACCACCCTCGCGGCCGAGGGTCAGGCGGATGGTGCCCTGCTCCGCCTTGCCGGCGATGCGACGCGCCTCGCCGGACTCGATGCCATGGTCGACGGCGTTGCGCAGCATGTGCTCCAGCGGCGCGACGATGCGTTCGAGCACGGTGCGGTCCATCTCGCCTTCGGCGTTGCTGACCACGAACTCCACCTGCTTGCCCAGCTCGCTCGCCACCTGGCGGACGATCCGGCGCAGACGCGGCACCAGGCGGTCGAAGGGCACCATGCGGGTGCGCATCAGGCCTTCCTGCAGCTCGGTGTTGACCCGCGCCTGTTGCAGCAGCAGGGTCTCGGCGTCACGGTTCTTGGCGGCCAGGGTTTCCTTGAGGTCGAACAAGTCGGAAGCGGACTCGAACAGCGCGCGGGAGAGCTGCTGCAGCTGCGAGTAACGGTCCATTTCCAACGGGTCGAATTCTTCGTAGCCGGCGCGCTCGGCGTCGGCCTGGTGGCGCGAGAGGATCTGCGCCTGGGTTTCGGTATCGAGGCGGCGCAACTGGTCGCGGACCCGCTCGATGGTGGCGTCCATCTCGCCGAGGGTCGAGCCAACGTCGCTCACCTGCTGCTCGACACGGCCACGGAAGATGGAGGTCTCACCGGCGAGGTTGACCAGGCCCTCGAGCAACTGCGCGGGCACCTTCACCAGTTCCTGCGGCGCGCGGCGGGCGGCAGCCTCCTGGGCGGCCTCCTGGGCACGGCGCACGAACGGCAGCACCACCGGAGCCTCGACGCGCTGCGGCACGGTGGCGGCCATGATGGCTTCCGGCAGGGCCGGCAGGCTCACCGGAGCGGGCTCTTCGGCTACCGGCTCCTCGACTTCCGCTTCGGCGACCTCGACTTCACCCAGGTGCAGGCGCAGTTGGTCGACCTCGGCCTGCAGGCCTTCGAAGCCGGACTGCACGTCCAGCAACAGGCTTTCCGGCCAGGGCGCGCCCTGCTGCTGGGCTTCGCCCAGGTGCTGCTCGAGATCATGAGCCAGGTCACCCAGGCTGGTCTGGCCAGCCAGGCGCGCACCGCCCTTGAGGGTATGGAGAATGCGCAACAGCTCGTCCAGCGCGCCGTTCTCACGTTCGGCGTCCCAACGGCCCAGCGCCTGCTCCATGCCTTCGAGAAGGTCATCGGCCTCTTCCAGGAAGATGTCCAGGATGTCGGCTTCCGGGCCTTCCGGCGCGGCTGTCGGTGTACTGACCGCATGCAGGCTGACGCTGCTGGGGATACTCAGTTGTTCTTCGGGGTTGGCGCGAAATCGGCGGATCGCTTCGATGAGCGACTCACCTCCCGGAACTGGACGATGCCCCTGAACGGCCTCGAGCATTTCGGCGAGACGATCGTGGCAACGCTGCAGCAGCTCGAAGAGCGTCGGGCTGGCGCGCAGGCGCCCGCCGCAGAGGCCTTCGTAGAGGAATTCCAGCTCGTGGGCGAGGTCGCCGATGGGGCGGATCTCGGCCATCCGCGCGCCGCCCTTGAGGGTGTGCAAGTCGCGTTGCAGCGCTTCCAGCTCGACGCTGTTGTCGGGGTTTTCCATCCAGCGCTGCAGGGCGCCGGAGGAGCTTTCGAGGATGTCGAAACCTTCCTCGAGGAAGATTTCCACGAGTTCCGGGTCACGCTCCTCGTCCAGCACGAATTCGCTGTCCTGCACGATGTCCGGCGCGGTGACCGGCTCATCGGCGGGCTCGACCAGCTCGCCCGCATCGCTTGCATCGACGGATTCCGCCGAGGGCTGGGCGATATCCGTCTCGGCCTCTTCCAGGAACGCCTGCAGATCAATTTCGGCGGGCGCGGAGTCCAGCTCCGGCTCGGCGACTGCCTCGGGCAGGTCGACAGCGATTTCCGGCTCCGCCTCGGTAGGCAGCTCCAGTTCGATCTCGGCGTCGGCGACGATCTCGGGCAGTTCGGCCGCGACCTCTTCCTCGGCCACGACATCCTGCTCTGGCTGTTCGGCCAGGGCTTGCGGTAGTCCCAGGCCGGCGGCGGGGTTCTGGCGGAAGGTGCGGATGGTCTGCACCAGGTCGGCCGGATCGGCCAGCACCTGGCCGGCCTGCAATTGGTCAAGCTGGGTCGCGAGGCGGTCGTGGCAGGTGCGCAGCAGGTCGCCCAGTGCGGGGCTGTGCTGGAAGCGATGGTCGACCAGGCCTTCATAGAGCGACTCGAGCTCATGGGACAGGTCGCCGATCTCGCGGATTTCCGCCATGCGCGCGCCACCCTTGAGGGTGTGCAGGTCGCGCTGCAGGGTCGACAGGGCGGCAAGGCCCTCCGGCGAGGCCAGCCACTGATCCAGCGCCTGGCCGGCGTTGTCGAGAATGTCGACGGCTTCTTCCAGGAAGATCGCCACCATTTCCTCGTCCAGCGCACGCGGCGGTTGCTGCGGGGTGGGATGGGCATGGGGCGTCTCGGCGGTGATGACGTCTTCATCGTCATCGTCGGCCGCGCGGCGCGGGCCGCCGTCGTGATCATTGCGCGGCGACCAGTTCAGGCCGTCGGGCAGGTTGTCGTCGTCCACCGGGCGGCTGTCGAGGAGGAATTCCTCGTCTTCGGCCGGGAAGTCCTCGGCGGTCAGGCTTTCCAGGTCGACGAACTCGTTTTCCTCGTCGTCCTGCGGCACTGGCGCATCCAGCAGGCGATGCAATGCCTCGACCTGCTCCGGACGGGCACTGACCTGCAGCGCGGCGGCCACCTGGTCCATCATGCCGATCAGCGCTTCATGGGCGCTTTCCGCGGCGGTGAAGAAGGCATCGCCGGTTTCCAGGTGGCCCTGGCGCACGGCACCGTAAACCGCCAACAGCGCATCGGCCAGCTCGGCCATCTGCGGCAGCTCGGCCATTTGCGCGCCACGGCTGAGGGTTTCCAGCTCATCGTGCAGAGCGCCCAGTTCCTGGCGCTCCTGCGGGTGTTCGCGCCAGCGGCGCAGCAGGTCTTCGGCGTCCAGCAGGATGTCCATGCCTTCGGCGAGGAACATGCCGATCAGCTGCGGATCGTTCCCGCTGCCCTCGCCACTGTCGCCACGGCGCTTGGCCTCGGCGGCCTCCAGACGCTCCTGGTGAACCTGCGCGATGCGCGCCAACAGCTCCTGACTACCCTCGATGGGCGCCAGCGGGCGGCCTTCCACGAGTTGGTCGAGGCCGACGCGGAACAGGCGCTCGGCGCCGTGCAGCAGCTCGGCCTCGCGCAGGTCGACCTGCAGCAGATTGGTCTTGAACTCCTTCACCAGCCGCTCCAGCGGCGTGGCGATTTCGGCGATCGGCAGGATGCCGGCCATGTGCGCGCTGCCCTTGAGGGTGTGCAGGGCACGCTGCAAGTCGTCGGTCACCGGTTGCGGCAATTGTTGTGCGCAATCGGCGAGGAACCCGACCAGGGTCTCCAGGTGGGTTTCCGCTTCGTTGCGGAAGATTTCCAGCAATTGCGGATCGAGGCTTTCGTCCAGGCCGTCGCCGATTTCCAGCGCGCTGGCGACATCGACCGCCTCGATCTCGGCGGTTTCAACGGCCAGGCTCTCGCTCGACTCGGGCAGGCCACCGCCGGGCGGCGGTACCGGCTGGCCCTTGGCCAAGGCATGGGCGGTAGCGGCCAGGCGATCGACATCGTCGCGCTGGCGCTGGGTGTTGGCGGCGAATTCGCCGACCAGATCCGGCATCAGCCCGACGACATCCTGGACCACCTGCAGGACCGCCGGCGAGGCGGCGATGCTGCGGTCGAGCACGCGGTTGAGCAGGTTCTCGATGGACCACGCCAGCTCACCGATCACCAGCGCACGGACCATCCGGCCGCTGCCCTTGAGGGTGTGGAAGGCGCGGCGGATTTCGGTCAGCGATTCGCGGTCGTCGGTGCTGGACAGCCAGGTGGGCAAGTGCCCGGCGATGGTCTCCAGCACTTCGCCAGCTTCCTCGATGAAGACTTCGCGCAGCTCGTCGTCCATCGGTTCTTCGTCGGCGGGCGGCGGCAGCAGGCTGGGCGGCACGTCCTGGGCCGGCGGGTTGATCGCCGAGACGGGCGCAGCCATGACTTCGGCGAGCGACAACGGCTTTTCCGCAGGCGCGGCGGCTTCCGGTTCCACGTCCGGCGGGCTGGGCAGCTCCACCTCCGGGAGGTCCAGATCGGCGATGTCCAGCTCGCTCCAGGCTTCGGCCTGAACGGCGGGCGAGTCGACGTCGAGCAGCGGCTCGAGCTCCAGCGGAGCGTCGAGGCTGAGATCGACGCCTGCCTCCAGCGCCGACGGCGCGGCTGTTTCGCCGAGGGTCCAGTTATCGTCGCTGACCAGGGATTGCTCCGCGGCCGGCGTTTCGCTGGGGATACCCAGATCGTCCAGCGATTCCAGGGTGACCAGTGCCGGGGATTCTGCGTTTTCCAGGCTGGTGAAGTGCTCATCCAGCTCCAGGGGCTCGGCCGGCGATTCAACTGCCGGCTGGCTCAGGTCGACGCTGAACCAGTCTTCCTCGTTGGCGTTGCCGGCGGGTTCGGCCGGGGCGCCCGGGACGACCGGTTCCAGCTCCCAGTCCATGTCGTCCAGCGGCGCAGGCGGCGCTTCCAGCGAAGGGTGCGCGGCGAAGGCGTCGGCCGGCCCATCCGCTTGGGGCGCAGAAAGGTCCAGCGCTTCCCAGGTTTCCGCTACGGCAGCAGGTGCCGCGGCCACGGACTCGTCGCTCGGCGCAGCCTCCAGGCTCGGCGCTTCGACCAGCGGCACGCTGTCGTCGAGGCTCCATTCGAGCTCGTCGGCAACCGGCGTGGCGGGGGTTTCATCAGTGGCATCCAGGCTGAATGCCGGGCTGGCCGTCTCGTGGCTGTCATCCAGCGACCAGCCTTCGTCGGCCAGGACGCTACCGGTGACCGGTACTGCCGGCTCCAGTTCGATATCCCAGCTGAGGCTTTCCGGCTCTAAGGTCGCCGCCGATATTTCTGGCAAGACGTCCGGCGAGACGTCCGCTGGCTCCAGGGAGTCCAGCGTCAACTCGCCCAGATCGGCGCTCGGTGCCGTCGGCTGGGGCGCGGAATCGAGCACCAGCGGCTCGAAGGTGAAATCGTCGTCCTCGCCCAGGGCATCGGCGGGGGGCGAATGAGTGACCTCGATGGCAGCTTCGTCGGTACCCGTCGCGGCGACTTCCGCGCGCGGCTCGGACACGTCCAGCGGCTCGAACTCGAACGACAGGTCGTCGGCGGCCAGTTCCGCCACTTCGGTGGCATCGGCTTCCGCGAGCGGCAGCTCCTCCGCCGGTTGCAGCGCGTCGCTGTGCTCGTCGAGCTCGGCGGGGGCAGGCTCCTGCAGGTCTTCGATGTCCAGGCGGAACAGCTCGTCAGCCACCGGCTCGCCAGCACTCTGCGCCAGCTCGGGCGCAGGCCCGTCCAGGCTGTCGGCGATTTCCAGGGGCGCGGCCAGGTCCGGGACATCTTCCAGTGCCACGCTCTCCGACGGGATCGGCTCGGCACCGAGGACATCGATCTCGTCCAGCGGGTTGTCCAGCGGGGCGGGCGAATGCTCGGCCGGGACCGCATCGAGGATCGACGGGCGCGGCGTGAGGGAATAGCCCAGGCTGTCCAGACTCTCCTCGGCCACGTCGAGGATCACGTCACCCTGGGTGCTGTGGTCTTCGGACAGGCGTTCGAGGTAGTACTCGACGCTGGTGATGGCGTCGGCCAGGGTGTCCAGGCTGTGCCAATCCGGCACGGCCTGGCGCACCAGCAGTTGTTCCTGGATGTAGCGATTGCAGTTTTCCAGCAGCTTCGCCGCACGCTCCTGGGAGATCATCGCCAGGCCGCCGCGAACCTGCGTCAGCAGTTCCGGCACGCGGGCCAGGTGCTCGTGATTCCACTGCGAGGCGATGAACTCGATGATCGCGTCCTTGGCCAGTTCCAGGCCATTGCGCGCTTCCTTGATCACCACCTGGTGGATCTGCTCGACGTCGGTGGTCGGCAGGACGTTCTCTTCGCTGCCCGGCTCTTCGCTCGGGCCGACCATGCCGGCCAGGGTCGCTTCGACGTACAGCAGGGCGCCGGCGACATCCATCAGGGTGGCGTCGTTGGGCTGGCGCTGGCCGTGGGCGAGCGCGCTCACCACGTCGATCTGGTCGAGGATGACCTTGCGCGGCTGGCCGAAGCCCAGCACGGCGAGGGTATCGGCGATCTGCTTGAGCGGCGCGAGCAGGCTGCCCAGTTCGTTCACCGCGCTGCGGTCGCTGCGCACGAAGAGGTCGAGGCTGTCCTTGACCCGCACCAGTTCCTCGCACAGCGCGCCGACGACCGAACGCATGGCGTCACGGTCGGGGCCGGCCAGGCGGGCGCGCTCTTCGTCCACCAGGGCTTCGCCCGGCAGGGCGTCGTCGAGGCGGTACTCGTCCTTCACCGCACGCACGCGCGGCGACTGGTCGGAGGCCTTGGCCACGTAGAACAGCAGGTTCTTGATCAGTTCGTCCGGCGCCGGCTGGTTCATGGCGTCGGCGCCCTGGTCGACCAGGCGCTTGAACTCGCGGTCGACCTGGCGCAGCAGGTTACGCACGGAGGTGCCGTTGGCGATGCTGCCGTTGGCCAGGCCTTCGATCATCGCCGAGGCGATCACCCACAGGCGGCCCAGCGGGGCGTCCTTGCACAGGGACTCGAGGCGGGCGAAGACGCGCGCGAGGTACCCCAGATTGGTCGGCAGGTCCTGGTTGCGGATAACGCCGACCAGGGCAACCTGCAGCATCTGCCGCAGCTTGCGCAGCAGTGCCGGCAGCTCTGCGGTGCGCAGGCGCGCCAGGGCGTCCACCGGCAATACCGGCGAGGACTGGGTGAGATCAGGGGAGAACAGACTGGTTTCCGACAGCAGCTTCTCGCCGCGGGCGGTGCGCAGGTCGTTGAGCAGCGGCAGCACGACCATCGGCAGGTCGCGGCGGGCGCTCTGGATGCGCTCCAGGTACGCCGGCAGTTGCAGGATGGCCTGCATCAGCACTTCCAGCGCTTCGCTCTGGCTGGAGGCGCTGCCATCGATCAGGGCCTGGGCCAGGTACTCCATTTCTTCGGCGAGCAGTGCCGCGCCGTAGAACTCCACCATCTGCAGGGTGCCACGCACCTGGTGGATATAGGCCAGGCAAAAGCCCATCCGCGTCGGGTCCTGGGGATTCTCGACGTAGGATTCGAGGGCTTGCCGCGCCTGCTTGAGCGTTTCGGCAATCTCGCCTTTTACCCATTCCAGGGCGACATAGTCGTGCCGATCACCCATAGCCACTCCACTCATGTGTCTGTGTCATCCCTTCCGGGTAAAGGCCAGAACGCGCTCATCGGCGACCGGTTCGAGCAGCGGGTGGTGCCAATCGGCTACTTCACCCACTCCGATCACCAGCAGTCCCCCAGGCGCCAGGCGCTCGGCCAGGCGATTGAGGATTTCCCGCCGCCGCCAGCGGCGGAAATAGATCAGCAGGTTCTGGCAAAAAATCACGTCCATGCCGGACATTGGCGCCTTGGCCAGTTCCAGCACATTCAGCCGGGCGCAACAGACGCGCTCGGCGAGATCGGGTATCACACGGTATCGACCGTCATCCTGCGCGCTGAAGTAGCGCGTGGCCAGTTCCGGAGCGATATCGTCCAGCTTGCGTGCCGCGTAGCTCGCCTCACGCGCCCGGTTGAGGGCGCTGAGGCTGATGTCGGTGCCGGTCACGCCGAACAACGGCGCGAGCCCAGCGTTATCCAGTACCTGGGCCGTCACCATGGCAAGGGAATAAGGCTCCTCGCCGCTGGAACAACCAACGCTCCACAAGGCCAGCGGCCGGCGCGGGCCGACCTGTTCCAGGCGCTGGTTAAGGTAGCTTTCCAGCACCTCGAAGGAGGCCTTGTGACGAAAGAAACGGGTTTCCTGAACGGTGAGGCGGTCCAGCAGGTTCGACCACTCGACGGCGCCACGCGGGCCGTCGGTGACCTGCCGGTAATAGCTGCCGTAGTCGGCGATGCCCAGTTCGCGCATCCGCGCGCCCAGGCTGGTCTGCAGGAAGGCGCGGCGTTGCTCGCTGACGACGACGCCAGTCCGATCTTCCAACAGTGCCTGCCAGTCGCGGAATTCCGCGGCCGACATGTCGGCCAACGGCTGCAACGACCAGACGCCACTTGCCTGCATGTCGCGCCCCTCGCTCAAGACTGTCGTGCGCTACCCCGCCAGGAGCAGCGCACCTCCTCTGCTCAGGCCTGTTCCGCGATGTCCGGCAGTTTGAAGCCGGATACGGAGTGGCGCATCTCGCCGGCCATCTTGGCCAGGTTACCAATGCTGCGCGCCGTGGCGGTGGTACCGGCGGAGGTTTGCGAGGTGATCTCCTGGATCACGTTCATGGTGTTGGAAATGTGGCCAGCGGAGGAGGCCTGCTGACGGGCGGCGTTGGAAATGTTCTGGATCAACGCTGCCAGCGTCTTGGATACCTTCTCGATCTCTTCCAGGGACACACCGGCGTCCTGCGCCAGGCGAGCACCGCGAACCACCTCGGAGGTGGTCTGTTCCATCGAGATCACCGCTTCGTTGGTGTCGGTCTGAATGGTCTTCACCAGCGCCTCGATCTGCTTGGTAGCAGCGGAGGAACGTTCCGCCAGGCGCTGTACTTCGTCCGCTACCACGGCGAAGCCGCGGCCCGCGTCGCCCGCCATGGACGCCTGGATCGCGGCGTTCAGTGCGAGGATGTTGGTCTGGTCGGCAATGTCGTTGATCAGGCTTACGATGTCACCGATCTCCTGGGACGATTCACCGAGGCGCTTGATCCGCTTCGAGGTGTCCTGGATCTGCTCACGGATGTTGTCCATGCCGGTGATGGTGTTGTGCACCACTTCGTTGCCCTTGTTGGCGATGGCTACGGAACGTTCCGCTACCGCCGAGGACTCGGAGGCGTTCGCCGATACCTGGTCAATGGACACGGCCATTTCGTTGATCGCGGCGGAGGCGCCGGCGATTTCCTGGGCCTGGTGCTCGGAAGCCTCGGCCAGGTGCATGGCGGTGGCCTGGGTTTCCTGGGCGGCGGCGGCCACCTGCACGGCGGTCAGGTTGATGGTTTCCACCAGCTCTCGGAGCTGGTCGATGGAGTAGTTGATGGAGTCCGCGATCGCACCGGTGAAGTCCTCGGTCACGGTCGCGGCCACCGTCAGGTCACCGTCGGCGAGGTCGGCGATTTCGTCGAGCAGTCGCAGAATCGCCGCCTGGTTACGTTCGTTCTTCTCGGCGGTCTCGGCCAGACGGCGGTTGGTTTCACGCACCATCACCAGGCCGATGAGGATGATCGCGCCCAGGGCGATGATGCCCAGCGCGGCGCTGGCGACCTGGTTGAACACACGGCCTTCGGCCAGGTTCTCGAAGCCGTTGGCCAGGTTGGAAGCCTTGTCCAGCAGGGTCTGCGAGCCACCGAAGATGGTGTTGGCGGCTTCACGCACCTGGAACAGTTCCGGGGAGGTCTCGAGGATCTCGTCCACCGAGCCGGAAACGAATTCGAACAGCTCGGAAATCTCGTTGAGGCGGTCCACCGCTTCGGCGTTGGTCACCTTGGAGATGCTCATCGCCGCGTTGCCTTCCTTCATGCCCTTCAATACGCGACCGAAGAGGCTGGCGTCACGGCCGAAGCTGTCGGCGGCCTGCACGGAGTTCTCGTCACCGGCGAGCACCTTGTTCACCGAGCCGAGGATACGTTCGGCGAGCAGCGACTGGCGCTGGGCTACCGCGACCTGGTCGGCCGGGGCGCCGTTCTCCAGCAGGATGTCGACGACCTCTTCGTACTCCACCTGCAGCTGCGGGATGGTTTCGGCGAGGGTCGCGGCCACCTGGTGCAGGGACAGTACGGTCTGTTCGCTGGCGAGGATGGAGTCGGCGTTCTTGCGCAGGGTATCCCAGTCTTTCTGTACTTCCGCCATCTGCGGTTGTACCGCAGTCGGGCTCGGCGGCAGGCCGGTACTCTCGTCACCGTTGGAAAGGATGTTCCAGCGCTTCTCGAAGTCGTTGCGCGCTTCCTTCAGGAGCTTGAACGCCTCGCCCTTGCCCGCCGCCGCTTCCGTGGCGTTCTTGGCGATACGCTGGGACAGCACCCGCAGCTCGCCGGCGTGGCCGATGTACTGTTTGTCGTGGTTCGACTGGGTGTTGAGGTAAGCGAAGTTGGCGAACAGCAAGACGATCGCCACGATCAGGACCACGAAGAGTCCGAGGATCAGCGAGCTGCTGCGCGCGCCCGAAAAAAGACTGCCTGCCTTTGTATTTTTCATATTCGGCCCCCGCCTGGACCCACCACGATTTACGGTTTCCATGTCACAACAAGGGCCGGACGAGCCGGCCCAACCGGTCAAAAACTAACTGGCGACATCCAGGAACGCCGGGTGCTGAGCCAACGCATGCGGGCTGAACACGAGCCAGGGCTGTTCGCGATTGAAGACGCCATGAATAAAGGGCTGCAGAACCGCTTCGAGGGGCGGCAACTGTTCGGAGAAGGTATCCACCGGGAAGTGCTGCATGCCGAATACCTCATCGACGATGAGGCCGGCGAAGACTTCCTGATGTTCCACCACCAGCACGCGCCGCTGTTTGCGCAGAGGTGACAAGTCCGCGCCGAGGAAGCCGCACAGGTCCATGATCGGCAACAGGCGGCCGCGCACGTTGGCGACCCCCTTCACCCAGTCACGGACGCCGGGCAACAGTGTGTAGCGCGGCTCGTGAAGAACCTCGCCAACCTCCCCCATGGGCGCCACGAACAGACGCCCAGCCATGCGGAAGCCGATGCCGTTCCAGCTCTGCACCATCTCGCGCTGCGCAGGCAAACCCGCGGCCAGCTGACGACAGCGCTGATCGATCTGGACGAGAACCTCGAAAGGACTCTGGACTTCCGCCATGCCGGCCCTGGCCTTCTCTAATAATTATGTTCGGTACGTGCAGGCAGGCTGATCAGCCGGCCAGCACCGAATTGATGGTCTTGAGCAGTGTGTCTTCGTCCACCGGCTTGGTCAGGTAGTCGCGCGCGCCCTGGCGCTTGCCCCAGACCTTGTCGGTCTCCTGATCCTTGGTGGTGACGATGATCACCGGAATGCCGCTGGTCTCCGGGTCCTTGGACAGCTGGCGAGTCGCCTGGAAGCCGTTCAGGCCGGGCATGACAATGTCCATCAGGACGACGTCCGGCTTTTCCTGGCGAGCCAGGGCCACGCCATCGGCGCCGTTTTCGGCCTTGAGTACCTGGTGCGAGTGCTTCTCCAGCATCGCGGTCAGCTTGTACATCTCGGTCGGCGAGTCATCAACAATCAGAATTCGAGCCATTGTGGTCCCCATACGGAATAGGCGTCACCGGCGCTGGGCCGGACTTCAGGAAGCGTGCTCCACCGGGGTGAAGTCGGGCACATGGGTCTTGATCGCGCCGAGCAGCTCTTCCTTGCTGAAGGGCTTGGTGAGGTACTGGTCGGAACCGACGATGCGACCCTTGGCCTTGTCGAACAGGCCGTCCTTGGAGGACAGCATGATCACCGGCGTGGATTTGAAGGCACTGTTGTTCTTGATCAGGGCGCAGGTCTGGTAGCCATCCAGGCGCGGCATCATGATATCGACGAAGATGATGCTGGGATGGGTATCGGCGATCTTGGCCAGAGCGTCGAAACCGTCGATGGCTGTGATGACATCGCAGCCGACTTTCTTCAGCAGGGTTTCGGCGGTGCGACGAATCGTCTTGGAGTCGTCGATCACCATTACTTTCAAACCGTCGGAATGCTGTTCCATGTTCGCCCTTACCATCTCGGTGAATCGTTTTTTCCGCTTTTTATATCAGTGCGCATGCGCCCTGCCACCGTCGGGCTGCGACCCAATCGTGGAGACCTTTTACCACAATCGTCTGAATCTTTACCACGGCGCGCAAAATCAAACCATAAGACCCCGATCACGTAGGCTTTTTCCTTGACCGAGCGCACATCCAGCGCCACCCTGAGCTTCCTTTTTTCAGCCTTTTCCGCCAGCGGTTCAGACCGCGGCTATCAGCCCTTTTTATAGAGGACATCCCATGAGCGTACGCCTCGGGATCGTGATGGACCCCATCGCGCAGATCAGTTTCAAGAAGGACAGCTCGCTGGCCATGCTGCTGGCTGCCCAGGCCCGTGGATGGCAGCTGTTCTATATGGAGCAGCAGGACCTTTACCAGAAAGAGAACGTGGCCCGTGGCCGCATGCGCCCGCTGAAGGTCTTCTACGACCCGGCCCACTGGTTCGAACTGGAAGATGAAGTCGACCAGCCGCTGTCGGACCTGGACGTGATCCTGATGCGCAAGGACCCGCCCTTCGACAACGAGTTCGTCTACTCCACCTACCTGCTGGAACAGGCCGAAGCCGCCGGCACCCTGGTAGTGAACCGCCCGCAGAGCCTGCGCGACTGCAACGAGAAGTACTTCGCCACCCTGTTCCCACAATGTGCGCCCCCGACAGTGGTGAGCCGCCGGTCCGACATTCTCCGCGAATTCGCCGCGGAGCATCGTGACATCATTCTCAAACCCCTGGACGGCATGGGCGGATCGATGATCTTCCGCCACCGCGAAGGCGACCCGAACCTCTCGGTGATCCTCGAGACCCTGACCCGTCACGGCCAGGAACAGGTCATGGCGCAGCGTTACCTGCCGGCCATCAAGGACGGCGACAAACGCATCCTGATGATCGACGGCGAGCCGGTGGAATACTGCCTGGCGCGCATCCCCGCCCAGGGCGAGACCCGCGGCAACCTCGCCGCCGGCGGTCGTGGCGTGGCCCAGCCGCTGACCGAGCGTGATCGCTGGATCGCCGCCCAGGTCGGCCCGGAACTGCGCAAACGCGGCCTGCTGTTCGTCGGCCTGGATGTGATCGGCGAAAACCTCACCGAGATCAACGTCACCAGCCCGACCTGCATCCGCGAGATCGATGCAGCCTACGACACCCGCATCGGCGAGCGGTTGATGACAGTCATCGACGAAAAGCTCAAGGCGCGCAGTGCGTCATAGACTTTTATAAGCCTCGTCGGCAGACTCTCGCCCACTTTGGCCTAGTGACCCGCAATGAACGCTGCAACCCATCCCGACTTCCCCGTGTCCTCCGGCGTACGCCCGGCGGATCGGCTGGGTTTCACCCTGTTCATTGCGGCCATCCTGCACGTGGCCGTGCTGCTCGGCGTGGGCTTCACCATGCCGATGTCCAGCCAACTGAGCAAAACCCTGGAAATCACCCTGGCCAGCTTCAAGAGCGAGAAGGCGCCCGAAAAGGCGGACTACCTCGCACAGATGCACCAGCAGGGCAGCGGCACCCTGGAACACAAGGCGATCCCCAAGACCACCGAGCAGGCGCCGTTCCAGGACACCGAAGTCAAGAAGGTCGCCCCGCCAACCACCCCGCGCCAGGCCAAGAGCCCGGAAGCGCCCAAGGCCGCCGTCGCCACCCGCACCCCGCGCCCGGACAAGGTGCAGACCAAGCAGCAGACGCCCAAGGCCGAGACCGTCGCCAAGCCTGCGCCGCAGTTCGATTCCAGCCAGCTCTCGGCGGAAATCTCCAGCCTCGAAGCCGACCTCGCCCGCGAGCAGCAGGCCTACGCCAAGCGCCCGCGCATCCACCGCCTGAGCGCCGCCTCGACCATGCGCGACAAGGGCGCCTGGTATAAAGAGGAATGGCGCAAGAAGATCGAGCGCATAGGCAACCTCAACTACCCGGACGAGGCCCGCCGCCAGCGCATCTACGGCAGCCTGCGGCTGCTGGTGTCGATCAACCGCGACGGCTCCCTGTATGAAGTGCAGGTACTGGAATCCTCCGGCCAGCCCCTGCTCGACCAGGCCGCCCAGCGCATCGTCCGCCTGGCCGCGCCGTTCGCCCCCTTCTCCGGAGATCTGAACGATATCGACCGCCTGGAAATCATCCGCACCTGGCGCTTCGAACGCGGCGACCGCCTGTCCAGCAACTGATCAGGCGCGCCCGATGGCATGAGCTGACGCTTTCAAGTCTTGTCCCTTTGGCCCCCAGGCCTGAAACTAGCCGGCATGAAAAGCACAGCCGTCAGCTACCTCAAGCACCATTTCCTGATCGCCATGCCGCACATGGCGGACTCCAACTTTGCCCAGACCGTCACCTACCTCGTGGAACACAACGAGCAGGGCGCCATGGGACTAATCATCAATCGCCCCAGCGGCCTGAGCCTTGCCGACGTCCTCGAACAGCTGCGCCCGGACGAACTGCCGCCGGTACGCTGCCAGGGCGTGACCATCTATACCGGCGGGCCGGTACAGACCGATCGCGGCTTCGTCCTGCACCCCGCCGGACGCAGCTACCAGGCCACTCTGGAGCTGGGCGAGCTGTCGCTGTCCACCTCCCAGGACGTGCTGTTCGCCATTGCCGATGGCAGCGGCCCGGCGCAGCACCTGATCACCCTCGGCTACGCGGGCTGGGAAGCCGGCCAACTGGAAGCCGAGCTGGCCGACAACGCCTGGCTGACCTGCCCGGCAGACCCTGCGGTGCTCTTCGAAGTGCCGACCGAACAGCGCCTGTCGGCGGCCGCGGAGCGCCTGGGGATCAACCTCAGCCTGCTCACCGCCCAGGCCGGGCACGCCTGAATGAGCAGCAGCAAACCCCTGCGCCTGCTCCTGGGCTTCGACTACGGCACCAAGCAGATCGGCGTCGCCGTCGGCCAGGCCATCACCGGCCAGGCCCGCGAACTCTGCGTGCTCAAGGCGCAGAACGGCGTGCCGGACTGGAACCGTGTGGAAGCGCTGATCAAGGAGTGGCAACCCGACGCCATCGTCGTCGGCCTGCCGCTGAACATGGATGGCACCCCCAGCGAGATGAGCGAGCGCGCGGAAAAGTTTGCCCGCCGCCTGAATGGCCGCTACAACCTGCCGGTGCACACCCACGACGAACGCCTGACGACCTATGCCGCCAAGGGCGAACGCCTGGCCCAGGGCCAGACGGGCGGCTACCGCGAGCGTCCGGTGGACGCCCTGGCCGCCGCCCTGCTGCTGGAGGGCTGGCTGGCGGAGAACGCCCCTGCTTGACCTGCGGCAGAGCACCCTTGACCTATGGCAGCGTCCAGGGAGCCAAAGCCGCTAAGCTTGCCGGACCACTCCTTCCCGGAACGGTCCGCCCCGATGGCCGCCCGAGCCGGGTGGCCTCGCCAACCGAACCGGAGACGTCATGACCCTGCCAAGCCCCGCCGAACTCATTCCCCGCATGGCCACCGACCTGCGCAACTACCTCGCGCAGCGCGGCATCGACTCGCCACGCTTCGTCGGCATCCACACCGGGGGCATCTGGGTCGCCCAGGAACTGCTCAAGGCACTGGGCAGCGACGAGATCCTCGGCATCCTCGACGTCTCCTTCTACCGCGACGACTTCACCCGCAGCGGGCTGCATCCGCAGGTCCGTCCGTCGGAACTGCCCTTCGAGATCGACGGCCAGCACCTGATCCTGGTGGACGACGTGCTGATGAGCGGCCGGACCATCCGCGCCGCGCTGAACGAGCTGTTCGACTACGGCCGCCCGGCCAGCGTGACCCTGGTCAGCCTGGTCGACCTGAACAAGCGCGAGCTGCCGATTCGCCCGGATGTGGTCGGCGAAACCCTGTCATTGGCACCCAACGAGCGGGTAAAATTGCGCGGTCCCGCACCACTTGTCCTCGAGCGCACGCTTCTCAGCACCGCGCTGTAACTTCGCGCGCCCGGACCTCCACCACCAACTTTCAGGGCCTGCCACATGCCGACCGACGCCAAGCGCCCGCTGCAGCTCAACGACCTGGGCCAGCTGCGCCACTTCCTCTCGCTCGACGGGTTGTCCCGCGAACTGCTGACTGAAATCCTCGACACCGCCGACTCCTTCCTCGAGGTCGGCGCCCGCGCGGTGAAGAAAGTCCCGCTGCTGCGCGGCAAGACCGTGTGCAACGTGTTCTTCGAGAACTCCACGCGCACCCGCACCACCTTCGAGCTGGCCGCCCAGCGCCTGTCCGCCGACGTCATCTCGCTGAACGTGTCGACTTCCTCGACCAGCAAGGGCGAGACGCTCACCGACACCCTGCGCAACCTGGAGGCCATGGCCGCCGACATGTTCGTTGTGCGTCACAGCGACTCGGGTGCCGCGCACTTCATCGCCGAGCACGTCAGCCCCAACGTCGCCGTGATCAACGGCGGCGATGGCCGCCACGGCCACCCGACCCAGGGCATGCTCGACATGCTCACCATCCGCCGCCACAAGGGCAGCTTCGAGAACCTCTCGGTGGCCATCGTCGGCGACATCCTGCACTCGCGGGTGGCGCGCTCCGACATGCTGGCGCTGAAAACCCTCGGCTGCCCGGACATCCGTGTCATCGCCCCGCGCACCCTGCTGCCGGTAGGCCTGGAAGAGCAGTACGGGGTGAAGGTCTACACCAACGCCGACGAAGGCCTGAAGGACGTCGACGTGGTGATCATGCTGCGCCTGCAGCGCGAGCGCATGGCCGGCGGCCTGCTGCCCAGCGAAGGCGAGTTCTTCAAGCTCTACGGCCTGACCCAGAAGCGCCTGAAGCTGGCCAAGCCCGACGCCATCGTCATGCACCCCGGCCCGATCAACCGCGGCGTGGAGATCGACTCCGCCGTGGCCGACGGCGAACAGTCGGTGATCCTCAACCAGGTCACCTACGGCATCGCCATCCGCATGGCCGTGCTGTCCATGGCCATGAGCGGCCAGAACGCCCAACGACAGCTGGAACAGGAGGACGCGCAATGACCGTCAGTATTCGTGGCGCCCACCTGATCGACCCCGCCAGCGGCCTGGACAAGGTCTGCGACCTGCACATCGAGGCCGGGCGCATCATCGCCATCGGCGATGCCCCCGCTGACTTCCATGCCGCCCAGGAAATCGACGCCGCCGGCCTGATCGCCGCGCCCGGCCTGGTCGACCTGAGCGTCGCCCTGCGCGAGCCGGGCTACAGCCGCAAGGGCAGCATCGAAAGCGAAACCCGCGCCGCCGCTGCCGGTGGCGTCACCAGCCTGTGCTTCCCGCCGCAGACCAAGCCGGTGCTGGACACCTCCGCCGTCGCCGAGCTGATCCTTGACCGCGCCCGCGAGGCCGGCAACGCCAAGGTCTTCCCCATCGGCGCGCTGACCAAGGGGCTGGGCGGCGAACAGCTGTCCGAGCTGGTCGCCCTGAGCGACGCCGGCTGCGTGGCCTTCACCAACGGCCTGGCGCCAATGGCGAGCAACCGCGTGCTGCTGCGTTCGCTGGAATACGCGGCGACCTTCGACCTCACCGTGATCTTCACCTCCCAGGACCATGAGCTGGCCGAAGGCGGACTCGCCCACGAAGGCCCGACCGCCAGCTTCCGTGGCCTGGCCGGCATCCCGGAAACCGCCGAAACCGTGGCTCTGGCGCGCAACCTGCTGCTGGTGGAACAGTCCGGCGTACGCGCGCACTTCAGCCAGTTGACCAGCGCCCGCGGCGTCGAGCTGATCGCCCAGGCCCAGGCCCGCGGCCTGCCGGTGACCGCCGACGTGGCGCTTTACCAGCTGATCCTGACCGACGAAGCCCTGGCGGACTTCTCCAGCCTCTACCACGTGCAGCCGCCGCTGCGCTCGCACAAGGACCGCGAGGCCCTGCGCGAAGCGGTGAAGAGCGGCGTGATCCAGGCCATCGCCAGCCATCACCAGCCCCACGAGCAGGACGCGAAGAACGCCCCGTTCGCTGCGACCGATCCGGGTATCAGCAGCGTCGAACTGCTGCTGCCGCTGGCCATGACGCTGGTGCAGGACGGCCTGCTCGACCTGCCGACCCTGCTGGCGCGCCTGTCCAGCGGCCCGGCCGCCGCCCTGCGCCTGCCGGCCGGCAAGCTGGCGATCGGCGCAGCCGCCGACGTGGTGCTGTTCGAAGCCGACGGCCAGACCCTGGCGGGCGAGACCTGGCACTCCCGCGGCCAGAACTGCCCGTTCCTCGGCCACTGCCTGCCGGGCGTGGTGCGCTGCACCCTGGTGGACGGGCATATCGTCCACGCGGTCTGACGCTTCACCGCTCCATGAAAAAGCCCGCCGATTGGCGGGCTTTTTCATGACGACGCAACAGTCCGCCATCTGCAGAGGAGCAGCTCCCTCTCCCTTCAGGGAGAGGGTTGGGGAGAGAGTAGAACTGCCAAACAACTCCACCGTGGGCCACGCTCCCCCTCCCTAGCCCTCCCCCTGAAGGGAGAGGGGACAGTTCGGCGCGGATAGGGGGTTCACAGGCAGCTGGATATCTCAGAAAGGATCAGATCATCGCCAGGGCCTTGGCCAAATCGGCGCGCAGGTCCTCCACGTCTTCCACCCCCACCGAGAGCCGGATCAGCGAATCACCAATCCCCAGCGCCGCGCGGTTCTCCGGCGGGATGCTGGCGTGGGTCATGATCGCCGGGTGCTCGATCAGGCTTTCCACGCCGCCCAGGCTCTCCGCCAGGGCGAACAGCTGGACGTTTTCCAGGAAGCGCCGCGAGCCGGCCAGGTCGGTATCCAGGTCCAGCGAGATCATCCCGCCGAAGCCCTTCATCTGTTTGCGCGCCAGCTCATGTTGCGGGTGCGAGGCCAGGCCGGGGTAGTAGACGCGCTTCACCTGCGGCTGCTGTTCCAGCCATTTCGCCAGGTCGAGGGCGTTCGCGCAGTGCCGCTCCATGCGCAGCGCCAGGGTCTTCACGCCGCGCAGGGTGAGGAAGGCGTCGAACGGCCCGGCGATGGCGCCCACCGAGTTCTGCAGGAAACCCACGCGCTCGGCGAGGTCGGGGTTGTCGCCGACGATGGCGATGCCGCCGATGACGTCGGAGTGGCCATTGAGGTACTTGGTCGTGGAGTGCACCACGATGTCGAAGCCCAGCTCCAGCGGCCGCTGGATCCACGGGCTGGCGAAGGTATTGTCGGCCACGCAGAGGATGCCGCGCTCGCGGCAGATGCGGGCGATGGCGGCCAGATCGGTCAGGCGCAGCAGCGGGTTGCTCGGGGTTTCCACCCAGACCATGCGCGTCTGGTCGGTGAGTGCCGCTTCCAGCGCGCCGGGCTGGGACAGGTCGGCGAAGTGGAAGTCATGCCCGGCACTGCGCCTGCGCACCCGCTCGAACAGGCGGAAGGTGCCGCCGTACAGGTCGTTGCCGGAAATAATATGCGAGCCGGCGTCGAGCAGCTCCAGCACCGCCGAGATGGCGGCCAGCCCCGAGGCGAAGGCGAACGCCTTGCTACCACCTTCCAGGTCCGCCACGCAGCGCTCCAGCGCCCAGCGCGTGGGGTTGTGCGAGCGGCCATAGTCCAGGCCCTTGTGCACGCCGGGGCTGTCCTGCCGGTAGGTGGAGTTGGCGTAGATCGGCGGCATGATCGCCCCGGTGGAAGGGTCCGGCTCCTGCCCGGCGTGGATCACGCGGGTGGCGAAACCGAGGCGGTCGTCGTGCTGGCTCATGCGAGGGTCCTCCGTAGATGGTTGAGCAGGTCGAATCGGGTAATCAGGCCGTGGAAGCCCGAGGCGTCGGCGATGATCGCCACCAGTCCGCGCGCGAGCACGGCTTCGAGCTCCTTGAGGCTGGCGCCCGGCGCCAGGGTTTCCGGAGCGGTGCTCATGGCGCTGGCGACGTCGCTGCGGAAATGCGCCGGGTCGTCATGTACGCCCAGCAGGATGTCGGACTCGTCGATGACGCCGACCAGGCGCTGGCCGTCGAGCACGGGGAGCTGTGAGATGTCCGCCAGGCGCATGCGCTGGAAGGCAGTGAGCAGGGTGTCGCCGGGGCCGACGCTGACCACCCGACCCTCCTCGAAGCGCCGCGCGACGATGTCGCGCAGGTCGCCGTAGCGCTTGCGCTGCAGCAGCCCCTGATCGGTCATCCACTGGTCGTTGTAGATCTTTGAGAGGTAGCGTGTGCCGGTGTCGCAGACCAGGCTGACCACGCGCTTGGGCTCGGTCTGCTCACGACAGAAACGCAGCGCGGCGGCCAGCAGCGTGCCGGTGGACGAACCGGCGGCGATGCCTTCGTTGCGCAGCAGCTCGCGGGCGGTGCTGAAGCTTTCCTCGTCGCTGATGGAATAGGCGTGGCGCACGCTGGAAAGGTCGGCAATCGAGGGCACGAAGTCCTCGCCAATACCTTCCACCGCCCAGGAGCCGGGCGTGCCGATAGCGCCGGAGCGCGAGTACTCGGCCATGATCGAGCCCACCGGGTCGGCCAGGACCATTTCCAGGTCCGGCTGGACCTTCTGGAAGAACCGGGTCAGGCCGGTCAGGGTGCCGGCGGAACCGACGCCGACCACCACGGCGTCCAGGTCATGGCCGGTCTGCGCCCAGATTTCCGGGGCGGTGCCGGTCTCGTGGGCCAGTGGGTTGGCGGGGTTGTTGAACTGGTCGGCGAAGAACGCATTCGGCAGGTCCTTGGCCAGACGCGCGGCGACGTCCTGGTAATACTCGGGGTGCCCCTTGCCGACATCGGAGCGGGTGATGTGCACCTCGGCGCCCATGGCACGCAGGTGCAGCACCTTCTCGGTGGACATCTTGTCCGGCACCACCAGTACCACGCGATAGCCTTTGGCGCGGCCCACCAGCGCCAGGCCCAAACCCGTATTGCCGGCGGTGGCTTCGACTATCACGCCGCCGGGCTTGAGCCGGCCGTCACGCTCGGCGGCCTCGATCATGGCGACGCCGATGCGGTCCTTGATGGAGCCGCCGGGATTCTGTGATTCGAGCTTGAGGAACAGGGTGCAGGGTCCGGTATCGAAGCGCGTGACGCGGACCATGGGGGTATTGCCGATCAGGTCGAGTACGGCGGGGCGGGATTCGTTGCTCATGGCAGCCACTCCTTCTGGGCGCCATGGGGATCGCCCGGCGGCGCCTGCTACTGTCCTCCTGACCTTAGGCGGGAGGCAGAGCTCGCGCCAGGCGGCGCGACGAAAGAGAGCGATGCGGCTTTTCGCAGGAGCGGACCTTGTTCGCGATGATCTCCGGTGCGATGCGGAGTTTTCGCGGACAAGGTCCGCTCCTACAAAAGCAATGGCGGTGTGGGGTCAGATCCGCTGTGGCCCGTTGCGCTCGGAAATCTGGCTGTTCAGCGTCCAGAAGTCGTACAGCACGCCGACCAGGAACAGCCCGCCGGTGAACAGGTAGATGATCCCGGTGATCCACTTGCCCATGTACATGCGGTGCACGCCGAGCACGCCGAGGAAGGTCAGCAGGATCCAGGCGACGTTGTAGTCGATGCCGCCGGCGCGGTAGCGCTGGTCCGCCGCGTCATCCATGGAGGGGATGAGGAACAGGTCGATGATCCAGCCGATGAAGAACAGGCCAAGAGTGAAGAACCAGATGGTCCCGGTGATCGGCCGGCCATAGTAGAAGCGGTGCGAACCGGTGAAGCCGAAGATCCACAGCAGGTAGCCGATGACCTTGCTGTGGGTATCAGGGTTGGCGGACATGCCTTTCTCCCGTTGCGATAGTTGGCAGCCAGAATAAACGAAAAGCCCGCACTGGGCGGGCTCTTCAAGTCAGCGGAAGCGGCGGTTGGGGTCGTCGTCGCTGAGCTCCAGGGTCAGGCCCTGGGTCATCGTGGTCAGGTGGTCGGCGTCGGTCTCCGAACCCAGCTTGATCATCAGGCGCAGGTCGTTCGCCGAGTCGGCGTAGGCCAGCGCATCTTCGTAGGTGATCTCGCCTTGG
Organism: Pseudomonas sp. PDNC002; assembly: GCF_016919445.1. Lineage (NCBI taxonomy): Bacteria > Pseudomonadati > Pseudomonadota > Gammaproteobacteria > Pseudomonadales > Pseudomonadaceae > Pseudomonas > Pseudomonas sp. PDNC002. The sequence continues at coordinate 1,608,097 of NZ_CP070356.1, read as the reverse complement.
GTGTAGAGCTGGTACAGGGCCTGGTCGAAGGTCTGCATGCCCTGCTCGGTGGAGCGCTTCATCAGCGGCTTGAGCTCGTGGACCTCGCCCTTGCGGATCAGGTCGGCGGCCAGCGGGGTGTTCAGCAGCACCTCGATCACCGCGCGGCGGCCCTTGCCGTCCGGGGTCGGCACCAGTTGCTGGGCGACGATGGCCTTGAGGTTGAGCGAGAGGTCCATCCATACCTGGCCATGACGGTCAGCCGGGAAGAAGTGGATGATCCGCTCCAGCGCCTGGTTGGCGTTGTTGGCGTGCAGGGTCGCCAGGCACAGGTGGCCGGTTTCGGCGAAGGCCACGGCGTGGTCCATGGTCTCGCGCGAGCGCACCTCGCCGATCATGATCACGTCCGGCGCCTGGCGCAGGGTGTTCTTCAGGGCGACTTCGAAGGTATCGGTATCCAGGCCCACCTCGCGCTGGGTGACGATGCAGCCCTGGTGCTGGTGGATGTACTCGATGGGGTCTTCGATGGAGATGATGTGCCCGGTGGAGTTCTTGTTGCGGTAGCCGATCATCGCCGCCAGCGAGGTGGACTTACCGGTGCCGGTGGCGCCGACGAAGATCACCAGGCCGCGCTTGGTCATCGCCAGTTTCTTGAGGATTTCCGGCAGTTTCAGGTCTTCGATGGTCGGGATGGTGGTCTCGATGCGACGCAGCACCATGCCCACCAGGTTGCGCTGGTAGAACGCGCTGACCCGGAAACGGCCGATACCACGCGCGCTGATGGCGAAGTTGCACTCGTGGTTTTCGGCGAAGTCGCGGCGCTGCTGCTCATTCATCACCGAGAGGACGGTTTCGCGGGTCTGCTCCGGCGACAGCGCGGTCTTGGTGACGGGCAACACCTTGCCGTTGACCTTCATCGACGGGGGCACGCCGGCCGTGATGAAGAGGTCGGAGGCACCCTTTTCCACCATGAGGCGCAACAGCTTCTCGAATTCCATGTTCGTTCTCGCCAGGTTCACGCTGACTGCGACAGTGCTGTCGGATCACGAAGCGAGTGCGTGTGGCGCGCTCCGTGCGCCGGGCCGGGAACGGCCCGGTGGATTAGAAGTTTTCCGGGATCTTGGCTTTTTCTTTCGCCGAATCGCGGGTGACCAAGCCCTTGGCGACGAGCCCCTTCAGGCACATGTCCAGGGTCTGCATGCCCAGCGCGCCGCCAGTCTGGATGGAGGAATACATCTGCGCGACCTTGTCCTCGCGGATCAGGTTACGGATCGCCGGGGTGCCGATCATGATCTCGTGGGCCGCGACACGGCCGCCGCCGATCTTCTTCAGCAGCGTCTGGGAGATCACCGCCTGCAGGGATTCGGACAGCATGGAGCGAACCATGGACTTCTCCTCGGCGGGGAACACATCGACGATCCGGTCGATGGTCTTGGCCGCGGAGGTGGTGTGCAGGGTGCCGAACACCAGGTGGCCGGTTTCCGCGGCGGTCAGCGCCAGGCGGATGGTCTCCAGGTCGCGCATCTCGCCCACCAGGATGATGTCCGGGTCTTCACGCAGGGCCGAGCGCAGTGCCTCGTTGAAGCCCAGGGTGTCGCGGTGTACCTCGCGCTGGTTGACCAGGCACTTCTTCGATTCGTGGACGAATTCGATCGGGTCTTCGACGGTGAGGATGTGGCTGTACTTGGTGTTGTTCAGGTAGTCGAGCATCGCCGCCAGCGAGGTGGACTTGCCCGAACCGGTCGGGCCGGTGACCAGCACCAGGCCGCGCGGGACGTCGGAGACGCGCTTGAACACTTCGCCCATTCCCAGGTCTTCCATGGTCAGGACCTTGGAGGGAATGGTCCGGAACACGGCGCCGGCGCCGCGGTTCTGGTTGAAGGCGTTGACCCGGAAGCGCGCCACACCCGGCACTTCGAAGGAAAAGTCGGTTTCCAGGAACTCTTCGTAATCCTTGCGCTGCTTGTCGTTCATGATGTCGTAGATCAGCGCGTGAACCTGCTTGTGCTCAAGCGGCGGCAGGTTGATGCGGCGGACATCGCCGTCGACGCGGATCATCGGCGGCAGACCGGCCGAGAGGTGCAGGTCCGAAGCGCCCTGCTTGGCGCTGAAGGCGAGCAGCTCGGTAATATCCATGGGACTCCCCAATCAAGAGCAAGCAGGTAGAATGCCGCAGAACTCGCAGCAGCCGGGCGGAAAAGCGACGGTAATGTCCACGATAGCAGAGAATATTGCAAAGGTTCGCGTACGAATCCGTGAGGCGGAACAAGCGAAAAATCGCACGCCAAATTCGGTGCAGTTGCTCGCCGTGAGCAAGACCAAACCCGCCGCCGACATCCGCAAGGCGTTCGCCTGCGGCCTGGCCGATTTCGGCGAGAACTACCTGCAGGAAGCCCTCGGCAAGCAGGTCGAACTGGCCGACCTGCCGTTGACCTGGCATTTCATCGGTCCCATCCAGTCCAACAAGACCCGCCCCATCGCCGAGCACTTCCAGTGGGTGCACTCGGTGGATCGCCTGAAGGTCGCCCAGCGCCTCTCCGAACAGCGTCCGGCCAACCTGCCGCCGCTCAACGTATTGCTGCAGGTGAACGTCAGCGGCGAAGACAGCAAATCCGGCTGTTCCCCTGAAGACCTGCCCGCCCTCGCCCAGGCGGTGGCGCAATTGCCCCATTTGAAACTGCGCGGCCTGATGGCCATCCCCGAGCCAACCGAAGACGTTGCCGCGCAGCACGCCGCATTCGCCCGCCTGCGCGAGCTGATGCTGGCCCTGAATCTCGGCCTGGACACCCTGTCCATGGGCATGAGCCATGACCTCGAAACCGCCATCGGCGAAGGCGCCACCTGGGTGCGGATCGGTACCGCCCTGTTCGGCGCCCGCGACTACGGCGCATCGCACTGAATAAAGGAAGAGACTCCATGAGCAGCACCCGCATTGCCTTCATCGGCGCCGGCAACATGGCCGCCAGTCTCATCGGTGGCCTGCGCGCCAAGGGCGTCGCCGCAGGCGACATCCGCGCCAGCGACCCAGGCGCCGAGCAGCGCGCGAAGATCGCCGCCGAGCACGGCATCGACGTGGTCGCCGACAACGCCAGCGCCGTGGCCGGCGCGGACGTGGTGGTCCTGGCGGTCAAGCCGCAGGTCATGAAGGACGTCTGCCTGGCGCTGGCGCCGGCACTGTCCGAGAACGCGCTGATCGTCTCCATCGCCGCAGGCATCCCCTGTGCCAGCCTCGAGCGCTGGCTGGGCGAGGTGAACGGTCAGCCGCGCGCCATCGTCCGCTGCATGCCCAACACTCCTGCGCTGGTCGGCCTGGGCGCCAGCGGCCTGTTCCCCAACGCCAGTGTCAGCGCCGCCCAGCGTGATCAGGCACAGCAACTGCTGAGCGCCGTGGGCATCGCCCTGTGGCTGGACGAGGAACGCCAGATCGACGCGGTCACCGCAGTCTCCGGCAGCGGTCCGGCGTACTTCTTCCTGCTGATGGAAGCCATGACCGCCGCTGGCGAGAAGCTCGGCCTGTCCCGCGAAGTCGCCGGCCAACTGGCCCGCCAGACCGCCCTGGGCGCCGCGCAGATGGCTACCACCAGCGATGTCGATCCCGCCGAACTGCGCCGCCGCGTGACATCGCCCAACGGCACTACGGAGGCGGCGATCAAGACGTTCCAGGCCAATGGCTTCGAGGCGCTGGTGGAGAAAGCGCTAGGTGCCGCCGACCACCGCTCCGCCGAGCTGGCCGAACAACTGGGCCGCTGATTGCAATGACGCACTCTGCCCGGCGGCCAGGGAAGGTCGCACTGCCACTCGCTGTCTGCTTCCTGCTGGCCAGCGCCGCCGCCCAGGCGGCGCAATGCCCGGCGCCGGAGAGCCTCGACCAGTCGGCGCTGGCCGCCCGCCAGGCGCTGCAGCAAGCCATGAAGACCGGTTTCAGCGACGACGCCGACAACACCGTGTCACCGGCGCTCGGCGAGGCCATCGCGCACTACAAGCAGACCCTCGCCGCCGCATTCGATGCCCATCTCGCCTGCGCCCAGGCCAGCCCGGACGCGGACGCCCTGCAGGCGAACCTGCGCGAACACCTGCTCGCCCCAACGCAGCCGGCCACCGACGGTATGCCCGAGCAGCAGGACGCCCTCACCGTCAGCCTCAGCGACGCGCCCTCCCCGCTGCTGCTGGTCAGCGCCGGCTTCGATATCCCCTGCGGCAACGACAACCTGCTGCTGGGCTACCGTCGCGAAGGCGACACCTGGGTTCGCGCGCTGGACTGGCAGAGCGGCCCCTACCAGGACATCTCCGGCGCCTATGGCGACCTGTTCATGGTTGAACGCCTGCCCAGCGGCGATCTGGCACTGATGCACGGCACCCCCTGGTGCACCTCGCGCTGGAGCCACCTGGCGGTGGAAGTGATCCGCCCGGCCACGGCCGGGCAGGCCCAGCGCACCCTGCTGCATACCGAACATGATTACGTCCGCGATGAACACGAAGTGCGGCTCAAGGCCCGCCCAGACGGCTTCGAGTGGCGCGCCGAGGTCGGCAGCCTGGACGGCGACCTGCTGACCCGCCCGGGCATCTTCCGCTATCGCCAGGACGGTGAAACCTTCCAGCGCATCCAGCCCGCCGCGTCCAATGGCCGCGGCTTCGTCGATGAATGGCTGCGGGTAGACACAGACCTCGCGCGAGCCTGGGCCGACCCGGCCGGCGCGGACGCCACGCTGGCGGCGCGCGACGAGCTCATCGGCCTGGACAAGCGCACCGACGTCACCCTGGCCTACACCGCGGTGCGCGGCTGCAAGGCAGACCCCACACGCTTCCAGGTAGACATCGAGCTGGACGGCCCGCAGCCATTGGCCGAAGGCAACCAGCGCTACGTCAGCATCCGCCAGGAGTCCAACGGTTTCACCCTGCTGGGACTGAGCAGAACCGCCGACCCGGCGTGCAGCGGCCCCGACCTGATGCCCAAGCGGGGTTGAATTTGCACCTGACGAAACACACTTACACGCGACCGGCGACGATGAATTCCCTACAGTATGGCGTTACAGCGCCGTCGTTGCCCGACCGCCCGATTCGCCCGGCCCTGCGCGCCGGTGCCCAACGCTCATCAAGGACCGCCCAATGACCGGACTTTCCACAGCTGCCATCTATGTCATCCAGACGCTGGGCAGCCTGTATCTGCTGATCGTGCTGCTGCGCTTCATCCTGCAACTGGTGCGCGCCGACTTCTACAACCCGCTCAGCCAGTTCATCGTGCGCGCCACCAAGCCGCTGCTGAACCCGCTGCGCCGCGTCATCCCCGGTTTCGGCGGCATCGACTTCGCCTCGCTGGTGCTGGCCATCCTGGTCCAGCTGGTGCTGATGGTCATCACCCTGACCCTGATGGGCTACGGTGTTGGCGGCTACATCCTGCAGCTACTGGTGTGGTCGATCATCGCGGTGACCTCGCTGTTCCTGAAGATCTTCTTCTTCGCCCTGATCATCAGCGTGATCCTCTCCTGGGTCGCCCCGGGCAGCTACAACCCCGGCGCCCAGCTGGTGAACCAGATCTGCGAGCCGTTCCTGGCGCCGTTCCGCAAGCTGCTGCCGAACCTGGGCGGCCTGGATATCTCGCCGATCTTCGCGTTCATCGCGCTGAAACTGATCGACATGCTGGTGATCGGCAACCTCGCCGCCATGACCGGGATGCCGCAGATTCTTTCTCCGTTCATGTAAACGGCATGCCGTTCTATCACTGGGACGGCGAGGACCTGATCCTCGACTGCCACCTGCAGCCCAAGGCGAGCCGCGACGAGTTCGCCGGGCTGCACGGCGAGCGCCTGAAGATCCGCCTCACCGCGCCGCCGGTCGAAGGCAAGGCCAACGCCCATTTGCTGGCCTTCCTCGGCAAAGCCTTTGGCGTGCCGAAAAGCACGGTGAAACTGGAAAGTGGCGAGCTGAATCGCCAGAAGCGCGTGCGCATCCCTCGCCCTACGAAACTTCCTGCGGAACTGGGAATAGCCGCTCGGTAACCTTGGCCGACCTTACGAGTAGGAATGTGCTGTAGGCCAATTGCTATTCCTACGCTCCGTCGCATAATCCACGCCATCCATTCCCCGCGCAGGACGCGCCAGCCCTAGGAACGCCCGGATGAGCATGGAACGTCTCAGTCAGCAGATCGATGCCTACGTCACCTGGAAGCGCGAGTTGGTCCGCGAGATCACCCGCTATCGCAGTTGGCTGGAGCGCAGTCGGCTGAACACGCCGGAAATCGAGAACCGCCTCGAACGCACCCTGCGCCTGCTACGCGTCGACCACATCACCCTGGCCTTCGTCGGCGAGTATTCGCGCGGCAAGACCGAGCTGATCAACAGTCTGTTCTTCGCGGGCTATGGCCGGCGCATGCTGCCTTCCCAGGCCGGGCGCACCACCATGTGCCCCACCGAGCTGTTCTTCGACCCGCGTTCGGAGCGCCCCTACATCCGCCTGCTGCCCATCGAGACCCGCGTCGCCGAAGCCAGCGTGGCGCAGTTCAAGCGCATCCCCCGGCACTGGGTGAACATTCCGCTGGATACCTCGGATCCGGCCAACATGGCGCTGGCCTTCGCCCAGGTCGCCAAGACCAAGCCGCTGCCGGTGGAGCAGGCGATCCAGCTGGGCTTCCACCCGGACATGCTGGAAGCGAGCGACAAGCCCGGCATCGTGCTGGTGCCAGCCTGGCGCCACGCCCTGGTCAACTTCGACCATCCGCTGCTGCGCCAGGGCCTGCGCATCCTCGATACGCCCGGCCTGAACGCCCTGGGCAGCGAGCCGGAGCTGACCCTGTCGATGCTGCCCAGCGCGCAATCGATCCTCTTCCTGCTCGCCGCCGATACCGGTGTCACCGCCTCCGACATGGCGATCTGGCAGGACCACATCCGTCAGCTCGGCGAAGACAGCCACACCACGCTCTACGCGGTACTGAACAAGATTGACGTGCTGTGGGATGACCTGGCCGGCGAGAGCTTCGTGCAGAACGCCATCCGCCAGATTCAGGACACCACCGCGCGCCAACTGGGCATCGCCCGCGACGACGTGTTGCCGCTGTCGGCCAAGCAGGCCCTGCTGGCCAAAGTGCGTGGCGACCGCGAACTGCTCGCGCGCAGCCAGATGGACGCACTGGAGAGCCTGCTCTGCGAGCGCATCGTCGCGCAGAAGGAACGGCTGCTTGAAGACGCGGTGGTCGGCCAGGTGCTGGCGCTGGTCAACAACAGCCAGCACAGCCTGCGCGTGCGCCTGGAGAAGGTGAAGGAGCAGCAGGCGCTGCTCAACGACCAGCAGCAGGACAGTGGACAGTTGCTGTTCGAGCTGACCGCGCGGACCAAGGACGACCATAACCTGCACCACAAGCGCCTGCTCAGCCTGAAGACCAACCAGCGCCTGCTGCGCCACCAGGGCGAGCAACTGCGCGACGCGGTGCGCGCCGAACGCCTGGAGCAGCATCTGAAGAAGGTCCACGAGAAACTGCGCGGCAGCTGGACCACCGTCGGCATCAACCAGGCGATCCTGCAGTTCTTCCGCACCGTGCAGGGTGATCTCGTCGCCCTGGGCCACGAGGCGGAAACCGCCAACCGCATGGTGGCGGCCATCTATCTGCGGCACAACGAGGAAAACCCGCTCAACGCGCTGGACGCCCCGCAGTTCCGCGTCGAACGCTACCTGCGCGAACTGGCGAAACTGCAGGAGAAGGCGGACCGCTTCCGTCTGCACCTGAAAACCCTACTGACCGAGCAACGCACCCTGACCCGGCGTTTCTTCGCCACCGTCGCCCAGGAAGTCATCGGCCTGCACCAGCGCCTGCGCGAGGAAGCCGAGCAATGGGCCGCCGACGCCCTGATGCCGCTGATGCAGTACAGCCTGGAGCACAAGCAGATGCTGGAGACGCACATGCTGCGGCTCAAGTCGCTCGCCCAGGAAACCCAGCAGGCGCGCCAACGCTCCCTGCTGCTCGGACGCTATACCGAGGAGCTGGAAACCCAGCTCACCGAAGCCACCGACATCCTCCGCCAGCTGCGCCGTCCCTCGCCGCTGCAACGCCAGGCCAAAGTGGTCAACCTGCCCACCTCCCAGCGCGCCTGAAACCCGCGCCACGCCGCCCCCGGAGCTTGCCGCAGGGGGCGGTGCTCTTTAGACTGGCCGTCCTTTTTATTCATGAGCTGGGTCGATGCCAACAGTCTTCCCCGAAGATTCCGTCGGTCTGGTCTCTCCCCAGACGCTGCAGTTCAACGAACCGCTGCCCCTGGCCTGCGGCAAGACCCTGCCCGAATACCAGCTGGTGATCGAGACCTACGGTGAGCTGAACGCCACGGCAAGCAACGCCGTGCTGATCTGCCACGCCCTCTCCGGCCACCACCATGCCGCCGGCTATCACAGCGAGGACGAGCGCAAGCCAGGCTGGTGGGACAGCTGTATCGGCCCGGGCAAGCCCATCGACACCCGCAAATTCTTCGTCGTCGCGCTGAACAACCTGGGCGGCTGCAACGGCTCCACCGGCCCGACCAGCCTCAACCCCGCCACCGGCAAGACCTATGGCGCGGATTTCCCCGTCGTCACCGTGGAAGACTGGGTACATAGCCAGGCGCGGCTGGCCGATCGCCTGGGCATCCAGAGCTGGGCCGCCATCGTCGGCGGCAGCCTGGGCGGCATGCAGGCGCTGCAGTGGACCATCAGCTACCCCGAGCGCGTGCGCCACTGCCTGTGCATCGCCAGCGCGCCCAAGCTGTCGGCGCAGAACATCGCCTTCAACGAAGTCGCGCGCCAGGCGATCCTCTCCGACCCGGAGTTCTTCGGCGGCCACTTCCAGGAACACGACGTGATTCCCCGCCGCGGCCTGCGCCTGGCGCGGATGGTCGGGCACATCACCTACCTGTCCGATGACGCCATGGGCGCCAAGTTCGGCCGCGACATGAAGTCGGAGAAGCTCAACTACGACCTGCACAGCGTCGAGTTCCAGGTGGAAAGCTACCTGCGCTACCAGGGCGAGGAGTTCTCCACCCGCTTCGACGCTAACACCTACCTGCTGATGACCAAGGCGCTGGACTACTTCGACCCGGCCGCCGCCCACGGCGACGACCTGGCGCGCACCCTGTCCGGGGTGAAGGCGGACTTCTGCCTGATGTCCTTCACCACCGACTGGCGCTTCTCCCCCGCGCGCTCGCGGGAAATCGTCGATGCGCTGCTGGCGGCGAAGAAGAACGTCAGCTACCTGGAAATCGACGCTCCGCAAGGCCACGACGCCTTCCTGATGCCGATTCCACGCTACCTGCAAGCCTTCAACGGCTACATGAAACGCATCAGCGTATAAGGAACACCATGCGCGCCGACCTGGAAATCATCCAAGACTGGATCCCCGCCGGCAGCCGCGTGCTCGACCTGGGCTGCGGCGACGGCGAGTTGCTCGCCTGGCTGCGCGACCACAAGCAGGTCGGCGGCTACGGCCTGGAAATCGACGCCGAAAAGATCGCCAAATGCATCGAACGCGGCGTCAACGTGATCGAACAGGACCTCGACAAGGGCCTGGGCAACTTCGCCAGCGACAGCTTCGACGTCGTGGTGATGACCCAGTCGCTGCAGGCCCTGCGCTATCCGGACAAGGTGCTTGCGGAGATGCTGCGCGTGGGCAAGACCTGCATCATCACCTTCCCCAACTTCGGCCACTGGCGCTGCCGCTGGTACCTCGCGCGCAATGGCCGCATGCCGGTGTCGGAGTTCCTTCCGTACACTTGGTACAACACGCCGAACATCCACTTCTGCACCTTCCGCGACTTCGAGGCGCTCTGCCACGAGCAGCACGCGAAGGTGCTGGACCGCCTGGCGGTGGACCACGAGCACCAGCATGGCTGGGCCTCGCGAATCTGGCCTAATCTGTTGGGTGAGATCGGCATCTACCGGATCAGCGGCGCTGGCGTGCAAGACCACCGCATCGCCGTCTGATCGCGGCTATCTGATAGAGCCCGGGAGAAACATCATGCGCCGCCTGCTTACCTTCTTCGCCTGCCTGGTCCTCGCCCTGCCCGCCTTCGCCGAACAGGTGAAGCGCCTGGGTGACCTGCAGGTGCACTACAGCGTATTCAACTCCAGCTTCCTCCAGCCCAATGTCGCGCAAGCGGTGGGCGTGGTGCGCAGCAAGACCCAGGGCGTGATCAACATCGTGCCGCTGGACGCCAGCGGCAAGCCGGCCAACGCCACCGTCGCCGGCTCCGCCAAGAACCTGATGGGCCAGAGCATTCCCCTGACCTTCAAGCGCGTGGTCGAGGAAGGCGCCGTGTACAACCTGGCGCAGTTCCCCATCGAAGGCCGCGAAACCCTGACCTTCTCCATCCAGGTCCAGTCCGGAAGCGAAGCGCCGCAAAGCTTCGACTTCATGCAGGAAATCTTCCCAGACGAATGATCAAGCTCGAACAACTGGTGCTGGCCAGTCACAACGCCGGCAAGCTCAAGGAACTCCAGGCCATGCTCGGAGCCCACGTGAAGGTGCGCTCCATCGGCGAGTTCAGCGATGTGGAGCCCGAAGAGACCGGCCTGTCCTTCGTCGAGAACGCCATCCTCAAGGCCCGCAACGCCGCGCGCATCTCCGGCCTGCCGGCACTGGCCGACGACTCGGGCCTGGCGGTGGACTTCCTCGGCGGCGCGCCGGGCATCTACTCCGCGCGCTACGCCGACGGCAAGGGTGATGCGGCGAACAACGCCAAGCTGCTCGATGCGCTGAAGGACGTGCCGGACGAGGCGCGCGGCGCCCAGTTCGTCAGCGTGCTGGCGCTGGTTCGCCATGCCGACGACCCGCTGCCGATCCTCTGCGAAGGCCTCTGGCACGGCAGCATCCTGCGCGAAGCCCGCGGCGAGCACGGCTTCGGCTACGACCCGCTGTTCTGGGTGCCGGAAGCCGAGTGCTCCAGCGCCGAACTGCCGCCCGAGCAGAAGAACCAGCTCAGCCACCGCGCCCGCGCCATGGCCCTGCTGAAGCAACGGCTGGGTCTATGAGCCAGGCAGGAAGCCACGGGCTCGACGCCGGGCCGGTGGTTTCCGGCTTCCGCCTGCCACCGCTGTCCGCGTACGTACACATCCCCTGGTGCGTGCGCAAATGCCCCTATTGCGACTTCAACTCCCACGCCGCTGGCCCGGAGCTACCGGAAGACGCCTACGTCGAGGCGCTGCTGGCTGACCTCGCCGCCGACCGCGGGTACGTCCACGGTCGCAAGCTGACGTCGATCTTCTTCGGCGGCGGCACACCCAGCCTGTTCTCCGCCAGCGCACTGGGCCGCATCCTCGAAGGGCTGGAAAAGCAGGTCGGTTTCGAGAGCGATATCGAGATCACCCTGGAAGCCAACCCCGGCACCTTCGAGCAGGCCAAGTTCGCCGATTACCGCAAGCTGGGGATCAATCGCCTGTCCGTCGGCATCCAGAGCTTCCAGGCCGAGAAGCTCAAGGCGCTGGGCCGTATCCATGATGGCGACGAGGCCGTGCGCGCCGCCGAGATGGCCCGCCGCGCAGGCTTCGACAACTTCAACCTGGACCTGATGCATGGCCTGCCGGACCAAAGCGTCGAAGACGCGCTGAGCGATCTGCAGCAGGCCATCGCCCTGGCGCCGACGCACCTGTCCTGGTACCAGCTGACCATGGAGCCGAACACGGTGTTCTGGAGCCAGCCGCCGGAGCTGCCCGAAGACGACCAGCTGTGGGAAATCCAGGAAGCCGGCCAGGCACTGCTCGCCGAGGCGGGTTACGTGCAGTACGAAACCTCCGCCTACGCCCGAGACGGCAAGCGCGCACGGCACAACCTGAACTACTGGACCTTCGGCGACTTCCTCGGCATCGGCGCCGGCGCCCACGCCAAGCTGAGCACCCCGGAAGGCCGCATCCTGCGCACCTGGAAGACCCGCCTGCCGAAGGACTACCTGAACCCGGGGAAACCCTTCCAGGCCGGCGAACGCGACCTGGAAGCGGGCGACCTGCCCTTCGAGTTCATGATGAACGCCCTGCGCCTCACCGACGGCGTGCCGGCGGCGACCTTCGCCGAGCGCACCGGCCTGCCGCTGGCGGCCATCGAGGAAGCCTGCCGTCAAGCGCGCAAGGACGGCCTGCTGCTGGACGACCCGCAGCGTCTGGCCCCGTCCGAGCGCGGCCAGTTGTTCCTCAACGACCTTCTGCAGCGCTTCCTGCCCTGAGCTTTCAAGGCAAGTGCGGGCGGGCGACGGTAGCGTCGCCCGCCGTGTACACTCCCCGGCGACTCTCGATCCCAAGGAGCCCCAATGGACTTCGCGCTCGACCTGATTGCCAACGTCTCCCGCTGGTGCCGCGGCCACCTGTCCGACATCGCCCTGGCGATCATGGCCACCGTGCTGGTGCTGTTCGGCCCGGCGATCAACGCCTGGGTACAGCAGCGCATCGGCAGCCTGAACTTCGTCTTCCGCACCCTGCTGTTCGTGCTGATCTGCGCCGTGGGCTACGGCCTGGCGATGGTCTTCGTCACCCCCTGGCTGGCCAAGGGCCTGGGGTATTTCAACAACTACACCCTGGCGCCCGTCCTGCTGCTAGTGTTCTTCGTGATTGGCATGATCGCCGACCGCAACTGATCGCGGTGCCTCCGGCGGTTGGCCCCCACCGCCGGAGGACACATGAAACCGATCAAGCATCTCTACCTGCATTTCGCCGACGGCCAACGCCTGGCCCTGCGCTTCCCGCAACAGAGCGACGACCCCGCCGAAGTAGCCCGTGGCATCCGCAAGCAAATGGAATCGCCGGTCATCAGCATCGAGGTGGACGGCGACCTGCTGATCATCCCGCGCAACAGCATCAAATACCTGCAGATCAGCCCGGCGCCAATGCGCATGCCGGAGACCACGGTGCTTGGCGCCGAGTTGATCGAGTAGGCAGGGATCCATGGCCGCCCTGCGGGCGGCATCGCGGACAAGGTCCGCTCCTACAAGTCGACGTTTTTCGTAGGAGCGGACCTTGTCCGCGATCGGCGTGTGCAGGCACGCCCCAAAAGCAGAGGCCGCCTCGCGGCGGCCTCTGCTGGACTCAGTTACCCTCCCGGCGCAAGACCTGCGGGGTTAAGTCACGCGCGCCCAGCGGGACCTTGAAGCATCGCGGACAAGGTCGCCCCCACAGGTCCGACGCTTTTCGTAGGAGCGGACCTTGTCCGCGATCGGCGTATGCAGGCAAACCCCAAAAGCAGAGGCCGCCTCGCGGCGGCCCCTGCTGGACTCAGTTACCCTCGCGGCGCAAGGCCTGCGGGGTGAAATCGCGCGGGCCCAGCGGGACCTTGAAGCATCGCGGACAAGGTCGCTCCCACAGGTCCGACGCTTTTCGTAGGAGCGGACCTTGTCCGCGATCGGCGTATGCAGGCAAACCCCAAAAGCAGAGGCCGCCTCGCGGCGGCCTCTGCTGGACTCAGTTACCCACCCGGCGCAAGGCCTGCGGAGTTAAGTCACGCGCGCCCAGCGGGACCTTGAAGCGTCGCAGACAAGGTCCGCCCCCACAGGTCCGACGCTTTTCGTAGGAGCGGACCTTGTCCGCGATCGGCGTGCACAGGCACACCCCACAAGCAGAGGCCGCCTCGCGGCGGCCTCTGCTCGACTCAGTTACCCTCCCGGCGCAAGGCCTGCGGGGTTAAGTCGCGCGCGCCCAGCGGGACCTTGAAGCATCGCAGACAAGGTCCGCCCCCACAGGTCCGACGCTTTTCGTAGGAGCGGACCTTGTCCGCGATCGGCGTGCACAGGCACGCCCCAAAAGCAGAGGCCGCCTCGCGGCGGCCTCTGCTGGACTCAGTTCCCCTCGCGGCGCAAGGCCTGCGGGGTGAAATCGCGCGGGCCCAGCGGGACCTTGAAGTCGTACATCGGCTCGTTGTTGTCGAGGCCGTCGACGAAGTAGCGCGCCCCCTCGAAGTCGTACAGCGCTTCCAGGGTGCTGAGCACCATGGGCACGTCGTAGTAGTTGATCGGGTGCACTTCCTGGGCACGGATCAGCTTGCCGTCGGCGTTGTAGATATCCGAGGCAAGGATCTGCCAGCTGTCCTCATCCAGGTAGAAACGACGCTTGGCGAACGGATGGTTCATGCCCTTGCGCAGGGTCGCCTCGACTACCCACACGCGGTGCGGCTCGTAGCGCAGCAGCTCGGGGTTGAGCGTCTTGGTCTTGAGGATATCCGCGTAGGGAATGCCCTTCTGGTGCACCGCGTAGCTGTTGTATGGCACGAGCATCTCGCGCTTGCCCAGCAGCTGCCAGTCGTAGTGGTCCGGCGCGCCGTTGTAGACATCCACGGTATCGGCGGTGGCCAGGCCGTTGGTGTCCGGTTGCAGGGTGTCGTAGGCCAGGCTCGGCAGGCGGCGCACGCGGCGCTCGCCGCTGTTGAAGCGCCAGGCCTTGCGGATCGACAGCACCTGGTCGATGGTCTCCTGCACCACCAGCGCGGAACCGGCGAGCTTGGCCGGGGCGACGATGTTGTACTTGTAGTAGAACAGCGTGTTGTTCAGGTCCTGCGGGGTCATGCCCTCGCGGCCGTAGTTGAAGTACACGTAGCGATCGAGCTTGAGCAGGTTGTAGCTGCCGCTGGCGAGCACGGCGGCCTGGTTGGTCACCATGTGAATCTGCTCGCCACGGTAACGCATGATGTGGTTCCAGATGACTTCCAGGCCGGTCTTCGGCATCGGGAATGGCACACCGGCGGCAGCGCCCTGCACGCCGTTACCATCGGCGATCAGCTCGGCGTTTTCGGCGTTGAAGCGGGTGGCGTCATAAATGCGCTGGGGCAGCGAGGCGCTGCGGCGGCTGGGGAAGACGCGCAGGTAGTAGTCCGGGTTCTCCTGCAGCAGCGCCTGGGTGCCGGGCGTGAGCAGCGCCTGGTACTGCGCCAGGTTCTTGCTGTCGATCTTGTACTGCATGGCGTCGCCAGCGTACGGATCGAGGTGATGGGTGCCGGGCTGGTAACCCGCCGGGGCGGTGGTGATGCCGCCGGTCCAGGCGGGGATGGTGCCGCTGGCGTTGCCGGCCATTTCCGCCCCCATGGGCGTCAGGTCGCGGCCCAGTCGAGCGGCCTCGGTGGCATCGACTTTCGCCTGCGCCGGCAGGGCCCACGCCCCCGCCATCAGCAGTACAGCAAGTTTCTTCAACACAGCAGACTCCTTTGCGATGGACTCCTGTCCATCACTCTTATTTTCGTCCGCGGCGGATGCCGCTTTTTATTCAGGAGGTGAGGGTGGCCTTGGCGGCCTGCCGGGTTATCCCGGTCTGATAGATGTTCATCCGTGAAAAAGGCCTGCTGCGCAGGCCTTTTCGGTCGATCAGTCGACGCGCTCGAACTTCAGGTCCCAGACGCCATGGCCGAGTCGCTCCCCGCGACGTTCGAACTTGGTGACCGGACGCTCTTCCGGGCGCGGCACATAGGTATTATCGGCCGAAAGGTTGCGGTAGCCGGGTGCGACATTCATCACTTCCAGCATGTGCTCGGCATATTGTTCCCAGTCGGTGGCCATGTGCAGCACGCCGCCGACCTTCAGCTTCTGCCGCACCAGCTCGGCCCAGGCCGGCTGCACGATGCGACGCTTGTGGTGGCGCGACTTGTGCCACGGGTCCGGGAAGAACAGCAGCAGGCGATCGAGGCTGGCATCGGCGACGCAGTCGCGCAGCACTTCGATGGCGTCGCAGCTGTAGACGCGGATGTTGGTGAGGTCCTGGGTCAGCATGCCGTTGAGCAGCGCGCCGACGCCTGGCCGGTGCACTTCCACGCCGATGAAGTCCTGCTCCGGCGCGGCAGCGGCCATCTCCAGGGTGGCGTGGCCCATGCCGAAGCCGATCTCGAAGGTGCGCGGCGCCTGGCGCCCGAACACTTCATCGAAGTCCCGCGCGCCGTCGGCCAGCTCCAGGCCGAATTTCGGCCAGCCCTGATCGAGGCCACGCTGCTGGCCCTCGGTCATGCGGCCGGCACGCATCACGAAGCTCTTGATGGCGCGCATCGGACGGTTGTCGGCGTCGGGCTGGTTCTCGGGCTGATTTTCGGGAATGTCACTCATGACTCGGACCTTGCGGGTAAATGCACACGCGGGCCGGCTGCGACTGGCAAACCGGCCCGCGTGTCGAAGTGGAAACGTTAGTTGATCAGACCCGTCATCGGCGAAGACGCGCTGGCGTACAGCTTGCGCGGCATGCGGCCGGCCAGGTAAGCCAGGCGGCCGGCGACGATGGCGTGCTTCATGGCCTCGGCCATCATCACCGGGTTCTGCGCGTGGGCGATGGCGGTGTTCATCAACACGGCTTCGCAACCCAGTTCCATGGCGATGGTGGCGTCGGAGGCGGTGCCCACGCCGGCATCCACCAGCACCGGAACGGTGGCTTCTTCAAGGATGATGCGCAGGTTGTACGGGTTGCAGATGCCCAGGCCCGAGCCGATCAGGCCGGCCAGCGGCATCACCGCGATGCAGCCGATCTCGGCCAGCTGGCGCGCAATGATCGGGTCGTCACTGGTGTACACCATGACGTCAAAGCCATCCTTGACCAGCACTTCGGCGGCCTTGAGGGTTTCCACGACATTGGGGAAAAGGGTCTTCTGGTCGGCCAGGACTTCCAGCTTGACCAGGTTGTGGCCGTCCAGCAGCTCGCGAGCCAGGCGGCAGGTGCGCACGGCTTCGACGGCGTCGTAGCAGCCGGCGGTGTTCGGCAGGATGGTGTAGCGATCCGGCGGGATCACGTCCAGCAGGTTCGGTTCGCCCGGGTTCTGGCCGATGTTGGTGCGGCGCACCGCGACGGTGACGATCTCGGCGCCCGAGGCCTCGATGGCGACGCGGGTCTCTTCGAGGTCCTTGTACTTGCCGGTACCGACCAGCAGGCGCGAATTGTAGGTGCGACCAGCCAGGGTGAAGGGCTTGTCGACCGGCAGGTTGGAGTTGGGTTGGCTCATCGGATCACTCCTGAAGGAAAGGCGGGCGGGGCCTGAAAGTCTGGGAGGCGGCCGCTAGCCGCCGCCGATGGCATGCACCACTTCCACCTGGTCGCCTTCGCTCAGGGCGGTGGCGGCGTGCTGGCTGCGCGGCACGATGTCCAGATTGAGCTCGACCGCGACACGCTTGCCGGTGAGGTCGAGACGCTCGAGCAGGTTGGCGACGGTGTGGCCGTCGGGCAGCTCGAAGGGTTCGCCATTCAACTGAATACGCATGGGCGGGACGGTCGTTGCTGGAGGGGGTCGCATTCTAGCCCGATCGCGGCGGATGACCAAGGTATCCGGGCGTCGCACTCGGGCTTTTCTGACATCCGGGTCAACCCAGCTGGAAGGCCGCCACCAGCAGCAGCGCCCAGCCGATGAGGAAGAACAGTCCGCCGATTGGCGTGATGATGCCCACGCCCAGGCCCGCCAGGGTCAGCAGGTAGAGGCTCCCGGAGAACAGCAGGATACCGACGGTGAATGCCCAGCCGGCGAGGCTGATGAGGGTGCCGCCGATGTGCGCGGTGAGCAGCGCCACGCCGAACAGTGCCAGGGCGTGCAGCATCTGGTAGTGCACGCCGGTCTGGAACACCGCCAGGTACTCGGGCGTGAGCTTGTTCTTCAGGCCGTGGGCGGCAAAGGCGCCAAGGGCAACCCCGGTGAAACCGAAGAACGCGGCGAGCATCAGGAAAGTACGCAGCATGGGACAGCTCCAGGCAGGTGAGTGCCGCTATAATGGCCCGCTCATCCGCCCAGGCAAAGCCTCGAATGCCCAAGCTGCTCCGCCGCCTGCTCAAGATCGCGCTCTGGTTCGTCGCCGTCAGCGTGGCGCTGGTCATCATTCTGCGCTGGGTGCCACCGCCGGGAACCATGGTGATGGTCGAGCGCAAGGTCGAATCCTGGTTCAACGGCAAGCCCATCGACTTGCAGCGCAGCTGGCGCTCCTGGGACGAACTGCCCGAGAGCCTCAAGCTCGCGGTGATCGCTGGCGAGGACCAGAAGTTCGCCGAGCACCACGGTTTCGACCTGCCGGCGATCCAGAAGGCCCTCGCGCACAACGAGCAGGGCGGCAAGGTCCGCGGCGGCAGCACCATCAGCCAGCAGGTGGCGAAGAACGTCTTCCTCTGGACCGGCCGCAGCTGGGTGCGCAAGGGCTTCGAGGCCTGGTTCACCCTGCTGATCGAAACCTTCTGGTCCAAGCAGCGGATTCTCGAGGTCTATCTCAATAGCGTGGAATGGGATGCCGGCGTATTCGGCGCCCAGGCCGCTGCGCAGCATCACTTCGGCGTCGACGCCAAGCGCCTGTCACAACAGCAGGCCAGCCTGCTGGCTGCCGTGCTGCCCAACCCACGTAAATGGAGCGCCGGCAAACCCGGCCCCTACGTGCGCCAGCGCGCCTCGTGGATTCGCCAGCAGATGTGGCAGTTGGGTAGCGAGTATCTGCAGCGGCTTTAAATACCGGCTGCGTCACGGGAAACATCAGTGTTCGGGATTTCCCCTCTCCCTAACCCTCTCCCTGAAGGGAGAGGGAATTGTTCGGTGCCAGCAGACAGTCCCGAGACCTCCTGACGCAACAGAAGGAGCACTAAAGCCAGACACCGCTCTGGACTGCCCCCTCTCCCTTCAGGGAGAGGGCTGGGGAGAGGGAGCTTCAGGGAGCTCGATTTCTATAGCGCGCGAACAAGCCCTAAGGCGCCTCGCCGACCTTGAAGGTGCTGCGCGGGACCACACGAATCCATTGCAGCGTGCCATCACGGTGCAGCACGGTCATGCCTTTCTCTGGATAGACCCAGGTCTCGCCGCCATCCACCTGCAGACGCAGGCGCGGATCCCCCAGGCTCACCGCCAGCCGTCCCACCGCTAGATCTTCCTGCGGCGCCAGCGCCAGCTCGGAGACCGGCTTGTTGCCCAGTTGGCTCATCAGCTCGGCACTCAGCGGCTGGTCCTTGCTGCCAGGCTGCATGCCAGTCGCCTTGGCCAGGCTGGCGTGCTCGGCCTCGCTCAGCGCCAGTTCCGCCTCAACGTGCCAAGGGCCCTCTTCCGTCACCAACCGCCCACGATAGTGCAGCTGCGGGCCGTCCTGACTGGCAGTCAGCCACAGCTCACCGGGCTGCTGGTCCTGCAGCTCGTTCAGGCTCAGGCTGTCCTCGGCCAGCGGCTCGAAGACCTTTTCCTTCCAGTCATTGAACCACTGCGGCGGTTTGGGTGGCGCCGCGGTGCGGGCGACCCAGGTACCCAGGCCGAAGGCCAGCAAGGCGATGACCAGGAAGAACATCCCGTGGACGGGACGCAGGCGCGGCATGGGACTCTCCAGACGCTAGAAGCGGACAGAAAAAAACCGCACCAGGGTGCGGTTCGCGACTCGCAGGGCGCGTCGAAGCCGATCAGGCTTCGATGCGACCCTTGAGCTTGTTCATCGCGTTCTTTTCCAACTGACGAATCCGCTCGGCGGATACGTTGTACTTGGCTGCCAGGTCGTGCAGCGTCGCTTTTTCCTCGGCCAGCCAACGCTGGTGGAGAATGTCGCGACTGCGGTCGTCCAGGCCTTCCAGCGCCTCGTGCAGGCTGGCGGTGGAGCTGTCGCTCCAGTCCGCTTCCTCCAGCTGGCGAGCCGGGTCGTAGCGATGGTCTTCCAGATAGTGCGCCGGGGACTGGTAGGCACTGTCGTCGTCGGCATCCGCCGCCGGATCGAAGGCCATGTCCTGTCCGGTGAGACGGCTTTCCATCTCGCGGACTTCGCGGGCCTCGACACCGAGGGTTTCCGCGACACGGTGCACTTCATCGTTGCTCAGCCAGGCCAGTTTCTTCTTCTGGCTGCGCAGGTTGAAGAACAGCTTGCGCTGCGCCTTGGTGGTCGCGACTTTCACGATCCGCCAGTTGCGCAGGATGAACTCATGGATTTCCGCCTTGATCCAGTGGACGGCGAACGACACCAGGCGCACACCCATTTCCGGGTTGAAGCGCTTCACGGCCTTCATCAGGCCGACGTTGCCTTCCTGGATCAGATCGGCCTGAGCCAGGCCGTACCCGGAATAACTCCGGGCGATATGCACGACGAAGCGCAGGTGCGCCAGAACCATTTGCCGTGCCGCTTCCAGATCTTGCTGGTAGAAGAGGCGTTCGGCCAGTTCGCGCTCCTGCTCCGGCGTCAGCAGCGGAATGCTGTTCACCGAGTGCACATAGGCTTCCAGGTTTGCACCGGGAGCCAGGGCATAAACAGGTTGCAGAGAAGTGGTCATGCGAATCCTCCGATTCACGAAACTCGCGCAGTGTAGCACTGCGAAATCTGACTGCAAGCGGGTGTAAAAGTTCCTTTACACCCACTTTAACCCCAGCGAAATCAGGGGGTTTCAGCGCGGCGCCAGCTCACGCAGATGGCGCGCCACGGCCAGCCAGGCACCGATCCAGCCCAGCAGCACCGCACCAACGGTCAGCGACAGGCCGTCATCCACCGGTACCCCCGCCAATCCGAAATCACTGCCATACAAGCCGGCCAGGTTGACCACGGAGGCGTTCAGCCAGTCCAGGCCGAACGCCAGCAGCGCCCAGGACAGCACGCCCGCGCCCAACCCATAGAGGGCGCCCATATAGAGGAAGGGACGACGCACATAACCGTCCGTCCCGCCGACGAGCTTGATCACTTCGATTTCGTTACGGCGATTTTCGATGTGCAGGCGGATGGTGTTGCCAATCACCAGCAACAGCGTCAGTACCAGCACCAGGGTCAGGCCGAAGACGAAGCGATCGCCCAGCTTGAGGATCGCCGACAGCCGCTCGACCCAGACCAGGTCGAGCTGCGCCTGTTGTACACCCGGCAGTTCCGACAGCCGTTGACGCAGGGCATCCAGTTGCGCCCGGTCGATCTGCTTGGGCGTCACCGAAATCACGGCCGGCAGCGGATTATCCGGCAATTCCTTCAGCGCCTCGCCGAGGCCGGACTGTTCCTGCAACTCTTTCAGCGCATCCTCACGACTGATCAACTGCGCCTCGATCACGTCGGGCATCTTTTCGATCTGCTCGCGCAGGTCCTGACCCTGGCTTTCGCTGGCCTTCAGGTCGAGGAACAGCGAAATCTGCGCAGCGCGCTGCCACGAACCGCCGAGGCGCTCGACGTTGTTCAGCAGCAGCGACAGGCCCATCGGCAGGCTCAGGGTGATGCCCATCACCAGGCAGGTGAAGAAGCTGCCGAAGGGATGGCTGACCAGACGGTGCAGGCTGTCCATCAGGCTGGCGCGGTGGTTTTCCGCGTAGGCCGAGAGCGAGGCGCTGTGGTCCTGGTGCTCGTTGTCGTCCGGGCGCTCGCGCGTGTAGCGCTGCGGGGTGCCCTCTTCCTCGCCGCGAGGCAGGTCATTGGCGCTCATCAGGCGTTCTCCTCACGGTCGGCGATGATTCGGCCGCGCTGCAGGGTGATCATCCGGTGGCGCATCCGCGCGATCAGCGCCAGGTCGTGGCTGGCGATCAGCACGGTGGTGCCCAGGCGGTTGATGTCTTCGAAGACGGACATGATTTCCGACGCCAGGCGCGGGTCGAGGTTACCCGTCGGTTCATCCGCGAGCAGCAGGGCCGGGCGGTGCACCACCGCACGGGCGATGCCGACGCGCTGCTGCTGGCCGGTGGAGAGGTCGGACGGACGGTCCTCGGCCTTTTCCTTCAGGTTCACCCGGTCCAGCGCCGCTTCGACGCGGTAGGCGATGTCCGCCTTGGGCAGGCCGAGGATCTGCATGGGCAGCGCGACGTTCTCGAACACGCTGCGGTCATTCAGCAACTGGTGGTTCTGGAACACCACGCCGATCTGTCGGCGCAGGAAAGGAATCTGCGCGGTGGAAATGCGCGAGACGTCCTGCCCGCCCAGCAGCAGCTTGCCGGAAGAGGGCCGCTCCATCGCCAGGATCAGGCGCAGCAGGGTGCTCTTGCCCGCACCGGAGTGACCGGTGACGAACATGATCTCGCCGCGGTGCACGCGGAACGAGATCTCGTGCAGGCCGACATGGCCGTTGGGATAGCGTTTGCCGACCTGCTCGAAGCGGATCATGCGATCTCCCGGGTCTCGAACAATGCTCTGACGAAAGCGTCGGCCTCGAAGGTTCGCAGATCGTCGATCCCTTCACCGACACCGATGTAGCGGATCGGCAGCGCGAACTGCTTGGCCAGGGCGAAGATCACCCCGCCCTTGGCGGTGCCATCCAGTTTGGTCAGGGCCAGACCGGTCAGCTCAACGGCGTTGTTGAACTGCTTGGCCTGGTTGATGGCGTTCTGTCCGGTACCGGCATCCAGTACCAGCAGGACTTCGTGGGGAGCCGTGTCGTCCAGCTTGCCGATCACGCGGCGCACCTTCTTCAGCTCTTCCATCAGGTTGTCCTTGGTGTGCAGGCGACCGGCGGTGTCGGCGATCAGCACGTCCACGCCACGGGCCTTGGCGGCCTGCACGGCGTCGAAGATCACCGAGGCGGAATCGGCGCCGGTATGCTGGGCGATCACCGCGATGTTGTTGCGTTCGCCCCAGACCTGCAGCTGCTCGACGGCGGCGGCGCGGAAAGTGTCGCCGGCGGCCAGCATGACTTTCTTGCCGTCCTGCTGGAGCTTCTTGGCCAGCTTGCCGATGGTGGTGGTCTTGCCGACGCCGTTCACGCCGACGACCAGGATCACATAGGGCTGTTTGTCGTTGGTGATGGTCAGCGGCTGTTCGACCGGGCGCAGCAGGGTGGCCAGCTCCTCCTGCAGGGCCTTGTACAGCGCCTCGCTGTCGGCCAGTTCCTTGCGCGCCACGCGCCTGGTCAGGTTCTGCACGATGGCGGTGGTGGCCTCGACGCCGACGTCGGCGGTCAGCAGGCGGGTTTCGATTTCGTCGAGCAGGTCGTCATCGATGGCTTTCTTGCCCAGGAACAGGCTGGCCATGCCTTCGCCGAGGCTGGCGCTGGTCTTCGACAGACCTTGTTTCAGGCGGGCGAAGAAGCCCAGTTTCGACGGTTCGCTGGCGGCAGGTTTGGTCTGCGGCTCGGGTTCAGTCTCGGGCTGTGGGGCGACCTCGGGTTCCGGCTGGGCGACCACGACGGGCGCTTCGGCCACGGGCTCGGGCTGAACGGGCGCTGGCTCGACCGGCAGGACAGCCGGCTGCGGCGCTTCGGCAACGATCGGCTGCGGGGCGGGCTGCACCAGCGGCTCGACCGGTACGGCGGCCGGCACTACGTCGATAACCGGTTCGGGAGCCGGCTCGGCGTGCGGTGCGACCGGCTCGGCTTGTGCGGCAGGCGTTTGTTCGGGCCCAGGAACGGGCTCGGCGGCAATCGGTTGTTCTACCGGCTGCTCGACTTCGGCGGCGGGTTGTTCCTCGGCTTGCGGCTTCTTGCGCAACCAGCCGAACAGACCCTTCTTCTCCCCGGCTGGCGGGGCCTTCTTGTCGTCGTTGGAACCAAACATGTAGGGATCGAATCTCTAGGGGACGCCACGGGATGCGGGCAGCAAAAAAGCCTCGAAACAGCTTTGAGAAGCCCTGAACGTGGCCGCCCGGAAAACGGATGGGTATCCTAGCATCTCCTCGCCCGCCGGGGTTAAGAGGCTGGCCACCAGCCTGCATAGACCCCGCGGACAGCCCGAAAGGTTCAGTCCACGATGAAAACCCTTGCACGCCGCCACGCCGGCCTGCTGCTCGGCTCCCTGTTGCTGCCGCTGATGGCGAGCGCTGCGGAACCACAGCCCACCCACGAATACACCCTGGACAACGGCCTGAAGGTCGTCGTTCGCGAAGACCACCGCGCCCCTGTGGTGGTTTCCCAACTCTGGTACAAGGTCGGCTCCAGCTACGAGACGCCCGGCCTCACCGGCCTCTCCCACGCCCTGGAACACATGATGTTCAAGGGCAGCCGCAAGCTAGGCCCCGGCCAGGCATCGCTGGTGCTGCGCGACCTGGGCGCGGAAGAGAACGCGTTCACCACCGACGACTACACCGCCTATTACCAGGTGCTGGCCCGTGACCGCCTGCCGGTGGCGCTGGAGCTGGAAGCCGACCGCATGGCGCACCTCGCCCTGCCGGCCGACCAGTTCAAGAGCGAGATCGAGGTGATCAAGGAGGAACGCCGCCTGCGCACCGAGGACAAGCCCAGCGCGCTGGCCTTCGAACGCTTCAAGGCCGCCGCCTATCCCGCCAGCGGCTACCGCACGCCGACCATCGGCTGGATGGCCGACCTGCAGCGCATGACCATCGAAGACCTGCGCCACTGGTACCAGGCGTGGTACGCGCCGAACAACGCCACCCTGGTCGTGGTCGGCGACGTTACCGGCAACGAAGTGAAGGCCCTGGCCGAAAAGTACTTCGGCGAGATTCCCAAGCGTGACCTGCCCGCCGCGCGCAAACCGCTGGAGCTGGCCGAGCCGGGTGAACGTCGTCTCAAATTGCACGTACGCACCCAGTTGCCCAGCCTGATCATGGGCTTCAACGTGCCGACCCTGGGCAGCAGCGACGACGCCAAGCAGATCAACGCCCTGCGCCTGGTCTCGGCGATCCTCGACGGCGGCTACAGCGCCCGCCTGGCCTCGCGCCTGGAGCGCGGCGAGGAAATCGTCGCTGGCGCCTCGGCTTCCTACGACGCCTTCTCCCGTGGCGACGGCCTGTTCTTCCTCTCCGCCACGCCCAACGTGCAGACCGGCAAGACCCTCGACCAGGTCGAGGCCGCGCTGTGGAAGCAGTTGGAAGACCTCAAGCAGAACCCGCCGAGCAAGGAAGAACTGGAGCGCGTACGCGCCCAGGTCATCGCCGGTCTGGTCTACGAGCGCGACTCCATCGCGGGACAAGCCAGCACCATCGGCGAACTGGAAAGCGTCGGCCTCGGCTGGCGTCTGGCGGACAAGGACCTGGAAGCCATCCAGGCCGTCACCGCCGAAGATATCCAGCAAGCCGCCCGCACCTATTTCACCCGCTCCCGCCTGACCCTCGCCCAGGTCCTGCCGGAAGTCGCCACCGACAAGGAGCCGAGCCATGAGTGAACGTAATGGCCTGCGCTACGGCCTGGTCGGGCTGATCGTCATCGCGCTGATCGCCGGACTGGTGCTGTTCGTTTCCCGCCCCGCCGCCGAGCCCGAAGCGGCCGCGCCCGCACCTGCACCTGCACCTGCACAACCAGCTCTCGCCGAAAACGCCGCACCCACCGGCCTGCAATCGCTCGCCGAAGCCGCCGGCAAGGCGCCCAGCCACCGCAAGCTGAATATCCAGCAATGGCAGACCGCCGAAGGCGCCCGCGTGCTTTTCGTCGAAGCCCATGAACTGCCGATGTTCGACCTGCGCCTGACCTTCGCCGCCGGCAGCAGCCAGGACGGCGATGCCTACGGCCTGGCCATGCTGACCAACGCCATGCTCAACGAAGGCGTGCCCGGCAAGGACACCAGCGCCATCGCCGCCGGTTTCGACGACCTGGGCGCCAACTTTGGCAACGGCTCCTACCGCGACATGGCCGTGGCCAGCCTGCGCAGCCTGAGCGAGCCGAGCAAGCGTGACGCCGCGCTGGCGCTGTTCGACCAGGTGATTGGCCAGCCGACCTTCCCTGAGGAGGCCCTGGCGCGCATCAAGAACCAGGTCATGGCCGGCTTCGAGTACCAGAAGCAGAACCCCGGCAAGCTGGCGGGCCTTGAGCTGTTCAAGCGGCTCTACGGCGACCATCCCTACGCCCACTCCAGCGACGGCAACGAGAAGTCGGTACCCAAGATCAGCGTCGCCCAGCTGCGCGCCTTCCACCAGAAGGCCTACGCCGCCGGCAACGTGGTCATCGCGCTGGTCGGCGACCTGACCCGCGAGCAGGCCGAATCCATCGCCGGCAGCGTTTCCAAGTCGCTGCCCAAGGGCCCCGCCCTGCCCGCGCCGGGCGAGCCGCAGACACCCAAGGCCGGCGTCACCCACATCGAGTTCCCGTCCAAGCAGACCCAGCTGATGCTGGCGCAACTGGGCATCACCCGTAACGATCCGGACTACGCCGCGCTCTACCTGGGCAACCAGATCCTCGGCGGCGGCGGCTTCGGTACCCGCCTGATGGACCAGGTGCGCGAGAAGCGCGGCCTGACCTACGGCGTGTACTCCGGCTTCACCGGCATGCAGTCGCGCGGGCCGTTCACCATCGGCCTGCAGACCCGCGCCGAAATGAGCGAAGGCACCCTCAAGCTGGTACAGGACATCGTCCGCGACTACCTCGACAAGGGTCCGACGCAGAAGGAACTGGACGACGCCAAGCGCGAACTGGCCGGCAGCTTCCCGCTGTCCACCGCGAGCAACGCCGATATCGTCGGCCAGCTGGGCGCCATCGGCTTCTACAACCTGCCGCTGGATTACCTGGAAACCTTCCTCAGCCAGGTCCAGGGCCTGAGCGTGGAGCAGGTGAAGGAAGCGATGCGCCGCCACCTCGACCCGGACGCTTTCGTCATCGTCACCGCCGGCCCCACCGTGCCGCAGCAACCGCTGCCGCCGCCCACCGACAAGCCCGCCGCGCAACCCGCCGGCGTACCGGAGCACTGATGAGCAAACGACCCGGCGGCGCCCCGCGCGCCGTACAGAAGCCCCACGGCGGCCAGGGCCAGTTGCGCATCATCGGCGGCGAATGGCGCAGCCGGCGCTTCGCCTTCCCCGACGGCCCGGGCCTGCGCCCGACGCCGGACCGGGTGCGCGAAACCCTGTTCAACTGGCTGGCGGCCTACGTCCCTGGCGCCCGCGTGCTCGATCCCTTCGCTGGCAGCGGCGCGCTGTTCCTCGAAGCGCTATCGCGCGGCGCCAGCGCGGGCCTGGCGCTGGATACCAACGGCGAAGCCGTGGCCGCCCTGCGCGGCACCCTCGACACCTTGAAATGCGCCAACGGCCAGTTGTTGATGACCGACTCGCTGCGCTACCTCGATGCGCCGGCATCGCAAGCCTTCGACCTGGTCTTCCTCGACCCGCCCTTCCACCAGGACCTGCTGCAGAACGCCTGCCGCCTGCTGGAAGAGCGCGGCTGGCTGGCCAAGGACGCCTGGATCTACACCGAAAGCGAAGCGGTGCCCTCCAGCCTCGGCCTGCCGGGTAACTGGCGGTTGCATCGGGAGAAAACCGCGGGCTCGGTGCATTACGCGCTGTGGCAGCGGGAAGGCTGATCCCGTCAGATGGATTTGCCGATGTCGACGGAGCTGACGCGGGTCAGCTCCACGCCATCCACCACCATTTTCCATTGGTTGCCGTCCCGATAGGGCGGCTTCGAGACCTTGAAGTGGGTATCGAGGAACCCGACGCCCACGGTGAATCCATCGGCGTCGTAGCTCTTGATCGGCGCCTCGATGGAGCGCGAGCCGCCGCCCGAGAGGCGCTTGTAGGCCACGCGGCCGTCCACCGTGATGAGCAGGCTCATTTGGGCCGAACGCCAATCCCCGACGTACGCCCTGTGTTCCTGCGGTACCGGCTCGCCACAGGCCGCCAGCCATAACGCCAGGCTCAGCGCCGCGATTTTCTTCCACATGCCTCCACTCCTTTCCATGGGTTCGCCGCGCCGAGGGAGCGCAAGACACCATCGCGGGGCTGACTTGGCGTTACTATCGCAGCTTGTCAGCCCCCACTGCTCAATGATGACTATACCTTCCCCGTTCAAACCCGCCTGGTGGCTCCCCGGCCCGCACCTGCAGACGCTCTATGGCTCGCTCCTGCGCCAGTTACCCAGTCTCCTGCGCACCCGCGAGCGCCTGTGGCTGGAAGATGGCGACTTCATCGATCTGGACTGGCACGGCCCGCACGAAGCCGATGCACCGCTGGTGCTGGCGCTGCACGGGCTGACCGGCTCGTCGTCCTCGCACTATATCGTCGGCCTGCAACAACAACTGGCGGCGCAGGGCTGGGCCAGCGTGGCGCTGAACTGGCGCGGCTGCTCGGGCGAGTCGAACCTGCTGCCGCGCGGCTATCACTCAGGCGTCAGCGAAGACCTCGCCTCGGTGGTCGCCCATGTCCGCGCCAAACGGCCAATGGCGCCGCTCTATGCGGTGGGTTATTCGCTGGGCGGCAATGTACTGCTCAAGTACCTGGGCGAATCTTCGGAGGATTGCCCGCTGAAAGGCGCGGTCGCGGTGTCGGTGCCGTTCCGCCTGGACCAGTGTGCGGACCGCATCGGCATCGGCTTCTCCAAGGTCTACCAGGCACACTTCATGCGCGAGCTGGTGGCCTATGTGCAGACCAAGCGCCAGGCCTTCGCCGCCGGCGGTCATGCGGAAAACCTTGCCGCGCTGGAACGCCTCGGCCCGCTCGATGGCATGCGCACCTTCTGGGACTTCGATGACCGGGTGACTGCGCCGCTGCACGGTTTCGCCGATGTGCACGACTACTACCGGCGTGCTTCCAGTCGCTACTACCTGGGCGGCATACGGGTGCCGACGCTGATCATCCAGTCCAGCGACGATCCGTTCATCCACGCGAATAGTGTGCCCCAGCTGGACGAACTGTCTGCCTCGACTCAGCTGGAGCTTTTGTCCCACGGTGGCCACGTCGGCTTCATTGGCGGCTCGCCGGGGCGTCCGGATTATTATCTGGAGCGCCGTATTCCGCAGTGGCTGCGCGACCGCCAGCCGCGCTGACTGCCCTGGATCAGCAATGCGCGGCAACAATGGGGCACACTGGAAAGGCACCAGGAAGGAAACGCCAGAAAGGAGCGCCGCCATGCACGACACGCCGCTGACGATCCTGCACAACCCGGCACTGAGCGACGCCCAGTGCGCCGGTATTGCCGCGCTGTACCGCGCCGTGGGTTGGGGCTCCCCCGGCAGCGCCGCGGAACTGCGCGATCTCTATGAATTCTCCAGCTACTTCCTGCTGGCCCTGGACGGCGACCAAGTGCTCGGCCTGCTGCGTGCGGAAAGCGAGACGGCACAGACCACCTGGCTGGCGGAGATCGCCGTGCTGCCGGGCTTCCAGTCGCGCGGGATCGGCCTGGCGCTGATGGCGCGCTTCCTCGCCGACCACCCGAACCGCACGCTCTACACGGACGCCACCGAGGGTGTGGAGGAATTCTTCCTGCGCCATGGCATCGCCCTGCGCCGGCCACGGGTACCGGGACCGCGCAAGGTGGATGCCTGATCGATCAAAGCGGGAAGTAATGCTGGCATGAGCTCACTTCCCAAGAGCCCCTCACCCTAACCCTCTCCCACAGGGAGAGGGGACCGTTCGGTGCAGGTTGAAACCACGGTCTCAGCCGGCACTATCTACTCCCTCTCCCTTCGGGAGAGGGCTGGGGTGAGGGAAATGGGGTTGCTGAGGAGTATCCCGGTAGAGCTTCTGCTTTCCGCAGTCAGCCTTCCAACGGCACATACAACCGATCAAACACCGCCGCCACCGCCTCGCGGAACGGCGGTGCAATGTGCCCGCTTTCCAGCGCCAGCACCTGGTAGATGCCGCGCCGCATCAGCGCTTCGCTGAGGTCGCTGGCCACCTCGCGGGTCGTGCACAGGTAACGCACCCAGGAGGTGAGGATGATCCAGGCGTTGAGGGTCAGCGCCTCGAGCTGGGGTTCGTCCATCTGCAGGATCCCGGCCTCGACGAAGCCCCGGTAGATCGCCTTGGCGTTGTCCATGGCGCGGCGGGCGAAGGAGCGATAGCCGGCGGCCAGCTCCGGGTCGGAGTCCAGCAGGTGCTCAAGGTCGCGGTGCAGGAAGCGGTAGTGCCACATCGCGGCGAGCAGCGCCTCGAGGTAGAAGGTCTTGTCCTCCACCGTCAGCGCGCGGCCCTCGGGCAGGTGCAGGAACTGGTCGACGTGGCTTTCGTACTCGGCGAACAGCTGGGCGATGATCACCTGCTTGTTGCGGTAGTGGTAGTACAGGTTGCCCGGCGAGATGCCCAGGTGCGCGGCGATGTGGTTGGTGGTGACGCTGCGCTCGCCCTGGGCGTTGAACAGCTCGAGGCTGGCCTGGGCAATGCGGTCACGGGTATTGATGCGTGGTGCCATTCGCGAAACTCATCGAAGCGGATTGCGCGGACGCAAAGGTACACCGATTGCTACCACCTGACACAACTCCGGGGTGCGCCCAACTTTTCGTTGGCTGGGCCTGGCGGCGCGGAAACGGCATGCTGATTGACACTCTAGAGCAATTGCTCTAAAAAACCAGCGACAGCATAAAAACGCGAAGCATCCGACTTCCTTGTGTGAACCACCGGAGAGCTTCCCCACCCGCTTCCGCCAAGGAGCCCGTCATGGTTGCCGATATCGCCTACCTGCAGCAGACCCAGCAGCAGATCAGTCAGCTGGAAACCCTTCTCGAACGCCAGCGCCAGGCGTATCGCGCCAATCCGATGCCGGGCGCCGGCCAGCGCATCCAATGGCTGAAGAGCCTCGCCAACCTGCTGGTGACCGAGCAGAAGGCGATCATCGATGCCATCAACAGCGACTTCAGCAACCGCTCCGCCGATGAAACCCTGCTGGCCGAAGTACTGCCCAGCCTGCACGGCGTGCATTACGCGACCAAACGCGTGAAGAAGTGGATGAAACCGTCGCGCCGTTCCGTAGGCATGCAGTTCATGCCGGCCTCGGCCAAGGTCATCTACCAGCCGCTGGGCGTGGTCGGCGTGATCGTGCCGTGGAACTACCCGCTGTTCCTCGCCATCGGCCCGCTGACCGGGGCGTTGGCCGCCGGCAACCGGGTGATGATCAAGATGAGCGAATCCACACCGGAATCCGCCCGCGTCCTGAAGGAGCTGCTGGGCAAGATCTTCCCCGAGGACCTGGTCGCCGTGGTGCAGGGTGAAGTCGATGTCGGGGTAGCCTTCTCCAAGCTGCCCTTCGACCACCTGCTGTTCACCGGCGCCACCAGCGTCGGCAAGCACGTGATGCGCGCCGCCGCCGAGAACCTCACCCCGGTCACCCTGGAACTGGGCGGCAAGTCGCCGGCCATCGTCTCGGCCAGCGTGCCGATGAAGGACGCCGCCGAGCGCATCGCCTTCGGCAAATCGCTCAACGCCGGGCAGACCTGCGTGGCGCCGGACTACGTACTGGTGCCGCAGAACCGCGTCGACGAGTTCGTCGAGAGCTACCGCCAGGTGGTCCAGGGCTTCTTCCCGAAACTGGAGAACAACCCGGACTACACCGCGATCATCAACGAGCGCCAGCTGTCGCGCCTGAACGGCTACCTCGCCGACGCCCAGGCCCGCGGCGCCACCGTCGTGCCGCTGTTCCCACAGTCCCAGGGCCGCCGCCTGCCGCAGGCGCTGGTGCTGAACGTGACCGACGAGATGAAGATCATGCAGGAAGAGATCTTCGGCCCGCTGCTGCCGGTGATCCCCTACCAGAACCTCGACGAGGCGCTCAGCTACGTCAACGAGCGCGACCGTCCGCTGGCGCTGTACTTCTTCGGCTACGACAAGCGCGAGCAGGACCACGTGCTGGCCCAGACCCATTCGGGCGGCGTGTGCCTGAACGACACCCTGCTGCACGTCGCCCAGGACGACATGCCCTTCGGCGGCGTCGGCCCGTCCGGCATGGGCCACTACCACGGCCACGAAGGCTTCCTGACCTTCTCCAAGGCCAAGGGTGTGTTCAGCAAGCCGCGCTTCAACGCTGCGCGGGTGATCTACCCGCCCTACGGTAAATCGCTGCAGAAGCTGGTCTACAAGCTGTTCATTCGCTGACCAGCGCCCTCCAAGACACAGGTGAAAAAATAAGAATGACAGACACCTCCCTGAGCGCGCCGGGACTCTCCCGGCGCGGCGTGCTCAAGATCGGTCTGCTGGGCGGGGCCTTCCTCGCCACGGCGGGCGTCACCGCCAGCCTCAGCGGCTGCTCCGCCAGCACTCCGGCCAATGGCTTTGCCGTGCTGCGCGATTCCGATCTGCCTTTCCTGCGCGCGCTGATCCCGGTGATGCTGGCCGGCGCCGTACCCGCCGAGCGCATGGCTGAAGCCGTCAAAGGCACCATCCAGAGCCTGGACAACAGCCTGAACCACCTCTCCCCGGAAATGCTCAAGCTCACCGTGCAGCTGTTCGATGTGCTCGCCCTGCCGATCACCCGCGGGCCGCTCACCGGTATCTGGGGTAGCTGGGACAACGCCAGCGCGCAGGACGTACAGAACTTCCTGAACCGCTGGCAGAACAGCTTCATCTCCCTGCTGAAGATGGGCCACAGCTCGCTGCTGCAACTGGTGATGATGGCCTGGTACAGCCGCCCGGAATCCTGGGGCCATTGCGGCTACCCGGGTCCGCCGAAGATCTGATGTCGCCAGAACAACAAGAATTCGCCTGAGAGACTCCCGATGCCTGTACCTGATCTGTTCGCCGAGGGCCTGGCCCGCGGTTGGAAAGTCCACAACGGCTCGCGCCTGGACAAGGACCTGACCCTGGAAGCCGATGTCGTGATCGTCGGCACCGGCGCCGGCGGCGGCACCACCGCCGAAACCCTCAGCGCCGCCGGCTACAAGGTGCTGCTGGTGGAGGAAGGCCCGCTCAAGACCAGCAGCGACTTCAAGATGCAGGAAGCCGACGCCTACCCGAACCTGTACCAGGAAGGTATCGGCCGGATGAGCAAGGACGGCGCCATCACCATCCTCCAGGGCCGCGCCGTGGGCGGCACCACATTGGTCAACTGGACCTCCAGCTTCCGCACCCCGGAGCCGACCCTGGAGCACTGGGCCAAGGAACACGGCGTGAAGGGCCACAGCGTCGCCGAGATGGCGCCCTGGTTCGAGAAGATGGAACAGCGCCTGGGCGTCGCGCCCTGGATCATGCCGCCCAATGCCAACAACGACGTGATCCGCAACGGCTGCGAGAAGCTCGGCCTGCACTGGAAGGTCATTCCGCGTAACGTTCGTGGCTGCTGGAACATCGGCTACTGCGGGATGGGCTGCCCTACCAACGCCAAGCAGTCGATGCTGGTCACCACCATTCCGGCCACCCTGGAGAAAGGCGGCGAACTGCTGTTCCTCGCCCGCGCCGACCGCCTGCTGCTCGACGGCAACAAGGTCAGCGGCCTGGAATGCTCGGCCATGGACGAACGCTGCGTCGCCCCCACCGGCCGCAAGATCACCATCAAGGCGCGCCACTACGTGCTCTCCGGCGGCGGCATCAATACCCCGGCGATCCTCCTGCGCTCCAAGGCGCCGGACCCGAACGGCCGCGTCGGCCAGCGCACCTTCCTGCACACGGTGAACTTCAGCGCCGCGCTGTTCGACGAAGTGATCAACCCCTTCTACGGCGCGCCGCAGTCGATCTATTCCGACCACTTCCAATGGGACGACGGCGCCACCGGGCGCATGTCCTACAAGCTCGAAGTGCCGCCGCTGCAACCGGCGCTCAGCGCCACCCTGCTCGGCCGCTTCGGCGAGGACAACGCCCTGCGCATGGAGCAGTTGCCGCACACCAACGTGATCCTGGCGCTGATGCGCGACGGCTTCCACCCGGACAGCGCGGTGGGCTCCGTCAGCCTGCGCGGCGACGACACCCCGGTGCTCGACTACCAGATGACCGACTACACCTGGGACGGCATCCGCCGCGCCTTCCACACCATGGCCGACATCCAGTTCGCCGCCGGCGCCAAGGCCGTACTACCGCTGCATGCCGACGCTGGCTATGTGAAGACCGCCAAGGAGGCCCACGAGCTGATCGACAGCCTGAGCCTGGAGCTGTACCGCACCCGCCTGGGCAGCGCCCACGTGATGGGCGGCTGCGCCATGGGCGAGGACCCGAAGCAGTCGGTGTGCGACAGCCTCGGCCGCCACCACCAGCTGGAGAACCTGTCGATCCACGACGGCTCGCTGTTCCCCACCAGCATCGGCGCCAACCCGCAGCTCTCGGTCTACGGCCTCACCGCGCAACTGGCCGATGCCCTGGCCAAGCGGCTGGGCAAGGCCTGAGACCGCTCCCGTAGGGCGCATAACGCGCCAGCGCTATCCGCCGCAGGTTGGCCGGCGGATAACCCGTTCCGGGTTATCCGCCCTACAAAACCGAGCAGAATCGGGCGAAACCACGCGCGCAGGCTCTGGCACGCGGCCTGCGCGTGACTCATCGGTCTCTCGCCGGTTATCTCAGGTAGTCCGTTCACAGAAGCACTACCAAGGTCGCTTGGCCCCACGGACATGCTGCGTTACCATCCGCCCGCTATTGCACCAGCCTGCCAACAAGAGCCGACCAGGACGCCGCGATGAATCGAGTGTTGTACCCGGGTACCTTCGACCCCATCACCAAAGGCCATGCCGATCTGGTCGAACGCGCCTCGCGACTGTTCGACCAGGTGATCATTGCCGTCGCCGCCAGCCCCAAGAAGAATCCCCTGTTCCCGCTGGAACAGCGCGTCGAGCTGGCCCGCCAGGTCACCTCGCACCTGCCCAATGTAGAAGTCGTCGGCTTCTCCACGCTGCTCGCGCATTTCGCCAAGGAGCAGAACGCCAACATCCTGCTGCGCGGCCTGCGCGCGGTGTCGGACTTCGAGTACGAGTTCCAGCTGGCCAACATGAACCGCCAGCTCGCGCCCGACCTGGAAAGCATGTTCCTCACGCCGTCGGAGAAGTATTCCTTCATCTCCTCCACCCTGGTGCGCGAGATCGCGGCGCTGGGCGGCGACATCACCAAATTCGTCCATCCCGCGGTGGCCAGCGCCCTGGCCGAGCGCTTCAAGCGCTGATCCGCGCGGCCGCCAAGGATGGCGGTTTCCGTCAGCTGACTCCCTGACCGCGTGCACTACGCGCGCCGATACGGCACAATTTCACCATTGTTGCTACCGATCGCCATGGCTGCCGCCGTGGTTGGAGTTGTTCGATGTCCCTGAAAATCACTGACGATTGCATCAACTGCGACGTCTGCGAACCCGAGTGCCCCAATGCCGCGATCTCCCAGGGCGAGGAGATCTACGTCATCGACCCGAACCTGTGCACCGAGTGCGTCGGTCACTATGACGAGCCGCAGTGCCAGCAGGTCTGCCCGGTCGACTGCATCCCCCTCGACGAAACCCACGTCGAGAGCAAGGAAGAGCTGATGGAGAAGTACAAGAAGCTCACCGGCAAGGCCTGACCTCGCGCGTTTCGACACTTTTTCATTGAGATCTCACAAACCCGCGGCGTTCTGGATTGTCTATCCTCCACGTTTGCCCCGTTTGGTTTTCCAGCCGGCACCACCGGCGGTCCGTGAGATGCCATGTCCCTGTTGAATTCCCGTTCCCGCGCCTCCCTGCTCGGCTTCTGCGGCCTGCTGTTGCTCAGTGTCGCCCTGCAGGCTGCGGAACGTCCCGCGCAAGCCAGCGTCGCCACCGCACACCCATCCGCCACCGTAGCGGGCCTGGAAACCCTCGCCGACGGCGGTAACGCCTTCGATGCGGCCGTGGCCATCGCCGCCGCGCTGGCGGTGGTCGAGCCCTATGGCTCGGGCCTGGGCGGTGGCGGCTTCTTCCTCCTGCGCAAGGCCGGCAGCCCGCCGACCTACCACTTCATCGACGCCCGCGAGCGCGCTCCGCTGGCCGCCCACGCGCGGATGTACGAGCGCAACGGCAAGGTCGATCCTCAGCTCTCGCTCAACGGCCCGCTGGCCGCCGGCATCCCCGGCCTGCCCGCCGCCCTCGCGGATATCACCAGCCGTTATGGTCGCAAGACCCTGGCGAACAATCTCGTGCCGGCGATCCGCCTGGCCACCGATGGCGTGTCCATCGACCGCGTCTACATCGACCGCGCCTCCTGGCGCCTCGACGCCATGCGCCAGGACCGCGAGACCGCACGCATCTTCCTCGACCAGGGCAACCTGCCGGAGGAATACAGCCTGATGCGCCAGCCGCAGTTGGCCAACACCCTGGAGAAATTGTCGCGCTACGGGCGCAGCGGTTTCTATGAGGGCGAGACCGCCGAGAAGCTGGTCGAAGGCGTACGCGCCGCGGGCGGCGTCTGGACGCTCCAGGACCTGGCCGGCTACCAGACCGTCGAACGCCCAGCGCTGCGCTACCCGCTGGCCGACGGCAAGGAGCTGATCAGCGCCCCACCGCCCTCCGCCGGTGGCATCGCCCTGGCACAGAGCCTGGGCATGCTGCAGCAGTTGCCCTGGCAGAAGGCCGAACCCGTGCAGCGCGTCCACTACGTCGTCGAGACCCTGCGCCGCGCCTACCGCGACCGCGGCCTGCTGGGCGACCCGGACCGCGTCGCCAACCCGGTCAACCAGTTGCTCGCACCGGATTACCTGAAGCGCCTGGCCGCCGGCATCGATCCGCAGCGCGCCACCCCCAGTTCTTCGCTGCCGCCCGCGCCCGCCTGGCGCGAGGGCGATCACACCACCCACTTCGTGGTGATGGACGCCGACGGCAATGCGGTGGCCGCCACACTGTCGGTCAACCTGCCCTTCGGCGCGGCCTTCACCGTGCCCGGCACCGGCGTGCTGCTCAATGACGAAATGGACGATTTCGCCACCGACATCAGCGGTGCCAACGCTTATCAGTTGGCCGGCAGCCAGGCCAACGCCGTGGCAGGCGGCAAGCGTCCGCTGTCGAGCATGAGCCCGAGTTTCATCGAGAGCCCCACCGAGCTGGCCGCCTTCGGCACGCCGGGCGGCAGCCGGATTCCCAGCATGGTGTTGCTGGCGATGCTGGATTACCTGGACGGTAAGCCGGTGCAGCGCTGGGTTTCCTCGCCGCGCTACCACCACCAGTTCCTGCCCGACGTGATCGAGCACGAACCGCGCGCCTTCAGCGCCGCCGAGATGGCCGACCTGCAGCGCCGCGGCTACACGCTGAAGGACGTCGGTCGGGCCTACGGCAATCAGCAGGTACTGCTGTGGAACAAGAAGTCCGGCGAAGTGCAGTCCGCCAGCGATCCGCGCGGCATCGGGCTGGCCACCGAACTGGCGGCGCCGCTGCGCTGATCAGGGATTTCTCAGGGCAGGATGAGGCCGGGCGCTTCGTCCTCGCCCGGCTCGAACAGGCCGTGCTCGGTGCCCAGTTGCAGCACGTTGCGCAGGCTCTGGATGATGCGGCTGACGTAGCCCAGGTCATTCATCAGCGAACTCATCTGCAGGCCATCCAGCTCATGACGACGCACGGCGGCGAACAGGCGCTGGCGGAACGCGCCGTCGAATTCGGCAGCGCTTTCGTCGAACAGTTGCAGCCGAGCCCGCAGCGCCTCTTCCGGTAACTCACTGCCGATCAGCGAGCCCAGCGCACGCACTTCCCGCAGCATGGCGACCAGGTGACGGCGCAGCTCGACGTAGGTATCGCGCAGTGCCGAAGGCTCGCCCTGCAGCGCCTGGCCGAGGTTCTTCTGCAGATGCTTGGCATCCTTCACCGCATCCACCAGCTGCAACGCCACCACCTGGCAGGACAGCCAGAAGCGCTGATGCTCTTCGTCCAGCGGCACTTCCAGGCGCCCCATGAAGCTCAGCAGATCGCCATACACGCCCTTTATATGGCGCTGGTAGAGCGTTTCCGCGCCCAGAGCGTGGCGATCCGGTGCCGCCAGCAGTTGCTCTTCGTCGATACGCGGCTGGGTGAGCATGTCCACCGGCAGGTAGAGCGCGTGGCAGATCACCTCGATGCTCAGCCGGCCGAGATGGCGCAGCTCCTGCAACACCGCGCTGGCGGCAGCGTCGGCGGAATCCAGCGCGCGTTCGTTGAGGTAGCGCGCATGGGTGCGCTCGATGGTGGGCATCGCCGGCGCCATGTCGGTGATCAGCACCTGGGGCTCCTCGACTTCCGGCAGCCAACGCACCAGCGCCTTGGCCAGCGCGCCTTGCAGGGGCCAGAACAGCGCCACACCCATGCCGTTGAACAGGGTGTGGAACAGCGCCAGCTGGATCATCGGATTGTCGGCCAGCCCCAGCGGCGTCACCAGCCAGTGGACCAGCCAGGTCAACGGTGACAACAGCAGGAAGGCCAGCACACCGGTCACCACGTTGAACAACACATGGGCCAGCGCCAGCCGCTGTCCGCTGCGGTTGCCGCCCAGAGAGCCGACGAAGGCCGTGGTCACGCTGCTGCCCACATTGGAACCGATGGCGATGGCCAGGCTCTGGCCCAGCTCCAACTGGCCGCCGGCCAGGGCCGCAAGGGTCAGCATCAGGGTCGCATGGCTGGATTGCAGGACCACGGTGATGAGCAGGCCGAAGGTGACGAAGAGCAGCGCGCCGAGCATGCCCTCGGCGCGCAGCTCGCTCATGTCCATGGCATCACCGAAGCTCTGGAAACCTTCCTTGATCTGGTCGATGCCCAGGAAGATGAAAGCGATGCCCAGCAGGATCCTCCCAGCCGCCTTGCTCTTGGCGCCGTTGAACCCCATCAGGATGCCGAACACCAGCAGCGGCAGCGCCAGCGGACTCAGGCTGAGATTCTGCCCGGCCAGCGCGAGCAACCAGATGCCGCTGGTGGCGCCGAGATTGGCGCCGAACAGAATGGCGATGCCGCCCGCAAGCTGAATCAGCCCGGTGCTGATGAAGGCGATGGTAAGCAGGGAAACCAGGGTGGAAGACTGCAGCAGGAAGGTGCCGAACAGGCCGAACAGCAGGCTCTTGCCGCGCGTAGCGGTGCTCTTTTCCAGCCAGCGTTCGAGCTGGCTACCGGCGAGGTCGCGCAGGCCCTCTTCCAGGCACTGCATGCCGAACAGGAACAGCGCCAGCCCCGCTCCCAACTGCAGCAGGCCGGCGCTGGACCAGAAGGTATACCCCAGGGCGATGGCGACCAGCAGCAGAAGCAGCGGACGCAGATGCTTCTTCAGACCGGTCAGGTTCATCGATTACCCGCAGGCTTTGCCCGGTGAACCGGGCTTTCGAGGCGGCACGGCCGCCCCGGAACAGGACCGATCAGTCCTTCTTGTAGCCGCTGGTGGTGCAGCCCAGGCAGCGCACGAAGGCGGCCTTGCCCGGATCCACCACCAGCGCCTGGCCCGCTTCCTTGACGTTGCCGCCGGCCGCGCTGAACGGCAGGGTCACCACGAAGGCCGCGGTGCCCACCACGGTGGCGGCGATCAGCAGCGGACGGGCGAAGATCAGGTCGCCCATCATCGCGTAGGCCGGCGGGGCCTCGACGGTGTACATCGGGTCGCCACTCGCGTTGCTCACCGCATCCTGGGCAACAGCCGGCAGCGCCGACAGTCCACAAGTCAGAGCCATTGCAGTGGCGGTGGTGCGGAACAGGTTCATGGAGGGAAGTCCTTTTTAGTGTAGTTGGGCAGGCAGACTGCCATAACTATAACAGCGCTCCATGACTTGTCGCGTGACAGCCTTCAATCACCGAAGAATGCGTATTCAGGCTTTTTCGGTACAAAAGGTCGGTAGAAGTCCAGCATCCGGCGCAAGTCGGCGGCCTCGTCGCCGGTGGGCCAGAACGGCTCGCCGAGGATGATGCGCCGTCCCGGGTAATCCAGCGCCGCCAGCACGATGGGTACCCCCGCGCCACGGGCGATGTGGTAGAAGCCCATCTTCCAGCGCTCGACCTTCTTGCGCGTGCCCTCGGGAGAGAGGATCAGCATCATTTCGCGGTTGTCGTGGAACGCCTGGATCGCCTGGTCCACGGTGTTCAGCTTGAGGTGGCGCTGGATCGGGATGCCGCCCCAGCGGCGCATCAGGCCGCCAAAAGGCGCACGGAAGATGGTGTGCTTGCCGAACCAGCGGGCGTTCAGGCGCAGCACGAACTTGGTCGCCAGAAACAGGACGAAATCCCAGTTGGACGTGTGGTGCGCGCCGATCACCACGAACTTGTCGAGCTTGGGCAGCGCCCCCTCGATTCGCCAGCCGGCCACGCGCAGCATGGTGTGGCCGAGCGCCTCGGCGAACGGATTACGGGGCAGATAATTGCCGGACATGAATCACCTGAAGGCCCCTCGATGGAGGCCATTGTTGTTATGGAGTAGAAAGCGGCGGAAGGTTAGCGGCGTGCGCCGCCCTCAGCGTTGGCAGCGCGGACAGTAGACGCTGGCGCGCTGGCCGAGGCGCACGTCGCGCAGGGTCGTGCCGCAGACCTTGCATGGCTCGCCGCCCCGTCCGTAGACGAAGAGTTCCTGCTGGAAGTAGCCGGGCTGGCCGTCGCCACCGACGAAATCGCGCAGCGTGGTGCCGCCGCGCTCGATGGCGATCGCCAGGATGCGCTTGATCTCCTGGGCGAGCTTCACGTAGCGCGCCCGGGAGATGGTCCCGGCCTCGCGGCGCGGATCGATACCGGCGGCGAACAGCGCCTCGGTGGCGTAGATGTTGCCCACGCCGACCACTACCGCGTTATCCATGATGAAGGGTTTGACCGCCATGCTGCGGTTACGCGACAGCTGGAACAGGCGCTCGCCTTCGAAGGCATCGGTCAGCGGTTCCGGGCCGAGGTGGCGCAGTAGCTCGTGCTCCAGCGGCGTCAGGCTCCAGAGCAATGCCCCGAAGCGGCGCGGGTCGGTGTAACGCAGCGCCATGCCCGATTCCAGCTCGATATCCACATGCTCGTGGCGCGCGGCCGGGGTGCCGCACTCCACCAGACGCAGGCTGCCGGACATGCCCAGGTGGCTGATCAACGTGCCCACCTCGGCATTGAGCAACAGGTACTTGGCACGCCGCTCCACCTGCACGATGCGTTGCCCGGACAGGCGCACGTCGAGGTCCTCGGGGATCGGCCAGCGCAAGCGGCGCTCACGGACGATCACACGGCTGACGCGCTGGCCTTCGAGGTGGGGCGCGATGCCCCGGCGGGTGGTTTCGACTTCGGGTAGTTCAGGCATGGATCACTACTGCTGAGAGCTTTTCTGTAGGAGCGAGCTTGCTCGCGAACGAGTCGACCGGCAACACCGGCGTCAAGCGGGTTCGCGAGCCAGCTCGCTCCTGCAACGGTATCGGGTCAGTCCAGCACGCGAGCCAGGCGGATCAGCTCCTCGCGCCACTCCGCAGCCTTGGGCAGCGCCAGGAAGGACTGGTTGAGCATGCTTTCGCGGGCCTCGTAGGTGAACGGCGCGCCGTGCACGTCGAGCACTTCGCCGCCGGCGCCTTCCAGCACACCCTGGGCGGCGGCGGTGTCCCACTGCGAGGTCGGCGCCAGGCGCGGGTAGCAATCCGCCGAGCCTTCGGCCAGCAGGCAGAACTTCAGCGAGCTGCCGATATTGGCCAGTTGCAGGTCACCGAAGTGCTGCGCCAGGCCGGCCAGCAGGCTCTCCTGGGCGGGACTCGAATGGCGTTTGCTCGCCACTACCGTGAAGATATCTTCCGGGCTGGTGCGCACCTCGATCGCCTCCGGCTCGCCATCGCGCTCCTCGCGCCAGGCGCCAAGACCGGTGCCGCCGTAGTAGCAGCGACCGCTCGCCGGGATGCCGACCACGCCGAAGACCACACGGCCCTGCTCGATCAGGGCGACGTTGACGGTGAACTCGTCGCTGCCGGCAATGAACTCCTTGGTGCCATCCAGCGGGTCCACCAGCCACCAGCGGGTCCACTGGGCACGCTGCTCCAGCGGAATATCGCAATCCTCTTCCGACAGCACCGGAACGTCCGGCGCCAGGGCGCGCAGCCCATCGGCCAGCACCCGATGAGCGGCCAGGTCGGCGGCGGTGACCGGCGACTCGTCAGCCTTGAGCTCGACGTTCAGATCGCCACGCCAGAACGGCAGGATCACGTCGCCCGCCTTGTGGACCAGATCGATCACGGCGGGCAGGAAAGCATTCATCACGGCTGGAATTCCCCTCGTTGGGTCAGCAGGTCACGCACCAGGTACAGCGCGGCCAGGGCACGCCCTTCGCTGAACTGGGCATGCTGGGCGAGGCTGGAAAGCTCTCGCAGATTGATCTTGTCCACGCGCATCGGCTCGGGCTCGTCGCCGGGCAACGTTTCCTCGTAGAGATCGCGCGCCAGTACCACCTGGATACGTTGACTCATGTAGCCGGGCGACAGCGAGAGCTCGGTGATGTACTCGAGCTGATGGGCGCCGTAGCCGGCCTCTTCCTTCAGTTCGCGATTGGCCGCATCGAGAATGTCCTCGCCCGGCTCCACCAGGCCCTTGGGCAGCGACAGCTGGTACTCGTCGACCCCGGCGCAGTATTCCTCCACCAGCACGGCGTGCTCGGCATCGAGCATGGCGATCACCATCACTGCGCCGTAGCCCTGCGCCTTGCCCACCAGGCGCTCGTAAGTGCGCTCGACGCCATTGGAGAAGCGCAACTGCAGCTCCTCGACGGCGAACAGCCGGCTTCGGGCAACGATCTCGCGGGCGAGAACCGTGGGTTTCTGACGCATGGGGCGACTCCTGGGGGTGGCCGGGTCGGCTATGATAACCCGCCTTGTCCGATTCTCCGTGTCAGATATTGCGCCGATCCCGCCCATCGGCAGCGCAATTGCGACACCCTTTTGCGAAAGCCCAGCATGCCACGCCTGCCCTGGACCGACATCGATACCGTCCTGCTCGACATGGACGGCACCCTGCTCGACCTGCATTTCGACAACCATTTCTGGCTCGAACACTTGCCGCGCCGCTACGCCGAACACCACGGCATCACCCGCGCGCAGGCCGATGCGGAGCTTCTGCCGCTGTTCCGCGACCACGCCGGCCAGCTCAACTGGTACTGCCTGGATTTCTGGAGCCGCGAGCTGAAACTGT
Source organism: Pseudomonas sp. PDNC002 (assembly GCF_016919445.1). Lineage (NCBI taxonomy): Bacteria > Pseudomonadati > Pseudomonadota > Gammaproteobacteria > Pseudomonadales > Pseudomonadaceae > Pseudomonas > Pseudomonas sp. PDNC002. Next base: position 1,565,713 of record NZ_CP070356.1, on the reverse strand, counting down.
CGATCCGCGACCTCAAGCGCGAAGTGGCCGACCTTATCGCCCTTCGCCCGGATGCGGACCTGTTCCTTGCGCAGTTGCGCGCCCACGGCAAACGCGCGGTGCTGATCACCAACGCGCACCGCGATTCGCTGTCGCTGAAGATGGAACGGGTGGAGCTCGCCCCCTGGTTCGACCGGCTGATCAGCTCCCACGACTACGGTTTCCCCAAGGAAGACCAACAATTCTGGCAGGCGCTGCATGCGGATGTCGGCTTCGAACCGGCGCGCAGCCTGTTCATCGACGACAGCCTGCCGATCCTCCGCGCCGCGCGGACGTTCGGCATCGGCCATCTGCTCGCGGTACGCCAGCCGGACAGTCGCCAGGGGCCGAAGGACACCGAGGAATTCGCCGCCCAGGAAGACTACCGGACGCTACTCGACGGCTTGTGAATCGCGGGACTGCAGAAACAGCGAGCCCGGCGCTGGGCCGGGCTCTTGGACCTCACTCCGGAATCCGCAGCACCTGGCCGGGATAGATCTTGTCCGGATGGCTGAGCATCGGCTTGTTCGCCTCGAAAATCTTGTTGTAGAGATTGGCGTTGCCGTACTCCGCCTTGGCGATGGCACTGAGCGTATCGCCCTTCTTCACGGTGACGAAACGCGCCTCGGCAGCCGGCGTGGCGACGGTGATGTGGTCTTCCACACCCGATACGCCCGCGACATTGCCCAGCGCCAGCAGGATCTTCTCCTTCTCTTCCTGGCTGGCCACCTCACCGGTGGCGATCACCTTGTCGCCCTCGACGCTGACCTGGATATTCGGATTGCCCAGACCGACCTTGGCAATATGGTCCTTGAGCGATTCGGCGGCCTGCGCCTCCTGGCCCACGATGCTTTCCCACAGCTTCTCGCCGGCTTCCTTCACGAACGCAAAAATGCCCATTTCCAACCTCCCTACGGTTACAGTGACAGGCGGCCGGCATTGGGCAGACCGCGGTCCGATGCAGTCTAGTCGGCAAGAGCGAACTGGCCCGCCGGATTAGTCCCAAACACGACAAAGCGCCGCTTCCCGGAGTCGTCCGCCGATGGACATCAAGCAACTCAAGTTCCTCTGCGCCCTCGACGAGACGCGGCATTTCGGCCAGGCGGCGGCGCGCTGCCACGTCACCCAGCCGACTCTGTCCATGCGCGTGCGCAGCCTGGAGGAGGAGCTGGGTCTGGAACTGGTGCGGCGCGGCCAGCGTTTCGAAGGCTTCACCGAAGCCGGCGAACGCGTGCTCGCCTGGGCGCGCAGCCTGCTGGCGGCCCACGATGGCCTGTACGCCGAGGCGGCCGCGTGCCGTGGTCAACTGGTCGGCACCTTGCGCCTGGGCCTGGTACCGCTGGCGGGCTTCGACCCGATGCGGCTGATCGAGCTGTTCGCCCAGCGCCACCCGGAGCTGCGCTTCCAGCTGTTCGCCCTGAGTTCGGAACATATCCTCGAAGGACTCGGGCGCAACCAGCTGGACCTCGGCCTGTCCTACCTCGACCGTATCGATCGCGAGCACTTCGAAGGCCTGGAACTGGCCGCCACGCGCATGGGCCTGCTGCATGACCGTCGGCATTTCCAGATCGATGCCCCGACCCTGAGCTGGGACGCGCTGGTGGAACTGCCGCTGGGGCTGCTATCGGCCGGGATGCACTTTCGCCAGTCCATCGACCACGGTTTCCGCAGCCGCGGCCTGACGCCCCAGCCACGCCTGGAAACGGATGCCGTGCACCAACTGCTGCAAGCCGTGGAGCGCGGCCTATGCTGCGCGATCATGCCGCTGGGCAGCGGGCTGGACACCCACGGCGAGCATTTCGCGCTCACCCCGATCGACGACGCGCGCACCCTCTCCCCGCTGGGACTGATCCTGCGCCGCAGCGAACCACGCTCTGCATTGGCCGAAGCCTGTTTCCGCGAAGCGGCCGCTCTGCTGGGCGCTGCTGCGGCGCCATGATAGACGGTGTCGATCACGGCATCGACAGGACCCATTAGACGCTCCCCCGACATCGGCCTAGGCTGGCTCCATTACTAGAACCACAGGGCTCAGCCCATGCCTTGCCTGATCGCCCGCCCGGCCCCCGCCGATGCTCGGGCCGCCGTCGTGCCTGCCGACGGCTACGACTACGCCGAACTCACCCCGCTGAGCGAACCCGGCCGCGCCGCGCTGGCCGACGAAGTCGCCCTGGCCATCGCCTACAACGGCCTCAGCCAGGCGGTGATGATGGTCTCGCCCAGCGACCTGGAGGACTTCGTCCACGGCTTCAGCCTCGGCGCCGGCCTCATCGAATCCATCGATGACATCTATGACGTACGCCTGAGCCCCCATGGCGATGCTATCGCCGCCGAGGTGCAGGTCAGCAGCCGCGCCTTCTGGGTCCTGAAGCAGCAGCGCCGGCAACTGGCCGGTACGACCGGCTGCGGCCTGTGCGGAGTCGAGGCGCTGGACCAGGCCCTGCCGGAGCTACCCGTCCTGCCGTCCACCCCGCTGCCGCCTGCCGCCCACCTGGCCGACCTGCGCGAACGGGTGAACACCGCCCAGCAGATCGCCCGCCGCTCCGGCGCCGTGCATGCCGCGCTATTCGTCGACAGCGACGGCGAGATTCGCCTGTGCCGCGAGGACATCGGCCGGCACAACGCGCTCGACAAACTGGTCGGCGCGCTCAAGCGGCAACGCCTGGACGTCCGCGCCGGCTTCGCCGTGGTCACCAGCCGCTGCAGCCTGGAACTTATCCACAAGGCCGTGCGCGCCGGGCTGTCCACCCTGGTCAGCCTGTCCGCGCCTACCGCACTCACCGTGCAATGGGCGCGCGCGCACAACCTGAACCTGATCCACCTGCCCCACCGCAGCGCGCCCCGGGTCTACAGCCCGGCGCCGCAAGCCGTCCGAGAGAGCCGCCCATGAGCCTGCAACAGGAAAATCCCCGCTACCAACCCTACAAGGGACCGGCCGCCGGCTGGGGGGCGCTGATGAGCGTCACGCGCTTCTGGCTGGACAGCAAGCAGCCCTTCAAGAACCTGCGCGCGCTGCTCAAGACCAACCAGAACGGCGGTTTCGACTGCCCTGGCTGCGCCTGGGGTGACTCCCCCGAAGACGGCCGGGTGAAGTTCTGCGAGAACGGCGCCAAGGCGGTGAACTGGGAAGCCACCAAGCGTCGTGTGGACGCCAGCTTCTTCGCCCGTTACAGCGTCAGCCAGTTGCGCGAGCAGAGTGACTATTGGCTCGAATACCAGGGCCGCCTGACCGAACCGATGCGCTACGACCCGGCGACCGACCGCTACCTGCCCATCGACTGGAGCGACGCCTTCGCCCTCGTCGCGCGCCACCTGAAAGCGCTGGAAAGCCCGGACCAGGCGGAGTTCTACACCTCCGGCCGGGCCAGCAACGAAGCGGCCTACCTCTACCAGCTGTTTGTCCGCGCCTTCGGCACCAACAACTTCCCCGACTGCTCGAACATGTGCCACGAGGCCAGCGGCGTGGCTCTCGGCCAGAGCGTGGGCGTGGGCAAGGGCACCGTGACCTTTGCCGATTTCGAGCATGCCGACGCCATCTTCGTGTTTGGCCAGAACCCCGGCACCAACCACCCGCGCATGCTCGAACCACTGCGCGAGGCGGTGAAGCGTGGCGCCCAGGTGGTCGCCTTCAACCCGCTCAAGGAGCGCGGCCTGGAGCGCTTCCAGCATCCGCAGCACGCGCTGGAAATGCTCACCAATGGCTCCGAGCCGCTCAACACCGCATTCTTCCGTCCCGCGCTGGGCGGCGACATGGCCGCTGTGCGCGGCATGGCCAAGTTCCTCCTGCAATGGGAACGCGAAGCCCAGGCCAAGGGCGAGCCGGCGGTGTTCGACCACGCCTTCATCGCCGAGCACACCCAGGGCGTCGACGGCTACCTGGCGCAGCTGGATGCCACCACTTGGGAACACATCGTCGAGCAATCGGGCCTGAGCCTGGCCGAAATCGAGCAGGCCGCGATCATGTACCGCCGCGCGGAGAAAGTGATCGTCTGCTGGGCCATGGGCATCACCCAGCACCACCACTCGGTGCCGACCATTCAGGAAATCGCCAGCCTGCAACTGTTGCGCGGCAACATCGGCCGCCCCGGCGCTGGCCTCTGCCCGGTGCGCGGCCATAGCAACGTGCAGGGCGACCGCACCATGGGCATCAATGATCGCCCACCGGCATCGCTGCTGGATTCGCTGGAACGCCGCTTCCAGTTCAAGGTGCCGCGCGACAACGGCCACAACACGGTGGAAGCCATCAACGCCATGCTCGAAGGCAAGGCCAAAGTCTTCATCGGCCTGGGCGGCAACTTCGCCCAGGCCACACCGGACAGCCCGCGCACTCATCGATCCTTGCGCAATTGCGCGCTGACCGTGCAGATCAGCACCAAGCTCAACCGCAGCCACCTCACCGTCGGCGGCGACGCGCTGATCCTGCCGTGCCTGGGCCGTACCGACATCGACCGCCAGGCCGATGGTCCGCAAGCCGTGACCGTGGAAGATTCCTTCAGCATGATCCATGCGTCGTTCGGCCAGCTCGAGCCCTCGTCGAAACAGATGCGCTCGGAGCCGGCCATCATCGCCGGCATCGCCAAGGCCACACTGGGCAATCACCCGGTGGACTGGGACGCGATGATCGCCAACTACGACCGCATCCGCGACCTGATCGCCGATACCATCCCCGGCTTCACCGACTTCAACCGCCGCGTGGCCCATCCGGGCGGCTTCTACCTGGGTAACGCCGCCGGTTCGCGGCGCTGGAACACCGCCAGCGGCAAGGCCAACTTCCATCACCATCCGCTGCCGGCCGACCTGGTCCACGAGAAGATCCGCAAGACCGGCAAGGAGCCGCACCTGATCCTGCAGACGCTGCGCTCCCACGACCAGTACAACACCACCATCTACGGCCTGGACGACCGCTACCGTGGCGTGCGCGGCCACCGCGAGGTGGTGTTCGCCAACGAGGCGGACATTCGCCGCCTGGGCTTCGAGCCGGGCGAAAAGGTGGACATGGTCTCGCTCTGGGCCGACGGCATAGAACGCCGCGTGCATGGCTTCACCCTGCTCGCCTATGACATCCCTGCGGGGCAGGCGGCGGCCTACTACCCGGAGACCAACCCGCTGGTGCCGCTGGAGAGCCACGGCGTGGGCAGCCATACCCCCACCTCCAAGTTCGTGGCCATCCGCTTCGAGAAGGCGCGCCCAAGCGTGCGCATCGCCTGACCTCCCCGATGGCGCTCCTCCCGGAGCGCCACTCTTACGCAGGATTTCACGCGCGCACGAAAGCGCCGTCCTGCGGAAAATCCACAGAGATCACATCACATAGGAATAGGCTGAAAGGTAAACTTGCGGAGTCCAGAGGACTTTGCGTGTGAAGCCATCATTTCAATGGCATTTTGTGAGAAAATCACACCAAAATCGGAACCCTGGAATAACACTCAGACCGCCTGAAATCGAAAAAGTTCTGACTTAAAATCAAATACTTGCATTATTTGATCAAAGTCGTGTTACTCGTCGGAAGTGCCTTGTCAGAGCCTTCGCACGAACAGAGGATCGCCACCAACATCCCCACAGAGAGATCCTCTCTATGAAGTACTCCTCGATGCTCCTGTTGTCTCTTGCGCTGGTTGGTGGAACCGCCGTCGCGGATGGCGACACCCGTGCCGGCGTCGGTGGCGCCCTGGGCGGGGTATTGGGTTCGGCTGTCGGCCAGGCGGTCGGCGGCAGCACCGGCGCCGCCATCGGTGGCGGCCTCGGCGGTGCGGCCGGCGGCGCGGTTGGCGCCCGTCATGGCAACAAGACCGAAGCCGCCATCGGCGGTGGCCTGGGCGCGGCAGGCGGCCAGGTTCTGGGCAACAAGATGGGCGGCACCACGGGCGGCCTGATCGGCGCGGCCCTGGGCGGCGGTGCCGGCGGCGCACTGGGCAACCACTGGGCCGACAGCAATCGCGACGACGATGACGACTACGACGACCGCCGCGGCTACCGTCACGCCCGCTACGACGATCGCCGTTGGCACGACAACGGTCGTCACCGCGGCTGGGACAAACACCACCACAAGCACTGGCGCGGCAAACACCACCGCCGTTGGGATTGATCTGCCGCAAATCGACCGCGATCCGTTCACGAAACCGACGACCGACAGCCGGGCCAGCGTTGCCCGGCTGTTTTGTGTGCGGGACAATTTCCTCAATCATTTCCTACATTCAGGTTCGCAACATGCGTAAGACTCTTTCTGTTCTGGCCCTTGCCCTGCTCGCCAGCCATGCCGTCGCCGACGACACCAAGACCGCCATCGGTGGCGGGATCGGCGGCGCTCTCGGTAACGTCGTGGGTGGCGCCCTGGGCGGCTCCACCGGCGCGGCCATCGGTGCCGGCGTAGGCGGGGCGGCAGGCGGCGCGATGGGCGCGAAGAACGGCAACAAGACCGAGGCGGCCATTGGTGGCGGCCTGGGCGCGGCCGGCGGTTCGGTGATCGGCAACAAGGTCGGCGGCTCCACGGGCGGCGCCATCGGCGCGGGCCTGGGTGGCGCGGCCGGCGGTGCGCTGGGCAATCACCTGGCCGACGACAACGACGATGACCATCACAGCAGCAACAAGAGTCATCACAAGGGCAAGGGCCACTACAAGAACAAACACAAGCATCACGACGACTGACAGATGCCCGTGTGAAAAAGCCCGCCAATTGGCGGGCTTTTTCGTTCAACGCTGACGAATCAGGCGCAAGTCGGCAGGCAGGACAATAAGGCGCCCAGCTCCGCCGGAGGGCGCCGTTCTACTCGCCGATACTCACCGCCATCGTCGGTACGCGCCAACCAGCCGCCGTCCACCAGGGCCCGGCGCAACAACAGGTGATCCCCCAGGCATTCCTGAGCCCGCAGGCGCTCATTGATTTCCTTCTCGCTCCAGCGCTGCCGCGCCGGTAGACGCGACCACAACACCCAGAGACAGGCCTCGCGGTGGCTGTGCTTCTTCGGCCAGCGCTGCAGGCAGCCGGCCTCATCGAAATAGCGTCGCCACTGCTCGACGCGGCGGAAATCCACCACCGCTTCGGGCTCAGCCTCACGAGTCAGGCGCGTTTCGGCCTGATGACTGGCGCGCAGCGCCTGGTAATTACGGAAGCCGACCGCGCGGGCCAGCAGGTTGAGCATCTCGACATGGCCGGGACGGTCGGACGATTCGTCCAGTTGCCGGGTCAGCGACTTCGCCAGGGCGGAGATATCGGGGGCGTGGTAGGGCAAGCGTTGCCTGGACACAGTGCAATCCTCGTTGCGTGCCAAGACCTCGCGCGGGAGGTTATCGGGGGTCGCCGTATTCCAATGCGGCACTCAAGGTGTGTGTCGGATCATCTGAAGGTGCGGGGAACCGCGCGGCAGGTTTAGCGCTCTCCATACGGAGGCGGCGACGCCTGGGTGAACTGCCGACCGGCGGCCAGCATAGGCCGGACGTACCACTCGGGCAAGCCCCCGCGTCATCCCGCCAGCCTCGTATAGGCTTGTCGGGAAGGGATCACTGGTCACAAGGAGTTATTCGTGAAAGCGCTTGCTGCCACCGGTCTGCTGTTGTCGCTTGCGGCCCTGCAGACCGCGTACGCCGGAGACTGGCAGGTCTGCCAGATGGAAGTGGAGATCATCGGGTCGCTCAAGCTCCCCGTCCGGGGCCTGGAGGGCCGCGTGGAATCGGTCAAGCCGCGGGCCGCCGGCGCGGACTGCCCGGACCGAGGCGCGTTGATCGCCTTCGAACCGGAAAGCGCCGACTGGCAGAGCCGCATCCCGCGCCAGCACTGGCCGGCGCCGGGCCAGAGAGTATGGATGCGTTACCAGTACCTCGACGGCATCTGCAAGGGCGACGGCAACAGCCGGCCGTGTCGGATCGAGCATTATCCGATGGGGTGGTAGGCAATCGCTGCAGGATCCCGTCAGACACGCACCAGCGTCTCCATTGCCTCCCGCAACGCAGGAGGAATCGATACCGGCCGGTTGCTCGCGCGGTCCACGAAGACGTGCACGAACTTGCCCGCCGCGCAGGCCAGGTCCTCGCCCTCGCGGAAGATCGCCAGCTCGTACTGCACCGAACTGTTGCCCAGCTTGCCGACGCGCAGGCCAACCTCGATGCGCTCGGGGAAGGCGACCGGCGCGAAGTAGTCGCAGCTGGAGCTGACCACGAAGCCCACCACCTCGCCGTCATGGATATCCAGGCCACCCCGTTCGATCAGATAGGTGTTCACCGCCGTGTCGAAGAAGCCGTAGTAGGTCACGTTGTTCACGTGGCCGTAGATGTCGTTGTCGTGCCAGCGGGTGGTGATCGGCTGGAAATGCACGTAGTCGGCGCGGCTGGGGTGTTGTTCGCTCATTGGGCTCTCAGTAGGCGGCTCGGTAGATCGCCAGCGCATCGGCTTCGCTGACGTCGCGGGGATTATTCACCAGCAGGCGCTGCTGCAACATGGCGTCGGCCGCCAGGCGCGGCAGGCTCTGCTCCGGCACGCCGGCATCCCGCAGGCGCGAAGGCAGGCCACTGCGTGGGCTGAGGTCGGCCAGCTCGGTGATGAACTGCTCGGTGCGGTCCGCGCCTGCACGCAGGCGCTCGCCCAGCAGCAGCGGCGCGAGCTCGGCGTAGAGCGCGCCGGCGCTGGGCGCATTGAAGCGGATCACCTCCGGCAGTACCAGCGCATTGCTCAAGCCGTGGGGAATATGGAAGTGCCCCCCAAGCGGGTAGGCCAGCGCATGCACGGCGGCCACCGGGGCGTTGGCGAAGGCCTGGCCGGCGAGGCAGGCGCCCAGCAGCATGGCCTGGCGCGCCTCGCGGTTGCGGCCGTTGTGGACCGACTCGTCGAGATTGAGCGCCAACAGACGCAGGGCCTCGCGGGCCAGCAGGTCGGACAGCGGATTCTTCTTCAGCTTGCTGGTGTACGCCTCGATGGCGTGGACCATGGCGTCGATGCCGGTGGCAGCGGTGACCGCCGGCGGCAGGCCGAGGGTCAGGTCGGCGTCGAGCACGGCGAGGTCCGGCAGCAGGTAGGGGCTGACCACACCCATCTTGGTGGTCTCGCCGGTGGTGACGATGGCGATCGGAGTCACTTCCGAGCCGGTGCCCGCGGTGGTCGGCACCTGAATCAGCGGCAGGCGCGGACCGCGGGCGTTGCCGACGCCGAAGACATCGCCCAGGCCCTGGGTCGTCTGCGGGTGCGCCAGCAGCGCCACCAGCTTGGCGACATCCATCGAGCTGCCACCACCGAAGCCGATCACCAACTGCGCGTCCATCATCCGCGCCAGCTCGATGGCAGGGAGCACCACGCTCTCAGGCGGATCGGCCAGCACCTGATCGAAGACCTCCACCGCCACACCAGCCGTGGCGAAGCCGGGCAGCACGCCGTCGAGCATGTTCAGGCGGGTGATGCCAGGGTCGGTAACGATGAGCACGCGCCGGGCGCCACGCTCGCGGCAGAGTTCACCCAGGCGGGCGGCGGAGCCACTCTCGCAGAGAATCTGCGCGGTGGTGGCGAAGCTGAAAGGCTGCATGACGGTCCCCGGTCTTGTCGTTGTAGGGCGGAAAATCCGTGCTCACGCGCGCCATCGGATGACGTCGAACGTGTCATCAGCAGAATAACAAAGCCCAAAGCCTCCCGATCAAAATAGAACGCAGTATCACCAGGCGGAATAACCACTGCATTTCTCGCCAGAGCCTGAAATACGCGCGCGACTGCTCCGAAACATTCGTCCTCTGGCGTTCACCTGGTTCCCAAAGGCCTACCGGAACCGTCCTAGTCGATCAGTTCGTCTCACCAATACCACGCCTGCAGGGTCAGTATCGGTCCGCTTCAACCCCCATCAATGCAACGGCCACCGTTCATTCCGTTTAAGGATCAGGTAAAGAACCCATGCAAAATCGAGTCGTGATCGAGGACTACTCCGCCTATACCCCCAAACGTCGCGAATCTCTGGCAACCTCGGAAATTCGCCGCGTGCTGGATAGTCACTTCGACGCCGAAGCAGCCCGGATAAGAACGACGTTCCGCGACTTTCTTGAACTGAAGCCGTATCTGCTGAAGATTCCCTGCCGCCCTCAGGCAGAGCAGCCTGAAGAGCCCGCCTGGATCAATGGCTGGCTGCCTGGCGCGGACTCCCTGGCACTGTACGGCTTTGCCGCCCGGAACAACCCTCGCCATTTCATGGAGGTTGGCTCAGGCAACTCGACCAAATTCGTGCGACGCGCCATCAGGGATCACGGTCTGCAAACCCGTATCACCTCGATCGACCCCTACCCCCGAGCCGAGATCGACGCGCTTTGCGACCAAGTCATGCGCACGCCTCTGGAAGACCTGGATCTGCAACTCTTCGATGCGCTCGGCGAAAACGACATGCTGTTCATCGACAACAGCCATCGTTCGTTCCAGAACTCGGACGTCACGGTGTTCTTCACCGAGATCCTGCCCCGGCTGAAGCCCGGTGTACTGGTCGGTATCCACGACATCTTTCTGCCGTTCGACTATCCCAACGAATGGGCGGACCGCTTCTATAACGAGCAATACCTGCTGTGCTGCTACTTGCTGGGAGGCATGCGCAAGCTGCACATCGAATTGCCGCTGGTTCACCTGTACTACTGCACAGACAGCATGGATGTCCTGAACGAACTCTGGTGCGATGAGCGCCTCAATGGGGTCGAACCCACCGGCGTGGCATTCTGGTTACGCACCACGAAATAGAGCGCATCGGCCAGCGCACTCGAATCCGGGCACCGGCACTTTGGAGAGCGGTCAAACAGCGACCGGCGCCTTGATGTGCGGGTGCGCTTCGTAGCCGACCAGCTCGAAGTCCTCGAAGCGGAAGTCGAACAGGTCCTTCACCTCGGGGTTGATCTTCATGGTCGGCAGCGGCAGCGGCTGGCGGGTCAGCTGCAGGTCGGTCTGCTCCAGGTGGTTGGCATACAGGTGGCAATCGCCACCGGTCCAGATGAATTCACCCGGCTCGAAGCCCGCGATCTGCGCGACCATCAGGGTCAGCAGCGCGTAGCTGGCGATGTTGAAGGGCACGCCGAGGAAGATGTCCGCCGAACGCTGGTACAGCTGGCAGCTGAGCTTGCCGTCGGCCACATAGAACTGGAACAGCGCGTGGCACGGCGGCAGGGCCATCTCGTCGATCAGCGCGGGATTCCACGCGGAGACAATCAGCCGGCGCGAGTCCGGGTTCTTCTTCAGCATGTCCATCAGGTTGGCGATCTGGTCGATGTGGCGGCCATCCGGCGCCGGCCAGGAGCGCCACTGGTAGCCGTAGACCGGGCCCAGGTCGCCGTTCTCGTCGGCCCATTCGTCCCAGATCGAGACGCCGTTTTCCTTCAGGTAGGCGATATTGGTCGAACCTTTGAGGAACCACAGCAGCTCATGGACGATCGATTTGAGGTGGCACTTCTTGGTGGTCACCAGCGGGAAGCCTTCGGCGAGGTCGAAACGCATCTGGTGGCCGAACACGCTGTAGGTGCCGGTGCCGGTGCGATCGCTCTTGAAGGTGCCGTGTTCGCGCACGTGGCGCATGAGGTCGAGGTACTGTTTCATCGCTGCGGTTTCACCCAAAAGCCGGTCCTGAGGCTCTGCGTCGCGGCTCTCGTATGGCCGCCGGCAGAGCGATCAACCCGGCAGAATCTGAACAAGCGGCAATACTAAGGGGCTCGGCCCGCTATCGCCAGCGCCGCCGACCAAGCGAGATGCATCACCCGGAACAAACGGCGTCAGACCGTACTCCGCAACCGTTTGCCTGTGAAAGAGAGGTTGTCATGTCCGAGGCTCCCCTGCCCGCGTTTCCCCTTTCCCGCCGTCGCCTGCTGGCGGTGGCCTGCGCCAGTGCAGCGGCTGGCGGCTTGCTCCTCGGCCCCGTCGCGCGCACCTGGGCCGCCCTGACGCCGCAGGCGGCGACGGAGCTGGACGGATTCATGACCCTGTCCCAGCGCCTGACCGGACGCAGCAATCTCGACCCGCGCATCGGCGAGCGCCTGTTCGGCGCACTCGCCCAGCGCGACACGGCGATCCGGCAGAGCCTCGGCGAACTGCTCGATCGCCTGGGCGACGCCCCGGAAACCTGGAACGAGCGCCAGCAGTGGCTGGCCCGGCAGATTCTCGGCGGCTGGTACCTGGGGCAGATCGGCGATGACAGCAGCGCCACGGTGGTCACCTATGAGCAGGCGCTGATGTTCCGCGCGGTGGACGACGTGCTGGTGATCCGCAGCTATTGCCCGAACAAGCCCGGCTTCTGGGCGGCGCAACCGACCGAGCGGGGGGCTTGAGCATGGCCGATACGCAACGCGCGGATTTCGTGGTGGTCGGCTCCGGGGTGGCCGGCGCGCTGGTCGCGCACCAGTTGGCCCTGGCCGGCAAGGACGTGCTGATCCTCGAGGCCGGCCCGCGCATGGGCCGCTGGGAAATCGTCGAGCGCTTCCGCAACCAGGCGGACAAGTCCGACAACCAGGCGCCCTACCCATCCAGCCCGTACGCGCCACACCCGCAGTTCAAGCCGGACAATCACTATCTGATCCAGAAGGGCGAGCATCCGTACGACGTGCAGTACATTCGCGCCGTGGGCGGCACCACCTGGCACTGGGCGGCGTCGGCCTGGCGCTTCCTGCCCAATGATTTCAAGCTGCTCAGCCTCTATGGCGTGGGCCGCGACTGGCCCATCGAGTACTCGGAGCTGGAGCCCTGGTACCAGCGCGCCGAAGAGGAGCTGGGTGTCTGGGGACCAGGTGACGAAGAGCTCGATTCGCCGCGCAGCCAGCCCTACCCGATGCCGCCGCTACCCCTGTCGTGGAACGAGCAACGCATCAAGACCCTGCTCAACGCCAACGGCTACCGCGTGGTCACCGAACCGGTGGCGCGCAACAGTCGCTCTTACGATGGCCGACCGACCTGCTGCGGCAACAACAACTGCATGCCCATCTGCCCCATCGGCGCGATGTACAACGGCATCGTCCACGTCGAGAAGGCCGAGGCCGCCGGCGCGCGGCTGATCGAGAACGCCGTGGTGTTCAAGCTGGAAAAGGGCGACGGCGGCAAGATAGCCGCGGCGCTGTACAAGGACCCGCAGGGCAACGAGGTGCGCGTCGAGGGCGACACCTTCATCCTCGCCGCCAATGGCATCGAGACGCCCAAGCTGATGCTGATGTCCGAGGTGGGCAACAGCTCCGACATGGTCGGCCGCAACCTCATGGACCACCCCGGCACCGCCGTGCAGTTCTATGCCGATGAGAAGCTCTGGCCGGGCCGCGGGCCGCAGGAGATGACCTCCATGGTGGGCTTCCGCGACGGCGCGTTCCGCAGCGAGTACGCCTCGAAGAAGATCCATCTGTCCAATCTCTCGCGCACCGACCAGGTCGCCGCCGAACTGATCCGCCACGGACCGCTGCTGCTGGGCCGCGACCTGGAAGCGAAGATCCGCGACCGCGCCGCGCGTTTCGTGCGCTTCGACAGTTTCCACGAGATCCTCCCGCACCCGGAGAACCGCATCGTGCCCAGTGCCACCGAGCGCGACGCGGCGGGCATTCCCAAGCCCGAATTCACCTATGCGATGGACGACTACGTGCGCAAGAGCGCGGTGCACACCCGCGAGGTCTACACCCACGCGGCCAAGCTATTGGGCGGCGAGGAGGTGAAGTACGACGACAGTTTCGCCAACAACAACCACATCACCGGCACCGTACTGATGGGCGCCGACCCGAAGGATTCGGTGGTGGACAGCCAGTGCCGGACCCACGATCACCCCAACCTGTTCATCGCCAGCAGCGGCGTGATGCCCACCGTTGGCTCGGTGAACTGCACCCTGACCATCGCCGCGCTGGCCCTGCGTCTGGCCGAGCATCTGAAGCGGGAGGCCACGGCATGAAACGTCTCCTGCTGCTCGCCCTGATCGCCACGCCGCTACTGGCGAATGCCGCCAAGGCGCTCGACCCGGCCCCGGCGGACCTCCTGCAACGCGGTGAATACCTCGCCCGCGCCGGCGACTGCGCCGCCTGCCACACCGAACCGGGCGGCAAGCCCTTCGCTGGCGGGCTACCACTGGCCACGCCGCTGGGCGCGGTGTACTCCACCAACATCACCCCCGACCCGAAAACCGGCATCGGCAGCTACAGCTACGACGACTTCGCCCGCGCCCTGCGCGACGGCGTGGCCAAGGGCGGCACCCGGCTCTACCCGGCGATGCCCTACACCGCCTACGCGAAGATCGACGACGAGGACATGAAGGCGCTCTACGCGTGGTTCCTCAACGGCGGTGTGCAAGCCGTGGCGCAGCCCAATCAGGACACGGACATCGCCTGGCCGCTGGACATGCGCTGGCCGCTGGCAGTCTGGAACCTGCTGTTCCACGACGACAAGGTTTACCAGAGCAATCCCAAGCAGAGTCCGGCCTGGAACCGTGGCGCCTACCTGGTCCAGGGCCTGGCCCACTGCGGCACCTGCCACACGCCGCGCGGCATGGCCTTCCAGGAGAAGGCCATGGACGAACGCAGTACCGGCTTCCTCGCAGGCGCCGCGCTGGGCGGCTGGTACGCCTTCAACATCACCCCTGATACCCACAGCGGCATCGGCGGCTGGAGCGACGCCGAGATCGTCCAGTACCTCAAGACCGGCCGCGTGCCGGGCAGGGCGCAGGCCGCCGGGCCCATGGCCGAGGCGGTGGAGCACAGCTTCCAGTACATGAGCGATGCCGACCTACAGGCCATCGCCAGCTACCTGCGCAGCGTGCCGGCGGTCAGCGACGGGGAGCGCAAGGCGCGCTTCGCCTGGGGCGAGCCGGCGGACGACGTCATCGCCCTGCGCGGCCAGGACTTCGCCGCACAAAAGCACGATGACGGCGCGCGGCTGTACCTGGGCAACTGCGCCAGTTGCCATTCCTGGACCGGCGAGGGCGTGAAGGACGGCTACTACCCGATGCTGCTGAAGAACAGTGCGGTGGGCGCCCTGCAGCCCGACAACCTGGTGCAGGTGGTGCTCGGTGGCGTACACCGCAAGGTCGGCGACGAGGAGGTATTCATGCCGGGCTTCGCCGGGACGCTGAACGACGAGCAGATCGCCACCCTGGTGAACTACCTCACCGGGCAGTTCGGCAACCCCGACGTGAAGGTCGACAGCGCACGGGTGGCCGAGATTCGCCAGCCTTAGGTCGGCCTGCCTGCCGAAGGGAAAACGCTGAAAACCGGCCTGGTCCGCGTTGACAGGTCGGCGTCCCTGGTCGAAGCTGCGCCGACTCGTGGAGCTGTCAGAAGAACAATGGAAGTCGCATGACCAAGCTGAAAAAGCCTGCTCCGCAACCTGCGCCCGTACCCGCAAAACCCTATCGCGGCTGGTGGCTGGCAGCCTTTGCCGGCATTCTCCTGCTCACCACCATCGGCCTCTGGTGGTGGGTGCAATCCAGCGGCCCGACGCTGCCCAGCACGATCACCACGACGTCGCCGAAGACCCCAGCCGTTCCCAAAACACCGCCACCACCACCCGCCGCGACGATGGTCGACGAACAGGCATGCCAGGGCTGCCACCAGGCGCCGTTCAAGGACTGGCAGGGCTCGCACCACCAGCAGGCGATGAAGCCCGCCACCGAAGGCAACGTGCTGGGCGATTTCGCCGACGTCACCTTCAAGGGCGAGATCGAGACCACCCGTTTCTTCCGCAAGGATGGCGAATACTGGGTCAACACACCCGGCGCCGATGGCAAGCCAGCGGACTTCAAGGTCGCCTACACCTTCGGCTTCGAGCCATTGCAACAGTATCTGCTGGAGTATCCGGGCGGGCGCCTGCAGGCACTCGGCGTGGCCTGGGATAGCCGCAAACACCGCTGGTTCCAGCTCATGCCCGGCCAGCGCATCGACCACAAGGACGAACTGCACTGGACAGGTCCGGCGCAGAACGCCAACTTCATGTGCGTCGAGTGCCACACCACCGGTTTCAAGCGCAACTACAACGCGAAGACCGACAGTTTCGCCAGCCACTGGAACAGCCTCGGCGTCGGCTGCCAAGCCTGCCACGGGCCGGCGTCGAAGCACCTGGAATGGGCGCAGAAACCCGATAGCAGCGCCGACAAGGGCTTCGAGGTGCCGCTGCAGAAGGCCAGCCAGACCACCATCGTCGAGACCTGCGCACGCTGCCACGCGCGCCGCGCGCCGCTGGCCGACGGCTTCCAGAACAAGCACCGGTTCATGGATGACTACCTGCCCAGCACACTGACCCGCGAGCTGTACGAGATCGACGGCAAGATCAAGGACGAAGTCTTCGAGTGGGGCTCCTTCACCCAGAGCAAGATGTTCGCCAAGGGCGTGCAATGCACCGACTGCCACAACCCGCACAGCGGCGAGCTCAAGGCGCCAGGTAACGGGGTCTGCCTGCAATGCCACAACACCGCCGGCAAACCAGTACGCCCGGAAATCGACGGCAAGGGACTGCAGGCCAAGAACTACGATTCCCCCGAACACCATCACCACCAGCCCGGCAGCGCCGGCGCGCAGTGCACCTCGTGCCACATGCCGGGGCGCTACTACATGGTCAACGATTACCGCCACGACCACGGTTTCAGCCTGCCAAACCCGGCCCACGCCCGCCGCATCGGCGCGCCCGACGCCTGCCAGGCCTGCCACCGCGACATGCCGGCCAAGGAGCTGGGGGCGCAGTTCCGCCAGTGGTTCGCCAGTGAGTTGCCGGCCAAGCCGAATGCCTCCAGCAATCCGCCGCCGCGCTATGACGAAACCCTGTGGAAAGCGCGCAATGGACAGCCCGGCGCCTCACGCGGACTGCACCTGCTGCTGGCCACGCCGGACCTGCCGGCGATCCGCCGCGCCACGCTGCTCGCCGAGCTGCCCAGCTACCCCAGCCCGCGCTCGGTGGAACTGGTCGCCATGGGTCTGAAGGATGCCGACCCACTGGTGCGCCACAGCGCTATCGAAGCCTTGCCGACACTGACCGCGCCGCCGCGCCAACTGATGCTGCTGGCGCCACTGCTGAACGACCCGATCCGCGCCGTGCGGATCGCCGCCGCCTGGCAGTTGCTCCAGCTGCCGCCGCCGGTGCGCGCCGGTATCGATGCCGACCTGCGCAAAGGGCTCGCCGAGTACGAACAGGTCCAGCACGATCTCGCCGAACGTGCCGAGGCCAATCTCAACCTCGCCATGCTCTACCAGCTCACCAACCGCGCCGAACAGGTCGAGCCCGCCCTGCGCGCGGCGATCCAGCGCAACCCGGACTTCCTGCCGGCGAAAGTCACCCTGATCCAGTGGCTCGACGCCACCGGCCGCGAGGCCGAAGCCCGGCAACTCCTCGACGAGAGCCTGCGCCTGCACCCCGGCTCCGGCCTGCTGCACCACATCCGCGGTCTCGCCCTGGTGCGCCAGGGCGACCGTCCGCAGGCGCTCAAGGAACTGCGCGAGGCGACACGCCTGGCTCCCGACGACGATCAGTTCCGCTACGTGCTGGCCATCGCCTTGCACGACACCGGTGACATCGACGGCGCCTGCCGCGAGCTCGAGCAACTGCTGCAAAAGCACCCGGCGAACCGCGCCGCGCGCCTGGCCCTGATCGACTACCTGCGCGAGACCGGGCAGATGCAGAAGGTGCAGCAGTTCACCGCGGAGTTGGAGCAGCAGAACCCGGACGATCCGACGCTCAAGCGTGAGTGACATTTCCGACGACAGGCAGGAACTGAGGAATCTTCCGAGGCTCTGATCGGCGCGCAGTCATTCAAGGAGACATCATGCGTCGTCGTTTCGCCCCCGCTGTCATTGCCCTCACCCTGCTCCCGCTCGCCTCGGCCATGGCCGAAGACCGCAGTTTCTGGCGCGGAGTCCTGACCTCCGGCGCCACCACCGCCTCGACCTACCTGACCAGCCGTGACGACCACAAGCTGGTCGGCCCGGCCCAGGACGATGCCGCCAGCTTCATCGCGTCCGACGGCGCCATCCGTGGCCCCTACCTGGAAGCCGCCCTGCTGAAGATGCGCAGCGCCGATCCGACCCTGGCCCAGGCCAGCGACGCGGAACTGGCCGGCGCCATCCTCGCCGCCCAGCGCTGATCCGCCAGTGCGCGCGGGCCATGGTTCGCGCGCGCCCTCCCCCGCGCTTCGCAGAGAAAGTTGGAACTCTCCGCCGTCACGACGCCTCTCACCTGTACACGGACCTTCCGGAGGTGTACCCGATGCGTACCGCGAAACTGGCCACTGCCCTCGCCCTGATCGCCCTGCCCGTCGCCTCGGCCATGGCCGACGGTGACTTCTGGCGCGACGTGATTTCGTCCGGCGCTACCACCGCGTCGACCTACCTGACCTTCAAGCACGACAAACTGATCGTCGCCGCCCAGGACGACGCCAGCGCCTTCGTCGCCAGTGACGGGGCGATACGCGGCCCGTACCTGGAAGCCGCCCTCACTCGCCTGCGCAGCGACGACGCCGCACTGCAGGACCGCAGCGACATGGAATTGGCCAACGCCATCCTGACCCGTCGCGATGACGCACCCGCCCAGTGATACCCACCGACGCGGCCCATGGCGCTCGCCGCGGGCCGCACCGGGCAGCCGCAGCTGTGTTCTACTGACACTCCGCCTACGACAAGGAGTGTCTTATGAACGATCCCATCCAGCCGCTGAAGATCACCCTGATCCTGCTGATCGTCAGTGAAGGTTTCTGGCTGCTCAGCCGCCTGCTCAGCGTGATCGGCCTGGAGATCTACTCGCTGCTGCCCTCGGCTATCTACAACCTGATCGGCATGCTCAGCAACGTGCTGATGATTCTGCTGTTCGTGTTCCTGATCCGCCTGATCGGCCGGTTGCAGCTCAAGCCCTGAGGTCCTCTGCCGAGTCCGGCCGATCGCGGACGGAGTCCGCTCCTACAGCTTCGTTCGGTCCTACAAAAAGCCCCTGTAGCCCGCCCATGAAAAAGCCGCCCGAAGGCGGCTTTTTCAGTTCAGCGCAGCGCTCACTCGCGGTAGTCGTCCACCGGCACGCAGGCGCAGAACAGGTTGCGGTCGCCGTAGACGTTATCCACGCGGTTCACCGCCGGCCAGTACTTGAAGGCGCGGGTGTGCTCGGTCGGGGTCACCGCCTCGGCGATCTGGTAGGGGCGATCCCACAGCCCGGTAACGTCGGCCAGGGTGTGCGGCGCGCGCTTGAGGGGGTTGTCCTCGGCCGGCCACTCGCCGGTCTCGACCTTGGCGATCTCCGCGCGGATCGACAGCATCGCCTCGATGAAGCGATCCAGCTCGTGCTTGGATTCGCTCTCGGTGGGCTCCACCATCAGCGTGCCGGGCACCGGGAAGGACATGGTCGGCGCGTGGAAGCCGTAGTCCATCAGGCGCTTGGCCACGTCTTCTTCGCTGATCCCGGTCTGCGCCTTGAGCGGGCGCAGGTCGAGGATGCATTCGTGGGCGACGCGCTCGTTGCGCCCACGGTAGAGCACCGGGAACGCGCCATCGAGCTGCTGGGCCAGGTAGTTGGCGTTGAGGATCGCCACTTCGGTGGCGTCGGCCAGCTGCGGCCCCATCATGGCGATATACATCCAGCTGATCGGCAGGATGCTGGCGCTGCCCCAAGGCGCGGCACTCACCGCGCCATTCAGCGGGTTCGGGCCTTCGATGCGGATCACCGGGTGGTTGGCGACGAAGGGCGCGAGGTGCTTCTTCACGCCGATCGGGCCCATGCCGGGGCCGCCACCGCCGTGGGGAATGCAGAAGGTCTTGTGCAGGTTCATGTGCGAGACGTCGGCGCCGATGTCCGCCGGACGCGCCAGGCCGACCTGGGCGTTGAGGTTGGCGCCATCCATGTAGACCTGGCCGCCGTGGCTGTGGATAACCTCGCAGATCTCGCGGATGCCTTCCTCGTACACACCGTGGGTGGACGGGTAGGTGATCATCAGGCAGGACAGCTGCTCGCCGGCTTCGGCCGCCTTGCGCTTCAGGTCCTCCATGTCCACGTTGCCGCCCTTGTCGCACTCGACGATGACCACGCGCATGCTCGCCATGATCGCCGAGGCCGGGTTGGTGCCGTGGGCCGAGGACGGGATCAGGCAGATATTGCGGTGCGCATCGCCACGGCTCTCGTGGTACTTGCGGATCGCCAGCAGGCCGGCGTATTCGCCCTGGGCGCCGGAGTTGGGCTGCATGCAGATGGCGTCGAAGCCGGTGATCGCGCAGAGCCAGCTTTCCAGCTCCTCGATCATCAGGCGATAGCCCTCGGCCTGCTCACGCGGCACGAAGGGGTGCAGGGTGGCGAATTCCGGCCAGGTGATCGGGATCATCTCGCTGGTGGCGTTGAGCTTCATGGTGCAGGAGCCCAGCGGGATCATCGCCTGGTTCAGCGCCAGGTCCTTGCCCTCGAGCTGGCGCAGGTAGCGCAGCATCTCGGTTTCGCTGTGGTGGCGGTTGAACACCGGATGAGTCAGGTAGCCGCTGCTGCGTTGCAGGGCGGCGGGGATGCCGTCGTCGACCTTGCCGGCGTCGAGCTGGGCAACGTCCAGGCCGTGGCCGGCGCCCAGCAGGATATCGAACAGGCTGGCGAGGGTTTCGGCGCTGGTGGTTTCGTCCAGGCTCACGCCCAGGCGGTCTTCACCGACGATGCGCAGGTTGACGCGGGCGGCGCGGGCACGCTCGACGATGGCCTGCTGCTGCGCGCCGACGTCGAAGGTCAGGGTGTCGAAGAAGTGCTGGTTGACCAGCTTCACGCCCTTGGCGGTGAGGCCGGCGGCCAGCACGGAAGTCAGGCGGTGCACGCGCTGGGCGATGCGCTTGAGGCCCTGCGGGCCGTGGTACACGGCGTACAGGCTGGCGATGTTGGCCAGCAGCACCTGCGAGGTGCAGACGTTGGAGTTGGCCTTCTCGCGGCGGATGTGCTGCTCGCGGGTCTGCAGCGCCATGCGCAGCGCGGTGTTGCCACGGGCATCCTTGGACACGCCGATGATCCGGCCCGGCATGGCGCGCTTGTAGTCGTCGCGGCAGGCGAAGAAGGCGGCGTGCGGGCCGCCATAGCCCATCGGCACGCCAAAGCGCTGGGCGCTGCCCAGGACCACGTCGGCGCCCAGCTCGCCCGGCGGGGTGAGCAGCAGCAGCGCGAGCAGGTCGCTGGCGACGCAGGCGATGGCCTGCTGGGCGTGCAGTGCGTCGATCACCGCGCGCAGGTCGCGGATTTCGCCACGGGTGTCGGGGTATTGCAGCAGCGCGCCGAACACCTGGTGCTGGCCGAGGTTCTCCACCTCGTCGACCACCACGTCGAAGCCGAAGGCTTCGGCGCGGGTCTGCACCACGGAGATGGTCTGCGGATGGCAATGCACGTCGACGAAGAACAGGTTGCTCTTGGCCTTGGCCACGCGTTTCGCCAGGGCCATGGCCTCGGCGGCGGCGGTGGCTTCGTCCAGCAGCGAGGCGCTGGCCAGATCCAGGCCGGTGAGGTCGATGGTCATCTGCTGGAAGTTCAGCAGCGATTCCAGACGGCCCTGGGCGATCTCCGGCTGGTACGGCGTGTAGGCGGTGTACCAGCCCGGGTTCTCCAGCACGTTACGGAGGATGACGGTCGGGGTCAGGGTGCCGTAGTAGCCGGTGCCGATCAGGCTGGTCCACAGCTCGTTCTTCAGCGCATAGCCCTTCAGCTTGGCCAGTGCGCCCTGCTCGTCGAGGGCGGTCGGCAGGTCCAGCGGACGGTTCAGGCGGATCGCCGGCGGCACCGTCTGCACGATCAGGTCGTCGCGGTTGCTCAACCCGAGGGTGTCGAGCATGGCTTGCTGCTCGGCGGCGTCGGGGCCCAGGTGGCGGGCGAGGAAGGCATCAGGCTGGTGCAGCTGGGAAAGCGAAGGGGTGTTCGACATGGCCACGGTCTCGAAAGGGCGTTCCCTGAAAAGAACAGGCCCCGACGAGTCGAGGCCTGTGTGTACAGCAGTGTCTTAGGCGTCAGCGTCGCTGGCGGCGCGATAGCCGGCGGCATCGAGCAGCTTGTCCAGCTCGGCCGGGTTGCTCGGCTTGAGCTTGAAGAACCAGGAACCGTACGGATCGTTGTTCACTTCTTCGGGGGTGTCGGCCAGCACCTCGTTGATGGCGATGACTTCGCCGCTCACCGGGGCATAGATGTCCGAGGCGGCCTTCACCGACTCGACGACACCGGCTTCCTGGCCGGCGGCGAGGGTCTTGCCCACTTCCGGCAGTTCGACAAAGACCACGTCGCCCAGGGCTTCCTGGGCATGGTCGGAGATGCCCACGGTCACGCTACCGTCGGCTTCCAGGCGCGCCCACTCGTGGCTGGCGGCGTAACGCAGATCGGCGGGAATATTGCTCATCTTGTTTTTCCTCGAGGACTGGGCGACGGGCGGCGATACCGCCCACTGCAAGTTAGATCATGCAATTTAGATCAGGGCTTTGCCATGACGCACGAAATTCGGCTGAACGACGCGAACGGGATACCACTTGCCACGGATTTCCACTTCGGCGCGGTCACCGGTGGCCGCCGGCACACGGGCCAGGGCGATGGACTTGCCAAGCGTCGGGGAGAAACTGCCGCTGGTGATCTCGCCTTCGCCGACACCGGCGACGCGAACCACCTGGTGGGCGCGCAGGACGCCGCGCTCCTCCAGCACCAGACCGACCAGCTTGGGCGCATCGCCGGCCGCCTGCTGGGCTTGCAGCGCCTGGCGGCCGATGAAGTCGCGGCTTTCGGGCTCCCAGGCGATGGTCCAGGCCATGTTGGCGGCCAGCGGGGTGACGTCTTCGTCCATGTCCTGGCCGTAGAGGTTCATCCCGGCTTCCAGGCGCAGCGTGTCGCGCGCGCCCAGGCCAGCCGGGGAAATGCCGGCGCCAACCAGGTCGTTGAGGAAGCCTTGCGCCTCGACGGCCGGCAGCATGATTTCCAGGCCGTCCTCGCCGGTATAGCCGGTGCGGGCGATGAACCAGTCACCGTCGGCCTTGCCCTGGAAGGGCTTGAGTTCGCGGATCAGCGCAGCGCGCGAGGGCGTGACCAGCTCGGCGGTCTTCTCGCGGGCGTTCGGACCCTGGACGGCCAGCATCGCCAGATCGGGGCGTTCGGTCAGGGTGACGTCGAAGCCTTCGGTATGGGCCTGCATCCAGGCAATGTCCTTGTCGCGGGTGGAGGCGTTGACCACCACGCGGTAGCCATACACGCCGAGGTAGACGATGAGGTCGTCGACCACCCCGCCACGCTCGTTGAGCATGCCGCTGTACAGCGCCTTGCCCGGGGTCTTGAGTCGTTCGACGTCGTTGGCCAGGAGTCGCTGCAGGTATTCCTTCGCCTGCGGACCGGTGACGTCCACCACGGTCATGTGGGAAACGTCGAACACGCCGCAATCGCGACGTACCTGGTGGTGCTCTTCGACTTGCGAACCGTAGTGCAACGGCATGTCCCAACCGCCGAAATCGACGATCTTGGCGCCGAGGGCGACGTGCAAATCATAGAGCGGCGTGCGCTGTCCCATGGGTGTTCTCCTTCCGGGCGAGGCGGGTGCGGAGCGCGAGTACGGCCCGCACGAAACGCGCGCATTGTAGTCGCATGACCGCCCTCTGGACAGCTTGTCCGACGGCCGAATCTCAGGGCCGCGAAGAACCGGTCGGTCGCGCCGAGCGGCGAATCAGGCCGATAACCGGGAACAGTCCTACTAGCACCAGCGTCAACGCCGGTAATGCCGCCCGCGCCCACTCGCCTTCGCTGGTCATTTCGAAGACTCGGACCGCCAGGGTGTCCCAGCCAAATGGACGCATCAGCAGGGTGGCCGGCATTTCCTTCAGGACGTCGACGAACACCAGCAACGCGGCGCTCATGGCTCCCGGCACCAACAGCGGAAGGTAGACACGAAAGAACAACCCGACTCCGCCGACGCCCAGGCTACGAGAAGCTTCTGGCAACGATGGGCGAATCCTCGCCAACGCCCCTTCCAGCGGGTTGTAGGCCACCGCCATGAAGCGGATCAGATAGGCAACCAGCAGCGCACCGAGGCTTCCCAGCAGCAGCGGCTTGCCCGCCCCGCCCAGGGCGCTGGAGAGCGGGATCACCGCGTGATTATCCAGCCAGCTGAAGGCCAGCATGATCGCCACCGCCAGCACCGAGCCGGGTAGCGCATAACCGAGGTTGGAGATACCGACCGCCGAACGCACCGCCGGCGTCGGCGACAGGCGCCGGGCAAAAGCCAGCAGCAGCGCCACGGCCACCGTGATCAACGCAGCGAAACCGCCCAGGTAGAGGCTGTGCAGGATCAGCCCCCAGTAGCGCTCGTCCAGGTCGAAACGGCCCTTCTGCCAGACCCACACCAGCAGTTGCAGCACCGGGATGATGAAGGCACAGGCGAACACCAGCAGACACCAGGCGCTGGCGGCGAAGGCTTTCCAGCCGTGCAGCCGGTACAGCGCCGCGCCGCGCGGGCGCTCGCTCGGTACGCCACTGCGGCCACGGCTGTAGCGCTCGCCCAGTAGCACCAGCATGACGAACAGCAGCAATAGGCTGGCCAGCTGGGTGGCGCTGGAGAGGCTGTAGAAGCCATACCAGGTCTTGTAGACGGCGGTGGTGAAGGTATCGAAGTTGAACACCGAGACGGTGCCGAAATCCGCCAGGGTCTCCATGATCGCCAGCGCCAGTCCGGCACCGATGGCCGGCCGCGCCATGGGCAGGGCGACCCGCCAGAACGCCGCCAGTGGCGACAGGCCCAGCACCCGCGCCGCCTCGGTCAGGCCGCGACCCTGGGCAAGGAAGGCGGTGCGCGCCAGCAGGTAGACGTAGGGATAGAAGACCAGCACCAGCACGGTGATCACACCGCCGGTGGAGCGCACGCGGGGCAGGCGCAGGCCGCTGCCGAACCACTCGCGCAGCAGCGTCTGTACAGGGCCGGAGAAATCCAGCAGGCCGACGAAGACGAACGCCAACACGTAAGCCGGCACCGCGAAGGGCAGCATCAGCGCCCAGTCCAGCCAGCGCCGACCGGGGAATTCGCACAGGCTGGTGAGCCAGGCGAGGCTCACGCCCAGCACGGTCACACCGATGCCCACGCCACCCACCAGGATCAGCGTGTTGCCCAGCAGGCGCGGCATCTGGGTCTCCCACAGGTGCAACCAGATCTCGCGATCGATTTCCGCCCAGCTCAGCAACAGCACGCTGATGGGCAGCAGCACCAGGGCGGCGACGGCGAAAGTGATGGGAGTCCAGCGGTTGGCGCGCATGCGTCGGTGTTTCCAAACATCGGTAAGGTGTTTCTGAGGACTCTTCCGAATCATCAAGGGAAAACTTCCCTCATTGAACTCGAAATCAACTGATCCTCAGGCGACGGGGATAAACCGCAAGCTAGGGCGGTCGAATCGCCCACTCTGCCATTCCAACCTGCCAAGGAAAAAGCCATGTTTTCCCCTCGCGCACTCTGCGGGCTGCTACTTCTGCCACTGTGCGGCCACGTCCTGGCCGACGAACCGACTCCAATGGAGGCCTGCCTGGACCTCGCCACGCGCATCCTGGCCGAGAACCCGCAGTTGCAGGAGCGCTGGCAGCGTACCTGGATCGAACCGGGCTCGATCCAGGAAGAAGCCTTCGACGGCGAGGTGGACGGCCAGCATGCCAGCAAGTTGCTGCGTGCCCAGCTGCGCCAGGGCGACAAGTCCGACGGCCAGTTCATCTGCCTGCTGGCGGAGAACGGCAAGGCGCTCTCGGTGGATCACAAGGACGACACCGGCACCCGCTGAGGCGCCGGTGCCTTGATCAGTTCCAGCCGGCGCGATCCATCAGCTTGATCGCCTCGGCCTGGCGCTTGCCGGCGACTTCCACCGGAATACTGTCGGCCTTGAACCCACCCCAGGCCGCTACTTCCTGCGACGGCGCCACCTTCGGGTTGGCCGGGAACTCCTGGTTGATGCCGGCGAACAGCGCCTGGGCATCCGCGCCGGTCATCCACTCCACCAGCTTCTTCGCGGCTTCCGGATGCGGCGCATGCTTGGTCAGGCCGATGCCCGACAGGTTGACGTGCACGCCACGGTCGCCCTGGTTCGGCCAGAACAGCTTCACCGGCAGCTGCGGATTGTCCCGGTGCATACGACCGTAGTAGTAGGTGTTGACGATGCCGACGTCGCACTGCCCGGCGGCAATGGCCTGCAGCAGTGCGTTGTCGTCGGAGAACACGTCGGTGGCCAGGTTGTTCACCCAGCCCTTGAGGATTTCCTCGGTCTTCTCGGCGCCGTGGGTCTCGATCAAGGTGGCGGTCAGCGACTGGTTGTAGACCTTCTTCGCGGTGCGCAGGCACAGGCGACCTTCCCATTTCGGATCGGCCAGCTCTTCGTAGGTCGACAGTTCCTCGGGCTTCACCCGTTGGGTCGAATAGGCGATGGTCCGCGCGCGCAGCGACAGGCCGGTCCAGCTATCGGTGCCGGAGCGGTATTGCGGCGGGATGTTGGCATCCAGGGTCGGCGAATCGAAGGGCTGCAGGATGCCCATCTTCTCGGCCTGCCACAGGTTGCCGGCGTCCACGGTGAGCAGCAGGTCGGCGGGGGTGTTGGCACCTTCGGCCTTGATCCGCGCCATCAGCGGCGCTTCCTTGTCGGTGATGAACTTGATCTTCACCCCGGTGGCCTGGGTGTAGGCGTCGAACACTGGTTTGATCAGCTCGTCGATGCGCGAGGAATAGACCACCACTTCGTCGGCGGCCTGGGCGGTGCTACCGAGAGCGGCCAGCAGGAGGGTGGCGAGAAGACCTTTGCGCGCGAGCATGGGGCGGTGTCCTTTGCGGGGAAGATATCCCGCAAATGATAAGGAACCGCATTTGCTATCGAGCCGCGTGTTTGTGTCGGGGTGTTTCGGGAGGTTGTGGTTTGGGGTCGCGGGGGGCGTGGGTAAGGAGCAAGAGCCCCTCTCCCCCGCCCTCTCCCTGAAGGGAGAGGGAGCTGTTCGGCACTGTAGATATCACGGAGTCAACCGGCAATCTCTAAACGACCAGCTCGCGCCGATCAGTCCCCTCTCCCTCTGGGAGAGGGTTAGGGTGAGGGGGCCGCAGGCCGCCTTGGCTAGACCCGCGCCAACCCCGGCAGATCCCCGGAAAGCCCCAGCGCCTGCCGCACGAACACGCCCTTCGCTTCGTGATGCTTATCCACCAGCCGCAACCCGGCATTACGCAACCAGCGTACCGCCAGCGGATCGGCCTGGAACAGACGCTGAAAGCCTTCCATCGCCGCCATCATCGCCAGGTTGTGCGGCATGCGCCGACGTTCGAAGCGGCTCAGCACGCGTTCCTCGGCGATATTCTCGCCACGGGCATGGGCATGCTCGATCACCTCGGCGAGCACCGCGGCATCCAGGAAGCCCAGGTTCACGCCCTGCCCAGCCAGGGGATGGATGGTATGGGCGGCATCGCCGATCAGCGCCAGCCCCGGCTCCACGTAGCGCTTGGCATGGCGCTGGCGCAGCGGGATGCACAGGCGACGGTCGGCATGCTCGATGGCGCCCAGGCGGTGCTCGAAAGCCAGGCCGAGCGCCTTGCAGAAGCCCTCATCGTCCAGCGCCATGAGTTTCTCGGCCTGCTCGGGAGTGGTCGACCAGACGATCGAGCACCAGTGCGCGTCGCCCTCCTTCGCCAGCGGCAGGAAGGCCAGCGGGCCGTCGTCGGTGAAGCGCTGCCAGGCGGTGGCCTGGTGGGGTTTCTCCACACGCACGCTGGTGACGATGGCATGGTGCAGGTAATCCCATTCGCGGGTGGCGCAGCCAGCCAGGCGGCGCACGGCGGAGTTGGCACCGTCGGCGGCGACGACCAGCGGCGTGCGGACTTCGCGGCCGTCGGAGAGGGTCAAAAGCCAGTCGTCGCCAGAGTGGCGCAATTGCTCCAGCCGCGCATTGGGCAGCAGGCCGAGGGCGGAGTCGTGCAGGCGCTCCAGCAGGGCGTCCTGCACCACGCGATTCTCGACGATGTGGCCGAGCATCTCGGCGTGGACGCTGGCGGCGCTGAAATGGATCTGTCCGGTGCCGGAGCCATCCCACACCTGCATTTCGCAGTAGGGCTCGGCACGGCGCGCGGCGATGCCGTCCCAGGCGTGCAGGCGCTGGAGGATGCGTCGGCTGGCTTCGGACAGCGCGCTGACGCGCGGCTCGAAGGGTGCCTCGCGGTCGAACGGCTTGACGCTCAGCGGCGAGCCGTCCAGCAGCAGGATATCCAGCCCGCTGCCTTCCAGGGCCAGGGCCAGCGCGCTGCCGACCATTCCCGCCCCGACGATAACCAGATCCGCGTGCATGTGCGTTCCTTCTTCAGCGGCCCGCGCAGCGTCGGCGCGGGCATCGAAATTCAAGCGGCCTGCCGCGCGCGCGGCTTGAGCCGGACGTACAGGGTCTTCTGCACCCGCGCCACCAGGGTGCCTTCGCCGTCACGCACTTCGGCGTGCAGGCGCGGCAGGTACTTCGCGCCGCCGGCGGTATGCTCGCGGATTTCATCGAGCAGGTGCTGGTCGATACGGAACTCGGCGTACACCGGCCCCTTGCCGGGGCTGACGAATTCGATGTTGGCGGCCTTGTCCCAGACGATGTACTCGCGCCCCAGGTTCT
This sequence comes from Pseudomonas sp. PDNC002, assembly GCF_016919445.1. Lineage (NCBI taxonomy): Bacteria > Pseudomonadati > Pseudomonadota > Gammaproteobacteria > Pseudomonadales > Pseudomonadaceae > Pseudomonas > Pseudomonas sp. PDNC002. The sequence goes on along the minus strand of NZ_CP070356.1, from coordinate 1,537,209 downwards.
CCATCAGCATCAGCATGAAGAAGGGGTCGGTCATGCTGTACAGGCTGCCGCCGAACTGGGTGCCGACGTAATTGCGATTGAACAGGTTCAGGCCCATCTTCACGCGGACTTCGCGGAAATCGGCGCTGATGTGGCGCACCCGCACCCCGGCGCCGAGGTACGGCGGGTAGAGGTTCAGGCCGAAACGCAGCAGGCGGGCGCGGCGGGAGCTTTTGCGAGATTCCATCGGCTCAGACCGGTCGCGCCCCCAGGCCCATGGCCTGGCGGGCGAACCAGCGCTTGGCCGGCGGCAGCAGGTCAAGGCCGAGCAGGCCGATATTGCGGCCGGTGGCCAGCAGCGGCTGATCGTTGGAGAACAGGCGGGTGACTCGGTCGGAGAAGCCGACAGTCATCTGCTGGTCGAGACGCTGGCCGTCCAGGTAGCGCTGAAGCACGGCGAAATCGCCCGGAGCGGCCTCTTCCTGCAGCAGGCGGTCGCCAAGGGCCTTGGCATCGCGCAGCGACAGGTTGAAACCCTGCCCGGCAATCGGGTGCAGGCTGTGGGCGGCGTTGCCCAGCACGACGAGGTGCGGGCGAATCTGCTCGTCGGCCTCGGTGAGGCTCAGCGGGTAGCCATGGCGTGCGCCGACCTGGCGCAAGGTGCCCAGGCGATAGCCGAAGGCATCCTGCAGCTCGGCGAGGAAGGCGGCATTGGATAGTTCGCGCAGGCGCTCGGCGTCACGGCCATTGCGGGTCCAGACCAGCGCGCAGCGGTTTTCCGGCAGCGGCAGCAGGGCCAATGGGCCGTTCTCGGTGAAACGCTCGAAGGCCTGTCCGCGATGGGCCTCGGACGGGCTGATGTTGGCGATCAGCGCGGTCTGCCCATACGACGAGGAACGCACGTTGATGCCCAGTTGCTCGCGCAGGCCCGAGCGGCCGCCATCGGCCAGCACGGCGAGGTCGCAATCCAGCTGCGAGTCGTCGTCCAGGGTCAGGCGGTAGCCATCGCCCAGGGCGTCCATCCGGCGCACTTCGGCCGGGCAGCGCCAGCTCACTACTTCAGGATCGAGCGCGCGCCACAGGCATTGGCCGAGCCAGGCGTTCTCCACCACGTAGCCCAGCGCCGGGACGCCCTCTTCCACCGCCGTCAGCCGCGCCGAGCCGAACCGGCCGCGGTCGGAGACGTGGATCTGGGTGATCGGTTCGGCGCGCTGGGATATCTGCTGCCAGAGCCCCAGGCGCTCGTAGATCTGCCGGCTGCCGAAGGACAGCGCCGAGGAGCGCGCGTCATAGCTGGGCTGGTAGGCATCGCCGGGGGCGAAGGGCTCGATCAGCACGATCTGCCAGCCACGCACACGGGCGCCTGCCTGGAGAATCAGCGCCAGGCTTGCGCCGACGAGTCCGCCACCGATGATGGCCAGTTGCGTACGTTGCATGTCAGGCGGCCTGGGCCTTGGCGTCGGCCATCAGCGCTTCGATTTCGGCGACAGTCTTCGGCACACCGTTGGTCAGCACTTCGCAGCCGGTCTTGGTCACGACCACGTCGTCCTCGATGCGCACGCCGATGCCACGCCACTTCTTCGGCACGTCGGTGTTGTCCGGCGAGATGTAGATGCCCGGCTCGACGGTCATCGACATGCCCGGTTCGAGCACGCGCCATTCGCCGCCGACGCGGTATTCGCCGACGTCGTGCACGTCCATGCCCAGCCAGTGGCCGGCGCGGTGCATGTAGAAGGCCTTGTAGGCTTCGCGCTCGATCAGCTCGTCGACGTCGCCCTTGAGCAGGCCCAGCTCCACCAGGCCGGCAGTGATGACCCGCACGGTGGCCTCGTGGGCTTCGTTCCAGTGACGGCCCGGGGCGATGTAGTCGAAGGCCGCCATGTTCGCATCCAGAACAAGCTGGTAGATGGCCTTCTGCTCGGGACTGAACACGCCGCTGGCAGGGAAGGTGCGGGTGATGTCGCTGGCGTAGCAATCGATCTCGCAGCCGGCGTCGATCAGGATCAGGTCGCCGTCCTTGATCTGCGCGTCATTCTCCCGGTAGTGCAGGATGCAGGCGTTGCGGCCGGTGGCGACGATGGAGCCGTAGGCCGGCATCTTCGCGCCACCCAGGCGGAAGGCGTATTCCAGCTCGGCTTCCAGGTGATATTCGTAGAGGCCCGGACGGCAGGCCTGCATGGCACGGATGTGCGCGCCGGCGGAAACTTCCGCGGCATAGCGCATCACCTTCACTTCGCCCGCGCTCTTGTACAGGCGCTGGTCGTGCAGCAGGTGGTCAAGGGCGACGAACTCGTTCGGCGGCTGCGCACCCTGGCGCGCCTTGGAGCGGATCACGTTGATCCACTCCATCAGCCGGCGGTCGAATTCCTGGTTGGCGCCCAGCGCGTAGTACACGCGGTCGCGGCCTTCGATGAGGCCCGGCAGGATGTCGTCGATATCGCCGATGGGGAAGGCATCGTCGGCGCCGAACGTGCCGATCGCGCCGTCCTGGCCGGCGCGCAGGCCGTCCCAGAGCTCACGCTCCGGATCGCGCTCGCGGCAGAACAGAACGTACTCGCCGTGCTCGCGGCCGGGGATCAGCGCCATCACCGCCTCCGGCTCGGGGAAGCCGGTGAGGTACTGGAAGTCGCTGTCCTGGCGGTAGACGTGCTCGACGTCGCGGTTGCGGATGTACATCGGCGCCGCCGGGAGAATGGCGATGCTGTTGGGTTCCATCTGCGCCATCAGCGCCTTGCGACGACGGGCGTATTCCGACTTGGCGATACGGATCATGCGCGACCTCAATGCAGGGAGGGTTTCTCGGCCGGTGCCGGCACCTTGCCGAATTCGGAGAACAGCAGCAGCGGGGCGACGCGCAGGTATTCCTGCACTTCCATGTAGTCGGCCTCGCCGTCTTCGGATTCTTCCAGTTGGCCGCCGACCTGGGCGATGGCGGCGATGTCCTGCAGCACTTCGTCGGCTTCGTCCGACAGGCTGGGGGCACGCAGCGCCAGGCCGAAGCCGGCGAGGAAGCCCTGGCACCACTGGCCCAGGGCCACGGCGCGCTCGACCAGCGGCGCGTCGTCGTTGGGCAGCATCAGCACCACGGCCATCTCGCCCTGGCTGAAGTCCTGCTGGACCATGCCCAGCAGGCCGCCGAGGGCCGCGCCCAGGCGCTCGCCCGGCTCGCCGCCGAGCAGGTCGCCGGCGGCCTGCAGCCATTCCGCCTGGTCAAAGCCACTGCCGGCGCAGACGCGGCCGAGCAGGTGGCCGTGCAGTTCGGCGGGGGAAATGGGCAGGGCAGCCTCGGCGAGCAGGGTGGCGAAGGCGGTGTAGGCGGAGCTGGAAGTGGACATGATCGAACCCGGGTGACGGCTAGGCGCCATCAGGCGCCGCGCATAGAATATGGTCCGTTATCCTAGCACCGGCGCACACCGCAAGACCATGTGACGACGCGCCGGGCCGCCGTGCGTTGACCCACCCCCACGGCAGTCCTATATAGTTCTCGATTACTTAAGCAACTCCCAAGCGAGAGCCCATGGAAGACGCCGACCTGCACGCGCTGATCGCCAAGTTCGACCTGCTGCTCCAGCGCCTGGAACAGCTCAAGGCCGAGAACCGGCTGCTGCGGGCGAACGAGAAAAGCTGGCGGGAAGAACGCGCCCATCTGATCGAGAAGAACGAATTGGCTCGGCAGAAGGTCGAAGCGATGATTTTGCGTCTTAAAGCCCTGGAGCAGGACTCATGAGCCAGTCGAACACCCTGAACGTCCAAATCCTCGACAAGGAATACTGCATCGCCTGCCCTCCGGACGAGCGCGTCAACCTGGAAAGCGCCGCGCGCTATCTGGACAGCAAGATGCGCGAGATCCGCTCCAGCGGCAAAGTGATCGGTGCCGACCGCGTCGCGGTAATGGCCGCCCTGAACATCACCCACGACCTGCTGCACAAGCAGGAGCGCGTGGAGCAGGACAGCGGTTCGACCCGCGAACGCGTACGTGAACTGCTCGATCGCGTCGACCGCGCCCTTACCACCGATCAGGAACAGGGTGAAGTCTGACCCTGTAAATTTCCTTGGGGTATAATTCGCCTCGCTCCCTGGTGTGTTTGCCAGTCGGTGATGTCCCTGAGCCGATAATTGCAACAACGGGGGTTGCCAGTTGGGCTGGTGTGCATGTCCGCACGACGGAAAGCCTTAAAGCCTACTGCAACCACCACCTTGAACTCTCGGGTTCAAGGGCTAACCCGACAGCGGCATGTCCGGGGAGCTTTACCCTTCCATGATCCACTCCGATGGTCTCTCCCGCCCTGCCCTGCGCCGCCAGTTGCGCCAGGCCAGACGTGCGCTCACTCCCCTTCAGCAACGTCTCGCCGCCCAGGCCCTGTACCGCCAGCTCGCGCAGCATCCGCTGTTTCGCCGGGCGAAGCACATTGCGCTGTACCTGCCGGCCGACGGCGAAATCGACCCGCGTCCATTGATGAAGGCGGCGCAGAAGCGCGGCAAGGCAACCTACCTGCCGGTGCTCTCGGATTGGCCACGCACGCACATGACCTTCCAGCAGGTCGGCATCGGCGAGCGCTGGGTACGCAATCGCTTCAACATCGCCGAACCGCTAGCCGACCGCGGCCGCCAGCGGCCAGCCTGGGCGCTGGACCTATTGCTGTTGCCGCTGGTGGGATTCGATCCGCAAGGCGGCCGCCTGGGCATGGGCAAGGGGTTCTACGACCGGACCCTGGCCTATCTGGGTATGCGCAAAAATTGGCAGAAACCGACGCTATTGGGCCTGGCGCACGAATGCCAGAAGGTCGATAAGCTGGAGCTGGCCAGCTGGGATGTGCCGCTGATGGGCATAGTGACGGATGGCGGCTGGTACGGCCGCCTCGCTGCGGCATCGCGTTCCTTGCGATAGCCGTCGCGGTCGCCCGGAATCAACCCGTCGGGTCGATCAGGGCTGCTGGGTAACCTGCACTGGGGCACTGCCCTGGCGCTGCTCCCAGAGGCTCTGGGTGTAACCGGTGGTGACGACACCCAGTCCGAAAAGGATTACTAACACCCACAAAAGATCAGGCTTGCGTTTCATCGATTGCCTCCCCCTTCCAGGCAATTGTGTAGATAAGCCGGCGGTGGTTTTTTTGTCCGTCCGGCGAGCAAAGCTTAAAACGGCGGCATTCTCCGACAATGAAAAGCATCCCGCAATTCTGACGCCAACCAGTCGTCGGGGAGATTCCGCTTTCAAAACACCGCGCACTTTCAGGCAATGTTCGTGCCGTTATTCGCACATCATCTTCCCACGACAACTTTCCATCGAGCCGGCAGCTTGTCGCAGGCGGAGCGCCTACCCTTAGTCATCGAGGGCCCCGTTGCCCACCACCCGAAACGCCACGCACAAGGAGACCCTCGCGGATGGCACGCGCTTACTGGTTGATGAAATCCGAGCCTGATGAACTGTCGATCCAAGACCTCCAACGCCTGAAGACTGCGCGCTGGGACGGTGTGCGCAACTACCAGGCGCGCAACTTCATGCGCAGCATGCAGCCGGGCGACCTGTTCTTCTTCTATCACTCGAGCTGCCCCGAACCGGGCATCGCCGGTATCGCGTCGATCGAAGGCGAAGCCTACCCGGACCCCACCGCCCTGGACCCGAAGAGCCACTACCACGACCCGAAGGCCAGCGAGGAGAAGAACCCCTGGACCGCTCGCGACGTCGGCTTCGTCGAGGCATTCCGGACAGTCCTGCCACTGGCCACCCTGAAAGCCCAGGCCGGGCTGGAGGAAATGCCGCTGGTGCAGAAAGGCAGCCGCCTGTCGGTCATGCCGGTCACCGCCGAGCAGTGGGCAATCGTCGTCGGCTTGGCGCACAAGTAAAGGCAATATGCTATTAGGTTTGTGAAGCCTTCGGAATTCACCGCATGCGCCGCCTCCAGTCCTCTTTAGCGACATATATCGGGCTTGGCGGTCTGCTCTGCGTGCTCCTGCTTGCCAGCGCCTGGATAGGCGAGGAATTGGCCGGCAGCGAGCGCCAGCGCGTACAGGAGCGCCTGGCCTATCAGGGCCGCAGCCTGGCCCACCAGCTGGAAGCCAACCTCCACGAACAGGTGCAGGGGTTGAGCCTGCTCGCCCAGTTGTGGACCCATCACGCCCGCATGCCGCGGGCCGAATGGGAGCTGGACGCGCGCTTCTATGTCCGCAGCTTCGCCGGCTATCAGTCGATCCAGTGGTCCGGCCCGGACCTGCGCATCCGCTGGCTGGAGCCATTGCAAGGCAACGAGGCGGCACTGAACTTCCGCCTCACCGACCGCCATCCCAACTACGCCACCGCCATGGCTGCCCGCGACAGCGGCAAGCCGCGCCTGAGCGACAGTGTCGACCTACTCCAGGGCGGGCGCGGATTCATCCTCTACACACCGGTATTCATTCGCGGCGCCGACAATGAACTGCAGTTCGACGGGTTCATGCAGGGCGTTTTCCGCGTCGGCAACCTGATGGACAACCTGCTGCAACAGGCCGACAACCACCTGTTCAGCGTCCGTCTGCTGGAGCATGGCCGGCCGCTGTATGTGCGCGAACAGGCTGATAGCGACACCGACCAGACCCTGCGCGTGCCCTTGCGGCTGCTCAATAACCGCAGCTTCGAGCTGGAGCTGAGTCCCAGCGCCAAGCTTGTGCATTCGCTGTCCACACCGCTGCCGATGGTCGTGTTCGGCTCCGGCGTGGCGATCAGCCTGCTGCTCGTCGCTGCGCTGTTCCTCGCCCGCGAGAATGCCCGCCGCAATAGCGCGCTCAGTGCCGGCAACCGCTTGCTCAGCCAGGAAGCCGAGCAGCGTCAGGCCGCCGAACTGCACCTGCGCGAGAGCCGCGAGCGCCTGCAACTGGCGCTGGACCTTACCGACTCCAGCCGCGATGCCCTGTTCATCTTCGATCTGCAACAGCGCGAGCTGCTGCACATGAACCGCGCCACCTACAACGGACTCGGGTACAGCGCGGAGGACTTCCGCCACCTGCTGCGCGACGATCCGGAACGGCTGATCCCCGGCTATTTCGCCTGGATCCAGCTCGTCCAGCAGGCGCACCGGCTGAACCTGTCGATGATCTTCCAGCGCGAGATGCAGCGCCGCGACGGCAGCCTGCAACCGGCGGAGATCAATACCCAGCTGATCCACCAGGGTGATCGCGACTACCTGATCGCCGTGGCCCGCGACAACAGCGAGCGCCTGCAACTGGAGGCGCAACTGCAGAAGCTCTCGCAACAGGACGGGCTGACCGGGTTGTACAACCGCCGCTACTTCGACCGCCAGCTGCAGAGCGAATGGCGCCGCCTGCGCCGGGCCGACGCACCGCTGGCGGTGCTGATGCTCGATGTCGACCATTTCAAGCGCTTCAACGACTGCCTTGGCCACCTGGCCGGCGACGACGCATTGCGCCGGGTGGCCAGCTGCCTGCAGGAGTGCCTGCAACGCGAAGGCGACGTCGCCTGCCGCTACGGCGGCGAGGAGTTCGTCATCATCCTCACCGACACCGGCCTTGAGGGTGCCACCCACGTGGCCGCGCGCGTGCACCAGCGGGTCGCCGAACTGGCCATCGGGCATCCGGGTGCGGAGCTGGGACGGCTGACGGTGAGTATCGGCCTGGCCATTGCCACGCCGGGGCAGGATGCCGAGCCAGACCAGCTGATCGCCCAGGCCGACCGTGCGCTGTATGCGGCGAAGCACAAGGGGCGCAACCAGACGTGCGTGTGGCCGGTGGAGTGACTGGCTGGATCGGGACGCGGGTTGCACACCCTCTCCCTAACCCTCTCCCTGAAGGGAGAGGGGACTGATCGGCGCCAAGCGACACTCCGAGCTGATCGGCAACGCCGAACGACTCCCTCTCCCTTCGGAGCGGGGCGTGCAGCCAGGGCTGGGAAGAGGGAGGCCGCATCGCTGCCCGTGATGGGTATCGCAAGCTCCACGCCATCCTGCAAAGGCGTTGCGCAGCGTCAGAGGATTTACGCCATCTGCCCGATGGTCCGACGGAAGCGCCACAGCGCGCCGCTGAAGAACGCCGCGCCGATCCCGACGATAGCCAGCAGCTGCGGCCAGACGATGGACAGGTCGGCCCCCCGATAAAGAATCGCCTGGGCCAGGCTGACGAAGTGCGTAGTCGGCGCCGCCAACATGATGTATTGCACCAGCTCCGGCATGCTCTCGCGCGGCGTGGTGCCGCCGGAAAGAATCTGCAGCGGCATCAACGTGAGAATCACCAGCAGCCCCAGCTGCGGCATCGAGCGCGCCACGGTGCCGAGGAAGATGCCCATCGATGTGGTGGCGAACAGGTGCAACGCCGCGCCCAGCAGGAACAACCCCACCGAGCCGCTGATCGGTACGTCGAGCCAGCCGCGTACCACCAGTTGCAACGAGATCGCTGCCGCCACCAGCACCACGGTGCCCATCGACCAGACCTTGGCCATCATGATCTCGAAGGCGGTCAGCGGCATCACCAGCAGGTGCTCGACGGTGCCGTGCTCGCGCTCGCGGATCAGCGCGGCGCCGGTGAGGATGATCGACAACATGGTGATCTGGTTGATCACCTCCATCACCGCGCCGAACCAGGCCTGCGTGAGGTTCGGGTTGAATTCCATGCGCACCGCCAGCTCCGCCGGCATCGCCGACTCGGCACGGTAACGGCTGACGAACTCGCGCACCTCGGTACCGACGATGTTCTGGATGTAGCCCGCACCGGAGAACGCCTGCCCGGTCTGTGTCGCATCGACGTTGACCTGGATCGCCGGCTGCCGCCCCGCCAGCACGTCGCGCTGGAAGTCCGGCGGGATGTCGAGGGTGAAGGTGTACAGGCCGACGTCCATGCCACGGTCCATCTCCGCGTGGCCGATCATCTCCGGTGTACGGAAATACGGCGGCTGGAAGGCGTTGATGATGCGCGAGGAGAGCTGCGACTGGTCCTCGTCGACGATGGCGATGGGGGCGTGGTGCAGGGTTTCCGGCACGCCGGTGGCGGAGCTGTAGACGCCCAGGGTGAAGGCCCAGGCGATCAGGATCAGCATCGCGTAGTCGCGGCCCAGGCTGCGGAACTCCTTGATGCCGAGGTTGAAGATGTTCGCCAGCTTCTTCATGGCTCAGTCCTCCTGCTTCTTCAGGCAGGCCACGCTGAGCAGCGTCAGCACCACGATCATCGCCGCCAGCGGCAGGTAGTAGACCCACAGGTCGGGGAAGCCCAGCGCCTTGGAAAAGGCGCCACGGCTGATGATGAGGAAGTGCGAGGTCGGGTAGAGCTGGCCGATGAAGGCCGCCGCGCCTTCCAGCGACGACACCGGATGGATCAGCCCGGAGAACTGGATGGCCGGGATCATGGTGGCGATGGCCGTACCGAACACCGCGGCGATCTGGCTCTTCATGAAGGTCGAGAGCAGCAGGCCCAGCCCCGTGCTGGTCACCACGTAGAGGAACGCACCGACCAGCAGCGCGAGGAAGCTGCCCTTGAGCGGCACCTGGAACAGCAGCACGGCCATCGCCAGCATCAGCACGAAGTTGATCATGCCCATGCCGATGTAGGGCAACTGCTTGCCCAGCAGGAACTCCAGGCGCGTGACCGGCGTGACGTAGAGGTTGGTGATCGAGCCCAGCTCCTTCTCGCGCACCACGCCCAGGGCGGTGAGCATCGCCGGGATCATGATCAGCAGCAGCGGGATCACTGCCGGCACCATGGCCTTGAGGCTTTCGACATCAGGGTTGTAGCGGTAGCGCACTTCGGTACTCGCTGCCGCGCTGGCCGCGGCGCTGCCGTTCTGCCGGGCGAGATCGGCGAGGTAGCTGGCGTGCAGCCCCTGCACGTAGCCGAGCACGGTGTTGGCGCGGGTTGGCATGGCGCCGTCGATCCACACGCCGATGGCCGGGTCGGCGCCACGCTTGAGGTCGCGGCCGAAGTTCGGCGGGATCTCCACCGCCAGGCTGATGTCGCCGCTGCGCAGGCGCCGCTCCAGGTCGTCCGGGTCCTGGATCGCCTGCTTCTCGATGAAGTAGCGCGAGCCGGCGATGTTCAGCGCGTAGGCCTGGCTGGTGGTGGTCTGGTCGCGGTCGAGCACGGCGTAGGTGAGGTCCTCGACATCCATGTTGATGCCGTAGCCGATGATGAACATCAGCAGCGCAGTGCCGACCAGCGCCAGGGTCAGGCGGATCGGGTCGCGGCGTAGCTCCATGGCCTCGCGCCGCGCATAGCTGAACAGACGCAGCCAGCTGAAGCGATCGCTGCCCTTGTAGCGCGTGGATTCAGTGGTCGGTTCCGGCGCAGGTGCCGTTTCCGGCACTGGCGCGCTGCCAGCGGCTTCTTCCAGATACGCGATGAAGGTGGCTTCCAGCGTGGGCAAGCCGCGCTTGTCGATCAGCCCCTGCGGGGTGTCGCTGTCGAGCACCTTGCCGGCGTGCATCAGCGAGATGCGGTCGCAGCGCTCGGCCTCGTTCATGAAGTGGGTGGAGATGAAGATGGTCACGCCATCGTTGCGCGACAGCTCCACCATCAGCCCCCAGAAGCCGTCGCGGGCCACCGGGTCGACGCCCGAGGTGGGCTCGTCGAGGATCAGGATTTCCGGCTTGTGGATCACCGCCACGGCCAGCGACAGGCGCTGGCGAATGCCCAGCGGCAGGCTATCAGGCAGTTCGTTGCGGACCTTGCCGAGGTCGAAGCGCTGGAGCATTTCCTCCACGCGCGGGCCGATCTGTTCAGGCGGCAGGTGGAAGAGTTTCGCGTGCAGTTCGAGGTTCTGCAGCACCGTCAGCTCGGCGTACAGCGAGAACGCCTGGGACATGTAGCCCACGCGCCGGCGAGTCTCCATATCGTTGGCGTTGACTGGCTGGCCGAACAGCGCGCAGGTGCCTTCGCTGGCCGGCAGCAGGCCGGTGAGCATCTTCATGGTGGTGGACTTGCCGCAGCCGTTGGAGCCGAGGAAGCCAAAGATCTCCCCGCGTTCGATACGGAAGCTCACATGGTCCACCGCGACGAAATCGCCGAAGCGGCAGGTCAACCCTTCGGCTTCGATGGCGATCTGCGGTGCGCCGTCATTCTGCGGGCGCGGGGGAATCACCAGCTTGTGATGGCCGGCGCGCTTGCTCTCGGGCAGCAGCGCGATGAAGGCCTCTTCAAGGTTCTGCGTGCCAGTGTGCTCGCGCAACTCGGCGGGAGTCCCGGTGGCGAGCACCTTGCCCTCGTCCATCGCCACCAGCCAGTCGAAACGCTCGGCTTCCTCCATGTAGGCCGTGGCCACCAGCACGCTCATGCCTTCGCGACCGGCGCGGATACGGCCGATCAATTCCCAGAACTGGTTGCGCGACAGTGGGTCGACGCCGGTGGTGGGTTCGTCGAGGATCAGTAGGTCGGGGTCGTGGATCAGCGCGCAGCACAGCCCGAGCTTCTGCTTCATACCGCCGGACAGCTTGCCCGCAGGACGCTCGGCAAATGGCGCCAGCCCGGTGCTCTGCAGCAGGTCGGCGATGCGCCGCTCGCGCTCGGCCTTGTCGTGGCCGAACAGGCGACCGAAGAAATCGACGTTCTCGAACACCGAGAGCGTCGGGTAGAGGTTCTTGCCCAAGCCTTGCGGCATATAGGCGATGCGCGGGCACACGGCGCGGCGGTGGCGCACATCGCGCATGTTGCCGCCGAGCACCTGGATCTCGCCGTCCTGCATCTTCCGCGCGCCAGCCAGCAGCGCCAGCAGGCTGGACTTGCCGACGCCGTCAGGGCCGATCAGGCCGACCATGCGGTTGGCCGGGATCTCCAGGGTCACGTCGTCCACTGCGCGGGTCTCGCCATAGCGCAGCGAGACGCCAGCCAGACGGGCCACGCAGTCGGCGGCGCTCATTGCGGGACCTTGATCTGCAGGTCAGCCGGCCATTCTACCTGCGGGTCTAGGCGCATATAGGCCATGCCCGGCACGCCGGTCTTCACGTAGGTGATGTACTTCTCCAGCAGGCCTGGATCGAGGCGCGCCTTGACGCGGAACATCAGCTTCTCGCGCTCGTTGGCGGTCTCCACGGTCTTGGGCGTGAACTGCGCGACGCTGGCGACGTAGGACACCTTCGCCGGAATCACGTATTCGGGCACGGCATCGATCACCAGGTGCACTTCCTGGCCCAGCTCGACCTTGCCGGCCTGGCCCGATGGCAGGAAGAAGGTCATGTAGACATCGGCCAGGTCGACCATGTTGAGCAGCTTGCCGCCGGCCGGCAGGACTTCGCCCGGCTGCGCCACGCGGTACTGCACGCGGCCGTTGCGCGGGGCCTTGAGGTTGCTGTCGTCGATGTCGGCCTGCAGGCGCACGGTGCTCGCAGTGGCGGCCTCGATGGCCGACTGCGCTTCGATCACCTGGGAGCTCGCCGCAGCGATGCTGGCCTGCGCCGAAATGACCTGGGAGCGCGACGCAGCCAGTGCCGCCTGGGAGCTCTGTAGAGCCGCGCGGTCATCGTCGAGTTGCTGTTGCGGCAGGGCGTTGCGCTTGACCAGTTGCTCGGTGCGGGTAAAGCGCTTCTGCGCAGCGGTCAGCTCGGCCTGGCGCTGGGCGACCATGGCTTCGGCGGTGGCCTTCTCGCTGTGCCGTTGGGCTACCAGCGATTCGGCGGTGAGCTTGGCATTCTGCGCCCGCCGCACCTCGGCCTCGGCCTGCGCCAGCTGGGCCTTGAGCACCTGTGTGTCCATGCGCGCGACAACCTGGCCGGTCTTCACGAAGTCGCCTTCGTCCACGAGGATTTCCGCCACGCGGCCGGGCAGCTTGGTGGCCACATCGACTTCGGTGGCCTCGATACGCCCATTGCCGCTGGCGAAACCTTCGCCAAGGCCGGTCGGCTTGAACGTCTGCCAGGCCAGCGCGGCCAGCACGGCCACCACCAGCACCGCGAGACCGCGGGTGCGCCAGCTTTTTGCGTTTCCTGTCATCCGAGTATCCCCTTGCTCAAACGCTCGAATTCGAGCGAATCATGAGGGGATGTTCGGCGACCAGCGGCAAATGAGGTTTGATTCAGGTCAGGCGCGCATGGGAAATTTCCTGCGCACCTTGCGAGGCGGGACTTTCAGACCGGCATTGCGGCGAGTGGCCGCAGCCGGAAAACGGAAGCGCCTGCGGTGCGCAAATGAGTTGCGCTCATGCAGACGCCCCTGGAAGCGCTCAGGGCTGGACGATCAGGTTGTTGAACAGCAGGTCGTCGACGAGGGGTTTTCCTTCTTCCTGCTGCAACACGGTCTGTACCTGCTTCAGCGCTTCCTGGCGCAGTTTTTCCTTGCCGTCGACGCTGCCGAGGGATTCATCCGTTTGCTGGGCAAACAGCATCACCAATTGGTTGCGGATCAGCGGCTCGTGGTGCTCGACCTTCTCCGACGCTTCCTTGCCGATAACCTTGAGGGCGATGTCGGCCTTGAAGTACTTCAAGCGCGGGCCGCTGCCGTAGTTGCCGACGAGGGCGGGCGTGAGGTCGACGAAGAGCGGTTTGTTGGCATCTTCGGGCTTGGCCTCTTCGGACTCGGAAGCCATGACGAAGGGGCTGAAGGAAAGGACCAGCAACAGGGCGAGGAATGCTCTCAAGGCGATGTCTCCGGATTCGATGGGCCAAAGGATAGCCACACTCGCGCCGCCGCCCAAGCTATATCGGGGCATAAGCCGAGGCCATGGTGATTTGCCCCCTGTGCCTGCGCTCCTACACTGGCCCGACACCCAGATCGCCTCCTTTGGAAGGAAGACCCCATGAAAGCCGTGCTGTGCAAAGCCTTCGGCCCCGCCGAAACCCTGGTGCTGGAAGACATCGCCAGCCCCGAGCCGAAGAAGAACGAAGTCCTGCTGCAGGTTCACGCCGCCGGGGTCAACTTCCCCGACACGCTGATCATCGAGGGCAAATACCAGTTCAAGCCGCCCTTCCCGTTCTCCCCGGGTGGAGAGGCCGCTGGTGTGGTCGGCGCGGTCGGTGAGAAAGTCACCCACGTGAAACCCGGCGACCGCGTGATGGCGCTGACCGGCTGGGGCAGCTTCGCCGAGGAAGTGGCGGTGCCCGGCTACAGCGTGATGCCGATCCCCGACGGCATGGACTTCGCCAGCGCCGCCGCCTTCGGCATGACCTACGGCACTTCCATGCACGCACTCAAGCAGCGCGCCAACCTGCAGCCGGGCGAAACCCTGCTGGTGCTCGGCGCCTCTGGTGGCGTGGGCCTGGCGGCGGTGGAAATCGGCAAGGCCATGGGCGCCAAAGTGATCGCCGCCGCCAGCAGCGAAGCCAAGCTGGAAGTGGCCAAGGCCGCCGGCGCCGACGTGCTGATCAACTACAGCGAAGGCAGCCTGAAGGACAAGCTCAAGGAAATCACCGGCGGCCAGGGCGTGGACGTGATCTACGATCCGGTCGGCGGCGACCTGTTCGAAGAAGCCTTCCGCTCCATCGCCTGGAACGGCCGCATGCTGGTGGTCGGCTTCGCCAGCGGCACCATCCCGTCGCTGCCGGCCAACCTCACCCTGCTCAAGGGCGCGTCCCTGGTCGGCGTGTTCTGGGGCTCCTTCGCCCAGCGCCAGCCGCAGGACAACGCGGCGAACTTCCAGCAGCTGTTCAAGTGGTTCGCCGAGGGCAAGATCAAGCCGCTGGTGTCGCAGACTTTCCCGCTGGAGAAAGCCGCCGACGCGATCAATCACCTGGGCCAGCGCAAGGCGGTGGGCAAGGTGGTGGTGACGGTTCGCTGAGGATCGTAGAGGCGCGGATTTCATCCGCGTTTCGCGGAGAAGCTCCGCTCCTACGAAAGCAAAGAGCCCCGTATCAGCGGGGCTTTTTCGTATCCGATGACGCCTTGCAGGTTCCAGCGCAACATCCGCACGCTCCGGGCCGCCCCGTTCAGGAGGCCTTGTTGAAACTCGGTTCGACGAGGGCATTTTTCGCCTAGGCGAAAAACCGGATGATTGGGGCAAGACCTTTGCCTCCTTTGGGTCTTTCCAAAGGAGGTCGCCCGAGGGAGCGAAACAAGAGCTTGCAGTGCGCGCAGAAGCGACGCGGGAAAGCCCAGCGCGAAGCAGGCACATCGCGGACACAGTCCGTTGCTACGAGATGCCTCTGCGCCTGGGTCGGCCCTCAGCCTAACCCTCTCCCAGGGGGAGAGGGGATCGCTCGGTGCAGGATGAAACTTCAGCGTCAGCCGGCACGGACAGCTCCCTCTCCCACCGGGAGAGGGCTGGGGTGAGGGGAAAGCGTCGGCACGGGCTTCCCGAGAAAGACGGTTGCTCCTACGAAAGCAAAAAGCCCCGCGAACGGGGCTCTTTCAGGTACGCAAGGTTCAGGAATACAGCGCCTTGAACTGCTCGCGCAGCACATTCTTCTGCACCTTGCCCATCACGTTGCGCGGCAGCGCATCGACCACCATCACCCGCTTGGGCTGCTTGAAGCGCGCCAGCTTGCCATCCAGCGCGGCGAGCACCTGGGCCTCGCTCGGCGCCTGGCCCTGAGTGGCCACCAGTACGGCGGTAACGCCCTCGCCGAAGTCCGGGTGCGGCACGCCGATCACCGCCGACTCGACCACGCCCGGCAGGGTGTCGAGGATTTCCTCCAGCTCCTTGGGGTACACGTTGAAGCCGCCGCTGATGATCATGTCCTTGTTACGGCCGACGATCTGCACGTAGCCCTTGTCGTCGATGAAGCCGATATCGCCGGTCATGAAGTAGCCGTCCGCGCGCAGCTCCTCGGCGGTCTTCTCCGGCATGCGCCAGTAGCCCTGGAACACATTCGGCCCACGCACCTCGATCATCCCCGGCTCGCCCTGGGGCAGCGGGGTCGGCTCGGACTGCGAAGGATCGGTGATGCGCAGCTCGACGCCCGGCAGCGGGAAGCCGACGGTGCCGGCGATGCGCTCGCCATCCAGCGGGTTGGAGGTGTTCATGCCGGTCTCGGTCATGCCGTAGCGTTCGAGGATCGCCATGCCGGTGCGCTCGGAAAACGCCTTGTGGGTCTCCGCGGTGAGCGGCGCGGAGCCGGAGATGAACAGGCGCATGTGCGCCACCGCCTCGCGGGTCAGGCCGGGTTGGTCGAGCAGGCGGGTGTAGAAGGTCGGCACGCCCATCAGCAGGTTCACCTGGGGCAGCAGGCGGAGCATCTGCGCGGCGTCGAACTTGCTGAGGAAGAGCATCGAGCCGCCTGCCATCAGCAGGCTGTTGCAGGCCACGAACAGGCCGTGGATATGGAAGATCGGCAGCGCATGGAGCAGCCAGTCGGAGGGGGTGATCTGCCAGGCATCCACCAGTGCGCGGGCGTTGGAGACGAGGTTGCCGTGGCTGATCATCGCTCCCTTGGAGCGCCCGGTGGTGCCGGAGGTATAGAGGATCGCGGCGAGGTCGCCGGAGGCGCGTGGCACGTCGACGAAGCGCCCCGGCTTGCCATGCACGGCGTCCATCAGCGAGCCGTCGACCTGGTCGCCCAGGGTCGCCACACGGGCCACGCCACTGGCTTCAGCCAGCTCGCGGGCCTGGGCCTCGAAGGCCGGCGCGCAGACGAACAGCGAAGGCTCGGCGTCGTCGAGGAAGTAGCGCAGTTCGTCGCCGGTGTAGCCGCTGTTGAGCGGCAGGTAGACCGCGCCAACGCGCAGCACGGCGAGGTAGAGCATCACCGTCTCGGGGCTCTTGTCGACCTGCACGGCAACGCGGTCGCCCGGCTGCACGCCGAGTTCCACCAGCGCATGGGCGAACTGCGAAGTGCTGCGCAGCATGTCGGCATAGCTGTAGCCGCCACCCAATGGCGTGCGGATGAAGGGCTTGGACAGGTCGCTGGGCAGGTGTTTGCCGACTTCGGCGAAAAGACTCTGGTTCATGGTGAGGTCCTAGCGTTTTGTTTTCGCCGACAGCGTCGCGAGCTTGCGCACCTCGGGTGAGGCCGCGACCGCGCCCTGGTTGGCGTAGGCTTCGTGGTTCTTTTCGATCTGGCGCAGTTCGTAGCGGTAATTGACCATCAGTCCCGCGGCCTGGCGCAGACCGCTGGCGGAAAGGTCGCCACGCCAGTTCAGGCGTTCCAGGCGGGCACCGTTGCCGAGGTGGAAGCGCGCCACCGGGTCGAGCGGCAGGCCGGCGCCATTCTTGGCGTGCAGGAAATATTCGGCGGCCAGCGCCAGCAGTGGCTGCTCGGTGCGCGGCGGTGGCGGCGCGTCGGGCTTGAGCGCCTTGAGCAGCTCGGCGGCGGCCGCGCCCAGTTGCGGGACGTCGCCCAGCCCATCGAGCCAGCGACGGAAGCCGGGCACCGGCGACAGGGTGACGTACTGGCGCAGGCCGGGAATCTCCCGCGCCAGCTCTTCTACCACCTGCTTGATCAGGAAGTTGCCGAAGGAAATGCCGCGCAGGCCGTCCTGGCAGTTGCTGATGGAGTAGAAGACGGCGGTGTCGGGCTCTTCCAGCGGCTGCGCGGGCGAACCAGGCTCCAGAATGTCAGCGATCGCACCGGGCATCGCACGGGTCAGCGCCACCTCGACGAAGATCAGCGGTTCTTCCGCCAGCGCCGGGTGGAAGAAGGCGAAGCAGCGGCGGTCGGCCGGCTGCAGGCGGCTGCGCAGGTCGTCCCAGTCCTTGATGGCGTGGACGGCCTCGTACTTGATGATCTTTTCCAGGATCGACGCCGGGGTCGACCAGTCGATGCGCCGCAGCACCAGGAAGCCGCGGTTGAACCAGGACGCCAGCAGGTGTTGCAGGTCGTGGTCCACGGCCGCCAACTCGGGTTTACCCTTGAGTTCCCCCAGCAACCGGCGGCGCATGGCGATCAGCTCGGCGGTGCCGCCCGGCGCCTGGTTGAGGCGGCGGAACAGTTCCTGGCGCGGTGGTTCGCTGGCCTCGAACAGCTGGGTGGTGTTGGCCGACGAAGGATCGTCGAGATAGCGCTGGCAGGCTTCGGCCAGCGCGTCATGAGGCGGCGCGAAGTCCATGAGCAGCGTGTCGAAGAAAGCCTTCTGCTGCTCCTCCGGACAGTCGCGGTAGGCGCACAGCACCTGCCGCGCCAGCGCCACGCCGGAAGCCTCGCCATGGCCGGAGATCAGTTTGCGGCAGGCCTGCGCCAGCGCCTGGGCATTGCCCGGCGCCGGCTCGCGCGACTCCAGCAATTGCCGGCCGCGCTCGCTGATGCTCTGCAGCAGTTCCTGGAAGAAGCTGATGTTCATGCATCCCCCTCGCTTGTGGATAAGTGAATCAGTCGCCCTTCAGCATCGGCGGCGGGCAGCGCTGGTACCAGCGCGAAGCCTGCTCGTAGGCGTGGGCCAGTTGCAGCACGGCCATGTCGGCCTGGTGCTTGCCGATGATCTGCAGGCCCATGGGCAAGCCCTGCTCATTGAAGCCCACCGGCACGTTGGCTGCCGGGCAACCGGACAGGGTGGCCGGAATCACCACTTCCATCCAGCGGTGGTAGGTGTCCATGGCCGTGCCAGCGATTTCCTTCGGCCAGTCCCAGGTCTTGTCGAACGGGAACACCTGCGCGCTGGGCAGCAGCAGGTAGTCGTAGCGCTCGAACAGCTGGCTGATGGCGCGGTACCAGTCGCTGCGCGCGGCGGAGGCGCGGAACACGTCCATGGCCGAGAGCTTCAGGCCGTTCTCCACTTCCCAGATCGCCTCGGGCTTGAGCAGTTCGCGCTTGACCGGGTCGGTGTAGGCCGCGCCGAGAGAGCCGGCGACCATCCAGTGCCGCAGGGTGCGCCAGGTGTCCCAGAGACGCTCGGCCGAGAAGCCCATGGCGGTGTCTTCGATGTGGCAGCCAATGGCTTCGAAGTCGGCGAAGGATTTGCGGCACAGCTCCAGCACGCCCTTTTCCATCGGCAGGTGGCCGCCCAGGTCGCCCAGCCAGCCCAGGCGCGCGCCCTTGAAATCGCGTTCCAGCCTGCCGGCGAACTGCTCGCCACTCTCGGCAATGGACAGCGGCGCACGAGCATCGCCGCCAGCCTGCACCGACAGCAGCAACGCCACGTCGCGCACGCTGCGGCCCATCGGGCCTTCGTAGCCGAGCTGGTCGATGAACAGGTCGGCGCTGTCGTCGAATGGCACGCGGCCCTGGGACGGACGGAAGCCGACGATGTTGTTGAACGCCGCCGGGTTGCGCAGCGAACCCATCATGTCGCTGCCGTCGGCCACCGGGACCATCTGCAGCGCCAGCGCGGCCGCCGCGCCACCGCTGCTGCCACCGGCAGTGCGTTCGGGGGCGTAGGCGCAGCCGGTAGCGCCGAAGATCGGGTTATAGCTGTGCGAGCCGAGGCCGAATTCCGGGGTGTTGGTCTTGCCGATCAGCACGGCGCCGGCCGCGCGGATGCGCTCGACCATGATGCCGTCGCGCTCGGGCACGTAATCGCGGAACAGCGGCGAGCCGAGGGTGGTACGGATGCCCTGGGTCAGCGACAGGTCCTTCACCGCGTGCGGCAGGCCATGCATCCAGCCACGGTATTCGCCGCGCGCCAGCTCGGCGTCGCGCTGGTCGGCCTCGGCGAGCAGCTGCTCTTCGGGCTGCAGGCTGATGATGGCGTTGACCGCCGGGTTGTAGCGTTCGATCTGCGCCAGGTGCGACTGCATGACTTCGCGGCAGGACACCTGGCGCAGGCGGATGCGCTGGGCCAGTTCATGGGCCTGGAGCTGGACGAGTTCGTTGTTGTGCTTGTACTGGCTCATGGAGCGCGGCCTTCTTTCATCGGGAGCTTCCGGCAGATGGGAAGCCTATGTCGGGTTCAGCAACCCCGCTGGCAGGCGAGGCTTGTTGCGTTCTTCAGGCCGAGCGATGCCGCTGCGCCGAGCTGGCGCACGCGTGCATCGCCGTGCCGTATTCCCGTCTGGCGGGATCAGCGCATCAGGTTGGTCCAGATGCGGTCGGCCAGGCGGATCGCGCCTTCGCCGCAGGTCTTGCTGAACACCACCTTGGTGCCTTCGGGGATGTGCAGTTCCGGCGCATCCTTGAGGCTGGCATCGAGGAAGGGTTCCACGCCCTTGATCGGGCTCTGGTGCTTGAGGAAGTTCTGGGTCATCGCCGAGTTTTCCGGCTGGCTGAGGAAGGCGATGAACTTCTTCGCGTTCTCCGGGTGCTTGGCGCCGGCCGGGATCACCAGGTTGTCCACCCAGGCCATCACGCCCTCTTTCGGGTAGAGGTACTTCAGGCTGGATTTCATCTCACGCGCACGCATCGACGAGCCACCCCAGAACATCGACATGTCGACCTCGCCCGAGGCCAGGTTCTCGCGGATCGAGCCGGCCTTGGAGCTGTAGGTCTTCACGAAGGGCTTCTGGGTCTTCAGCAGGGTCAGCACCTGTTGCATCTGTTTGGGGTCCTCGCTGCACAGCGGGATGCCCAGGTAGAGGCTGGCGGTATCGATCACTTCGCTGGCCGAGTCGAACATGTTGATCTTGCCCTGCAGCTCCTTCGGCGGGGTGAACAGCACCGAGTAGCTGTCGGCCGGGCCGCTGTATTTCGCGCTGTCCAGCACCACGCTGGTGGTGCCCCAGATGAAGGGCACGGCGTAGGCGCCTTCCGGGTCCCAGGCGGGCTTCTTCAGGTTGTCCTCGACGTTGGCGTAGTACGGCTGGCCGGCCGGGTCGAAGCGCTCCAGCAGCTTCTCCTGGATCAGGATCGGCACGAACTGGTGCGAGGGAATCGCCACGTCGTAACCGGTGCCGCCCTGCTTGAGCTTGGCCAGCAGGGTCTCGTTGGAGTCGTAGGAATCCACGGTGACCTTGATGCCGGTTTCCTTCTCGAACTTCTCCAGGATCTGCGGGGTGAAATAGCCACTCCAGCTCACCACGTTGAGTTGCTCGGCGGCTTGCGCGTGGACAGCCATGGCCAGCGTCAGCGAGGCCCCTACAGCAGCGATCAGTTTGCTCATCTTCTACTCCGGTTGTGGGCTCAGGCCTTCTTCTTGCCGAGCAAAAAAGACAACGTTACGAACAGCACGGAAACGCCGAGGATCAGGGTCGACACCGCGTTCACATCGGGCGTCACGCCCATGCGCAGCAGGCCGAAGATGAAGATCGGCAAGGTGGTGGTGCCGGCCTGGGAGACCATCATCGAGATCACGAAGTTATCCAGCGAGACGATGAAGGCGAGCATCACCCCGGAGAAGATCCCCGGCATCAGCAGCGGCAGGGTGACCTTGCGGAAGGTCCGCCAGGGCCCGGCGTAGAGGTCGGCGGCGGCCTGCTCCAGGGACAGGTCCATGTCGTTCAGGCGAGCACGGATCGGCAGGTAGGCGAACGGGATGCAGAACACCGTGTGGGCGATGATCAGGTTGCCGTAGCCCAGCGACAGGCCGAGGGTGGAGAACAGCGCCAGGGTGGCGACGCCGACCACGATCTCGGGTAGCACCAGCGGCAGCATGATCGCCCCCATGGACAGGCGCAGGCCCTTGAACTTGGCCCCGCGCGAGGTGCCCAGCGCGGCCAGGGTGGCGATCGCCGTGGCGATCACGCTGGCGCACACGGCAATCAGCAGGCTGTTGCCGGCGGCCTGGCGCAGCGCCTGGTTGGCGAAAGCGCTGCGGTACCAGTCGAGGCTGAAGCCGGTCCACACGGTGGCGGACTGGTTGGCGTTGAACGAGAGCACCACCAGCACCACGATGGGCGCGTAGAGGTACAGGTAGAACAGGAAGCTCAGGACGCCGAAGCCACGGAAATCCTGCACGCCCAGACGGCGTTTGCTCAGCAGCGAGAGCATCATTCACCTCCCCGGGCGATGCGCAGGCGCTCGGCGCGCATCGCGTAGAACATCAGCACCAGCATCACGGCTCCCATCAGCACCAGCGACAGCGCCGCGCCGAAGGGCCAGTTCCGCGAGTCGCTGAACTGCCGGAAGATCAGGTTGCCGAGCATCATCTTGGTGCCGCCGCCGAGCAGCTCGGGGGCGATCATCGCGCCCAGGCAGGGGACGAAAGTGAGGATGGCGCCGGCGAGAATCCCCGGCCGGGCGATCGGCAGGACCACCTTGCGCAGGGTGCGGATACGCCCGGCGTAAAGGTCCTGGGCCGCTTCGAGCAGGCGCATGTCCATCTTCTCGAGGGTCGCGTAGATCGGCAGTACGACGAAGGGCGCGTAGGTGTAGACCAGGCCCAGCAGCACGGCGCCATCGGTGTAGAGCAGGTTCAGCGGCTGGTGGATTAGCCCTAAGCTCATCAGCGTGCCGTTGACCACGCCAGTGCCGCGCAGCAGCAGGATCCAGGCGTAGGTGCGGATCAGCAGGTTGGCCCAGAACGGCACGGTGATCAGGAAGATCAGCAGGCCGCGACGGTGCGCCGGCTGCATGGCCAGCCACACCGCCACCGGGAAGCCCACCAGCAGGGTGATCGCGGTGGTCGCCGCAGCGATGCCGATGGAACGCAGCGCGATCATCACGTAGGAGTCGGCGAAGGCCAGGCTGTCGTCGAGCTGACGCTCGAACAGCAGCGAGACGTAGGCGTCGACGCTGAAGTGCGGGTTCACGCCACCATAGGGGTTGGCCTGCATCAGCGAGTAACCGACGACGATGAAGATCGGCACGATCAGGAACAGGCCGATGGAAACCAGCGCGGGCGACACGCCAAGGAAGCTGCGCAGCGCCTGGCGCCGCTCCAGCGCATTGCCGGAGGTTGTGGATAACCGGTTCATGCTCACCTCCGCTCAGTCCACCAGGACGCTGGCGCTGCCTTTTTCGAACAGCAGCCCGGCGCGTTGCCCGGCTACCAGGCGGCCGCGCTGGCCGGCGCTGTTGGGCGCACGGACGGTCAGCTTGCTGCCGTCGGCGAGCGCCACCTGGTACTGCAGGTCGGTGCCCAGGTAGATCTGCTGGACGACGGTGCAGGGCGCGGCGGACGACGTGTCCTCGGCTACCAGTTGCAGGCGCTCGGGGCGGATCGACAGGGTGACCTCGGCACCGACCTTCAGGCCCTCGCGGGAGCCAGCCTCGATCAACTGCTCACCGCCGATGCGGTAGTACGCGCGGTCGCCGTCGAAGTTCTCGACGCGGGCCGGCAGGAAGTTGGTCTCGCCGATGAAGTCGGCGACGAAGCGGTTGCGCGGATGCTCGTAGATGTCATCCGGGCGGCCGACCTGCTGCACTTCGCCCTCGGAGAGCACGGCGATGCGGTCGGACATGGTCAGGGCTTCTTCCTGGTCGTGGGTGACGAAGATGAAGGTGATGCCGGTCTTGGCCTGGATCGCCTTGAGTTCTTCACGCATGGCCTGGCGCAGCTTGAGATCGAGGGCGGAAAGCGGCTCGTCGAGCAGCAGCACTTTCGGATGCGGCGCCAGCGCACGGGCCAGGGCGACGCGCTGCTGCTGGCCGCCGGAGAGCTGGGTCGGCTTGCGCTGGGCGAAGCGTTCCATCTGCACCAGGGCGAGCATCTCGCGGACGCGCTCGGCGACCTGCGCCTTGCTCATGCGCTGGCCCATCGGGTGGGATTCCAGGCCGAAGGCGAGGTTCTCGGCGATGGTCATGTGCGGGAACAGCGCGTAGTGCTGGAACACCGTGTTGACCGGGCGTTCGAACGGCGGCCGGTCGGCGATGTTCTCGCCGTAGAGCTGGATTTCCCCGGCGGTGGGGAACTCGAAGCCGGCGATCATCCGCAGCAAGGTGGTCTTGCCGCAGCCCGAGGGACCGAGCAGGGTGAAGAATTCGTTGTCGCGGATATCCAGGTCGACGCATTTCAGCGCGACGGGGCCGCTGGCCGGGTCGCCGTAGACCTTGCGCACGGAGCGGATGGAAACCGCCGCCGTCTGCAGGCTGTGCAGGGCACTCATGGTGAAACCTCCATACCTTCCCTTCCGCCACCAGAAGGCGGTCGGGGGATCTTGTATTTGTTCTGGCAGGACTAGAGACGCTGGATTGCAGCGCTGGCCTTGGGTCAGACCCAAGTTGTGGTGTTGTTGAGGCGGATATTCGAAGAAAGGTGGTTGAGCGAAAAGCTCAATTTTCTTACATTCGATATTAAATAATTTAACAGCTAAAAAGCTGATACCCCCGAGGCCATGCCATGTCCATCCAGCGTCTTCCGCCGCTCAATGCCGTCCGCGCCTTCGAGGCCGCCGCACGCCTGGGCAGCTACGTCGCCGCCTCGAAAGACCTGCATGTGACGCAGCCGGCCATCGGCCGTCACGTGAAGCTGCTGGAAGATTGGCTGGGCGTGCAGCTATTCGAGCGCACCCCGCGCGGGGTCAGCCTGACGCCCGCCGGGCAACGCTACTACGCGAAGATATCCACAGCCCTGCAGCAGATCGCCGATGCCGGCCATGAACTGGCCCCCGGCGGCACCGCGCGCTGGCTGAAGATCATGGTGGTGCCGGCCTTCGCCAAGCGCTGGCTGATGCCGCGCCTGGAGACCCTACGCCAGCAGCGCCCCGGCCTGAAGGTGGCGGTGGAACCCAACCCGACTTTCACCGAAGTGGACGGTAAAAGCGCCGATCTGGGGATTGTCTACGGGCTTCCCGGCGTCTATCCGCAGTGTCACAGCACCCTGGTGCGGCCGGCGGTGTTCCCGGTGTGCTCGCCCTCCTACCTCAAGGAAAACGGGCCGCTGAGCAGCGTGCACGATCTCGCCCGGCACAAGCTGATCCACGTCGACGACGGCGAGTGGTGGAACCTCTGGCTGTCCACCATCGGCCTCGACCTGCGGGTGAACTCCGACGTGCTCTACGTCAGCAACGACCACGCCCTGTCCATGGCCGAGGCCGGCCACGGTATCGCCCTGGCCAACCTGGTGCTGGTGAAGCACCAGCTGGCCGCCGGCACGCTGGTGCGGCCGCTGCCCGAGGAAGTGCCGCTGGAAAGCTATCAGCTGCTGCTACCGACCGGCGCGGTGAGCGCCGACGTGGCCTGGTTCGGGGACTGGATTCGTGCGGCGCTGCAGGAAGAATTCTCGCCACATGCCAACCACGAGACTGAGTCGACTGAATAGCTAGGCGGAGTGCCGAAGACAGTGCGACTAGCACGGCGAGGCGCTCCAACGACGCTAGGCAGTTGAATCAGCCTCGTGGGGCGTAGGCGAAGACGTCGGCACGCATCTGGTGCGGGTCCATGCCCGCCGCCACCAGGGCATCCAGCGTGCCATAGACCATCGCTGGCGAGCCGCTGGCGTATACGCGCAGGCCGGACAGCTCGGCGAAGTCCTCGCACACCGCCTCATGCAGTAGGCCGCAGCGCCCCTGCCAGCCACACAGGTCGCTGACGATCTTGTGCAGGTGCAGGTTGGGCACGCTTTCCCACTGGTCCCAGTGCGGCAGCTCGTAGAAGTCTTCCGGGCGGCGCACGCCCCAGTACAGGTGGACCGGGTGGGCGAAGCCGGCGGCGCGGCAGAATTCGATCAGGCTGTGCATCTGCGCCATGCCGGTGCCGGCGGCGATCAGCACCAGCGGGCCGTCCGGCAGGTCGGCGAGGTGCGCGTCGCCGAAAGGCATCTGCACGCGGGCGAAACGGTCGCGCTGGAGTTGCGCCAGCAGGTCGATGGCGCTGTTCTCGCGGGCCAGGATGTGCAGTTCCAGGTCACGCCCTTCCTGCGGCGCGGAAGCCAGGGAGAAGGCCGCCGGGTCGCTGTCCTCGCGCTCGATCAGCAGGTACTGCCCAGCGTGGTAGCGCGGCGGCTTGCCGGCCGGGGCGCGCAGGCGCACGCGCCAGACATCGCCGCCCACGGGCTCGCAAAGGGTCAGTTGGCAGGACAGCACCCGCACCGGCAACTCGCCGGGGGCCAGCACGCCGTCCCAGTGCAGCACGCAGTCTTCCAGCGGCTCGGCCAGGCAGGTAAAGAGTTCGCCATGGTCACGCACCTCGCCATCCTGGCGCACGCGGCCTTCCACCAGCAGCGCCGCACAGATGTGGCAGTTGCCGTTGCGGCAGCTCTGCGGGCACTCGTAGCCCAGGCGCCGCGCACCGTCGAGGATACGTTCCCCAGGCGTCAGCTCGAGCTGGGCGCCGGAGGGTTGCAAGGTCACTTTCAAGCGATGTTCTCGTTCTTCTGATTTCGTCGGAGCAACCGATTCCTTCTCGACACTCCGCGCCAGCACTTCCCCCTCACCCTGACCCTCTCCCGCTTGCGGGAGAGGGTCAGGGTGAGGAGCTCTTGATCTCGCCTGTTCGCGAGCAAGCACGCTCCTGCAAGGCCGCGCCCGGCATCAATCGATGCCCAGGCTCGCCCAGATTTCATCGACCCGACGGGTCACCGCCGGGTCCTTCTCGATCACCCGGCCCCACTCGCGGCTGGTCTCGCCCGGCCACTTGTGGGTGGCGTCCAGGCCCATCTTCGAGCCCAGGCCGGAGATCGGCGAGGCAAAGTCCAGGTAGTCGATCGGCGTGTTGTCGATCATCACCGTGTCGCGCTTGGGGTCCATGCGCGTGGTAATGGCCCAGATCACGTCGTTCCAGTCGCGGGCGTTGATGTCGTCGTCGGTGACGATAACGAACTTGGTGTACATGAACTGTCGCAGGAACGACCAGACACCGAGCATCACGCGCTTGGCGTGGCCGGGGTACTGCTTCTTCATGGTCACCACCGCCATGCGGTAGGAGCAGCCTTCGGGCGGCAGGTAGAAGTCGGTGATCTCGGGGAACTGCTTCTGCAGGATCGGTACGAAGACTTCGTTCAGCGCCACGCCGAGGATAGCCGGCTCATCCGGCGGGCGGCCGGTGTAGGTGCTGTGGTAGATCGGTTTCTGCCGCCGGGTGATGCGCTCGACGGTGAACACCGGGAAGCGGTCCACCTCGTTGTAGTAGCCGGTGTGGTCGCCATACGGGCCTTCGTCGGCCATCTCGCCGGGGTGGATCACCCCTTCGAGGACGATTTCGGCGCTGGCCGGTACCTGCAGGTCATTGCCGATGCACTTGACCAGCTCGGTCTTGTGGCCGCGCAGCAGGCCGGCAAAGGCATACTCGGAGAGATTGTCCGGCACCGGGGTCACGGCGCCTAGGATGGTCGCCGGGTCCGCGCCGAGGGCCACAGCCACCGGATAGGGCTGGCCGGGATGCTTCTGGCACCACTCGCGGAAGTCCAGCGCGCCGCCACGGTGGCTGAGCCAGCGCATGATGACCTTGTTGCGGCCGATCACCTGCTGGCGGTAGATGCCCAGGTTCTGCCGTTCCTTGTTCGGTCCACGGGTGACGGTCAGGCCCCAGGTGATCAGCGGCGCGACGTCACCGGGCCAGCAGGTCTGCACCGGCAGCCTCGACAGGTCGACATCGTCGCCCTCCTCGATCACTTCCTGGCACGGCGCGTCCCGCAGGACCTTGGGCGCCATGTTGATGACCTTCTTGAAGATCGGCAGCTTGGACCAGGCGTCCTTCAGCCCCTTGGGTGGCTCCGGCTCCTTGAGGAAGGCCAGCAGCTTGCCGATCTCGCGCAGCTCGGAGACATCCTCGGCGCCCATGCCCAGGGCCACGCGCTCGGGCGTGCCGAACAGGTTGCCGAGCACAGGCATGTCGAAGCCGGTGGGCTTTTCGAACAGCAGGGCCGGGCCCTTGGCGCGCAGGGTGCGGTCGCACACCTCGGTCATTTCCAGCACCGGGGATACCGGCGCCTGGATGCGCTTGAGCTGTCCACGCTGCTCCAGGGCAGCGATGAACTCGCGCAGGTCGCGATACTGCATGAGGGTCTCGATGGCGGCAGGATGATGCGACAGTCTACCGCCTATCAGCGCCTGGCAGAAACACGAAGGCCGGGTTTCCCCGGCCTTGTGGCACTACTGAAGCGCGTAGAGTCGCTGACAAATCTGAGCGAAGCGGTTCTGGCTAGACGCCTGGCCTCGGACAGTACTTCGCGTACGGCAGGGGCCAGGCAACAACGCCAGAACAGATTTGCCGGCGACTCTTACTTGCTGCGCTTCATCGAGTCGAAGAACTCGTCGTTGGTCTTGGTCTGGCGGAGCTTGTCCAGCAGGAACTCGACCGCGGCGATCTCGTCCATCGGGTGGAGGATCTTGCGCAGAATCCACATGCGCTGCAGCTCTTCCTCACCGGTGAGCAGCTCTTCGCGACGGGTGCCCGAACGGTTGATGTTGATCGCCGGGAACACGCGTTTTTCCGAGATGCGACGGTCGAGGATCAGCTCCGAGTTACCGGTACCCTTGAATTCCTCGTAGATCACTTCGTCCATCTTCGAGCCGGTTTCGATCAGCGCGGTGGCGAGGATGGTCAGCGAACCGCCTTCCTCGATGTTGCGCGCGGCGCCGAAGAAGCGCTTGGGCTTTTCCAGGGCGTGGGCGTCGACACCACCGGTGAGCACCTTGCCGGAGCTGGGGATCACGGTGTTGTAGGCACGGGCCAGACGGGTGATGGAGTCGAGCAGGATGATCACGTCCTTCTTGTGCTCGACCAGGCGCTTGGCCTTCTCGATCACCATCTCGGCGACCTGCACGTGGCGGGTCGGCGGCTCGTCGAAGGTGGAGGCGACCACTTCGCCGCGCACGGTGCGCTGCATCTCGGTCACTTCTTCCGGGCGCTCGTCGATCAGCAGGACGATCAGGTGGCACTCGGGGTTGTTGCGGGTGATGTTCGAGGCGATGTTCTGCAGCATGATCGTCTTGCCCGCTTTCGGCGGAGCAACGATCAGGCCGCGCTGGCCCTTGCCGATCGGCGAGCAGAGGTCGATCACACGGCCGGTGAGGTCCTCGGTGGAACCGTTGCCGGCCTCCATGGTCAGGCGCTTGGTCGGGAACAGCGGCGTCAGGTTCTCGAAGAGAATCTTGTTCTTCGCGTTCTCCGGACGATCGAAGTTGATCGAGTCGACTTTCAGCAGGGCGAAGTAACGCTCGCCTTCCTTCGGCGGACGAATCTTGCCGATGATGGTATCGCCCGTGCGCAGGTTGAAGCGACGGATCTGGCTGGGCGAGACGTAGATGTCGTCCGGGCCGGCCAGGTACGAGGAATCGGCGGAGCGCAGGAAGCCGAAGCCATCCTGGAGAATCTCCAGCACGCCGTCACCGGAGATTTCCTCGCCGCTTTTCGCGTGCTTCTTCAGCAGCGCGAAGATGATGTCCTGTTTGCGCGAACGGGCCATGTTTTCCAGGCCCATGGCATCGGACATTTCCAGCAATTCGGCAATCGGCTTTTGCTTGAGTTCGGTCAGATTCATAGAAGGGACGTAAGTACGCTGAAAGGGGAAAAGGGAACAAGCGTGATGCTTGAAGAGCCGTGCCGCAGATGACGGACAGGATCGCTTGGAATTCGAATAGGAAGTGCGTCGGCGACGGCTTGCAGGGAACAACGAAAAACTCGTTGTGGCCCGAATTTAACACCCGACTTCCGGAGCGTCTAGGGGGAAGAATGAAAAAAGCCCCGCTGGTTTGCGGGGCCTTTCGGGTGCCTTCGACTCAGATGTTGCTGTCGAGGAAGGCTGCCAGCTGCGACTTGGACAGTGCGCCGACCTTGGTCGCTTCGACGTTGCCGCCCTTGAACAGCATCAGGGTCGGGATGCCACGCACGCCGTATTTCGGCGGGGTGTCCTGGTTCTCGTCGATGTTCAGCTTGCAGACTTTCAGCTTGCCCTGATAGTCCTTGGCGATCTCGTCGAGTACCGGGGCGATCATCTTGCACGGGCCGCACCATTCGGCCCAGTAGTCGACCAGCACGGGACCGTCGGACTTCAGTACGTCCTGCTCGAAGCTGGCATCGGTAACATTGACGATATGTTCGCTCATGTATTCTCTCCGTCAATCGGATGCGAAAAAGTGTCCGCCATCATATCCCGCCTCGGCCCACACCGAAAGGCGCAGCCGATTGAGTGTATCTATCGCTGCCGCGGTGACTTCTGATCGGTGACAACCCCTTCATTGGCACCATCTGCCTAAAATGGCAGGATGTCTTCCGTATTTACCCGGACCTCTCCCTATGCCCCATACCCCTGCCAAGACCTTTCCGATGATCGCGGCCATAGACCTTGGCTCGAACAGTTTTCACATGGTTTTGGCGAAGGCCGATCACGGCGAGATCCGCATTCTTGAGCGGCTGGGCGAGAAGGTTCAGCTCGCCGCCGGCATCGGTGAGGACCGCCTGCTGACGCCCGAGGCGATGCAGCGCGGCTACGACTGCCTGAAGCAATTCGCCCAGTTCATCAATGGCATGCCGCCGGGCTCGGTGCGTGTCGTGGGCACCAACGCCCTGCGCGAAGCGCGCAACCGCGCCGAATTCATCCGCGAGGCGGACCAGATTCTCGGCCACCCGGTGGAGGTCATCTCCGGCCGTGAAGAGGCGCGCCTCATTTATCTGGGCGTGTCGCACACTCTCCCGGACAACCCCGGCAAGCGCCTGGTGGTCGACATCGGCGGCGGCAGCACCGAGTTCATCATCGGCCAGCAGTTCGAGTCGCAGCTGCGCGAAAGCCTGCAGATGGGCTGCGTGAGCTTCACCCAGCGCTACTTCAAGGACGGCAAGATCACTCCGGCGCGCTACGCCCAGGCCTACACTTCGGCCCGCCTGGAGCTGATGAGCATCGAGAATAGCCTGCGCCGCCTGGGCTGGGACGAGGCGGTCGGCGCCTCCGGCACCATCCGCGCCATCTGCCTGGCGATCCAGGCAGGCGGCCATGGCAACGGCGAGATCAACCCCGAAGGCCTGGCCTGGCTCAAGCGCAAGATGTTCAAGCTGGGCGAGGTCGAGAAACTCGACATCGAGGGCATCAAGCCCGACCGCCGACCGATCTTCCCGGCCGGCATGGCGATCCTCGAGGCGCTGTTCGACGCCCTCGAACTGACCCGCATGACCCACTCCGAAGGCGCCCTGCGCGAAGGCGTGCTCTACGACCTGCTCGGTCGCCATCACCACGAGGATGTGCGCGAGCGCACCATCGGCGCGCTGATGGAGCGCTACCACGTCGACCCGGAGCAGGCCGCGCGCGTCGAGGCCAAGGCCCTGGAATCACTGGAGCAGGTAGCCAAGGCCTGGGAACTGACCGACGACGGCCACCGCGAGCTGCTGATGTGGGCCGCTCGCGTGCATGAGCTGGGCCTGGACATTGCCCACTATCACTACCACAAGCACGGCGCCTACCTGCTGGAGCATTCCGATCTCGCCGGCTTCTCGCGCCTGGACCAGCTAACCCTGGCACTGCTGGTACGCGGCCACCGCCGCAATATCCCGGTGGACAAGTTCAACGAGCTGGGCGACGAGGGCGACAAGCTGATCCGCCTGTGCATCGTGCTGCGCTTCGCCATCCTCTTCCACCACATCCGCGGCACCCAGCAGATGCCGGCTGTGAGCCTGAAGGCCAAGGCGAAAGGCCTGGAGATCCGCTTCCCGGACGGCTGGCTAGCGGCCAACCCGCTGACCCAGGCGGACTTCGAGCAGGAAGCGTCCTGGCTGAACCGTGTGGGCTACTCGCTCAGCGTGAACTGATCGTCTCCCGCGAAAGACAAAGGCCCCGGCGCGTATGCGCCGGGGCCTTTTCATATCGCCCGCAGTCCGGGATGCACCTGTAGGACCGAGGGGCGCGCGCTCCTACGAAAAGCAGTCACGCAGACACAAAAAAGCCCCGCCGAGGCAGGGCTCTCAGGGTACTGGCGTCGGATCAGCGCACGCTGATCACCGGCGTGCACAGACGCTCCAGCAGCGTCGCCTGGGCGTTGCGGGCGTTCTGGTTGCCGCTGGGGCTCTGGCGCACATAGCTGCCATCGGACTGCAGCACCCAGGCCTGGGTGTTGTCGGTCAGGTACGACTCCAGCTCCTTCTTCACCCGCTGCACCAGCTTCTTGCCTTCCACCGGGAAGCAGGTCTCCACGCGCATGTCCAAGTTGCGCTCCATCCAGTCCGCGCTGGAAAGGAACAGCTTCTCGTCGCCGCCATTGAGGAAGTAGTAGATCCGGCTGTGCTCGAGGAAGCGGCCGATGATCGAGCGCACATGGATGTTGTGCGAGACACCCGGCACACCCGGGCGCAGGCAGCACATGCCACGCACCACGAGATCGATCTTCACCCCGGCCTGGCTGGCCTTGTAGAGCGCGCGGATGACCTTCGGGTCGGTCAGCGAGTTGACCTTGGCCATGATGTGCGCCGGCTTGCCCTCGGCAGCCTGGGCGGCCTCGCGGTTGATCATCTCCAGCAGGTTCTTCTTCAGGGTGAAGGGCGCGTGCAGGAGCTTCTTCATGCGCAGGGTCTTGCCCATGCCGATCAGCTGGTTGAACAGCTTGTGTAGGTCCTCGCAGAGCGCCACGTCGGCGGTCAGCAGGCTGTAGTCGGTGTACAGGCGGGCGTTGCCGGCGTGGTAGTTGCCGGTGCCCAGGTGCGCGTAGCGGCGCAGCTCGCCGTCCTCTCGACGGAGGATCAGCATCATCTTGGCGTGGGTCTTGAAGCCCACCACGCCGTAGATCACCACGGCGCCGGCCTGCTGCAGGCGGCTGGCCAGCTGCAGGTTGGATTCTTCATCGAAGCGCGCCCGCAGCTCGATCACCACGGTGACTTCCTTGCCGTTGCGCGCGGCTTCCACCAGCGCGTCGACGATCTCGGAGTTGGCGCCGGAACGGTACAGCGTCTGCTTGATCGCCAGCACGCTGGGGTCCTTGGCGGCCTGGCGCAGCAGGTCGACGACCGGGGTGAAGGACTCGAACGGGTGCATCAGCAGCACGTCGAGCTTGCCCAGCACGTTGAAGAGGTTTTCCTTCTTCTGCAGCAGCTTGGGAATGGTCGGCGTGAACGGCGGGTATTGCAGCTCCGGATGGCTGGCGAGGCCGGTGACGCTGAACAGGCGGGTCAAGTTGACCGGGCCGCTGACGCGGTACAGCTCGTTCTCGGACAGGCCGAACTGCTTGAGCAGGTAATTCGACAGGTGCGTCGGGCAGGTATCCACCACTTCCAGGCGCACGGCGTCGCCGTAGCGGCGCGAGAACAACTCGCCGCGCAGCGCGCGGGCCAGGTCCTCAACGTCCTCGGCGTCCACCGAGAGGTCGGCGTTGCGGGTCAGGCGGAACTGGTAGCAGCCCTTCACCTTCATGCCATTGAACAGGTCGTCGGCATGGGCGTGGATCATCGAGGAGAGGAACACGTAGTTGTCGCCAGTGCCGGCGACGTCCTCCGGCAGGCGGATGATCCGCGGCAGCGAGCGCGGCGCCGGGATGATCGCCAGGCCGGAGTCGCGGCCGAAAGCGTCCAGACCCTCGAGCTCGACCATGAAGTTCAGGCTCTTGTTCACCAGCAGCGGGAACGGGTGGGTCGGGTCGAGGCCGATAGGGGTGATGATCGGCGCGATCTCGTCGCGGAAGAAGCGACGGACCCAGGCCTTGATCTTCGGCGTCCAGTAGCGGCGGCGGATGAAGCGGATGTCGTGCTTGGCCAGCTCCGGCAACAGGATGTCGTTGAGGATGCTGTACTGGCGACCGACCTGCTCGTGCACCTGCTCGCTGATGCGCGCCAGCGCCTGGTGCGGCAGCAGGCCATCGGCGCCGGCCTGCTCGCGGGCGAAGGTGATCTGCTTCTTCAGGCCGGCGACGCGGATCTCGAAGAATTCGTCCAGGTTGCTGGAGAAGATCAGCAGGAACTTCAGGCGTTCCAGCAGCGGGTAGGACTCATCCAGCGCCTGTTCCAGCACGCGGATGTTGAATTGCAGCTGCGAGAGCTCGCGATGAATGTAGAGGGCACTGTCGTCCACGTTGACCGCGGGCGCCGCGGGCTCAACGGGTACCGGCGGCGCCTCGACGGGCTCCGTCACGACGACTTCGGTAACTTCAGCAGTGGTGTCAGCTTCGATAACTTCGGTTTCGCTAATGCCTTCGGTATTCATCGCTACTCTCTTCGGCGGGGGAATCAGCCCCCGCTTTTCATTTTCAATTGTTGTGCCGCGCGCTTGGCGAAGTAGGTCAGGATGCCATCTGCGCCCGCGCGTTTGAAGGCCAGCAGCGATTCGAGGATCACCGCCTCGCTGAGCCAGCCGTTGTTGATCGCGGCCATGTGCATCGCGTACTCGCCGCTGACCTGGTAGACAAAGGTCGGGGCGCGGAATTCGTCCTTGGCCCGGCGAACGATGTCGAGATACGGCATGCCCGGCTTGACCATGACCATGTCGGCGCCTTCGGCGAGGTCAGCGTAGATCTCGTGCAGCGCTTCGTCGCTGTTGGCCGGGTCCATCTGGTAGGTGGCCTTGTTGCCCTTGCCCAGGTTGGCGGCCGAGCCGACGGCGTCGCGGAACGGACCGTAGTAGGCGCTGGCGTACTTGGCCGAGTAGGCCATGATGCGGGTGTTGATGTGGCCGGTGGACTCCAGGGCTTCGCGAATCGCGCCGATGCGGCCGTCCATCATGTCCGAGGGAGCGACCACCTGGGCGCCGGCTTCGGCGTGGGAAAGCGCCTGCTTGACCAGCACGTCGACGGAAATGTCGTTCAGCACGTAGCCGTCTTCATCGAGGATGCCGTCCTGGCCGTGGCTGGTGAACGGGTCCAGGGCCACGTCGGTGATGATGCCCAGCTCCGGGAAGCGCTCGCGCAGGGCACGGGTGGCGCGCTGGGCGATACCGTCGGGGTTGAAGGCTTCGGCGCCATCGAGGGATTTCTTTTCCAGCGGGGTCACCGGGAACAGCGCCAGCGCCGGGATACCCAGCTCCACCAGCTCTTCGGCTTCCTTGAGCAGCAGGTCGATGGACATGCGCTCCACGCCCGGCATAGAAGGCACCGCTTCCCGCTGATTCTTGCCGTCGAGGACGAACACCGGAAGGATCAGGTCGTTGGCGGTCAGGACGTTCTCGCGCACCAGGCGGCGGGAAAATTCGTCACGACGGTTGCGACGCAGTCGAGTGAAGGGAAAGGCACGATCGGCGGGAATGAAGCTCACAGCGTACTCCAGGGCCTGATGCAGCAGGCACAGTCTGACAGTTATAGCCCCGAATTATGACCGATTGGTAACAACAGGTAACAGTGACCCATGGTCGCGGCATCCTGCCGCAGGGGCATGTCGCCGCTCCACGGGCGCCCTGGCTTGTCCCAGGTCAGTTGTGCCGACTGCGATGCCTTCCCCCCAGGCGACAACCGGGTTAGGCTTCGCGTTCATTTCGCTGCGTTGCCTCGATAATGCTCCAACAATTCCTGCAGGATTTCGGCTACCTCGCGCTCTTTCTCGGTACGTTCTTCGAGGGTGAGACCATTCTGGTGCTGGCCGGCTTCCTGGCGTTCCGCGGCTACATGCAGCTGGAATACGTCGTTGCCGTGGCCTTCCTCGGCAGCTATGCCGGCGACCAGCTCTGGTATTTCCTCGGCCGTCGCCACGGCCGCAAGCTGCTCGCGCGCAAGCCGCGCTGGCAGCAGATGGGCGACAAGGCGCTGGAGCACGTGCGCAAACACCCGGACCTCTGGGTGCTGAGCTTCCGCTTCGTCTATGGCCTGCGCACCGTGATGCCGGTGGCCATCGGGCTGTCCGGCTACCCGCCGGCGCGCTACCTGCTGCTAAATGGCATCGGTGCGATCGTCTGGGCCACCGTCCTCGGCAGCGCCGCCTATTACTTCGGCAGCGTGCTCGAGGGTGTGCTGGGGAACATCAAGAAGTACGAACTGATGGTGCTCGGCGGTCTTGTCGTGATCGGCCTGCTGTTCTGGCTGCACCGTCGTTTCAAGGCGCCGAAGAACTGACCCTCACGCGGTCTGCGGCAGGCGCTCGGCGCGCCGCAGGCCCAGCAGCCCGATCAGGCTGAGCAGGGTGTAGACAGCCAACGCCCAGGGCGCCCCTTGCGGCAGCTCGATCCCTCCCCAGGTCGCCAGCGCCATCACGGCCGGCACGTTCAGCAACAGCCGCAGGAACTCCAGGCGTAGCGCCCAGGCGCGATTCTCCAGCCAGCAGCCGATCGCGTAGAGCCCGAACGCCACCCACGCCCAGCCGATCAGCAGCGGCAATACCTGCCAGGACTCCCCCACGCCCAGCAGCCAGGTGCCGACGACCACGTAGGCGGCGAACTGCACCCCGGCATACCACTGCCGGCCGCGCGTCAGCGGCACGTCGAACTTGCGGAAGGCCGCCAGGTCGGGCTTGGCCATGGGGTAGCGCTGGGCGACGTCCTCCGGGCGCCAGCCAGTGCGCATGAACCAGATGCGCAGCTTGTCCCAGAGGCTGCCGGCGCGGCGCGCATCGCTCCACAGGTGTGCGTAGACCTGCAGGTTCGCCCACAGCGGGTTCCAGCTGGCCAGCGGCACGGTCACGCCGAATACCACCGGCTCCTCGTCCAGCTCTTCCTGGAAGGTGCCGAACAGACGGTCCCAGAGGATGAACACGCCGCCGTAGTTGCGATCCATGTAGACCGGGTTCTGCGCGTGGTGCACGCGGTGGTTGGACGGGGTGATGAAGATCCACTCGAACCAGCCCAGCTTGGGGATGTGCCGGGTGTGTACCCAGAACTGGTACAGCAGGTTCAGCGCGCCAACCGTGAGGAACACCAGTGGCGGCACGCCGGCCAGCGCCATCGGCAGGTAGAAGATCCAGCCGAAGATGAAGCCGGTACTGGTCTGCCGCAGCGCGGTGGAGAGGTTGTAGTCCTCGCTCTGGTGGTGCACCGAATGCGCCGCCCAGAGCACGTTGCGCTCGTGGCCCAGGCGGTGGTTCCAGTAGTAGCAGAAGTCGTAGAAGACGAAGGCGAACGCCCAGACCCACAGGCTTTTGGCCGACAGCTCGAACAGCGCGAGATGCTGCCAGGCAATGGTGTAGGTCACCAGCGCGAGGCCTTTGGTCAGCAGCCCGCTGGTGGTGGACAGGACACCCGCACTGAGGCTGTTCAGCGCATCGCTCAGGCGGTAGGTACGCAGTCCTCGCCAGCGGTCGGCGAGCAACTCGATCGCGATCAAGAGGAAAAAGAAGGGTACGGCGAAGAGGATGTAGTTCATGGCGCGACCGAGTCGTTATGCTTATGGGAAGGCCTCAGGATCCGCAGACCCTAAATTCGATCCTAGTCCCTTGCCCGCCGCCGGCCACGACCGCCGGCGACAGCCCGGGCGGCATATCGCGACAGCCCCGGCCCCCAGAACAGGAGCAGTCCATGAAGAAAGTTGCCGTTATCCTCTCCGGCTGTGGCGTCTACGACGGCGCCGAGATCCACGAAAGCGTTATCACCCTGCTGCGTCTGTCCCAGCGCGGCGCCCAGGTGCAATGCTTCGCGCCGAACATCGAGCAGCACCACGTGATCAATCACCTGACCGGCGAGGAAGTGGCCGAGAAGCGCAACGTGCTGGTGGAATCCGCACGTATCGCCCGCGGCGAGATCAAGGACATCCGCGAAGCCAGGGTCGAGGACTTCGACGCGCTGGTCGTGCCCGGCGGCTTCGGCGCTGCGAAAAACCTCAGTGACTTTGCCTTCAAGGGCGACCAGTGCCAGGTGCAGCCGGACGTGCTGGCGCTGGCCAAGGCTTTCGCCGCGGCGAAAAAACCGATCGGCCTGTTCTGCATCGCTCCGGCCATGGCTGCACGCATCTTCGGTGAAGGCGTGGAGTGCACCATTGGCACCGACGAAGGCACCGCCCAGGCGCTGACCGCGATGGGCGCCAAGCACATCGATTGCGCCGTGGAAGACATCGTCGAGGACAAGGACCACAAGCTGGTCACCACGCCGGCCTACATGCTCGCGCAGTCCATCGCCGAAGCCGCCAGCGGCATCAACAAGGCGGTCGACCGGGTGCTGGAGCTGGCCTGAAATCGTAGGAGCGACTGTCTTTCTCGGGAAGCCCGTGCCGATGCTTTCCCCTCACCCCAGCCCTGGCTACGCGCCCCGCTCCTGAGGGCGAGGGAGCAGTCCGTGCCGGCTGACACCAAAGATTCATCCTGCACCGAACGGTCCCCTCTCCCCCTGGGAGAGGGTTAGGGTGAGGGCTGACCGGAGCACGGACCGCTCCTACGCACAGCCCTCCTATCGCGAACGTGAAAACGCCCGGCACGGTCGGGCGTTTTCGTTTCAGCTCTTGCGACTCTCCGCCTCACGCATCAGGCGCGTCAGCAGCCGATCCAGGCTGTTGGCGAAGGCCTGGCGATCCTTGTCGCCGTAGGGCGCCTGCCCTCCTCCCACCTGACCCTGCTCACGCAGGTCGGTGAACAGGTTTCGCACGGCCAGGCGTTCGCCCATGTTCTTCTCGTCGAATTCACGGCCACGCGGGTCCAGCGCATCGACGCCCTTCTTCACCAGCCGGTCGGCCAGCGGTACGTCGCTGCAGATCACCAGGTCGCCGGGCTCGGCCTGCTCCACCAGGTAGTCATCGGCAGCGTCCATCCCGCTGGGCACCACCACCAGGCTGACGCAGGCGAACGGCGGCTTGGCCACGGGCTGGCCGGCGACCATCACCACCTCCAGCTTGCGCTTGAGGGCGAATTTCGCCACCAGGTCCTTGGCCGCGCGCGGGCAGGCGTCAGCATCGATCCAGATACGCATCGGAAAACCAATCTCCAGAAAGCACGACGGCCAGTATCGCACTGGCCGTCGCGTGTCGCTCGATTACTGCCTCAGGACGAGGCCACTTGAGCGGCCTTGCGGCGCTCGGCGAAGTAGCTGCGCCCGTAGAGCACGACCACCGCCAGCAGCGCCAGGGCCTGGGCCGACAGCGAGTAGGCGTCGGCCTTGATGCCGAGCCAGTCGAAGTCGAAGAACGGCACCGGACGGGTTCCGATCACGCCGGCTTCCTGCAGCGCGACCACGCCGTGACCGGCGAACACCACCGACAAGGCGCAGAGCAGCGCGGCGTTGATGGTGAAGAACAGCTTCAGCGGCAACTTCGCCGAGCCACGCAGGATCACGAAGGCGATGCCGATCAGAATCACCACGGCCGTACCCGCACCGGCGATCACCGCGTTGTGGCCCGACGGACCAGCCTGCAGCCAGAGGGTTTCGTAGAACAGGATGACCTCGAACAGCTCGCGGTAGACCGAGAAGAACGCCAGCACCGCGAAGCCGAAGCGGCCCCCGCCACCGACCAGGCTGCTGCGGATGTAGTCCTGCCAGGCGGCGGCGTGGCGGCGGTCGTGCATCCACACGCCGAGCCAGAGCACCATCACGCAGGCGAACAGCGAGGTGAAGCCTTCCATCAGCTCGCGCTGGGCGCCACCGATATCGATCACGTAGGCCGCGACCGCCCAGGTGGCGAAACCGGCGACGAAGGCCAGACCCCAGCCGACGTGAACGCCACGCACGGCCTGCTCCTGTCCGGTGTTGCGCAGGAAGGCGAGGATCGCCGCCAGCACCAGGATCGCTTCCACGCCTTCGCGCAGGAGGATCAACAGGGCGGAGATGAAGCTGATGGAGAAGCTCAGGGAGTCGCCGCTCAGGGCCTTGGCGGCGTCCGCCAGCTTGGCCTTGGCCAGTTCCAGCTGCTGGGCCGCCTCGGCCTCCGGCAGGCCATCACGCAGCGCCTGACGGTAGGCCATCAGTTGCTTCTCGGTGGCCTTGCGCAGGTCGGCGTCGACGTTGTCCAGCGAGGACTCCACCAATTCGAAGCCTTCGAGATAGGCAGCAACGGAGAGGTCGTAGGCCTGGTCGTGATCGCCGGAGCGGTACACGGCGAAGCTCTTGTCCAGGGTCGCGGCGGTGTAGTCGATCAGCTGCGCCGGGCCGCGGTGCTCCAGCGGCGGGTGCGCACGCAGGGCACGGAAGCTCTCGGCCGCGGCTTCGCCGTCATGCTCGGCGACGTCTGCGGGCGTCTGGGTCGACAGCGTCGCCAGCGGGTAGGCATGGGCCGGGTCGGCTTTCGCCTGGCCGGCGCTGAGGCTAGCCACATAGGACGCCAGGTCCCAGCGCTGACGCTCGTCGAGCTGGTCGGCGAAGGCCGGCATGTCGGTGCCGGAAACACCCAGGCCGATGACGTTGCGCAGGTCGTACAGGCTCAGTTGGTCCAGGCGCGCGCGGTCGGTCAGGTTCGCCGGCGGCGGCTCCAGGCCGATGCCTGCCGGGCCGTCGCCCTTGCCGGCGTCGCCGTGGCAGATCGAGCACTGCTGGGCGTACACCTCGGCGCCACGAGCCGGGTCCGGCGTGATC
This sequence comes from Pseudomonas sp. PDNC002, assembly GCF_016919445.1. Classification (NCBI taxonomy): domain Bacteria; kingdom Pseudomonadati; phylum Pseudomonadota; class Gammaproteobacteria; order Pseudomonadales; family Pseudomonadaceae; genus Pseudomonas; species Pseudomonas sp. PDNC002. Next base: position 1,497,387 of record NZ_CP070356.1, on the reverse strand, counting down.
GCTGGGGTCTGCACCACCTGGTAGATATCGGCGACGCGCGCCTCCAGGTGCCGCGCCTGCTGGGCGACCTGCCGGCCTGGCTGACGCTGCTCGATGGCGTGCTTGAGGCTGGCGGCATCCCTTTCCAGATCGGCACGCTCGGCGCGCTCCGGCAGGGTCAGGATCAGCGAGTGGAGGTTGCCGACGAACTCCAGCTGCTCCTTGTATTCGCTGTCATTGACGACCTTGCCATCGGTGACGGTGGCGGGGTAGTCAGCGGCGAGGTAGCTGAGCAGGTGAAGAGCTTGAGCGGGGTCGACAGCCGTGTCGGCGTGAGCTCCAAGGCTGAAGAGACCGAACAGCGGCATCAGCCAGACAAACAGTTTGGAGGGGCGCATACGGAAAGTTAAATGAGAATGAAAGAGATTAAATTGTCACCTCAGGTTTCCGTCTATGCAAGGACAATGTCCCGCACAGTTGCGCCCGGAGCGCCCCCAACGGCGCTCCGGCTCGCCCGCGGAATACCCGCAAACGCCCTCAGACCGGGGCGCGGCGGACGGTGGCGAGCAGCGCGGCGGCGCCCACGAACAGCGTGGCGAAAGTACGATTCATCACCCGCTGCTGGCGCTGCGAACGCAATGCACGCAGTACACGGGCGGCCAATCCGGTGTAGCCGGCCATGACGATCAGATCCACGGTGATCATGGTCGCGCCCATGATCACGTACTGGATCGCCATCGGACGATGCGGGTCGACGAACTGCGGCAGCACCGCGAGCATGAAGATCACCGCCTTGGGGTTGCTGGCGTTGACCAGGAACCCACGCAGGACCAGGGTCAACGGTCGCCCGATGGGGCGCTCACCGCTCGCCGCCATCACCTGCGGCGCAGCGGTCCACTGACGATAGGCGAGATAGACCAGGTAGACCACGCCGAACCACTTGATCGCACTGAAGGCTACCGCCGACGCCGACAGCAGCGCGCCGACCCCGGCGGCGACGATGGCGATCTGCAGGGCGAGTCCGATCTGCAGGCCCAGGGCATTCCAGTAGCCACGCCAGAAGCCGTATTGCAGCCCGCAGGACATGGAGGCGATGGCCCCGGCGCCGGGTGACAGGCTGATCACCCAGCAGGCGATGAAGAAGGCGAACCAGGTACTGGCGAGCATTTCAGACCTCACGGCGCCCAGGCAGGCGCAATAATTTGTTACGGACGCCCAGTGTGCCTCAGCCGCGCCGCATCGCCCAGCATTGCCGACGAAGGTCGCAGGAGCCCTATAGGAGCGAGCTTGCTCGCGAACCGCCACAACGCTGGAGTCGCCGGGAAGCTCTGCTCGCGAGCAAGCTCGCTCCTGCAAAAAACAAAAAAGCCCGGCGCTAGGCCGGGCTTTTTTCGTCAACGCAGACCGATCAGCTCGGAATGTCCTTGCGCAGCTTCACCGGCTCTTCGCCGCGCTTGCGCGCCAGGGCGCCGCGCAGGCGGATGTTGATCGCCTCCACTGCCAGCGAGAAGGCCATGGCGAAGTACACGTAGCCCTTGGGCACATGGATCTCGAAGGCCTCGGCGATCAGCACGGTGCCGACCACGATGAGGAAGGACAGCGCCAGCATCTTCAGCGACGGGTGCTTCTCGATGAAGTCACTGATGGTGGCCGCCGAGAGCATCATCACGCCGACCGAGATGACGATGGCCGCGACCATCACCGGCACGTGCTGCACCAGGCCGACGGCGGTGATCACCGAGTCCAGGGAGAAGACGATGTCGATGATCGCGATCTGGATGATGATGCCCATGAAGCCGCGCGACTTGCCGCCCTGCTGGCCGCCCTCTTCCGCGCCCTCCAGGCTGTGGTAGATCTCCATGGTGCTCTTGAACAGCAGGAACAGGCCGCCGAAGAACAGGATCAGGTCGCGGCCGGAAATACCGTGGTCGAACACGGTGAACAGGTCGGCGGTCAGGCGCATCACCCAGGTGATCGAGAGCAGCAGCAGGATCCGTGTGCCCATCGCCAGCGCCAGGCCGAAGAAGCGTGCCTTGGGTTGCTGGGCGGCCGGAAGGCGGCTGACCAGGATCGAGATGAAGATGATGTTGTCGATGCCCAGTACGATTTCCAGGGCAGTCAGGGTCAGAAAGGCAACCCAGATCTCAGGGCTTGTGAGCCATTCCATAGTGGGGGACGTCCGTCAGGGTGTGGTGGTGGGAAAGTTCGGCCCGCGCCAACGGCGAATGGCCTTCTGGAAGAACAGGTTGTTCGGCACTTGCAGCAACGCGCCCGGCGCGCCGTCCTCGGCGACTTCCTCCAGCGTGGTGTAAAGGAGGTTGATTGCCACGACCCGACCTTTCACGCCGGGCTTGTCGGCGGCCTCGATGACCTCCACGCGGTCGCCCAGGCGGAACGGCCCCATGGTGAAGATCATCAGCGCGCAGAACAGATTGGAAAGCACGCTCCAGATGGCGAAGAACGCCACTGCGGCCACCGCGGCAAAGCCGGTCAGCGCGGTCCAGAGCACGTCGGCGGAAACGCCCAGGCGCTCCAGCACCAGCATCACCGCCGAGCCCATGATCAGCCAGCGCAGGCCGCCGCGCAGGGGCAGCAGCAGCTCCGGCGGCATCGGGTAGCGCTCGCCCAGGCGGCTGATGGCGCGCGTCACGATGCGCTGTACCACCCAGGCCAGCAGCAGGATGAGGATGATCTGCCCGCCACGCAGCAGTGGTTCGCTCCATGCCACCAGCAGGTTCACGTTATCCATCACTCACTGGCCTCGAGCTGACGCTGCAGCTCTTCGAGGGTTTCCAGGGCCATCAGCCAGGACTCTTCCAGCTCGCTTTCGCGGGTCTTGAGAGTTGCCTGGCGGGCCAGCAGGTCACGCAGCTCGTCCTTGCGGGCGGCTTCGTAGAGCGCACTGTCGCCCAAGCGCTGTTCCAGTTCGGCGAGCTGCTCGTGGACCTTGCCCAGCTCCTTCTCCAGCTTGTCCGCTTCACGCTTGTGCGGCGCGAGCTGCTGGCGCAGGGCGGCGGCCGCCTGGCGCTGGGCGCGCTTGTCGGTCTTGTCGCCAGCGGGAGCAGCGGGCGAAGACGGCGTCTGGCGGGCGCGGAAGTCCACCAGCCAGCGGGCGTAGTCGTCGAGGTCGCCGTCGAACTCGCGGATGCGTCCGTCGGCCACCAGCAGAAACTCGTCGGTGGTGCTCTTGAGCAGATGACGATCGTGGGACACCACCACCACGGCGCCGGAGAACTCCTGCAGCGCCAGGGTCAGCGCCAGGCGCATCTCCAGGTCGAGGTGGTTGGTCGGTTCGTCGAGCAACAACAGGTTGGGCTTCTGCCAGGCGATCAGCGCCAGCGCCAGGCGCGCCTTCTCGCCACCGGAGAAGTTCAGCACCGGCTCGTCGCAGCGCTCGCCACGGAAGTCGAAGCCACCGAGGAAGTCACGCAGGGTCTGCTCGCGCTCGGCCGGTGCGATGCGCGCCAGGTGCAGCAGCGGGCTGGCCTTGGGGTCGAGCGAGTCGAGCTGGTGCTGGGCGAAGTAGCCAATGGAGAGGTTTTCGCCGCGGGAGAGCTCGCCGGACAGCAGCGACAGGTCGCCGGACAGGGTCTTGATCAGGGTCGACTTGCCCGCGCCGTTGGGGCCGAGCAGACCGATGCGCGCACCGGGCACCAGCTGCAGTTTGACCTTCTCCAGCACGGTTCTCTCGCCGTAACCCAGGCGGGCTTCGGAGAGATTGAGCAGCGGACTGGAAATCTTGTCGGACTCGCGGAAGACGAAGTCAAACGGCGAGTCGATATGGGCCGGCGCCAGCTCTTCCAGGCGTTCCAGTGCCTTGATCCGGCTCTGCGCCTGGCGGGCCTTGGTGGCCTGGGCGCGGAAGCGGGCGATGTACTTTTCCATGTGGGCGCGTTGCGCCTGCTGCTTCTCGTACGCCTGTTGCTGCTGGGCGAGACGTTCAGCGCGGGTGCGCTCGAAGGCCGAGTAGCCGCCGCGGTACAAGGTCAGCTTGCACTGCTCCAGGTGCGCGATGTTGTCGACCACCGCGTCGAGGAAGTCGCGGTCGTGGGAGATCAGGAGCAGCGTGCCCGGATACCCTTTGAGCCACTCCTCCAGCCAGAGGATGGCATCGAGGTCGAGGTGGTTGGTGGGTTCGTCGAGCAGCAGCAGTTCGGACGGGCACATCAGCGCCTGCGCGAGGTTCAGGCGCATCCGCCAGCCACCGGAGAAATCGCCGACGCGGCGGTCCATCTGCTCGCTGGTGAAGCCCAGCCCCGCCAGCAACTTGCGGGCGCGGGCATCGGCGGTGTATCCATCGGCGCTGTCCAGCTCGCTGTGCAGGCGCGCGATGGCGGTGCCGTCGTGGGCCTCTTCGGCGGCGGCAAGGTCAGCCTGGATCTTGCGCAGGTGCACATCGCCATCGAGCACATAATCGACGGCGAGGCGGTCGAGGGTATCGACTTCCTGGCGCATGTGGGCGATGCGCCAGTCGGCGGGCAGGTAGCATTCGCCGGCGTCCTGGCCGAGCTGGCTGCGCAGCAGGGCGAACAGGCTCGACTTGCCGGCGCCGTTGGCGCCGATCAGGCCGACTTTCTGTCCGGCGTGCAGGGTGAGTTCGGCACCTTCCAGCAAGCGCTGGGGGCCACGCTGTAGCGTAAGATTTTGTAGTCGAATCATGGCGGCGGAGTTTATCAGCTTCGCCTGGCAATCGCTGTGGGTGGTCTATGTCTGATGATGTCTGGTCGTATGCCCTGGAACTCTACGCCCGCCCTGGGGTGGAGGCGGCCTGCCTGTCCCTGCAGGAAGGCGGCGCGGACGTCTGCCTGCTGCTCGCGGCGGCTTGGTTGGGAAGCGCCGGAACGGCCTTCTCCGAGCCACGGATGAACGCCCTGGAGAATGTCGCGCGGGACTGGCACAAGGACGTGGTAGTGCCGCTGAGATCGCTTCGCGTGAGTTGGCGTGACGCGGCAGGCCGGGATGTGGACCTGGCTGCGCTGCGCGAACGACTCAAGCGACTCGAGTTGGAGGCGGAACAGGTGCTGCTGGAGAGATTGCAGAAGGCGGCGTCGGATTGGCCACGGGGTGAAGCGGAAGATCTCGTGCGCTGGCTGGACGCAGCGGCGGGTGACGCGGACGGCTTGCGCCGCGATGCGCGGGAAACCCTGCGCATCGCGGCGAGCCTCTCCTGAGCCTTAGGAAGCGCTGGAGGAGGTGTTGCTGGCCGGTGCGGCCGGTGCCGGAGTGGCACTGGCAGCCGGGGTGGCGGCCGGAGTGGTCGGCTGGGAAGCCGGTGCGCTCGGTGCAGCCGGGGTAGCCGGCTTGGCAGCGGCAGGCTTCGGCGCAGCCGGTTTGGCAGCAGGCTTGGCGGCCGGCTTCGCAGCGGGCTTGGCAGCAGCCGGTTTGGCAGCGGCAGGCTTGGCAGCCGGTTTAGCGGCGGGCTTGGCGGCTACTTTCGCAGCGGGCTTGGCGGCCGGCTTGGCGGCAGCTGGTTTAGCGGCAACCTTCGCGGCAGGCTTGGCAGCGGGCTTCGCAGCAGCCTTGGCGGCCGGTTTCGCAGCCGGTTTTGCAGCGGGCTTGGCGGCCGGTTTGGCGGCAGCTTTTGCAGCGGGTTTCGCCGCGGGTTTGGCAGCCGCAGTCTTGGCAGCAGGTTTAGCGGCAGCGGTCTTGGCAGCGGGTTTGGCAGCAACCTTCGCGGCAGGCTTGGCAGCCGGTTTGGCGGCGGGCTTAGCAGCCGGCTTGGCAGCAGCTTTGGCGGCCGGCTTGGCGGCGGCGACCTTGGCGGCTGGCTTCGCAGCGGGCTTGGCGGCAACCTTCGCGGCGGGCTTGGCAGCAGGTTTCGCGGCAGCTTTCGCAGCGGGTTTCGCCGCCGGCTTAGCGGCAGCTTTTGCAGCCGGTTTGGCAGCGGCCTTGGCAACCGGCTTGGCAGCAGCGGCGACCGGCTTGCGGGTAGCGAGGGATTTGCCGGCAGCTTCCTTCACCTTGGTCACGCCCTGGGCGAGCTTCAGGCTTTCCTGCACATCACGCTTGAGGTTGGCGATGTAGGCGCGGGTTTCGGTCTGGCGGAGTTTCAGCGTGTCGAGCGCGCCATCGATCTCGGCGATGGTCGACTTGGCTTTGGCTTGTGCCTTCGCCTTGCCGGCCTTGGTGGCGTCCTGCAGTTTGGCGCGAGCCTTGTGCAGTTTCTCCTGTGCCTTGCCGCGTTGTTTCTCGAGCTTGGCGAGCAGCTTTTCGGAATCGACGAGCGCTTGCTTGCAGGCGCCTTCGAGATGTTCGATCAGACTGTTGGACAACTGGTGCAGCAGATGCAGAGGGGTAGTGACGGGTTTCTTGTTGGCCGACATGACGTGCCTCCTGGCGGACGTGGTTGCGCCCATACTAGCCCCGCTGATGGCCTCTCGCCAATGTCCCTATTGTGCTGCAGCCCGCGGCACTCATCAGCTTCAGAGGATTTCAGCAGCGCATGGGCGCGCGTTTTCTCACTCACCCAATGACGCTGCAATGCGCACTTCGTTCCCTGGCGAGCGTGTGACGCATCCCGCAAACGCCCGTGGCACAAGCTTTCCAGCTCATCACCAGCGCCCCCACATAACGTCTGAAAGCCCCATTCCAGAGCGCCTTCTGAAAAATTCGGCGAGACGATACGAGCCATTTCGGACGCTCTCCACATCGAGACGAACTCGTTGAAGAAACGGACCCTCAGCGCACAGCAAAATCCCTTTCGAGTAACAGATGCGAACCCACGGCCAACGGTTTCTCGGACGGGATTTTTCGATCTCGAACAGGCCGGCATGAAGCAACGCGAACTGCCAAGCGGTCCACGTTTTGTGCATTCGCGCAACGCACGGGTGCGATTGCGCGAATTCAGATGCGCAGGACGTCGAGGTGAAGGGAGGCGATTATCGAGTCGCAGGTAGACGCGGAAATGAAAACGGCGCGATCGCTGGAAGCGCTCGCGCCGTTGTCGGGCAACGCGGTGATCAGGCCGTGATGGGCTTCTGTTCGTGGGCGTTGTGCAGCACCTCGATCAGGCAATCTTCCAGCTCGAAGCGTTCGTGCAGTTGCTGGCGCAGACTCTTCAATTCACTGGTCAGGCAAGTGCCTTCGCGGCAGTCGCCGTTGTCGCAGCGGTCGTTGAAGTTGAGTGCGTTGGCGGTGATGGTTTCGAGACGCGGATAGATCTGCTTGGCCAGTTCCAGGCCTCGCGTATCACCGAAGGCCTGCGCCTCGTTCATCAGTTGTTCGTAGACTTCGAAGTGCCCCGCCGACACGTAGTCGAGCAGGAGCTGGCAGAAGTTCTGGAGGTTATCGGCGTTGGTCTTTGGCGCCTGGACACCGTCCAGGGAATCGAATGCCCGGACCAATTCATGTCGATCCCGCAACCAGCGGTCGATCAGCTGGTGTACGCCTCCCCAACGTTCCTGGGCATTACGGCAGCTCTCGAGCATGTTGTCCTCACTTCCCTTTTCGCCGTCCCGGCTATGTCCGCCCCGGGACAAAATTCTGTCGAATCTCGACATCCGCGATGTGTGAAGCTTGTTCGGCGGCGGCTTTCCGACGGAGTGGAAATCCAGAGTATGCCCGCTAGTTCCCGCCCACAAGACGCTGGCAGCGGGAAAATTCATACGGGCGTTTAATCGACAGGCCGCGGCGCCTCTGGCCTGCACCAAAGGCGCAGGCCATGGCCAAGTGAGATGCGACGCTCAGCCGCGGCGGCGGAAGAACTGGACGATGGCGAACAGGGCGAAACCGATGAAAGCCAGCAGGCTCCATTCCGGAATGCTCAGACCCAGCAGAGTCCAGGAAACCTCGGCGCAGTCGGCCGAACCATGGAACATGGTCCAGATGATGTCGGCATAGGGCATGCTCTCCATCATGTATTCCAACGGCGGCAGGCAGGACGGTAGTTGGTCCGGCGGCAAGGTCTGCAGCCATACCTGGCGGCCCGCGGTGCCGGCACCGGCGAGCGAACAGAGCAGGATCAGCACCGAGTAGACGCGAGGTGCGCGGCCATGCAGCGCTGCGATCAAGGAGAACAGGCCGGCGCCTGCAAAGAAGATGCGCTGCAGAATGCACAGCGGGCACGGCTCCAGGCCGACCATGTATTGCAGGTAGAAGCCGGTGCCAAGCATGGCGACGCAGGCAAGGAAGGCAAGGAAGAACAGGGACCGAGGACTGGCCAGGCTCATGGCGGCTCCGCTGAAAAGCGCTGTTGCAGGAAAGGTCGCTACGGTAGAGGAAACACGGCAAGGCTTTCAAGACGGGTGTCTAGACTGGCCATGGCACTCATCCGGGAATCCATGCCATGCGTCGCTATCCGCTGCTCTGCTCACTGCTCTCCCTTACGGCGCTCTCGGCAATGGCCGACACCAACCTAAGCCATATCCGCCTGCCAGCAGGATTCAGCATCAGCCTGCTAACGGACCAGGTGCCCGGTGCCCGCGCCATGGCCTGGGGCGACAAGGGGACGCTGTTCGTGGGCAGTCGTTCGGGCGACAAGGTCTATGCGGTGACGCCCGGCGGCGAGGTGAAAGCGCTCGGCGAAGGCCTGCAAATGCCGGTAGGCGTTGCTTTCCACAAGGGCGATCTGTACGTGTCGTCGATCAACCGCATCGTTGTACTGCGCGACATCGAAGCCCATCTGGATGATCCCCCCAAAGCCGTGGAGCTCCCGGCGCAATTTCCGCAGGAGACAGCCCACGGCTGGAAGTTCATCGCCTTCGGCCCCGACGACAAGCTCTATGTGCCGGTCGGTGCACCCTGCAACATCTGCCGGCCGGATCGCGAGCGGTACGCCAACCTGCAACGCATGAACACCGATGGCAGCGCACGCGAAGTGGTCGCCTACGGCATCCGCAACACGGTCGGCTTCACCTGGCAACCACAGACGAAGCAGCTGTGGTTTACCGACAATGGTCGCGACCTCATGGGCGACGACAAACCGGACGACGAGCTGAACAAGGTCAGTCGAATCGGCGAAGACTTCGGCTATCCCGACTGCCACCAGGGCGACCTCGCCGACCCGGAGGAGGGCAGGAAGCCCTGCTCGACCTTCACCCCGCCAGTGGCCAAGCTGGGGCCGCACGTCGCTGCGCTGGGACTGCGGTTCTACACCGGCGAGCAGTTCCCCACCGAGTACCGCAACAACCTGTTCATCGCCGAGCACGGCTCCTGGAATCGCAGCCAGAAGATCGGCTACCGCGTGAGCCGGGTCGAGCTCAACGATGACGGCACCCTGAAGCGCCAGAGCGTGTTCGCCGAAGGCTGGCTGGACTCGGATGGCGAAGTCCACGGCCGCCCCGCGGACGTACTGGTAGCGCCCGACGGCGCACTGCTGGTCAGCGATGACCAGAACGGGGCGATTTACCGGATCAGCTACGGCAAACCCTGAAAACGAAAGCGGCGCCCGAAGGCGCCGTTTTCTCGTCCAGCCTGACCGATCAGGCGCGCACCGCCACCGGCAACGAAGCTGGCGGCGCCAGCAGGCCGAGGCCTTCCTGGAACAGCTGGTTGCTGCGCTCCACTTCGCCCAGTTGCGCGAGCAGGCGTGCCAGCTCAGCGCAGGTTTCCGCGCTGCGCTGACGCGACAGGCTGGCTTCCAGGTATTCGCGCGCCTTGCCCCACAGTTTGTTCTGCAGGCACAGGCGGCCAAGCGTGAGCAGCAGGTCAGGATCGTCGCCGTGCTGCTTCAGCCAGCCCTCGGCGGTCTTCAGCTGATGCGCACCATCACGACCACGGGCAAGGCCATACAGGCGCACCAGGCGGCTGTCATAGCCTTCCTTGAGCGCTTTGCGCAGGACTTCCTCGGCCTCCTCCGGCGCGCCCAGGCGCAGCAATTGCTCGACATAGGCGGCCACCAGCGGCGCTTGCGCCCGCAGGTTCGACGGCACGTTCTGCCAGCGCTGGGTCAGCGGCTGCAGGCTGCTTTCGCCCTGACCGATTCCCGATTCGCCCGCCTCGCCCAGCGCGGCCATCCAGGTGCGGCGCTCCAGGTCGGCCAGCTCGGCATTCGGCAACACGCGCTCCTTACGCAGTTCGGGCAACAGCACGCACAGCGCCTGCCATTCGTGGAGACTGACGTAGAGCTGCTGGAGCAGGCGCAGCACCGTGGGGTGGCGCGGATGATCCTGGTGCAGCTTGTCCAGCACAACGCGGGCGCGGGAGAAGTCGCCGCGGTTGATCAGCAATTGCGCGCGGGTCAGTCCCACCGCCAACGCGGCGCCTGGCTCGCGCTCCTGCGCACGGTCGAGCAACTCGTCGCACTCTTCGCCCTTGCCCAGTTCGTTGGCCGCACGGGCCGCACCCAGGTAATGCGGCAGTGGACGCTCGCTCAGCTCGGCGGCGCGACGCAGGTGGCGCAAGGCCTGAGCCCAATGACCTTCGGCGAGATCGCGCTGGCCATGCTCTTCGGCCAACTGCGCACGACGGCGACGGTTGAAGCGCGACCATGGATTCACCACCCGCCCGGACACCCCCAGCAGGCGAAGCACCAGGCGGACAGCCAGGTAGATCACCCACAGCACCACCAGCAGTGCGAGAAAGGTCCAGAGGCTGGACTCGTAACGGAAGCCCTTGTAGGCGATCAGCACGTAGCCGGACTGCTCGGCAACGGCCAGCCCGATCAGGGTAGCCGCCAGTACGACGGCCAGGATCAGCACGAAGCCCCGGCTCATGGCTGAGTCCCCGCGTCCGGTGCCACCGCCTCCTGCTGCTGCGCCGCAGCATCGCGGCGCGACAGGTAGGCCTGCAGCGAACTGAGCGCCGGGCTCAGGTCCGGCGTCTGAACGGTGACGGCCTGGCCGCTCAGCTCATCCAGGCGCGTCACCAGGGCGCGGCTGTCCGCCAGGTCGGCATTGAAGAAATCGGCAACGATCTGCTTGGCCTGCTTCAGCGCTTGTTCGTAGACGTCCTGCTTGCCATTCAATGCCGCCCACTGAGCCTGCTCGAGCGCAAGGCTCAGCGCCAGGCGAACACGGTCGAGCTGCTGGCCGGAGAGCAGCGGACGGATGTCCTGGCCGGCATTGAAATCGATCCGCACATAGCGCGAGATGCGCTCCCACCACTGGTCCCAGGTACTGCTGCCATCGCCCCAGGCGGTGCTTGGCCCCGTACCGCCCTCGGAAGGCGTGAATGCCGGGTTCAGCGGTTGCAGTTGCGCTGCCTGGTCGCGCAGCGCGCCCAGTTGCAGGAAGAGCCCGGTACGGTCGGGACGCGGCAACGCGCGCAGCGCTTCCAGGCTCTTGGTCAGTTGCGCACGGGCAGCGAAGGCGCCCGGATCGTTCTGCATCCGCAGGATATCGTCGGCGCCCTGCACCAGCTCGGTCGCGCTGTCGATGTCCTGCAACGCGGAGAGGCGCAGCGCCGCCAGCCGCAGCAGATGTTCGGATTCAGCCAGGCGCCACTGCTGGCGGCTCTGCCCAAGGACCTGCTTGACCTGCTTGGCCAGTTGCTGCTGGTCACCCTGCAGCTCTACCACCAGGCGGCGGCGGGCTTCGAGCTCATCGGCGTTGGGCAGCGTATCCAGGCGCTTGTTCAGCTCGGCGTTGGCGTTCTGCACGCTCTGCGCCTGGCCTCGGGCATCCTCCAGCTGCGCGATGCGCTGCTGCTCGGCACCTTTCAGTTGCTGGACCTGCCAGATGCCCCAGCCGCCCGCTGCCAGGCCGGCGGCGCCGACCAACAGGGCCAGCAGGGCGATCCCAGTGCCGCCCTTGCGCGGAGCCGGCGCGGCGGCCGGGCTGGACGATGTCGGTGAAGTCTCTTGGGGAGTGACGGCTTCGCTCACAGATCCATCCTTCGCTCAGAAATTATTCTTGTCAGCGCTTCTCAGCGCCTCCATCAGTGCCGCTGGGCTTGCGCCCCCGCAATCGATCACCCGTGGCGCTCCCAGTTCGCGCGCCTGCTCCGCCACACGCGGGCTCGGCACGAACAACGGCATCGCGCTCACCTGCGGCCAATCCTGCGCGGCAAGCTGCTGCAGGTGCTCCAGCCCCTGCCCACTACTGACCGCGATGGCGTTCAAACGCTCCCCCTGAATTCGCCGCAGCAATTCACCTTCGGGGTAGGACGGCATTTCGCGCCGGTAGAGTTCCAGATAGTCCACCGCGACGCCTTGGCCGCGCAGGCGCTCGGCGAGGAATTCTCGGCCACTCTCGCCGCGCATGATCAACACCTTCGGATCATGCACCTGCAGGGCCTGCTCGAACTCGGGCAGGGCGAGCAGCGCCTCGCTGTCATCGCCACCGACCGGATACACGACATCCAGACCGTAGTCTTCGAGAATAGCCGCCGTGGCGGCACCGACGGTGAACCAGCGCTGGGTCAGTGGCGGCTGCGGCCAGTAGCGGTCGAGCCGCTCCAGGCCCAGGCGTGCCGCCGGCTTGCTGACCACGATAACCGCGCAATAGCGGTCAAGGTCAAGGATCAGGCTGCGCTCGACGGGCGACTCTTCCCGCGGCGCGATCGCCAGCAACGGCATGCACTCACCGTGGAAGCCGTGCTCGGCAAGGGTTTCGGCCAGCGTCGCGCAGTCCTCTTCGGGACGGGTCAACAGCAGCCGCCAGCCACTCACGGGTGACCGGCCTCGCCATAGACCGCAGCAAGAATTTCCTCGGCACCCTGCGCCAGCAGGTCTTCGGCAACCTTCACACCGAGGCTTTCGGCGTCAGCGCTGGCGGCGCGGGCTTCGGCGCGCAGCAACGCGGTGCCATCCGGCTGACCGACCAGGCCACGCAGCCACAGCTGGTCGCCTTCGAGGATGGCGTAGCAGGCGATGGGCACCTGGCAGCCGCCATTGAGACGCTTGTTCAGCGCGCGCTCGGCGGTGACGCGCAGGGCAGTCTCGCGGTGGTGCAGCGGTTGCAGCAAGGCATGGATCTCGGCATCGGCGGTACGGCACTCGATGCCCACCGCGCCCTGGCCGCCGGCCGGAAGGCTGGCTTCGACGCTGATGGAGGAGCGGATGCGGTCTTCGAAGCCAAGGCGGATCAGCCCGGCGGCGGCGAGGATGATGGCGTCGTACTCGCCGGCATCCAGCTTGGCCAGGCGGGTGTTGACGTTGCCACGCAGGAAGCGGATCTGCAGGTCCGGGCGGCTGGCCAGCAACTGGGCCTGGCGGCGCAGGCTGGAGGTGCCGACCACGCTGCCGGCAGGCAGGTCGTCGAGGCTGGCGTAGGTGTTGGAGACGAAAGCGTCGCGCGGGTCTTCACGCTCGCAGATGCAGTACAGGCCCAGGCCTTCGGGGAAATCCATCGGCACGTCTTTCATGGAGTGCACGGCGATGTCCGCTTCGTTCTCCAGCAGCGCGGTTTCCAGCTCCTTGACGAACAGGCCCTTGCCGCCGATTTTCGCCAGCGGCGCGTCCAGCAGTTTGTCGCCACGGCTGGTCATCGGCAGGAGGGTCACGGTCAGGCCGGGATGGGCCTGTTCCAGGCGGGCCTTGACGTATTCGGCCTGCCACAGGGCCAGGGCGCTCTGGCGCGTGGCGATACGGATTTCGCGAGACATGGGCATTTCCAGGCAAAGAAAGCGTGCAAGAAAGTGCCCGCATGATAACAGCTCGCGCCAGCGAAAAGCCTGGAGGCCGGCCCCCAGGCTTCACACGGTCTGCGGCACTGTGTCGCTACAGGTTGTGCATCAGTCGCCGCACACCGGCGACGTGGCGGCGGCTGACGGTCAGCGCATCGCCATTGAGTCCCTTCAGGTACAGCTGGAAATGCCCCAGCGGGGTGCGCTGCAGGCGCTCGATACGCTCGCGCGAGACCAGGGCGTTGCGATGGATGCGCACGAAGCGATCGCCGAACTCGTCCTCCAGCGCTTTAAGCGGCTCGTCCAGCAGCACTTCACCGCCGGCATGCCGCAGGGTCACGTACTTGTGGTCGGCGATGAAGAAAATCACGTCTTCCAGCGGGATCAGTTCGATGCCCTTGCGGGTCCGCGCGCTGATGTGGCTGCGCGGGCCGGGGCCGCCGGCCGCGGGGGGCTTGGTCAGCGCCGCGAGCTGCACGCGATTGGGCCGCGAGGCCTTTTTCAATGCCTCGGCCAGGTCTTCGCTGCGAACCGGCTTGACCAGGTAGCCGACCGCACTCACCTGGAATGCCTCAAGGGCAAATTCGTCATGGGCGGTGCAGAAGATCACCGCGGGCGGGGCTTCGCGCTCGCACAGCTTGGCGGCAACCTGAAGCCCGTCCAGGCCGGGCATGCGGATATCCAGCAGGACGATATCCGGCTTCAGGCTGTCGATCAGCGTCAGCGCTTCTTCGCCGTTGCTGGCGGATGGCTCGAGGACGCGATAGCCGTCCAGTTGCCCCACCAGCCGGGCCAGGCGCTCTCGCGCCAGTGGTTCGTCATCGACGATCAGGACATTCATAAGCTCAGGCTTCCTGCATGAGACGCGCACATGGATAGCGTAGACAGGTGAAGTGCCGTCCGTCACGGCGCTCGACGCTGAGACTAGCTTTTGGCCCGAAAAGTGCCGCAAGTCTTGCCGCAATATTTTGCAGCGCCTGCTGGGTCCCCTTCGAAGGCGCGGTCTGCGTCGATTCGTCGTACGGGTTGCTCACTCGGAGCTGGAACACACCGTCACGGTAGTCCGCCTCAACTTTCACCAAGCCGCCTTCGATGCGCGGCTGGATGCCATAAATCAACGAGTTCTCCAGCAAGGGCTGCAAGGTCAGCTGGGGAATCGGCACGCCATCGGGCACGCCGCTCACCTGCCAGTCCAGTTGCAACCGGTCGCCAAGACGGAACTGCTCAATGGAAAGATAGCGTCTGGCCAGCTCAAGTTCCTCTCCCCAGGAAATTAATGTTCCAGGTTTGGCCAGGCTGGCGCGAAAAAGATCCGAAAGATTCAGCACCGCCTGTTCGGCCTTGTACGGGTCGATTTCTATCAGACTGGCGATGCTGTTGAGGCTGTTGAACAGGAAATGCGGACGGATACGCGCTTGCAGCGATTCGATCCGCGCCCGCAATTCGGCCTGCTCCTGCCGCCGCCATTGGCTCTGGAGATAAAAATAGCGTAGCAACAGCGTAGACATGATGAGGGCGATCAATGCATGGCGCAGGTAGAGATTCACCTCGCCCGTGCGCGACATCGGCCCGCCCAGGGAAAAGTAGTCGGCCACCGCCGTGCACCCCAGCGTCAGTAGCACCACCAGCGCACAACTGAGCAGACCGGCCAGCCAGGCAGGCCAGCGGGCCAAGAGCGGCCGCAGCTGGCACAGCAGGCCGGCCGACAGCAGCACGATCCATTGGACGAAAAGCGAAGCCAGCGCCAGGCGGACCCAGTTGAAACTGGGCGTCATCGGCTCGGCAAGCACCAGTACCAGCACCAGCAACTCCGCGAGCAGGACCAGGCTCAGCAGCGCTTCGGGCTGACACAGTTCGGGAATGAAGAAGTCTTCGTGGGCTGCCGGCTTGGTGCCGGTCTTCGTCAGTATGGGCATCGACGCAGTTTCCGTAAGCGTCCGCACGGCGGCAAGCGCCGCATGCGACCAAAGCCTGGAATTGTCGGTTAGCGCATGGATCGGCCAGGGCCCCCGCGGCGATCCTCCGCCACTCCCCGGCCCCAGCCGCCAAAGCGCCGCCGGTTTTGTCCTTCAGCCTGCTATTATCGTCGCACTTTGCCCTTCATGCAGGCCGCGCGCCGCGCCTGCCCGTTTCAGCGAGAGAGATCCATGAGCGTAGAGAAGACCAACCAGTCCTGGGGCGGCCGCTTCAGCGAGCCCGTCGATGCCTTTGTCGCCCGCTTCACCGCTTCCGTCGACTTCGACAAGCGCCTCTACCGCCACGACATCATGGGCTCCATGGCCCACGCCACCATGCTGGCCAAGGTCGGCGTGCTGACCGACGCCGAGCGCGACACCATCATCGATGGCCTCAAGCAGATCCAGGGCGAAATCGAGGCCGGCACCTTCGACTGGCGCGTCGACCTGGAAGACGTGCACATGAACATCGAAGCACGCCTGACCGACCGCATCGGCATCACCGGCAAGAAGCTGCACACCGGCCGTTCGCGCAACGACCAGGTGGCCACCGACATCCGCCTGTGGCTGCGCGACGAGATCGACCTGATCCTCGCTGAAATCACCCGCCTGCAGCAGGGCCTGCTGGGCCTGGCGGACGCCGAAGCCGACACCATCATGCCCGGCTTCACCCACCTGCAGACCGCCCAGCCGGTAACCTTCGGCCACCACTTGCTGGCCTGGTTCGAGATGCTCAGCCGCGACTACGAGCGCCTGGTGGACTGCCGCAAGCGCGCCAACCGCATGCCCCTGGGCAGCGCCGCGCTGGCCGGCACCACCTACCCGATCGACCGGGCCATCACCTGCGAACTGCTGGGATTCGAAGCGATCTCCGGCAACTCGCTGGACGGCGTGTCCGACCGTGACTTCGCCATCGAGTTCTGCGCCGCGGCTGCCGTGGCGATGATGCACCTGTCGCGCTTTTCCGAAGAGCTGGTGCTGTGGACCAGCGCCCAGTTCCAGTTCATCGACCTGCCCGACCGCTTCTGCACCGGATCCTCGATCATGCCGCAGAAGAAGAACCCGGACGTTCCGGAGCTGGTGCGCGGTAAATCCGGCCGCGTGTTCGGCCACCTCGCCGGCCTGCTGACCCTGATGAAGGGCCAACCGCTGGCTTACAACAAGGACAACCAGGAAGACAAGGAACCGCTGTTCGACGCCGCCGATACCCTGCGCGACAGCCTGCGCGCCTTCGCCGACATGGTTCCGGCGATCAAGCCCAAGCGCGAGATCATGCGCGAAGCGGCCCGCCGCGGCTTCTCCACCGCCACCGACCTTGCCGACTACCTGGTACGCCGTGGCCTGCCGTTCCGTGACTGCCACGAGATCGTCGGCCACGCCGTGAAATACGGCGTGGACAGCGGCAAGGACCTGGCCGAGATGAGCCTGGACGAGCTGCGCCAATTCAGTGACCAGATCGACGACGACGTGTTCGCCGTGCTGACCCTGGAAGGCTCAGTGAATGCCCGTGACCACATCGGCGGTACCGCGCCGAACCAGGTCCGCGCTGCCGTGGTGCGCGGCAAGGAACTGCTGGCTTCGCGTTAAGAGCCATAGGCCGCGCCGCCCGGCGCGGCCTATCGAGGGGAAAGGATTCCCATGCTCGACGATCTCCCCACCGCCCTGCTAGGGCGCCTGTTCCGCCTTCTGCTACTGGGCTTCGAGTTTCTGCTCGAAGGTCTGCTTGACGCCCTCTTCAACCGCTTCAGCTATCTGCTCGGCTGGCTCTTCCTGCGCCTGATCACGCTGGGCAGGCGACCGCGCGGGCCGGCATCTCCCGACGATTTCCGTGGAACCGACTGGCTGGTGCAACTTGTCGGCGCGCTGGTGCTGCTCACCGTGCTGGCGCTGGTCTTCTGGAGAGCGCTAGGTCCGACGTAGAAAGCCCAGCTGCGCCGGCGTCAGCCGCAACATGCGCGCAGCCTTGTGTTCGGTCAGGGTCGGCAATTCGCTCTCCGGCAGGCGCGCTGCGCTGGAAGCCAGGTTGACGATCAGCGCCTCGCGGCTGAACACACCGCTGTCGATGGCATAGGCCGCAGCGATCAGGTTCCGCAGCTCCAGAGGCAGGCGCCAGCGGGTGCGCAGGGCGGAGCCGAAGCTTGCGCCGTGCTCCTCCAGGGCCGTCTCCACGTCCGCCTTGCTCAGCTCGCCGCCAGCGCTGTGCCAATCCTGCAGGCTGCGCAGCAGTGCGAGATCGCCCAGGCAGTGCAGCAGGCCGGCGGTGAAGCAGCGGTCGGCATCGGCATCCAGGGACTCGGCCAGGGCGAAGGCGCCATCGGCGGTGTACCGGGACAGATCCCAGAAGTGCTCGGCGCGCTCTTTCAGCAGCGGGTCGGCCAGGGTCGCGGCGCGTTGCAGCGCCACCGCCAGCATCAGGTTCAGCGCCTGCGCCACCCCCAGGCGCGACAGTGCCTGCATCAGCGTCTGACAGGGCATGCCGACATGCCGTGCAGCGCTGTTGGCGGCGGAGATCAGGCAGGCGGTGATCTGCGGATCGTGGCCGAACTCCTGCTCGAGCATTTCCAGGTTGATGTCGCTGGCTTCCATGCAGCGGTTCACTGCCGCGCCGACTTCACCCATCAGCGGTGCGCCCTCGGTAGCGTCGCGTTCGGTTTGCAGGAAGCGCTCCAGCGACAGGCTCTGCTCCAGGGTCGGCAGCTCGCAGACGACGCTCTCGCCCGGAGCCAGCAGCAGGGAGCGCAAACGCTCGCGCAGGTTCTCGGCATTGAAGGGTTTGACCAGATAGGCCGTGGGCGCCAGCGGCAGCGCGGCGCGCACACTGGCGGCGTCGGCCTTGGAGCTGATCAGGATGAAGGGCTGGGCGACCGGCCCGCGGCGGCGCATACGCACGTGGCGCAACAATTCCAGGCCATCGCTGCCGGGCAGCTCGCGCTCGGCCAGGATCAGGGCAAAGGGATGGCGGCGGCAGGCCTCGATGGCCGTGTCGCCGTCTTCGCAGAACTCGACGTTCGCGTCGCAACGCACGCTCAGCACCAGTTGGCCAAGCAGCTCGCGGCTCCAGGGATCGCTGGCAGCCACCAGCACGCCGGGAGAAACGCTCATGGATCACTCCTCGTTCGGGACGGATGCCGTCGCGCACGGAAACAACCGGTCCAGAGCCTTCCCTGTCGAGCGCCCGGTCCTTCGGATGCCGCCGGCCAACGGCCTTCGGATATTGCGCAGCGTAGTCCAAAGCCCACGGGCTTTCCCATGCGCGCCATCAACATCCAAGGAGACTTCACACAAAAAAAGCACAAAAAAAGGCCCGCTTGCGCGGGCCTTTCTCTCGAACGGTTAGAGCGGTAAGGCTCAGGCCAGTTCGTCGAAGCACTCGGCCAGGATGGCCAGGCCTTTGTCCAGCTGCGCGTCCGGGATGGTTACCGGCATCAGGAAACGGATCACGTTGTAGTAGGTACCGCAGGAGAGCAGGATCAGACCTTTCTCACGGGCACGAACCACGATCTTGCTGACCAGTTCAGCGGCCGGCTTGTTGTGATCGCCGCCTTCGAACAGCTCGATGGCGATCATCGAACCCAGGCCACGAACGTCGCCGATTACCTTGTGCTTGGCCTGGATATCGCGCAGACCAGTTTTCAGGCGCTCGCCAACGGCTTGCGAACGATCCAGCAGCTTCTCTTCGTCGAACACTTTCAGCACGGCCAGGGCCGCGGCGCAAGCGATCGGGCTACCGGCGTAGGTGCCGCCCAGGCCGCCCGGAGCGATGGCGTCCATGATCTCGGCTTTACCAGCAACGCCGGAGATCGGGAAACCGCCGCCAACGGACTTGGCGAAGGTGGTCAGGTCCGGAACGATGCCCAGTTGCTCGGTGGCGAAGAAGGTGCCGGTACGGCCAGCGCCAGTCTGCACTTCGTCAGCGATCAGCAGGATGCCGTGCTCGTCGCACAGGGCGCGCAGGCGCTGCATGAAGGCCTTGGAGTTGACGTAGAAGCCACCCTCGCCCTGAACCGGCTCGATGATGATGGCAGCGATGTCGCGCGGCTGAGCGTCGTTCTTGAAGATGCGCTCGATGCTTGCGATGGACTCGTCTTCGCTCACGCCATGCAGTTCGCACGGAGCCAGGGCGCGGAAGATGCCGCCCGGCATCAGGCCCATACCAGCGGAGTACGGAACGACCTTGCCGGTCAGGCCCAGGGTCATCATGGTACGGCCGTGGTAGGCGCCGGTGAAGGCGATCACGCCAGCGCGGCCGGTGGCGGCACGGGCGATCTTGACGGCGTTCTCAACGGCTTCGGAGCCGGAGGTGACCAGCAGGGTCTTCTTCGGGAAGTTGCCCGGAACGCGCTTGGCGATTTCTTCGGCCAGCTCGATGTAGGGCTCGTACGCCAGTACCTGGAAGCAGGTGTGGGACAGCTTGGTCAGTTGTTCCTGAACGGCGGCGATCACTTTCGGGTGCAGGTGACCGGTGTTCAGTACGGCAATGCCGCCGGCGAAGTCGATGTACTCACGACCTTCGACGTCCCACACGGTGGAGTTCTCGGCGCGCTCGGCGACAACCGGGTGGATCTGGCCTACGCCGCGCGGTACGGCGGCCTGACGACGTTGCAGCAGGGATTCGTTGGTTTTGCTCATAGCTTCCTCAGTGGCCGCTCATCGGGCGACCGGATCAAAGGATGAAAGCGGGGAGAAGCCACACACGACAGCATACGATGATCGACTGTCGTGGAACTTGCGGCCCGCCAGACGGGTTGTCCGGTGCTACCACCGGAAAACGCCGACGCGAAGGTGGCTGTCAGCTCTTGCCTGCCACCCCGCGCCCACGGAAAAAACGGATCAGATACCGCCGAGGCAGAGGTATTTGACTTCGAGGTAGTCCTCGATGCCGTACTTCGAACCTTCGCGGCCCAGGCCGGAGGCCTTGATGCCGCCGAACGGCGCGACTTCGTTGGAGATCAGGCCGGTGTTGATACCCACCATGCCGTACTCCAGCTGCTCGGCGACGCGGAACACGCGGGCCAGGTCGCGGGCGTAGAAGTAGGATGCCAGGCCGAACTCGGTGTCGTTGGACATGGCGATGACTTCGGCCTCGTCCTTGAAGCGGAACACCGGCGCCAGCGGGCCGAAGGTTTCGTCCTTGGAGACCAGGGCGCTCTTCGGTACGTCGACCAGGATGGTCGGCTCGAAGAAGGTACCGCCCAGGCTGTGCGGCTTGCCGCCAGTGAGGACTTTCGCGCCTTTGGAAACGGCGTCGGCGATGTGCTCTTCGACCTTGGCGACGGCCTTGGAATCGATCAGCGGGCCGGTGGTGACGCCCTGCTCCAGGCCGTTGCCGATGTTCAGCTTGGCCACGGCGGCCTTCAGCTTCTCGACGAAGGCGTCGTACACGCCGTCCTGAACGTACAGGCGGTTGGCGCAGACGCAGGTCTGGCCGTTGTTGCGGTACTTGGAGATCAGCGCGCCTTCGACGGCGGCATCCAGGTCGGCATCGTCGAACACGATGAACGGAGCGTTGCCGCCCAGTTCCAGGGACACTTTCTTGATGTCCTTGGCGCATTCGGCCATCAGCTGGCGGCCGATCTCGGTGGAGCCGGTGAAGGTCAGCTTGCGCACGATCGGGTTGCTGGTCAGCTCGCCGCCGACTTCGCCGGCGCTGCCGGTAACCACGCTGAACACGCCTTTCGGAATGCCGGCGCGCTCGGCCAGTTCGGCCAGGGCCAGGGCGGAGTACGGGGTCTGCGAGGCGGGCTTGAGCACCATGGTGCAGCCAGCGGCCAGGGCCGGACCGGCTTTACGGGTGATCATCGCGGACGGGAAGTTCCACGGGGTAATAGCCGCGGTCACGCCGATCGGCTGCTTGATCACGATGATGCGCTTGTCGGGCTGGTGGCCCGGAATGGTGTCGCCGTAGATGCGCTTGGCTTCTTCGCCGAACCACTCGAGGAAGGAGGCAGCGTAGGCGATCTCGCCCTTGGCTTCGGCCAGCGGCTTGCCCTGCTCGATGGTCATCAGGCGAGCCAGGTCGTCCTGGTTGGCGATCATCAGGTCGAACCACTTGCGCAGCTTGTTGGCGCGTTCCTTGGCGGTCAGCGCACGCCAGGCCGGCAGGGCCTTGTCGGCGGCTTCGATGGCGCGACGGGTTTCGTCGGCACCCATCTTCGGCACGGTGCCGATGATCTCGTTGGTGGCCGGGTTGTTCACGTTGATGGTCTTGCCGTTATCGGCGTCGACCCAGGAACCGTCAATGTAAGCCTGTTGGCGGAACAGCTTGGCATCATTGAGTTGCATGACCTGTCTCCTTTCGAGGAAAGCCTGTGGACGACGGGTCTGCCTCGAGTCCCCGCCTGCCTTGTTGTCTGGATGGGAGAGACCGCAGTCTCTGCCGTTCATTCGCCCCGGCCGACCATTATCGACGCTGGATGCGAATGTCGCCTCAGCTTGGAGGCGATGCCAGGCGAACGGCTCTTAGTTCGCTCGGCATGCGGACACGAAAAAACGCAGGCCGGGGTCATTGCCCGGTCTGGTTGAACTCGTTCACGCACAGATTCCCGGGCTCGGCCCAGGAGTACGACTGCCCTACAACCTTCCGGTACGCTGATCGACGGAAGCCGCACGGAGACCTGTCACAAGGGACATGCGGTGGGTGCAACGGAAGACTGTCATCCCGCAGGCTGATGGCCGGCTGGTGTGATGCCAATTCTCCGGTCTCCTGTTGTTGTGATGGGGAGGCGTTTGAAATCTCAAACGAATCCTAGGGCCCTCGACTGCAAAGGGCAATAGCTCGTTCGACAAAACCAACGAAGGTATCAGGTTGCCGTCGGTTTTCGGCCTGTTTCTACCGACAAGCGGCTGTTTTCGTTCGATATCATGAACGAGCGTACCTGCATTGGACGCCTGCGAAGGAGATGCGTATGATTGCCGCCTGCCGCGCCAGCCGCGGCATACGCACCAGTAGCTCAGCTGGATAGAGTACTGCCCTCCGAAGGCAGGGGTCGTGGGTTCGAATCCCGCCTGGTGCGCCATCTGCCTTGTTTCGAGCTGCCTCAGGCAGTCTGCGAAACCACCTGAAAAGCCCGCCATGAGCGGGCTTTCCTGTTTCTGGCGGTAAAGCCCCGCGCTGTCTGCAGTGTCTGCCAGACATACCGACAGGCTCGGGGGCCCGGATCGGCCTCGACACCCTGTGATTCAACTTCGCCACCCAAGGCTGTATAAGCCTTCAGCCATCGCGCGAGAAAAGGACTCACCGCCCATGCTCCGGCTCTTGATGCCAGCCCTGCTCCTGGCCCTTGCCGGGTGTGCCACCAAGCCTCCGGCGCACCCCGAAAACCTCTGCGAGATCTTCCGCGAAAAACCGCAATGGCACGAAGCGGCGCTGAAGGTGCAAAAGCGCTGGGGCGGCACGATCCAGGTGCCGATGGCGATGATGTACCAGGAGTCCTCCTTCAAGCACGACGCCTTGCCACCGCGCTACTACTTCCTCGGCTTCATCCCCTGGGGCCGGGTCAGTTCCGCCTATGGCTACGCCCAGGCCAAGGACGAGACGTGGGCGGACTACAAGAAGGAAGCGGGAGGCTGGGGCGCCGACCGCGACGACTTCGCCGACGCGCTGGATTTCATGGGCTGGTACATGAACAAGACCTACAACGTGAACCGCGTTTCCAAGTGGGACGCCTATGCCCAGTACCTGAACTACCACGAAGGCTGGGGCGGCTACCGCCAGCGCAGCTATGACGCCAAGCCGTGGCTGAAAGCAACTTCACAGAAGGTCCAGGCTCGCGCCTCGCTGTACGGTGCCCAGTACAAGAGCTGCGAGCAGGAGCTGTCGAACGGCGGCGGCTGGTTCTAGCAGCCCCGGCTCTGCAGAGCCGAGGGCTCAGCGCCCCATGATCCGCTGGTACTCGTCCCGATATTCCTCATACGGCAGGTTGCGCCGCTGCAACTCCATGAGCTGCTGCTCCTGGCTCAGCGGGCGGGAGACATGGGCGACGGTTTCCGCCGCCACCGGCGCGGCAGGTTGCGGGACGGCTTCCGGAGGCTGGACCGGAGTGGTGGCCGGCTGCGCCCTCGGCACGCTGCGCGCCGGGCGGGCGACCAGCAGGGCACCGGTGATTTCCTCGACGATCTGTTCAGACACGGCGCCGACCTCGGACGAGCCCATGGAGGTGAAGACATCGCCGTCGGCCTCGCTTTCATAGCGGCGCGAGGCGAGCAACTGGCCGGTAAGGCCGTCGTGGTAGCGCACGGTGGAGGTAATCCACTCCTCACCACTGCCCGGCCGGCTGTTCGCGCTGTGACCGGCGCCGACCTCGATGACCACCAGGGTGGACAGGGTGTCGGTGGCGCGCGGCTCACCGTCCTGTTCGGAAACCTGGTAATCGGCCGACCCCGCCTCGTCGCGCAGTGCTTCACGCCAGCTCGCCTTCAGCGCGCTCCAGCGCGGGTTGGCGGCGACGCTGGCATCGGGCTGGAAGTTCACCACCAGCGCATGGCGGGTGTCGCGGTAGAGGGAGATCGGCGCGGTGCGGTCGTCCTTGCGAACCGCCGAGGAGCAGCCGCAGAGCAGGGAAATGGCCAAGGCGAGAGTGATGTAGCGCATGCTGCGTTCTCTTTATTGTCTGGCCAGCATTCTGCCAGCCAATCATGACGCCCGGATATCGTCCGAAGGTCAGTCTTCCAGCCAGTCCTCGCCGTCGTCCAGGCCGGGCTGGTACTCCTCCGCATCCTCGTCATCCTCCTCGTGATCGCCGGGCAGGTCTTCGAAGAACGCCGCATCCTCCTCCAACAGGCCATCGAGGTCGTCGTCGAGATCGAGCAGGTGATCGTGTTCGGGCTCGTGGAGGTCGGGATCTTCGTCAGTCATGGCCGGTCTTTCGTGGGGGTAAAAGGGGACTGGAATCACAGTATAAATGCCGGCGCCGCGCAATGACGCTTTCGATGGCGTGGACGCCGCTTTCCGACCTTGCCGGATTGCGATCTGTCCACGATTCTCTATGAACTCGGACATCGCGCCGTGAGACGACGACAGGGGGTAGGAATGAAGACTGTGGCTCAGCTGTTGACCGCCAAGGCGGACCAGCAGGTTTACACCATCGCCCCGGACGCGATGGTGATCGATGCACTGCGCCTGATGGCGGAAAAGAACCTCGGCGGGCTGCCGGTGGTGGAAGGCAACCAGCTGGTCGGTTTCTTCAGCGAACGCGACTACGCCCGGCGCCTGGCGCTCAAGGGGCGCGCCTCGGATGAGACGTCGATCCGCGCGGTGATGACCGCGCCGGTGATCACCGTGGACACCCACCTGAACGTCGACAAGTGCATGGGCATCATGACCGAGCGCCACTTGCGCCACCTGCCGGTGGTGGAGAACGGCGAGCTGCTTGGCCTCTTGTCCATCGGCGACCTGGTGAAGGCCGCCATCGCTGAACAGGCCGAGCTGATCCAGCAACTGGAACAGTACATCCGCGGCGAGTGATCGCCGCACCGGTGGCCGCTCAGCGGGCGGCCGCCGTTTCCACCTGGCCGGTGCGCATGTCGACGATGCTCAGGCAACCGTCGACATAACCGCTACCGGTATCGATGTAATGGGTGTTGCCCAGCGGCCGGACCGATTTCTGCGCGGTATGGCCGACATACAGGCGCTCCAGCCCGGCGATTGCCGTGGCGTCTTCCCTCTCGATCCGCGTGCGAGCCCACATGGCCAGCGCGGCGGCGCTGCGCCGGGCGGCGTCACCCTGCTCACCCGCCAGGGCCGCCACGCCGCTGTCCCAATCCGGGAAAGCCGGCGACACCGGCGCTTCCGCATGCACGATACCCACGCGGCGCCCTTCTCCCAGGTCCACCTCGATCACCACGGGTAATTGCTGCAGGCGGCGGGCGATGCGCGCACGAGTAACCGGCGTGAGCTTGTAGAGCCAGGCTCCGCCGTTTCGAAAGTGCAGGTCGCGGTCATCGCCGGCCAGCACCACGTCGATCACCAGTTGCTCGTGGTTGCCACGCACCGAAGCGAACCAGGGCTTGGCCAGCCAGTCCAGCACCTGCGGGGAATAGGGGCCACGATCCACCAGGTCGCCAGCGGCGAACAGGCGGTCAGCCGCCGGATCGAATCCGACTTGCTTGAGCAGGCGCTCCAGCAGTTCGAAATGGCCGTGCACATCCCCCACCACGAAATCGCGGCCGCACAGGTTGCATGGGAAGCGCTGCAGGGGTTGCTCCGGCAAGAGCGTATTCATTGCCAACTCCAGGCTGTTCGAGGGGCCAGCTTATCAGGTGCACATGGCATTCCCGCTCCACTTGCGACGAAAGCCTCAAGGGGTTGCTGCAGCGCTGCTGCCCAGGCAGCGACTGCCCAGCATGGGCTGCTGCCCCAGCAGCACACCGTCCGCAGTAAAAGTGAAAAGCCTTTAAGGATCAATGAGTTGGAAAGTCGGTACGGAAGTTGCGATGTCCCCTGCAAGCCAACCGGCCTTATCACGCGTGAGCCAGCAGAAGCGCAACGCAATAACAGCTTGATGCCTTGCGGCGACGACCGAGCACCACAGAGCCAGCCGTCCTTTCGCCGCCCCCTGGGGACACCATGTTCAAACGCAACACCCTTTCCCTCGCGATCCTGGCGAGCCTCGCCAGCGTCGCTGTGAATGCCGCCGACGGCGATACGCAGAACAAGGAAGAAGCCAGCACCGCGCCGACCCTCGGCAAGGTAGTGGTCACCGCGCAGAAGCGCGAAGAGTCGGTGCAGGAAGTGCCGGCGCCGATCACCGTGCTGAGCGGCGAAAAAATCCGCGACGCCTCACTGCAATCAGCCAACGAAGTCACCCGCTATACCCCCAACGCCTCCGCCGGCACCACCGACGGCCATGGCCGCCCGCGCTGGTGGATTCGCGGCCTGGGCACCGGCGACCAGGGCGCCAACACCGTCAGCCCGATCGGCATCTATGTCGACGACGTGTACATCGCCAACATCAGCGCCACCGGCTTCCCGCTGTTCGACCAGGAGCGCGTGGAAGTGCTGCGCGGCCCGCAGGGCACGCTGTGGGGCAAGAACACCACGGGCGGCGCGATCAACTTCATCTCGCGCAAGCCGACCTTCAGCCCCGAGGGTTACTTCAAGGTCGACATGGGCAACTACGCCAACCGCATCGTCGAAGGCGCGGTGAGCGATGCGCTGGTGGACGACAAGCTGGCCGGACGCGTGTCCTTCCACCACCAGGGCCGTGACGGCTACACCGAGAACAAGAACGACGGCAACGACCAGGGCGCGCTGGAAGACGACGCCGTGCGCCTGCAACTGGCCGCACGGGTGAATGACAACCTCGACGCCAACCTCAACGTCCACGCCCGCCACTACCACGACACCGCCAGCTACAACACGGTGAGCTACGGCACCCGGCCCAACGGTACCAACCAGTTCGGCTATTCCATCGATCCGGAACTGGGCAAGGCCAACTTCAACGCCAAGTACCAGGCCGAAATCGACCAGGCCGGCAGCAACCTCAACCTGGTCTGGCAGCTGGGCGAGCTGGAGCTGACCTCCATCACCGCGTTCGAGCATTTCACCCGCGACGGCTGGACCGACAGCGACAACACCCCGCTGGAACTGCAGCGCAGCTACAGCTACGCCGACAGCCAGCAATGGTCGCAGGAACTGCGCCTGGCCTCGCCGCGCACCGACCGGCTGAACTGGGTGCTGGGCTTCCACTACTTCAACGAGGACCTGCAGTCGAAGAACGCCAACGCGGCGCTGACCAACCCCTACGTCCCCAGCTACTACAACAACGTCAGCTACGACCAGCAGACCGAGAGCTACGCCATCTTCGGCAGCACCACCTACAACTTCACCGACGACTTCAGCCTGACCGCCGGCCTGCGCTGGACCCGCGAGACCAAGGACATCGACCTGGAGCGCCTGGTCAACCGCGGCGCGGCGAGCTTCGGTGACGGCCACTGGTGGCAGCCGGGCAACGTCGACTCGCCACTGATCGTCAACGCTACCCAGGACGAGAGCAACACCTGGAGCGACTACAGCTGGGACCTGACGCCCGAATACCGGATTTCCGATAACGCCCGCGCCTACTTCCGCTATTCCCGTGGCTTCCGCTCCGGCGGCTATAACGCCGGCGTCACCAGCCAGGCCACCGTGGCCAAGGTCGACCCTGAATACCTCACCTCCTACGAGCTGGGCCTGAAGTCGGAATGGTTCGATGGCCGCCTGAACGCCAACGCCAGCGTCTTCTACTACGACTACAAGGACATCCAGCTCAACATCGTCACCGCGGTGAACAACCAGACCGTCTCGCGCCTGGCCAACGGTGCCCAGGGCGAGGCCTACGGTGCCGAGTTCGAGCTGGAGGCGATCCCGGTGCAGAACCTGCACGTCAACTTCGGCCTGGGCCTGCTGCACACCGAGTTCACCGACTACACCTCGGGCGCCGACGACTACTCCGGCAACCACTTCGTCCGTGCACCCAGCGTCTCGGCGGTAATCGGCGCCGACTACCGCATCCCGCTGAACGTCGGCGGCGCGGTGATCCTCGGTACCGACTGGAATACCCGCAGCCGCCAGTACTTCTTCACCAACGACCAGAGCGCCAACATGCGCAGCGGCGGCTACACCCTGGGCAACGCGCGGGTGACCTACGAACTGCCCGGCGAAACCACCCGCGTCACCGCCTACGTGAACAACCTGACCGACAAGGAATACCGCAACCACACCCTGCCGGGCGGTTACCAGACCGCCGCGGTGATGTTCGGTGATCCGCGCACCTTCGGCGTCTCGGTCACCACCGACTTCTGAGCGAGGTAACTGCCATGTCCCTGATCCATCGCACGTTGCGCCGCCTGCTACCGGCCGCCGCCGTGCTACTCGCAGGCCACGCGCTGGCCGCCGAGCAGCCCACCACCCTGCGCATCGCCACGGTGGCCTATGCCAACGCCGGGCAGATCACCTTCAATGGCCCGGCCTATGTCATCGACCGCGACAAATGGCTGGAGCAGCAACTGGCCCAGCGCAACATCAAGCTGGAGTGGGTGCCCGCGGCCACCGGCTCGGTGGGCACCTTCGTCAACGAGGAGTTCGCCAACAAGCGCATCGACTTCGCCTTCTACGGCGACCTGCCGTCGATCATCGCCAACGCCTCGGGCGTGCAGACCCAACTGATCGTCCCCGGCGGCATCGGCAACAACGTCTACCTAGTGGTGCCGCCGGGATCGACAGCGAAATCCATCGCCGACCTCAAGGGCAAGCGCATCGCCCTGCACCGTGGCCGGCCGTGGGAACTGTCCTTCGCCAAGCTGCTGGAAGCCAATCACCTGGGCTTCGAGGACTTCCGCATCTTCAACCTCAACCCGCAGGCCGGCGCCGCCGCATTGAGCGCCGGACGGGTGGATGCGTTCTTCACCCTGAGCGATGCCTTCCTGCTGGAAGACAAGCAGGTCGGCCGCGTCATCTGGTCGAGCAAGGAGGCCCCGCCCGACTGGAAGATGCGCGCCGAAGTCTGGGGCGCGCGGGACTTCGTCAAGGATCACCCGGACCTCACCCAACTGGTGGTGGACGCCTACCTGAAGGCCGCGTGGTGGGTCTCCCAGGACGCCAACCAGGCGGCGTACCAAGAAGCGCAATCGCGCTCCGGCGTACCG
The DNA here is from genome assembly GCF_016919445.1 of Pseudomonas sp. PDNC002. NCBI lineage: Bacteria > Pseudomonadati > Pseudomonadota > Gammaproteobacteria > Pseudomonadales > Pseudomonadaceae > Pseudomonas > Pseudomonas sp. PDNC002. Next base: position 1,468,327 of record NZ_CP070356.1, on the reverse strand, counting down.
CTGAGCGTGCTGCAACGCGAAGTCGCCGGCGAGCCATGGCCCGCGCACTTCTCCCCGCTGTATGACGGTGCCCTGCGCCAACACTATACCGACGGCATCGCCTATAGCCTGAAGGCGAAACTGATCCGCAACGAGGTGAAGGTGGACGACCTACTGGAGCCGAAGTTTGTCGAGCAGGGACTGAAGAATCAGCAGCTTGAGGGATTCTGGAAAGAGCAGGTAAAAACCGTCGCCAGTCAGCCCTGATACTCCTGACACCAGCGAAAATAATAAAGCCCCGTTCTCGGGGCTTTATTATTTTTTCGGCAAACTTCCAAGAGCAACTGTTCATAACAAGTAGCTGCCCCAGCACCACTGTAAAAGCAGTTGCTGCAGCAACAGCAGAGAAACACCTTAAATTCGCACTAAACCGCTCTAAAACGCATGGCACAGAGCTTGCTCAGGCTAATGGGTACATTATTAAAAGCCCCGAGCGACTGCCATGAAGCATGCAAGAGATTTTCGATTGAAACCGCTGGCCATTGCATTATCCAGCGCCCTTTTATTCAACGCTGAAGTTGTACTTTCCGACGAATCCAATAGCGCCGGAAATATCACCCTGAGTACCGTCACGGTCCAGGGACAAAGCCAGGAAACCCAGGTCGGCGATGCCCGCAAGGAAGTCGCCCCAGTCTCCAAGGGCACCCTCACCAAATCCCAGCTGGAAAAGTTCGTCGGCCTCGACAGCGCCGTCACCGGCGCCCTCAAATACCTGCCCGGCGTGCACGTCAGCGGCGGTGACAACAGCGGCATCACCGAAGGCGGATTGAACATCCGTGGCTTCTCCCAGGACCAGATCGGATTCGTCCGCGACGGCATCCCGCTCAACGACCCGCAGTTCCTCACGCCCCACGCTGACTTCATGGGCGATCCGGAAAACTACGAGTCGGTGTCGGTGCTCTACGGCTCCTCCTCGATCAACGCCCCGACCCTTACCGCCAGCGGTGGCAGCGTGCTGATCAAGTCCGTCGCGCCGACCAAGGAAAGCGGCCTGCTGGTGAAGCAGAACGTCGGCAGCGACAGCCTGTTCCGCACCTTCGCGCGGGTGAATACCGGCGAGGTGAACGGCTTCTCCGCCTGGCTCTCGGCCTCGCGCACCACCGCCGACCTGTGGGACAACAGCGGCGGCGAGCTGTCCTCCAACCGCTACGAAGGCAACCTGCAGTACGAGTGGGACGGCAACCGCATCAACGGCATCTTCTCCAGCTTCCTGATGCGCACCAACAGCTACAACCACCCGACGCTGGCCGAGTACCGCGCCAACAAGTACGACCAGGGCTACCCGCGGGACATCTACCCCACCAAGGGCAACGGTACCAACGGCGTGCCCGACGTCACCGTGCCCGGCCAGAGCGCGGCGGCCTCGCGCGCCGACTTCAAGATCCAGACGTATGCGCTCAACGGGTTGTTCAACCTCTCCGACAAGGTCCAGCTGAAGGTCGACCCGTACTTCGTCCGCGTCACCGACGGCACCGCCGCCGTGGCCGTGGTGCCAGTCAACGAGAACAAGGTCAACGCCGATCTCAATGGCGACGGCGACACTATCGACCCGCTGGTGACCGGCGCGCTCAGCGTCTACCCGACGCAGTACCGCATCGGCTCCACCAATACCCTGGACTTCCTGGTCAACGACGACCACACCCTGCAACTGGGCCTGTGGACCGACTATACCCACGCGCGCAACCAGTTCCCGGTGGTCGAGATCAAAAGCAACGGCAAGCCCGCCGGCATCGACGGCAGCCACAAGCTGCGCGATGGCAACGGCAACGCCATCTACTTCACCGACCAGCGCAACGAGATCACCACCCAGAAGCTCTGGGTGCAGGACACCTGGGACATCACCTCGCAGCTCGTCCTCACCGGAGGCCTGGCCTGGCAGCACACGCAGAACAAGGGCGACGATCGCCTCAGCGGCTTCAACGATAGCGCCGACTACAACCGCTTCCTGCCCAGCCTGAGCCTGAGCTACCAGCTCGACCCGCAGCAGCAGCTCTACTACAACACCACCTCGAACATGCGCACTCCGGCGGTGGCTTCGGTCTACGGCCAGGCCAATGGCGGCGACAAGCAGAAGCCGGAAGTCACCTGGAACCAGGAGATCGGCTGGCGCTACAGCACCGATGACGTGCTGCTCAGCGCGGCGCTGTTCTACGACAAGTTCAAGGATCGCCAGGCGGCGTTCGAGGAAGTCTCCGGCGTCACCTCCTACTTCAACGCCGGCGACGTCACCACCAAAGGCCTGGAGCTGTCGCTCAACGGCCTGCTGCCGGCGAACTTCAACTACTTCGCCTCCTGGACCTACCTGCGCTCCACCCAGGACGACGACTACAGCGCCGGCGGCGCCAGCCTCGACACCAAGGGCAACCAGCTCTACGACACCCCGCGCAACCTGTTCAGCGCCGGCATCGGCTACGACAACCAGACCTTCTACGCCAACTTCCTCGGCCGCCACACCGGCAGCTTCTACGGCGACCTGGCGAACAACGAGAAGATCGGCGGCTACACCGTGTTCGACGCCAACCTGGGCTACCGCCTCAAGGACCTGGGCAGCGCGCTGAAGGAAACCACCCTGACGCTCAACCTCAACAACGTCTTCGACAAGCACTACCTGTCGGGCGTGAACTCAGGGACGGTCTCCGCCGACCCGGCCGACGGCGACTTCTATGGCGCGCCGAAGTACTACAAGGGCGCCCCGCGCGCCCTGGTCGCCGGCATCTCCGTCGGCTTCTGATCACCCTGCACGCGCCCGGTGCGGGAGCGCCGGGCCGGGAGGCCACATGACCACTCCTCGCTACGACCACATCATCGTCGGCGGCGGCAGCGCCGGCAGCGTGCTTGCCAGCCGCCTCAGCGCCGACCCGCAACGTCGCGTCCTGCTCATCGAAGCCGGGCCGGACACACCGCCTCACGCCACGCCGGCGGAAATCCTCGACGGCCACAACCCCTTCCGCCTGCGCCTGGAACTGCGCGATCGCTACTTCTGGCCGGACCTGAACGTCCGCCACGGCGCGCAGCCCGAAGGCGTCGCGCGCCCCGAGCGCTACCTCGAACAGGCCCGCGTGCTCGGCGGCGGCTCCAGCGTCAATGTGCTGGTGGCCAACCGCGGCCTGCCGCGCGACTACGACCAGTGGGCCGAGCAGGGTGCCGAAGGCTGGGGTTGGAACGACGTGCTGCCGTACTTCCGCAAGCTCGAACGCGACACCGATTACGCCGGCCCACTGCACGGGCACGACGGGCCGATCCCGATCAGCCGCGTCTCCACCCGCGACTGGACGCCTTTCACCCGCTCCGTGGTCTCGGCGCTGCAAGCCGAAGGCCTGCGCGATATCGGCGACCAGAACGGCGTGTTCGACGACGGCTACTTCGCTCCGGCGGTGAACCTGGAGCATGGCCAGCGCGTGTCCGCCGCCCGCGGCTACCTCGATGAAGCAGTGCGCGCGCGGCCCAACCTGACGCTGTGGACCGAGAGCCAGGTGCTCGACCTGCAACGCGACGGCACGCGCATCACCGGCGTCGAACTGCAACGTGACGGTGAGCGCGTCACCGTAGAGGCTGGCGAAGTCATCCTCGCCGCCGGAGCGTTGCAATCGCCGGCCTTCCTGCTGCGTAGAGGCATCGGCCCGGCCAGCCAGTTGCAGGAACTGGGCATCGAGGTGATCGCCGACCGCCCCGGCGTCGGCGGCAACCTGTGGGAACACAGCTCGCTGGGCACCCTCGCTACCCTGGGCGATGCCGCGCGTTCGGACGCCGTGCTGGCGCGGCCCGGCACCTCGCACCAACTGGGAATCCGGGTCTCCTCGGGCGTCGATCCGGATACGCCCTCGGACCTCTACCTGGCCATCGGCGCGGATGCCGAGCGCGGCGTCGCCCACGCGCTGTTCTGGATCAACAAACCCAGCTCCAGTGGCCGCCTGACCTTGCGCGATCGCGACCCGGCGAGCCCGCCGCAGGTCGATTTCAACCTGCTCTCCGACCCGCGCGACCTGCAACGCGCACGCGTGGCGCTGCGCACCATCCAGCGCCTGTTCAAGCACCCGGTCCTGGCGCGCTACGAGCTGCAACTGGCGCTTACCCCCTTCGCCGTGCCGCAACCGGGCGGGCCGAAGCTGGAAACCCTGCTGGCCGACGACGCGGCGCTGGAAGCCTACCTGCGCCGACACATCGGCGGCGTCTGGCACCCCAGCGGCACCTGCCGCATCGGTGCCGCCGATGACCCGCAGGCCGTGGTCGACAGCGCCGGTCGCGTCCACGGCGTGGAAGGCCTGCGTGTCGCCGACGCCTCGATCATCCCGGTGATCCCCACCGCCAACACCAACCTGCCGACCCTGATGCTCGCCGAGAAGATCGCCGACGCCATCCTGGGCGGTGCCTGAGGAACTCGCCATGTCGCGCTATGAACTGCTGATCGATGGTCGCCTCCAGGCGGCCGAGCACTATGACCGAGTGATCGACCCGGCCAGCGAAGAAACCGTTGGCGAAGCCGCCCGCTCCAGCCTGGAGCAGGTCGACGCGGCGGTGGACGCCGCGCACCGCGCCTTCCCGGCCTGGGCCGCCGATCTCGACGTCCGCCGCCAGAGCCTGGCCCGGGCCGCCGAACGAGTACGCGGGAATGCCCAGGCGCTGGCCGAGCTGATCACCCGCGAACAGGGTCGCCCACTGCGCTCGACGCTGGAGGAAGTGGCTGGCGTTGCCGCCACTTTCGAGCACCACGCGCAGCTGGAGCTACCCGCCGACACCCAGTTGCGCGACGACGGCGAACGCCTGGTGCGCATCACCCGCAAACCCCTGGGAGTGGTCGCCGCGATCACTCCATGGAACGTCCCGCTGATCCTGCTGGTACTGAAGATCGCGCCCGCCCTGCACGCCGGCAACACCGTGGTGGCCAAGCCCTCGGAGCACACGCCGCTGTCCACCCTGCTGCTGGCGCGACTGCTGGGCGATGTATTCCCCGCTGGCGTGTTCAACGTGATTGCCGGTGCGGGCGAGGTCGGCGAACACCTGGTACGTCATCCCCGAGTGCGCCACGTGACCTTCACCGGCAGCGTCGCCACCGGCAAGCGTCTGTATGCCGGCGCGGCGGACGACCTCAAGCGCCTGACCCTGGAGCTGGGCGGCAACGATGCCGCGCTGGTACTGGAAGACGCCGACCTCGACGCCATCGTCGAACCGCTGTTCTGGGGCGCCTTCTGGAACAGCGGCCAGGTGTGCTTCGCGATCAAGCGCCTGTATGTGCATGACAGCCTGTTCGAACCGCTGCTGGCGAAACTCGCCGAACGCGCCGAGCGCACCCGCCTCGGCCATGGGCTCGACCCGCAGACGGAACTGGGGCCGCTGACCAATGCGCAGCAACTGGAACGGGTCATCACCCTGGTGGAAGACGCGAAGGCTCACGGCGCGCGCATCCACAGCGGTGGCGTGCGGCCCGACGGCTCCGGTTACTTCTACCCGCCGACCCTGGTAAGCGGCGTGGCGGCCGGTGTCGCGCTGGTGGATGAGGAGCAGTTCGGCCCGGTGCTGCCGGTGATCCCGTTCCGCGACGAAGAGGATGCCATCGCCCAGGCCAACGCCAGCCACTACGGCCTCGGCGCCTCGGTGTGGACCCGCGACCTGGCGCGCGGCGAAGCCATCGCCGGGCGGCTGGAGGCGGGCCTGGCCTGGGTCAACCAGCACGGCCACATCCAGCCCGGCGCGCCCAAGGGCGGGCACAAGTGGAGCGGGCTCGGCTACGAAGGCGGGCAACGCGGTTACGAGGCCTTCAGCGAGCTGCAGGTGCTGAACGTTTCGCGGCGTTGAGGCGCGGCTTATTTAGATCAAAGGCCCCTCACCCTAACCCTGGCTACGCGCCCCGCTCCTCAAGCGGGAGAGGGGACCGTTCTGCGCAGGATGGAACTACCGCGTCAGCCGGCACGGACTGCCCCTTCTCCCAGAGGGAGAGGACCGTTTGGCTCAGGATGAAACCACCGCGTCAACCAGCGCGGACTGCCCCCTCTCCCTGAGGGAGAGGGCTGGGGTGAGGGGGAAAGCGCCGGCACAGACTTTCCCGGAAAACAGATAGCCATTTCAACCCAACTCTCAAAGAGGATTCCCCGATGCGTGCCGGAAGCTGGCCCTCGATCCTGCTCACACTCGCCTTCGCTGTGATCATCGCAGCGTGCCACGGCAAGACCATCCTGCTGGTCGCCGACATCGCCAACGCCTTCTCGGTCAGCCCTTCGCGGGCCAGCTGGGTGGTGTCGGCGGTGGCGGTGGTCGCCGCCCTCGCCTCGCCCCTGGTCAACTGGATCGTGGCGCGGGTCGGCGAACGCCGTGCCATCGTCTTCGGCCTGTTGCTGGCGGCGGCGTGCAGCTACCTGGCGAGCCGCACTGAAGATTTCACCACGCTGATCACCCTGCGCGTCATCGAAGGCGCCGGCTACATCAGCGTGGTGCTCGCCGCACTCGCCTTGCTGGTGCACACCACCGAAGGCCGCCGCCGCACCACCGCGCTGGCGTTCTGGTCAGTGGCCTCGCCACTGGGTGGCGCCATCGCCATCTTCGCCGTGGCACCCTATGTCGGCGGCCAGCATGGCGAGTGGCGCAGCGCCTTCAGCGGCCACGCACTGGTGCTGTTGGTCCTGCTGCTGGCGACGCCGCTGCTGCCGTCGGTGAACCTGGCAACCCGCAGCGAGCGCCACTCCCTGCGCCAGACCTTCCGCCTCTACGCCGACCCGTCCGTGCTGCGCCTGGCGCTGGCCGTGGGCGCACCGCTGACCGTAGCGCTGGGCCTGGTAACCATCACCCCGGACTACTTCATCCACAGCCTGGGCGTTGCGCCGTCGACCATCGGCGTGATCTCCACCATCGGCATCCTCTCCAGCGTGCTGGCCGGGCTGCTCGCCGGATTCGTGCTCAACCTGCGCTTCTTCGGCCCGCTGGCCGTGGTCGGCGGTGCGTTGATCGGGGTGGTGCTGGAGGTGCTGGTGTTCATCCCCGGCATCGCGGCATCCACCGCCATCGTGGCGAAGATCATCCAGGGCTTCGTCGGCAGCTTCGTCGTCGCCTGGGTGTTCACCAGCATCCCGCGTATGAGCCGTGGCGGCGACGTGATGGGCGCCGGCGGCGTCGCCGAACAGGCGCTGTACCTGTCGATGTTCCTCGGCCCGGTATTGCTGTTCCCGCTGTTCAGCCTGCCCTCGCGCCTGCCGTTCTTCGCCGTGCTGATCGTCGCCAGTCTGCTGCCGCTGTTCCTGCTGCCGCTGGGGCTGCGCTGGCGGGCGGCGGAACCGCCGGTAGCTGCCTGAACGGATCGGCACTTGCAGGAAACCTCACGATCGAGCTTTCCATCGGATGAGGTGCGCCGGATAGGCCTGCCTGTGTAGGAGCGAGCTTGCTCGCGAACAAACCCGCTGCGGAATCTGTTCGCGAGCAAGAACTCGGCGTCCCCCTCGCTCCTACAAAAGCATCCGAGGTGGCCGACCCATCCCAAGGAAATGGCAACCACAGAGTGCTATCATATCGAGATAGCATTTCTGGATGCAGAACCGCCACCGCAAAACCCTCGCCATGATCTTCCGCACGCCAACCAGTGCATCGATAGTCTTTACCGACATCGAAGCTCTGGTTCTGCATTTGGGTGGCACCGTGGACGAACGTGAAGGGTCACGGGTGAAACTGGTTCTGCATGGCCAGACCTGGCGCTGCCATCGCCCGCATCCGGGCAAGGAGGCCAAGCGTTACCAGGTCGAGGAAGCCCGCGAATTCCTGCGTCGGGCTGGAGTGGAAACATGAGCCGCATGACCTACAAGGGCTACACCGCCCGTATTGAATTCGACGATCGTGATGATCTCTTCGTCGGCCGCCTACTGGGCGTGAACGACATCATCAGCTTCCATGCCGACAGCGTTGGTGGGCTCCATGCTGCCTTCCAGGATGCCGTCGAGGATTACCTGGTCGACTGCGCGGAGCGCGGTGTGGAACCGGAGAAGCCGGCGTCCGGCAAGATCATGCTGCGCATCCGCCCGGAGGTTCACGCCGCCGCCGCCATTGCGGCGAAGGCGTCCGGCAAGAGCCTGAACCAGTGGGCGGAGAGCGTTTTCGAACGCGCAGCCCGGAGGCGCACCGGCGGTTGAGTGCAGATATCCAAGCCGCCGATTCAAAGCCATGAAAAAGCCCTCGCAAGAGGGCTTTTTCAGTTCAGGCGAAAACTCAGGCCGCTGCGCCCAGCAGCTTCTGGCCCTGCTCCCAGAGGCCGGTCATCTTCCACTGCTGTTCCAGCACGCCGGGGCCGAATTCCTGGGAGCCGCCGAGGCCTTCGGCGAGGCCCTGGAAGTAGGCGCCTTCCTCGATCAGCAGGATCAGCTTGGACGCCTTGATCAGGTCCTCGCCCCAGAAGGTCGCGCCGCCGTTGGCTTCGAGGATGGCCGGGGTGTGCGGGTTCTCGGCGATCTTGTCGAGGATGAACAGCGGCTCGGGCTGACGGCGGTCGATGTAGATCGGCAGCTCGCGGGCCAGGGTCACGCGCTGGGAGGCGGCGTAGCGGATCGGCAGCACGCGGTGGGCGCTGGCCCAGCCGCCGAGGTACGGCGTGTGGACGTGGATCACCACGTTGATTTCCGGGCGCGCCTGGAAGATCGCCGCATAGCGCTTGCCGTTGCCGCCGGCGCCACGGCCGCTGAGCGGGGTCGCCCCGGCGATGCTTTCGTCGAGGATCACCTCGCCGTCCCAGGTCGAGATCACCGCGCGGATTTCCTGGTCATCCGCCCAGGGGTTGGGCGCATGGACGGCGATCACCTGGTCGCTGTCCGGCACGCGCACGTAGGCCTGGTAGGTATTGGTGGCGGTGAGGGTGCGGCTTTCCTTGAGCACGCGGAAGGCCTTGGCGAAGTCGCGGCGGACCTGTTCGAGCTGGCTGGCGAGTTGCGGATCGAGGGTGGACATGGAGTGCCTCCTGGCAGTCGGGGATGGATGAACCGCGTGGCGGTGTTCCAGTGACTGAGCAGGACTTGTGCCACTAAAAAATATCTCTATTAATCAATAGTTTATAAAACAATCAGGCTAACAGCGGGGCGCCACACCTGGCTGAACAGGCAAAACTGCTGCCCGCCCAGCATCCCCTGCTGACCCACTGCTGCTGTACAGACAAACGCCCTGCTGCCGCAGCAGCACACCATCCTGAAAGCCTCGCCACACCTGGCCTGCAGCCTTTGGGCACAGCCCTTGCTCAACACCTTGCACGAGCAGCACGACGCTGCCCCCGCAACGTAAAGGAGCAAGGCCATGAGCACCGAATTCTTCTGGCGACTGCCGCTGGGCAGCGACGGTCCCTATCTCGCCTCGGACAAGAACAACCGCGGCAGCCATATCGAACGCCCCGGCAACATCGCTCCGGGCCGTCTGCCCAACGGCGAGCCGGACGGTTTCACCTACATCGACTACATCGCCCAGGTCGCCAAGGCCGCCGAGATCGCCGGCTTCGAGGGCGCGCTGCTGCCCACCGGGCCGGAACCGTGGATCGCCGCCGCCGCGCTGGCCCGCGAGACCCGGCGGATCAAGTTCCTGATCGCCTTCCAGGCCGCCTGGACGCTGCCCGCCTATGCCGCGCAGCAGGCGGCCATCCTCCAGCACCTGTCCCGCGACCGCCTGGAGTGGAACATCATCACTGGCGGCAACCCCGCCAGCCAGCGCGCCAACGGCGACTTCCTCGAGCACGACAAGCGCTACCAGCGCACCGGCGAGTTCCTCGACATCATCGACGGCCTGTGGAAGAACGAGCAGTTCTCCTACCAGGGCGATATCTACCAGCTGGAGAACGGCTCTCTGCCCATCGCGCTGCGCAACGTGCGCAAACCGGGCGTGTACTTCTCCGGCTTCTCGGACCCTGCGCTGGACGTCGCGGCAAAGCACGCCGACGTCTACCTGAACTGGGCCGAACCCATCGACAAGCTCAAGCCGCACCTGGAGCGCGTGCGCGAGCTGGCCGACAAGCAGGGCCGCGAAATCCGCTTCGGCATCCGCATCGACCTGTTCGCCCGCGAGACCGAAGAGGCCGCCTGGAGCGAGCTGCGCCGCCAGTACGAGCGCATCGACGCGCGCACCAGCGCCTTCATCAAGAACTTCGCCACCGGCTCGGACTCCGTCGGCGCCGCGCGGCAGACCGCCTACCACCAGAACGTCGAGCGCTTCGACGACCTGATCCTCGGCCCCAACCTCTGGGCCGGCTTCGGCAAGGCCAAGCCGGGCCCGACCATCGGCCTCGTCGGCAGCCACGAGAACGTCGCCGAGCGTCTCGCCGAATACCGCGACGCCGGTTTCTCCACCTTCATCCTCGCCGGCAATCCGCACCTGGAAGAAGCCCTGCGCATCGGCCAGGAAGTGCTGCCGCTGGTGCAGGGCAAACGCGCCGACGTACACGAACTCAAGGCCCGCGCCTGACCCACAAGGAGCTGCACATGTCCCGTCCCCTCGATACCCTCTGGTACACCCGTTGCCCGGTTCCCACCGGCCTCGGCATCGCCGTGCAGAAAGGCTGGCTGGAAGAGTCCCTGGCCGAGCAGGGCACGAAGATCCAGTCGCTGCGCGAGTCCGCCGACCAGGCGGTGCGCGAGTCGCACTTCGACCACACGCTGCAGAACTCGGTACGCCACGGCGGCAACATCCCGGCCATCTGGGCCCGCGCCAGCGGCCGCGAGACCCGTGTGATCGGCCTGTCCTGGGCCGATGAAGCGCAACTGATCCTGACCACCGCCGAGAGTGGTATCCGCACCGTGCGCGACCTGAAAGGCCGGCGCTTCGGCCTGCCGGACTGGAGCGGCGCGCAGATCGACTTCACCCGCGCCCAGGCCATCCGCGGCCTGGAAAACGCCCTGCGCCTGGAAGGCCTGGAAGTGCGCGACCTGGAGCTGGTGGACTTCGGCCTGAAAGGCACCTTCAGCGATGAAGCGCCGGGCAATATCGTCGGCATCACCGGCCACGGCGGCAGCCGCCGGCGCAGCCAGAACCCGGAACTGGTCGGCCTGCTGCGTGGCGAAGTCGACGCGATCTTCCTCAAGGGCGCCCACGCCGTGCAGCTGGCACAGCAGTTCGGCCTGCACACGGTGATCGACACCGGCGCGCACCCGGAGCCGCTGATCCGCGCCAACAACGGCACGCCGCGCACCCTGAGCGTCGACCTCAACCTGCTGGAGCAGCACCCCGACGCCGCCACCGCGATCCTCGCCTCGGTGCTGCGCGCGGAGGACTGGGCGCACCAGCACCCGGACGACACCCGCCGCTACCTGGCGCGTGAAACCAACAGCAGCGAATTCTGGGTCGCCACCGCCTACGGCGAAGACGCCCACCTGCGCCTGCGCACCAACCTGGACGAAGGCTCGATTCTCGCCCTGCAGGACTTCACCGACTTCCTGCACCGCTGGAACTTCGTCCCGGCGCGCTTCGACGTGCGCGAGTGGATCGACCCGCGCCCGCTGGAAACCCTGCGCAGCCTGGCCCAGAAGGCAAGCTGAAAAACGTCGCGAGGGCGAGCCCTCTCCCCCAGCCCCTCTCCCTGAAGGGAGAGGGGAGTTATCGAGTTCCGAGTTCTCATGAGCACACCGCTGGAAACCCTCTGGTACACCCACAGCCCCGTCCCCACCGGACTCGGCATCGCCGTCGAATCCGGGCGCCTGGCCCAGGCCTTCCGCCCCTTCGGCACGCGCATCCAGTCGCTGCGCGAGTCCTCCGAACGCGAGGTGCGCGAGGCGCACTTCGACCATCACCTGCCCTACTCCGTGCGCCACGGCGGCAACATCCCGTCGATCTGGGCCCGCGCCAGCGGCGCGCGCACGCGGGTGATCGGGCTGTCGTGGAGCGACGAGGTGCAACTGATCGTCAGCGCGCCGGACAGCGGCGTGCGCAGCATCCGCGACCTGCGCCACCGGCGCTTCGGCCTGCCGAAGTGGGCCAACGTGCAGATCGACTTCACCCGTGCCCAGTCCCTGCGCGGGCTGGAAAACGCCCTGCGCCTGGAAGGCCTGGAAGTGCGCGACGTCGAACTGGTGGACTACCCCTACGGCGGCACCTTCAGTGACGACCCGGTACGCCATGTGTTCGGCGCCCAGGTGGCGCTCAAGGGCAACCGCGTGGTGCAGCGCAACAACGAGCTGATCGGCCTGCTGCGCGGCGACATCGACGCGATCTTCCTCAAGGGCGCCCACGGCCTGCAACTGGCCCACGAATTCGGCCTGCACGTGGTGATGGATGTCGGCTCGCACCCCGAGCCGCTGGTGCGTTCCAACATCGGCACGCCGCGCACCCTGACGGTTGACCAGCAACTGCTGGACGAGCATTTCGACGCCGCCGTGCTGGTGCTCGACAGCGTGCTGCGCGCCGAGCAGTGGGCCTGGGCACATCCGGAAGAAACCCGCCGCTTCCTCGCCCGCGAGCTGAACACCAGTGAGTTCTGGGTGGCCAGCGCCTACGGCGACGACGCCCACCTGCGCCTGCAGACCAACCTGGCCGAGCGCTCGATCAACGCGCTGCGTGATCTCACGGCGTTTCTCCAGCGCTGGCAATTCATCGCCCGCGACTTCTCGGTGGAAGACTGGATCGACCCGCGCCCGCTGGGAGCGCTGCTGGGGAAAGTCGATGTCGCCATCTGACGCGCCGCGCGAAAGGCCCGGCGCCTTCCTGCTCAACTTCATGCTGCTGGCGGCCTTCAGCGGGGCCACCATCGGCATGGCGAAGATCGTCACCACGCTCTACGCCATCAGCATCGGCGCCAACGCCATGCAGATCGGCATCATCTCGGCGATGGAAGCCCTCGGCATGGTGATCCTCACCCTGCCCGCCGGCTTCGTCATCGCCCGCTTCGGCGCGCGCCGGGTGTACTTCCTCGCCAGCCTCGGGCCGATGCTGCTGAACCTGGCCATTCCGCTGTTCGGTGGCTGGCTGTGGCTGGCCTTCGCGCGGCTGCTGATCGGCCTGTGCATCCCGTTCCGCATCGTCGCCATGAACAGCGCCTTTCTGCGCCAGCTCAAGCGCATCGGCAACGACAAGGCCGGCTGGTACCGCGGCTCGCTGACCCTGGGCATGGGCCTGCTTGGCCCGCTGCTGGGCAACTGGCTGAGCGGTGCGGCGAGCTTCGCCTGGGGCTTCGCCGCCATCGGCCTGTGCTTCGGCCTGATGGCCTTCTACAGCCTCGGTTTCTGGGAAGGCGAGGCACCCAGCGAGGATGTGCCTGTCGCTGCCGCCACCGGCGGACTGCTGCAACAGGTCGGCGGCATGCTGGCCAATGTCGAGATCGCCGAGAGCTGCCTGATCGAACTGCTCAGCGCCGCCACCAGTGCGCTGTTCGGCACCTTCATCCTGCTGCTGGCGATGGAAGTCGCCGGCCTCTCGCAAGGCCAGGCGGTGAGCCTGGTGATGATCCAGGGCCTGGCCTCGGTGCTCGGCCTGTTCGGCTTCGGCTACCTGATCGAGCGCAGCGGCCGGCGCCTTGCCTACATCGGCAGCCTCAGTGCGGCACTGCTCGCCCTGCTGCTGCTCGGCAGCGCGCACAACTACTGGCTGCTGGCCCTGGGCGGCGTGCTGCTCAGCGCAGCGGCGGCGCTCATCCACCTGGTGAACATGGCCCAGCTCGGCGAGCACGCCATGGACAAGAGCAAGATTTCCGGCCTGTTCAACCTCGCCTCGATGTCCGGCAGCTTTTCCGGCGCGCTGCTGGGCGGGGCGATCAGCCACTTCGTCGGGCTGGGCAACCTGTTCCTCTGCTGGATTCCCCTGGTGCTGCTGGCTGCGCTGTTCTGCTGGCAACGCAAGCTGCGCCGGCAAACCACCGAGCCGCTGCTCGGGCAGGAGGGCTGAATGGCCCCGCGTACCCTGGATCGCCTGAGCTGGTTTGTCTCGCCGCTGCTCCTGCTGCTGGCCTGGTTCATCGCCGCGCGCGCCGGCTGGTTCCCGCCGCAACTGCTGGTGCCGCCGGCGGAAGTCTGGGCCAGCTTCAAGGACCTGCTGGCCAGCGGCGAGCTGCGCGAGCACGTGGTCAACAGCCTGTCGCGCCTGGCCATCGGCTTCAGCATCGGTGCCCTGGGCGGCCTGGTGTTCGGCACCGCCATGGCGCTGTCGAAGACCGTGGAAGCTTACTGCGCACCGCTGTTCCACACGCTGCGCCAGGTGCCGTCGATTGCGCTGATCCCGATGTTCATCCTGTTCTTCGGCGTGGAAGAAACCTTCAAGATCCTGATCGTCACCAAGGCCGCCTTCTTTCCCGTGGCGCTGGCCGCCAGCGAGGGGGTGAAGGGCATCCCGCGCGGCTACTTCGAGGTCGCCAGCGTGTACCGCCTGCCGCTGTGGAGCCTGCTGCGCGACGTCGCCTTCCCGGCCGCCGCGCCGCCCATCGTCACCGGCCTGCGCATCAGCCTGAGCCGCGCCTGGATGGTGCTGGTGGCCGCCGAGCTGCTCGCCGCCGACAGCGGCCTTGGGCAGATGATCGAGCTGAGCCGGCAGATGCTGCGCATCGACATCGTGATGGTCGGGGTGATCGTCACCGGCGCCATCGGCTTCGTCCTCGATTTCGCTTTCCGCCTGCTGGAAAAGCGCCTGCTGCGCTGGAGACCGACGCCATGATCCGCCCTCTCAGATCGCTACGTGGACTGGTGCTGCCGGCGCTGCTGATCGCCGCGTGGCACTGGCAGTCGCAACAGGGCGCCAGCGCCGCTTACGCCTTCGTACCGCTCGAACGCATCGGCGCGGGTTTTGCCGAGCTGATCCGCACCGGCGAGCTGTGGCTGAGTGTCGCTGCCAGCCTGCAACGTACCTGCCTCGGCCTGCTGATCGGCGTGCTCGCCGGCTTCGCGCTGGGCGCCGGGATGGCCTTGTCGCGCCCCGTGGAGCGGCTGTTCGCACCGCTGTACCACACGATCCGCCAGGTGCCGATCCTCGGCCTGATTCCGCTGATCGCCCTGTGGTTCGGCAGCGGCGAGCCGTCCAAGGTGCTGATCGTCAGCCTCGCCGCCTTCTACCCGATGACGCTGAACGCCTTCGAGGGCTTCCGCGACGTGGAGAAGCGCTACCGCGAAGTCGGCCGCCTATATGCCTTCGGCCCCTGGCAGCAGTTCCGCGAAGTGCTGCTGCCCGGCGCGCTGCCCAGCCTGAGCAATGGCGTGCTGCACGCGCTGGCCTTCGCCTGGGTGAGTTCGGTGGGCTGCGAGCTGTTCCTTTCCACCGGAATGGGCCTGGGCAACCTGATGATGAACGCCGAGACCGGCTCGCGCATGGAGATCGTGGTGATCGGCGTGCTCAGCATCGGCCTGCTCGGCTACGCCATGAACCAGCTGTTCGCCCGCCTCAGCCGCCACCTGCTGCGCTGGCGCAACCTGCGCTGACCCTATTGCCATGAGTGCCTCGATCATGAACGCGATCCTCGACCCCGCCATCCTTCCCGCCCAGCAGGCGCAATCGGGCGCGCTGGCCATCCAGGGCCTGAGCAAGGCCTATTCCATCGATGGCCGCAGCCTGCCGGTGCTGGAGAACATCTCCCTCGACGTGCGCCCCGGCGAATTCGTCAGCATCGTCGGCGCCAGCGGCTGCGGAAAATCCTCGCTGCTGCGGCTGATCGTCGGCCTCGAAAACGATTACAGCGGGCGCATCCTGCTCGACGGGCAGAGCGTGACCGGCACCAGCCTGGAGCGCGGCATCGTGTTCCAGGACCACCGCCTGTTCCCCTGGAAGACCGTGGAAGACAACGTCGCCCTGGCGCTGAAGAACCAGAAGCTCAGCCGCGCCGAAAAGCGCGAGCGGGTCGCCGAGCACCTGGAGCTGGTGGGTCTGACCGGCTTCGAGCAGGCCTATCCACACCAGCTCTCCGGCGGCATGGCGCAACGCGCGGCCATCGCCCGCGCGCTGATCACCCAGCCCAAGGTGCTGCTGCTGGACGAGCCTTTCGGCGCGCTCGACGCCCTCACCCGCGTGCGCCTGCAGCACGAACTGCAACGCATCTGGGTGCAGCAACGCAGCACCATGATCATGGTCACTCATGACGTGGAGGAAGCGTTGTACCTGGGCGACCGGGTGGTGGTGATGGACGCGCGGCCCGGGCGGATTCGCCATGAGGTGCGGGTCGACCTGCCGCATCCGCGCGAGCGTGGGGAGCCGGTGCTGACGAAGTTGAAGGAAGAGTTGCTGGCGGAGCTGATGCAGGGGTGATCTTCGCTCTTACGCCATTTGCGAGCTCGCAGCCGGGGTCTTCCCTCACCCCAACCCTCTCCCAAGGGGAGAGGGGGCCGTTCGGCGTTGCCGGGATGCACGGCGTTCGCCGGATGCCATGTCAGCTCCCTCTCCCTCTGGGAGAGGGCTGGGGTGAGGGCAATCGCCCTGGCGCCCGATCTTCCCCGGGATTTCCCCTCAAGATGGCGCACCCGCCGCCAACGCCGCCGGGAAGTCCGGGTGATACCCCGCACCAATCTCCTCCAGCACCCCAGCCTTGCGCAGCTTGCCCAGCACCCGCGCATTGGCTTCGCACAACCGCACTTCGATGCCGCGCCGCTGCAATTGCTCGATCACTTCCTGCAGGGTCTGCAACCCAGTGATGTCCATGAACGGCACGTGGCGCAGGCGGATGATCAGCACCTTCGGGTCGGTATGCGTCTTCGCCAACGCGCGCTCGAAGGTCTCCGCCGCGCCAAAGAACAGCGGCCCCTCGATGCTGTACACCAGCACCCCCGGCGGCAGGTCGCCAAGGCCACGGCCGCGCAGTTCCACGTCCAGCTCGGGGCCGTCATCGGCGTGTACTTCCACCGAAGACGCCATGCGCCGCAGGAAGTGCAGCATGGCGAGGATCACGCCGATGTTCACCGCGATCACCAGGTCGCTGAACACGGTGAGCAGGAAGGTCACCAGCAGGATCGCCACGTCGGCGCGCGGCGCACGCTTGAGCATGAACAGGAAGTGCCGTGCCTCACTCATGTTCCAGGCCACCACGAAGAGGATCGCCGCCAGCGCGCAGAGCGGAATGTTCGACGCCAGCGGTGCGAGGAACAGCAGGATCAGCACCAGCGTGGCCGCATGAGTGATCCCGGCCAGCGGGCTGTTGCCGCCGTTGCGGATGTTGGTCGCGGTGCGGGCGATGGCGCCGGTGGCGGCGATGCCGCCGAACAGCGGGGTGACCAGGTTGGCGATGCCCTGGCCGATCAACTCCTGGTTGGAGTCGTGGCGGGTGCCGGCCATGCCGTCGGCGACCACCGCCGAGAGCAGCGATTCGATGGCGCCGAGCATGGCGATGGCGAAGGCCGGGCCGATCAGTTCGAGCACGCGCGGCAGCGTCACTTCCGGCAGGCTGAAGCTGGGCAGGCCCTGGGGAATGCCGCCGAAGGCGCTGCCGATGGTGGCCACGCCGTCGAAGTGGAACAGCGACTGGATGGCCGTCACCACCACCATCGCCACCAGCGGGCCGGGCACCCGGCGCAACGCGGCGATGCGCGGGGTGAACAGCACCAGCGCCAGGCTCAGCAGCGCCAGCAGGGTCGTCGCGAGGTGCAGTTGCGGCAGGGCCTGGATCAGGTGCCAGAGCTTCTGGTGGAAGTGTTCGCCGGTCACGGCGGGAAGGCCGAAGAAGTCCTTCCATTGGCCGACCCAGATGATCACCCCGATACCGGCGGTGAAGCCGACGATCACCGGCGCGGGGATGAAGCGGATGATGCTGCCCAGGCGACTGACGCCCAGCAGCACGAGGATCGCGCCGGCCATCAGCGTGGCGATCTGCAGGCCGTCGACGCCGTACTTGGCGGTGACTCCGGCGAGGATGACGATGAAGGCGCCGGTCGGCCCCGCGATCTGCACCCGGCTGCCGCCCAGCAGCGAGACCAGGGCGCCGGCGAAGATCGCCGTATAGATACCCTGCTCCGGCTTCACCCCGCTGGCAATCGCGAACGCCATCGCCAGCGGCAGCGCGACGACCCCGACGATGACGCCGGCCACCAGGTTGCGCGTCCAGTGTTCGCGGCCAAAGAGTCCGGCTTTCCAGGCTTCTCGCAGGGCGATCATCACAGTCTCCGACGGGATATCGATGCTGGATGCTAGCAGGCCGGAGCAGGAAACGGCCTGGCGCAGGTCATGACTGTGGCGTGCTGTCGCAGGCGAAACAAGGTGAACAAAATATTGCACAACCCTGACGGCGCGCTGCTTCCAGCAGGCTTTTGAAATGCCCATATATGGGCGTTCATAGCTGGAATCAGGGCGATCGATTTGCCAGGCGACCCGAAATTCGGCACAATATGTTCATTATGTTGAACATTAGAGCTCTACCTCTCCCCACTTCCCGCCTGGTGTCGCGCGAGCGCCACTGGACCGGCGACCTCTAGCTCCTCCCTTCGGCTGCTACCTGTTGGTCGCGCCAAGTGCGGCGAAATCCGCCGCCCGAGTCGGCGCCACCGAACCCGAACCGAAACCGCCGCAAGGATGCTCTTAGCGAGACTGCGCGCGGCTGCCCGTGGGAGGGCTCCACCATGCGTTCCTGGATCTATCTGTTTGCCGCCATCGGCTTTGAAGTCGTTGGCACCACCTCGATGAAATTCACCCATGCGCTGTACCCGGTCGCGGGTCTGCTGCTGATGTACGTGATGATCGGCCTGTCGTACTACTTCCTGTCGCTGGCCATCAAGCATGTGCCGGTCGGCGTGGCCTACGCCCTGTGGGAAGGCATCGGCATCGTGCTGATCACCCTGGTCAGCGCCTTCTTCCTCGGCGAGCACCTGAGCCTGGACAAGGCCCTGGGCCTGGCCGTGATGATCGCCGGTATCCTGCTGGTGAAGTCCGGTACCCGTACCGGTAAGCGTGAGGAGAACATGGAGGCTGTCACATGCTGAACCATGACCTGATTCCGATGGCCTGGCTGGGCCTGGCCATCGTCCTGGAAGTGATCGCCAACCTGCTGCTGAAGTACTCCGACGGCTTCCGCAAGCGCGCCATCGGCGTGGCCTCGATCCTCTGTGTGCTGGGTGCGTTCACCGCGCTGTCGCAGGCGGTACGCGGCATCGAACTGTCGGTGGCCTACGCCATCTGGGGCGGCTTCGGCATCCTCGCCACCGTTGCCATGGGCTGGGCCCTGTTCGGCCAGCGCCTGGTGTGGCGCGGCTGGTTGGGCCTGGCGATGCTGGTGCTGGGCATGGGCCTGCTGAAGCTGGCTTGATTGCTGGGAGTGAAGTGAAAAAGGCGGAGCTGGGCTCCGCCTTTTTTGTTGCCTTGAAAGTCAACCAGGAACGGCAAGATGGCCTTCATCGCAGCGAAACGCGCCATGCGGAGGACACGTCACATGGCTCGTGTGCCGTCCGCAGCCTGCTGAAGAAGATTAACCTTACTCTTGCGAAGTTTCCTGTAGCCACAAGGTCGGCCGGACCGTATTGAAGTGCCTCGCTGTCCTCAAGGCATTAGGCGCCGAGTTCAGCACATCAGCCAACCGCGATGGCCTGCTCGGCCGCACTGAACTTCTGCGAGGTAAACAATGAAAAAGATGAATACGCCGGGCAAGAAAAAACGCTGCGTCTCAAGCGCCTGTGTAGGGATAGGCCTGGCATTGACAGGTTCATGGGGGATGGCTAGCGAAAACGTGATGGGGAACTACGACATTCCGATGGACCCGGAGCCAGTAGCTCCAGCAGCCGAGTGCCAGCAGGTGCGGCAGGTAATAATGATAGCCACCCTCCATGAGCTTCAAAGGGAGAGCGCGCCTGATGTCAAGCCCGGGCAATATGGAGACAGCCTGCAGCAGTATGTGGAGGAAGTCCGCCAGGGAACGGGGTCCGTCGCGGCTCCGCAGCTCAAGGACACCCTGCAGAAATATTTCTCAGGAATGGAGCAGGCAGCAGCCATCTACAAGAAAACCGGTTTCGGTCCTCAATCGAAGGATGCGTCCAAAATCGGTCTGGATGACGAACAGCGGCTCACTGACGCACAGAGCTACTCCGGGGCGCACAGTTCACGTCTCGACAAGATCTGCCCGAAGTGACGCGGTTGGCATTCCGCTGCGAAGACCAGCTTCCGCACGGTCGACTCAGGACGTTGCCGATGTTCAGAGGCGGCCGCCCTTCCCGATCAGCTACGAGCGCCCCGCAGCCGCGTCTGCCCCAGATGATCCGTCTCGTTAGGCCAGCAGGCTGACCACCGCAAACCGACTGAGATTGGCCTGCGCCACCACCGTCTGCGCCGCCGCGCTGTAGTGCGTCGCGCTGCGCCCCATACGGTCGAGCATCGAGGCGGCGAAGGTGTGCGCCCACTCGCGCTCGTCCTCGCTGGCGTGGCGGTCGAGGAAGTCGCGGATGTCGTCCTGACGGTGGCGCAACTGATCGCGCAGGCCGCCGATGCGATCCAGCGCCGAGACCACCGAATCGAGTAGCTGACGCTGCTCACGAAAGGCATCGGTCTTGATCTCGGTGGGGAACGCCAGCAGTCCTTCTTCCTGGCTTTTCAGCCGGGTGTTCTTGCCCTTGGCGAACAGCTTGCCCTCGCCCTGCACCGCCAACTGGCCCTTGAGCTGTTGCCAGTCGGCCTCGGGCGCGGAGAACTTCAGCGCGCCGTCGCTATCGAGTTCGGCGCGGATGCCGGCCTGGCCCAGTGTCGCGTTGAAGCGGCGCAGCACCTGTTCGGTACTCATGCCGTCGTCCAGGACCACCGCCGCCGGTTCGGCGAGTTGGCGGCCAGCACTGAACAGCAGGGTTTCCTTGCCGGAACGCTGGATCGCTTCCACCGACTCCAGCCCCTCCAGGCTGAAACGGCTGCGCACCGGTTCGTTGAGGCGCAGGCGGAAGTTGGCGTCGAGGCTGCCGTCCGAGCGCTGGGCGCGCTGCTCCAGCAGCTCGTTGACCTGCCGGGTAGCCTGGCGCACGCCTTCGCGGTCCTGGGATTGCGGCGCGCTGAGTTCACGGCTGAGGTTGAGCTTGAGGCCGCCGAGACGGTCCTGCAGGTCGCCCAGGTAGCTGTCGGCGGACTGCATGGACGACAACTGCTGGTTGAGCTGCAGGTTGAAGCTGCCGCTCTTCTGCGCGCCACGCGCCATCTGCGCGGCGTTCTCACCCTTGTCCTCGCCCTTGCGCAGGGCATTCTGCCGCTCGCCGGCGGCCGGCAGGATGACGTCACGGCGGGCGCTTGGGTCGAAGACGGCGGCGGCCGGCAGTTGTTTGATGACCTTCATGGTGACCTCTGCACCGATGTGCCTCCGCCCGGCGCAGGGGCCGGGCGGAGGCGGGATAAAAAGTAGGGGCGATCCGCCGATTGGCGTCCAGACCTCCGTGCGGAGCCCCTACGAAGAAACTTACAGGCGGCTGAACAGCGATAGGTCGTTGAGCTTCAGGTAGGTCTTCTGCGTGGCCTGCAGCGCGAGCTGGTAGGTGTTCAGGTCGATGCTGGCGCCGGCGTAGTCCAGCTGCGACAGCTCGCCGTTGATCTTCTGGTTCACCAGCGAGACTTCCTCGTTGCTCGAATTGAGCATGGTCAGGGTGTTCTGCCGGCCGCCCAGTTCGGTGATCGCGCCGAGCACGCCATCGTGGCCGCTGTCGAGGCTGTCGATGGTCGCGGCGATCTGCGCGTGCACCGCCGGGTCGGTGACGTCCAGCGCCGGGTCCTTGAGCATCTTCACCGTGGCGTGCAGCTGGTTGAGGAAGTCCATGTTGCTGCCGAACATCCCCATCGCGGTGACGTTCTCCTCCACCTGTACGCCGTTGGCCACGGCGGCCTGGCGCGACTTGTCGTTGCCGGTGGCGACGTAGCTGTCGGTCAGCGGTTCGTAGGTCACCGCAGCGGTGTCGCTGAGGGTGCCGGAGAACAGATAGCGGCCCTCTTCGTCACGCACGTTGACGAAGCTGACCAGGGTCTTCTCGATATTCTCCAGCTCGCCGGCCATGGCGTTGAGGTCGCCGCCGGTGTTGGAGCCGTTGGCCGCCCAGAGCAGCAGGTCGCGCACGTTGAGCATCGCGTCGGAGGTGGCCTGCAGGTTGGTTTCCTGGGTCGACAGGTTGCCCGAGACGTTGCCGATGTTGGTGCGGTACTGCGCCAGGCTCGCTTCCTCGCGCTGGATGCGCAGCATGCGCACGCTGGCGATGGGGTCATCGGACGGCTGGAGGATGCGCTGGCCGCTGGACATCTGCTGCATCAGCTTGCCCAGGGCCGCCGAGTTGCTGTTCATCGAGCCGCCCATCAGCGCGGTGATCTGTGCGTTGGTAATGCGCATTCTGCTTTCCTTGCGAGGCCCCTTAGAAGGCCGCGAGCATCGAGTCGAACAGCTCCTTGGCGGTGCTGATGACTTTCATGTTGGCCTGGTAGGCCTGCTGGTAGGTGATCAGGTTGACCGCCTCTTCATCCAGGCTGACCGCGCTGACGCTGTCCCGGCTGGCTTGCGCCTGGGCCGCCACGGTGGTGGCGGTCTTCTGGTCGGCCTGGTTCTGCCGGCTGGCGCTGGCGACCTTGCCGAGCAGCCCGGCGAAGGCGTCGTTGAGCGTCACCTGGCTGCCGTTGATGGTGATGGTCTGGCCTTTGAGGTCGAGCAGCTTGAGCAGGTTGACGTTATTGCCGGACTCGCCAGCGGTGTCGGACAGCGCCAGCTGTTCAGGCTTGAGGTCGTTCAGGCTGAGCATCGCTGTGGTGCTGCCAGCGTTGTAGGTCAGCAGCGCCTGGCCGGCGTTGCCGTTCAGGTCGAAGCCATTCGCCAGGGTGTCGTTGACCATCTGCGCGAACTGGCCGGCCATCTCGTGCAGGGCGGTCTGGTTCGGGCGCAGCGAGTCGTACTCGGTGTCGTACAGCGCGCCGAGGGAGCCGCCCATGCCGTCCTGGGCCAGCGGGAAACTGGTGCCGGCGAAGGTCAGGGCGATTTCCTGCTCGCCGCTGGCGGTGCGGCTGATCGCCAGCTGGCCGGCGGAGTTGCCGGCCACCAGCGGCTGGCCATTGGCGAGCGACACGGTGAGCGAGCCGTCGGCCACTTCGTTGACGCGGATCGACGCGTACCTGGACAGGTCCGCCACCAGGCTCTCGCGGTGGTCGCGCAGCGCGGTGGTGTCGCCGCCGGAGGAGCCGACCTCGACGATCTGCTTGTTCAGCGCCGCCAGGTTGGCGGTCAGCCCGTTGATCTCCCCGACCATGGCGCCGCGCTGTTCCTGCAGGGCGCGCAGCTGGCTGTCGATATTGCCGGACAGGCCGTTGAAGCGCTGGGCGAGGTTCTTGGTCTCATTGATGATCTGCTGGCGCAGGGCAACCGAACCGGGCGTGGCGGTAGCCTCGCTGAGCGCGGCGAAGAAGTTGTCGAGGCCGACGCTGATGCTCGAACCCTCGCCGCCCATCAGCCCTTCCAGTGCGGACAGGTACTGCTGGCCGCTGTCGTAGTAGCTCTGCTCGGTGGTGGCGCGCCACAGCTGCTGGTTCTGGAAGTCGTTGGCCATGCGGCGGATGCTGGTCACCACCACGCCGCCGCCGACGTTCAGGCCGCCTTCACCGGCCAGCGAGGCGAGGATCGGGCTCAGCCGGCTGAAGCCGGGGGTGTTGGCGTTGGCCACGTTCTGCCCCGAGGTGGCCAGGGCAATCTGCGCCGCACGCAGGCCGCTGTAGCCGATCTGGCTCAACATACTCAAGACGCACTCTCCTTCGACTCGATGCGGATCGGCTGGGCGAACGCTGCCGAGGCCGGTCGGGAAACAAATTCAGGCTGTTGCCCCTGATAGGCGACGGAATCGGCGTGGCGCTTAAATCCTTCCTGCGGCGCGTGCTTCAGGCCGCTCTCCGGCGACAGGCCGCTGCCGGGGATACGCGCCGGCGCCTGGGCCTCACGCACACGGCGGAGTACGCCGAGGGTGTAGTCGCGGGTTTCGTCGTAGGGAATGCTGCGCACCCAGTCGGCCATGCCGATCTGCCCGCTGCGCGGGTCGCCGTTGTTCTTCAGCCACTCGTCCACCTTGCCGGGGCCGGCGTTGTACGCGGCCAGGGCGAGCACGTGCTGGCCGTCGTAGCGGTCGAGCATCTTGCCCAGGTAGGCGCTGCCCAGCGCCTTGTTGTAGGCCGGGTCGCTGGTCAGGCGCTGTTCGTCGTAGGGCAGGCCGAGTTCGCCGGCCACTTCACGGGCGGTATCGGGCATCAGCTGCATCAGGCCGCGCGCGCCCTTGGGCGAGACGGCAGCAGCGTCGCCGCCGGACTCCTGGCCGATCACGCTGTCCACCAGCGTGCGGAAACCGGCGCTGCCCTGCTGCCAGGCGTGGGCGAGACGGTCCACCCCGCGCTGCCAGGTATCCACCAGCGGATTGCGGCTGGAAACCGAAGGTCGGCGCAGCGCCTCACCGCCATCGGCGAGCGCGACGGGCTCGGCGGTATCGGTCGGCTCGGTGGAGAGCTGGCGCACCAGCAGGTCGGCGATGCCGGTCTGCTTGCGCGAGGCCAGGTGCTCGGCCAGCGCTTCGTCGTAGAAGTCGCGCATGGTGTCCAGGTCGCGGCTGCGCAGCGGGCTGCCGGCGGAGAGCACGTCGCCGGCCTTGCGCATCTGCTTGAGGATCTGTTGCAGGAACATCGCCTCGAACTGCTCGGAGGCGGCCTGCAACTGCTCGCGGCGGATCGCCTCGGGCGACTCTCCGGGCTGGCCTGTCGGCACGATGGGACGGTTGAGCGAGGTGATACTCATCAGATCACCACCAGCTCGGCATTCAGCGCGCCGGCCTGCTCCAGCGCCTGGAGGATGCTCATCACGTCGTCCGGCGTGGCGCCCAGGCTGTTCACCGTGTTGATGATGCTTTCCAGGCTGGTGCCCTCGGGCCACTTGAACATCGGCTTCTTGTCCTGGCTGACCGACACATCCGACTGCGGGGTGACCGCCGTGGTGCCGTTGGAGAAGGGCCCCGGCTGGCTGACCTGGGGGTTCTCGCTGATGGTCACGGTGAGCGTGCCGTGGGCCACGGCGGCGGCCTTCACGCGCACGCCCTGGCCGACCACCACGGTGCCGGTGCGGCTGTTGAAGACGACCTTGGGCCGGGTGCGGCCTTCCTGCACCTCCATGCCTTCGAGCATGGCCATGAAGCTGGTGCGTTGGGCGCTGCTGACCGGCGCGCGCACCGACACCTTGGTGCCGTCCAGCGCAGTGGCCGTGCCGGAGCCGAAACGCTCGTTCACCGCGTTCATCACCTGGGTGGCGGTCTGGAAGCTGGGCTTGCGCACGTTGAGCATCACGTCCGGGCGCTGGGTGAAGTCGCTGGGGATCATCCGCTCGATGGTCGCCCCGTTGGGAATCAGGCCACTGTTGGCGCTGTTGATCGACACACTGGAGCCGCTCTGCCCCTGCGCGTGCAGGCCGCCAACCACGAGATTGCCCTGGGCCAGCGCATAGACTTCGCCGTCCACACCCTGCAGCGGCGTCATCAGCAGCAGGCCGCCGCGCAGGCTCTTGGCGTCGCCCAGCGAGGACACGGTGACGTCGATGGTCTGCCCGGCGCTGTAGGACGGCGGCACGCTGGCGGTGACGCTCACCGCGGCGACGTTCTTCAGTTTCGGATCGACGTTCGGCGGCAGGTTCACGCCGAACTGCTTGAGCATGTTGGCCACCGACTGGTTGGTGAACTTCACCTGGTTCTTGTCGCCGGTGCCGTCCAGGCCAACCACCAGGCCGTAGCCGATCAGTTGGTTCTCGCGCACGCCTTCGATGTCGACCAGGTCGAGCAGCGGGATGGCCAGCGCCTCGGCCTGCCAGAACAGGCAGGCCGTCGCCAGCAGGCGGCCAAGGGTTCTACGCATGAGTGTTCTACGCATGGAGTGCTCGCCTGCTTACATCGGGAACAGCGGATGGGTGAAGAAGCGCGTCAGCCAGCCGGCCGAGTTGCTGTCGTTGAGCACGCCGCGCCCGGCGTAGGAAATCTTGGCGTTGGCGACGTTCTGCGAGGACACCTGGTTGGCGCGGTTGATGTCGTCCAGGCGCACCAGGCCGGTGAGGCGGATGAACTCGTCGCCCTGGTTCAGGCGCAGCGACTTCTCGCCCTTCACCAGCAACACGCCGCCGGGCAGCACCTTGTGCACGGTCACCGCGATGGAGCCGGTGAGGGTGTTCTGCTGCGAGCTCTTCGCCGAGCCGTTGAAATCGCGGTTGGCCGTGGCCGAGGTTTCCAGGCCGCCGTACTCCTTGGTCAGGATGGTCGGCACCGGCACGTCCAGGCTGGATTTCTTGCCGAAGCTGGTGCCCGCGCTCTTGCTCGACTGGGTGGACTCGCTGAGCACCACGGTGACGATGTCGCCCACGCCGATGGCGCGCTTGTCGCGCAGCAGCGAGCCGCCGTAGCCGGAACGGAACAGCCCGCCGCTGGTGGTGGGCGGCAGGCTGTAGTCCAGCTCCGGCGGCTGGTAGAGCGAGGAATCCTCGTCCGGCAGCATCTCGTTGAAGCTCTGGCAGCCGGCGAGCAGCGCCAGGGCGAGCAGCAGGGCAAGGCGCGTCATGGTCAGACCGTCTGGTTGAGGAACTGCTGCATGCCCGACGCGGCGTCGAGCACTTTGGCGTTGGCCTCGTAGGCGCGCTGGATGGCGATCATGTTCACCATGGCTTCCACCACCTGCACGTTGGAGCCTTCCAGCACGCCCTGCTTGAGCGTGCCCAGGCCTTCCTCGCCCGGCGTGCCTTCCTGCGGCTCGCCGCTGGCGGCGGTTTCCTTGTAGAGGTTGCCGCCGAGGGCTTCCAGGCCGGCCGGGTTGGTGAAGCTGACCAGGGTGATCTGGCCCAGCTCGGTGGGCAGCGTCTCGCCGGGAAGGATGGCGGTGACGATGCCGTCGCTACCGACGGTAAAGCGGCTGGCGCCGGCCGGCACTTCGATGTTCGGTGTCAGCGGCAGGCCCTGGGCGTTGACCACGATGCCTTCGTTGTTCAGCTGCAGCTGGCCGTTCTCGGTGTAGTAGGTGTCGCCGTTGGGCGCCTCGACCTGGAAGAAGCCGCTGCCGACGATGGCCAGGTCCATCGGTTGCCCGGTGGTCTGCATGCTGCCTTCGGTGAACACCTTCTGCGTGCCGACGACGCGCACGCCGCTGCCCAACTGGATGCCGGAGGGCACGGTGTTGACCTGGTCAGCCTGGGCGCCGGGTTGCAGTTGCACCTGGTAGAACAGGTCCTCGAACACCGCGCGGTCGCTCTTGAAGCCGACGGTGTTCACGTTGGCCAGGTTGTTGGCCACGGTGGACATCGCGGTGTCCTGTGCCGCCAGGCCGGTCTTGCTGACCCAAAGTGCCGAACTCATGTTGTGCTCCTGTCTGCGCGCCGCGCGTTACGCGCCACGGATCATGCGGTCGCCAGCCTCGGCGAGATCCGAGGCGGCCTTCATCATCTTCACCTGGGTCTCGAACCGCCGGTTCAGGCTCATGGTGCCCACCAACTGGTCGATGGCCGAAACGTTGCTCTGCTCCAGGTGCCCGGAGACCAGGCGTACGTCGTCGCTGGCGGCGACGTTCTGGCCGTCCTTGCTCACCAGCAGGCCCTGGGCGTTCTTCACCAGCGACGCGGCCGGCGCGTCCACCAATTTGAGGCGGTCGACGTCGGTCATCATGAAATCGCCGCGCGGCATCACCGAGATGGTGCCGTCGCTGCCGATGGCGATGGCGTCGTACTCGGGCAGGGTGATCGGGCCGCCCTCGCCGAGCACGACGCGGCCGTTGATCATCAGCTGGCGGTCGGCGTCGATTTCCAGGTTGCCCTGGCGCGTGTACGCCTCGCCGTTGCCGCTCTGCACGGCGAGCAGGCCCTGGCCCTGGATGGCGACGTCGAGGTCGCGCCCGGTAGCCATCAGGGTGCCGGCGCTCATGTCGACGCCGCTGCTCTCGATGCGCGCCAGGTGGCGGCTGTCGTAGCCGGCGCCGCTCACGTCCACAGCGGTGGCGTGCTCCAGGTCGGCGCGGAAGCCGGGGGTGTTGACGTTGGCCAGGTTGTTGGCGCGGATGTCCAGCGCAGACATGCTGCGGCTGGCCGCCGTCATCGCGGTGTAGCCGAGACGATCCATGACGAGTCCTTAGAGCCTGTTTGTGATCTTTTGAGTTAGAAGAGCATGTGGACTTATTGCGTGGAGAACCCCTCTCCCCAGCCCTGGCTGCGCGCCCCGCTCCGAAGGGAGAGGGAAATGCCCGAGCCTCGATACTTCCAACACCGTAGAAAATCGTAAGAAGGCGCTTAGATGGCCGAGAACAGCACTTGGGTGAGTTCCTTGTCGGTGGTCATCACCTTGGTGTTCGCCTGGTAGTTGCGCTGGCCTTCCATCAGGCCCACCAGTTGCTGGGTGATGTCGACGTTGGAGCCTTCCAGGTTGCCGGCCGACAGCGAGCCGAACTGGCCGATGCCGGGCACGCCGATCAGCGGGGCGCCGGAGGCGGAGGTCTCGGTCCAGGCGGTGCCGCTCTGGTTCTGCAGGCCGCCGGTGTTGACGAAGTTGGCCAACGCGACCTGGCCCTGCAGCATGCGCTGGCCGTTGCTGTAGTTGACGTAGACCTTGCCGTCGTTCTCCACCGCGATGCCGGTCTGCTCGCCGGCGGCGTAACCGGTGGTGCGGTTGGTGGTGACGATGAAGTCCGAGCCGTACTGGCTGGTGCCGGTGTAGTCGAGGGCGATGTTCATCGGGTTGACGCCCGGCAGGTTGAAGCTCACCGGCACCGCGGCGATCGGCGTGGACAGCGAGCCGTCCGGGGCGAAGGTCAGCGACTGGGTGGCGCCCACGGCATTGCCATCCACTGCGTAATGCGCGTCCCAGGTGTTGCTGCCGGTCAGTACGAAGTACTGGGTCAGCGTGTGCTCCTTGCCCTGCGAGTCGTAGATCTTGCTGGTGTAGGTGGAGTTGTAGGTCGCCACGTTCTGCGGATCGAACGGCGCAACGGTCGGCACCTTCTCGTTGGAGTCGAGGTTGGCGACGAACTCCAGCTTGTCGGTGGCCTTGGCCGGCAGGTTGGCGGTCTTCACCTGCAGGTCGGACACGGTGCCCACCAGCAGGTTGCCGGCCGCGTCGGTCGGGTAGCCCTGCAGGCGCTGGCCGGTGGCGTTGATCAGGTAGTTGGCGTTGTCCTGGCTGAACACCCCGGCGCGGGTGTACTGGGTGTCGCCATTGCCGCTCTTGACGACGAAGAAGCCGCCACCGGAGATGGCCAGGTCGAGGTTGCGGTTGGTCGACACCAGCGAGCCGCCCTGGCTGATGCTCTGGGTGGTGCCGGTGACTTCCACTCCCATGCCCTTGGTATCGGCGTAGACGCTGCCGAACTCGGTGCGCGAGGACTTGAAGCCGACGGTGCCGGAGTTGGCGATGTTGTTGCTGATGGTGTCCAGCTGCTGGGTGACCGCGTTCAGGCCGGTCAGGGCGATGTTGAAGCTCATGGCGTTAGCTCATCCTAAGAGGGGGAAACAGGCGCTCAGGCGGCCTGGCCCTGACTGAATTCGACGATCTTGTAGAACGGCACGGAACCGGCGCCCGCGACATCCAGCACCGGGCCGTCGGCGCTGACGCGGACGTTGTGGACCAACCCGGACACTTCGATGCCCGGCGTCTCACCGCTCTCGGTCTTCACCGCCAGCGTGTATTTGCCCGGCTTCAGGCCGAGGGCTTCGGGGTCCACGGTGAAGGGCACGGCACCCGGCTCCTGCGGGCCGAGGGTGATGTCGGTGCGCACACCGTTGGCATCGGTGAGCTGCAGCACCGTGGTGGCCGAGGCGTGTTCCAGGTTGATCTGCCCACTGACCTTGTCGCCGTCCAGCTGCAGGCTGTCGGCGCTGACCTTCACTTCCTGGCCGACCAGGCCGGCGGCGGTGAGGGTCTGCAGGTTGTCCATCAGCACCAGGTTGTTCTGCTGCAGGGTGGTCATGTTCTGCATGCTCTTCACCTGCGCCATGGCCGAGTACTGGTTGATGAACTCGGTGCTGTCCACCGGCTTGGTCGGATCCTGGTACTGCACCTGGGCGACCAGCAGGGTGATGAAGCTGTTCTCCATGTCACCCATCTCGCCGAGATTCACCGCCTGCTTGGGCGTGCCGGACGATGTGCCGTTGGTGCTGGTACCGCTGGTGTCGTTGTTCACCGTGCTCATCAGGCGTCTCCCAGTTTCAGCAGGCTGGACTGCATGCTCTTCACCCGGTTGAGCACTTCCACACCGGTCTCGAAGCTGCGGGTGGCGGACATCATGTCGGTCATCTCTTCGATCTCGTTGACGTCGGGGTAGTAGACGTAGCCGGTGGCGTCGGCCAGCGGGCTGCCCGGCTCGTAGCGGCGCTGCGGGGCACGGCCGGAGGTGACCACGTCGAGCACCTGCACGTGGGCGCCGCCCATGCCGGCGCTGCGGGTGAGCTGGTCGTTCTCGTAGACGGCGGCGAACATCGGCTTGCGCGCCTGGTACACGTCGTCGGGCTTGGCGGCGGCGGAGTCGGCGTTGGCCAGGTTGCTGGCCACGGTGTTCAGGCGCACGGTCTGCGCGTTCATCGACGAGCCGGCGATGCGGTAGATGGAATCGAATGCCATGGCGTCAGCGTCCCTCGATGGCCTGCTTGAGGCCGCGGAATTTCATGGTCAGGAAGGTCAGGCTGGTCTGGAAATCCATCGCGTTGCGCGAGAACTCCGCCTGCTCGGTGGCCAGCTCGACGCTGTTGCCGTCCTGGGAAGGCTGGTTGGGAATGCGGTA
This sequence comes from Pseudomonas sp. PDNC002, assembly GCF_016919445.1. Taxonomy (NCBI): domain Bacteria; kingdom Pseudomonadati; phylum Pseudomonadota; class Gammaproteobacteria; order Pseudomonadales; family Pseudomonadaceae; genus Pseudomonas; species Pseudomonas sp. PDNC002. The sequence goes on along the minus strand of NZ_CP070356.1, from coordinate 1,437,700 downwards.
CTTCAGCTCCATCGATTGCGGGCCCGCGCTGGCCAGCAATGCCGACGGATTGCCCTGGCGCTGCATCTCGGCGGCGAAATCGATGTCCCGCGCCTTGAAGCCGGGGGTGTCTTCGTTGGCCAGGTTGGAGGCCAGGATTTCGCTGCGCTGCATGTGCAGCGAGAGGGCTCTCTCGTGGATACCCAGGGTCTCGTCAAACCGTATACTCATTCGCGCAACCCGCTCTCGTCGTTCGGCCATCTTTCGGTGTGCGCAGCGATAGAGCACAAAGCATGCCCACCCCGGAATATCGCTTCATGCCGTTGATTTACAAGGACTTACGCTCAGGAAAGAACAGCGCGCGCAACGCGCCTTTTCCGCTTTCGACGCGCCGCGCGACGGGATGCGGAAAGGCCCTTTCCGCCTGCTTCCTCCTGCTGCTGCCCGCCCTCGCGCACGCGCACGCGCACGCGCAGGATGCACGTGCGCAACTCGACGCCGCAGCGCAGCAGCAGGTCGCCGCCGAGCTGAAGGAAGCCGCACGCAAAGCCGGATGGAAAGGCATGACTTTCACGGTGAACAACAACCTGCCCAACAGCCTCGGCAAGCTCGCTGCCTGCCCTGGCAGCCCGCAGCTGCGCGTGCTCGAAACGCCTACTGCGGTTACCGCGCGACGACGCTTCGAAGCCTCCTGCACAGGGCAAGCCGGCTGGCCGGTGACCTTCATCAGCCAACCCACCGTGTACCTGCCGACCGTGGTCGCCAGCGGCGAGATCGAGCGCGGTCAGACGCTGGACGCGGCGCAGCTCAAGCTCGCGCCGGTGGAGCTCGGCAAGAGCTCGCGGGGTTACTTCACCGATATCACCGAGGTGGCCGGCAAGACTGCCCGCCGGCGCATTCGCGCCGACCAGCCGCTGACGCCGGCGCTGCTCGACGGCGCCATGCTGGTGCGCCGCGGCCAGCAGGTGAAGATCGTCGCCAGCCAGGATGGCATCCAGGCCAGCGCCGTCGGCGAGGCGCTGGCGAACGGCAAGCAGGACGAGGTGATCCGGGTGAAGAACCTGCGCAGCCAGAAGGTCATCGAGGCGAAGGTAATGGCGTCGGGTGAGGTGAGTAGCATCTTCTGAGGCCGCTCGGAGCGGCGCGCCCATCGGTGGACTGACGTAAGAGCAACTGTCTTTTCGGGCTAGTACGTGCGGGTCCTTTCCCTCACCCCAACCCTCTCCCGGAGGGAGAGGGAGCTGTCCGTGCCGGCTTACGCCATAGCTTCCTCCTGCACCATACGGTCCCCTCTCCCGCTTGCGGGAGAGGGTTAGGGTGAGGGGCTCTTAATCTCCGCGATCGGTCCGCATCGCGCGCGTGGCCATCGAGGACAGAGGCCGTTCCCATGGAAACGGCATCAGGTCCACCAATACCGCACGAAGTGGAAGAACACCGGCGCCGCGAAGCACACCGAGTCCAGGCGGTCGAGCATGCCGCCGTGGCCTTCGATCATGTGGCCCCAGTCCTTCACCCCGCGGTCGCGCTTGATCGCCGACATCACCAGGCCGCCGAAGAAGCCGAGGATGTTGATCATCAGCGCGATCAGCAGTGCCTGCCAGAAGGCGAACGGGGTGATCCACCACAACGCGCCACCGATCAACGTGGCCAGCGCCACGCCTCCGACGAAGCCTTCCAGGGTTTTGGACGGCGACAGGTTGGGGGCGATCTTGCGCTTGCCGAAGAGCTTGCCGCAGACGTACTGCAGCACATCCGACAACTGCACGACGATCACCAGGAAGGCGATCAGCAGCAGGTTGCGGCCCTCGTAACCCTCGATGTTCAGGGTCAGCAGCGCCGGCACGTAGGAGATGCAGAACACCGCCAGCATCAGCGCCCACTGCACCTTCGAGGCGCGTTCGAGGAAGTGCTTGGAGTCGCCGCCCAGCGAGGCGAGGATCGGCAGCAGCAGGAATACATAGACCGGAATGAAGATGGAGAACAGCCCATACCACTGGATGCCGATCAACAGGTACTGCATCGGCAGCACGAAGTAGAAGGCCGCGACCAGCGCCGGGTAATCGCTGCGCCGGGTCGGCATCAGCGTGAGGAACTCGCGCAGGGCGTAGAATGACACACCATAGAACAGCAGGATCACCGCCCAGTAGCCGAGGGCGAAGGCGCAGCCGATCACCGCGACCATCACCCACCAGGCGTTGATCCGCGCGTTGAGGTTGTCGATCACCGCGTGCGGCCCCGCCGGCGCGCGCCAGCGCAGTACCGCGCCGACCAGCGAGGCGAGAACGAGAATGCCGCCGATACCGGCGAACAGCAGCCAGGTCTGGTTCATCTCAGCGACCCTCCGGCGCGGCGAGTTTCAACAGCGCCTCGCGGGCGCGTTCGAGGAAGGCTTCCTTGGCCTCCCCTTCCTGCACCGCCAGCGGCGAACCGAAGCTCAAGGTGCAAAGCAATGGCAACGGCAGTGCGCGGCCCTTGGGCATGACGCGGTTGAGGTTGTCCAGCCATACCGGCACCAGCTCGACCTGCGGATGTGCTTTGGACAGGTGATAGATGCCGCTCTTGAAGGGCAACAGGCGCACCTCCTCGTCGAGGTTGCGCGTGCCCTCGGGGAAGAGGATCAGCGAGTCGCCGTCGGCCAGTGCCTGCTCGACCGGTTCCAGCGGATTGCCGCCTTCTGCGCCGCGCGTGCGGTCGATCAGCACGCCGTGGAACACGCGGTTGATGATGAAGCCACGCAGGCCGCCCTTGCCCCAATAGTCCATCCCGGCGACCGGGCGCGTACGCGCGCGCAGTTCGGGCGGCAGCGAGGCCCAGAGCAGCACGAAGTCGCCGTGGCTGCTGTGGTTGGCGTAGTAGATGCGCTGCGCCGGGATCGGCGTGGTGCCGATCCACAAGCTGCGCAGGCCGGTCACCGCGCGGGCACCGGCGATGATGGCATAGGCGAACAGTCGTTCCAGCATTGCGGGGGCGTTCCTCAGGATTGGAAAGTCAGGGCGATCAGGCACAGCAGCGCAACGAGCCACTGCAGCGCACACAGCATCACCTGCCGACGCAGGAGTTTCAGCGCACCACGGCTGCGCTCGCTCCAGGTGCGACCGGACATTTCCGCAGGCACACCGACATAGGTGGCCAGCGCGTCGTCCAGTTGCCGGGTTTTCTCCGGCAGCGTCTCTCCGGCGTTGGCCATGGCCTCGAACAGATCGGCGTCCAGCGCCACACGCATGGCGTAGAACTTCTGTACCAGGCCGAGCAGCACCAGCAGCGCCATGCTCAGGCTGAACGCCAGCGTGGCGCTGGCCATCAGCGCGCCGTAGAAGCCCAGCGCCAGCGCGAGCACCGTCAGCGCCGAAGACAACCCATTGAGACTGCTGCCGCGGCGCAGCAGGCTGGCCACCAGGATCAGGCCCGGATCAACCGACATGACTCACCTCTCGTGGTAGTTGCGGCTGCCCGGCGACCTGCGCCAGCACCGCCAGTTGTTCGGCCTTGAGCACGATGTGTGGACGCGCGCGGCGAATCTGCGCCACCGCGTCCTCGACCGTGGCCGCCTGGCCGGATAACAGCAGCCACGCGGCCAGAACCGTCGCACTGCGCGAATAACCCAGGGCGCAGCAGACCAGCAACGGGCCACGCGCGCGAAGTTCGTCGATCAAGGCGGCGCCCAGTCGGCACTGATCGACGCTGGGCGCAATCAGGTCGAGCAACGGCAGGCTCGCGTAACGATCGTCATGCGCAGTGCAGGGAAGCTCGGCGCACAGGTCGAGCACTCCCAGCTCGGGCCGCGCCTTGCGCTCTGCCGCGCCGGGCAGGCGCCCCAGCCAGAGCCCGGGCAGTACCTCATCGGGCTGCGGGTGCTGGCGCGTCCACGCGCGGGAATTGATCCAGGCGGCCAGCCGATAAGGCGCCAGCAGCCAGCAGACAGCCAGCGAGTGGCGGCCCTCCGCGCGCTTCTGAAAGCCCTCCGCGCCGACGCCCAGGTAGCACAGCGCAACCAGCGCCAGCGATACCACCGGCCAGCACAACCAGAGCCAGATGCCGCCTCCGCTCAGTGCCAACATTCCGCAAAGCGCCGCGCCGATGGCATACAAGGCGGACAGTCGAAGTCGCCGCGGATCGAAGCTCAGCGTCCAGGCGGCCAAAGGCGACCGCCCTTCCCGCGGCCACAGCCAGAGGCAGAAGAAACCGGCCAGGGCACCCGTCGGCACATCGATGAAGTGGTGCTGCCAGGTGGTCAGTACCGACAGCCCGATGAGCGCGAACCAGCCATGCAGCAACCAGCGCCAGACCCCGCTGGCGTAGCGCCCGTAGGCCGCCCAGAGCACCACCAGCAGCGCGATATGCAGCGAAGGCGCCTGGTTGAACGGCTTGTCGAAGCCCATCAGCACGTCGAACAGCCAGCCGAACAGGCCGTCCAGCGCCGGGCGCTCGAAGCTGAAGCGCAGCGGGAAAAGCAGGAAACAGCTGACTGCGATGACCTGCGCCGTGAGCAGTCGTAGGGCATGGCTGTCCAGCTCACGCCGGGTGCGTGGTAGCAGGAAGGACAAGCCGTAGAGCAGGTCGATCGACCAGTACGGAATGATCGCCCACGGCCACAGCGGCATGCCGCGTTCCCAGTCGAACACCAGCACGCCGACCGTCTCGCGCTGCCCCGTCACCCAGTTGGCGAAGCCGTAGCTGGCGAAGAAGAACGGCGCGAGGCACAGCAGCCAGATCACCGCCCGGCGAAACACGCCGGGGTCGCGCGGCGGCATCGCTGCAGCCATCAACGGCGCTCCCGGCGGGCCAGGGAGACAGTGAAGATGCCATCCTCGTCGATGCGCTGGGCCAGCTTGCGGAAGCCCGCCGCTTCGACCAGTTGGTCCATCTCCAGTTGCGTGCGGCGACGCATCACCCAGGCCTGCCCGGCGCGGTGGCTGGTCAGGGCGCGGGCGATCAGCTCCAGCTGTGGGTGCCAGGGCTGGCCGGTGTAGATCAGGTAACCGCCCTCTTCCACCGCTGCGCCGAGGCCGGCCAGCGAGCCGCTGACCATGGCGTTGTCGGCGAACAGCTCGTAGAGACCGGACACCACCGCCAGGCTCGGTTTCGGTTCGACGGCGGCGAGATCCGCGCCATCGAAGGCATCGCCCTGGACAAAGCGCGCACGCTCCTTCAGCCCCAGGCGCTCGATCAGCGCCGAGCCTTCGCGCACGTTCAGCTCGCTGTAGTCGCGCAGCAGCACGCTTTCGGGCAGCGGTTCGACGCCCTGCAGCGCTTCGAGAATGTAGCGCCCGTGGCCGGCGGCGATGTCGAGGATGCGCACCTCGCGGCCCTGCTCGCGCAGGCTGGCCATGGCCAGGCGCAGCAGTTCCTCGATGTGCACCTTGCGCTGGCGGATGCCGCGCCAGCCGGCGGACTCCAGGTAAGTGCGGTCGATCATCCGCCCCACCGGCCCCGCGCCGGCGGGCTGGTTGCGGTAGACGTAATCCAGCGTGCTGCCGGAATCGAAACCGGTCTGGAAACCGAGGTTGATGCCGTCGGAGAGCAACCGGCCGAGGCGCATGTTGGCGCGGGTCGCGCGCCAGTAGAGGTCGCGGATCGACCAGCTGGGCAGCGGGGTCGCCAGGGCTTCAGCTTCAGCGCAGGTGTAGCCGAAGCGGTCGGCGTCGCGCAGGTCCGGGCGCTCCGGCGCGCGGGCAAAGCATTCGAGAATGAAGCGCCGGGCACGGGTCACTGCCTGCTCGCGGTTCAGCTCGCCCAGGGTGTCGTGGAAGAAACCGGGCAGGATGTGCAGTTCCTTGCGCGCTGTGCCAAGGTTGTCGAAGAAGCGCTGCTGGGGCTTGCGGTGCACCACGAAGTCGGAGCCGGAAATCAGTAGCTGGGTCGGCACCTGGATCGCCTGGGCATCGGCGACCACGCGATCAGCCGCTTCGTAGAGGCCCAGCAGCACGTTCACCGAGATCGCCTTGGCGATCAGCGGGTCGCTGTCATAGGAGGCGATGCGCTCGGGATCGTGGGTGAGGAATTTCGCCTTCACGTAGCTGTTGACGAAGAAGTTGCCGCGCCACGCCCTTGCCAGTTTCAGGCCCGGCCGGGCGAAGGGCACGTAGAGCTTGACCTTGAACGCCGGCGAAGCGAGCACCAGGCTGCGGATCGGCGGGGCATAGTCGTGGACCCAGGTGGACGCGACCACGGCGCCGACGCTCTGCGCCACGACGGCCATATCGCTGATGGCGATGCCGTGGGTGGCGGCGATGTGCTCGACGAAGGTCTGCACATCGCGCACGCTGGTGCCGAAGCTCGGGCTGTCGCCCCGCGCGCCCGGCGACTGGCCGTGGCCGCGAGCGTCCCAGGCGAAGACGTCGAAACCGGGCAGGTCCAGCTCGTCGGCCAGATGGCCGATGCGGCCGGAATGCTCATGACCACGGTGGAACAGCACGACCGCGCGGCGCGGCTCATCGCTGGCGGTCGCTGCGGGCCAGTGGCGATAGAACAGCTCGACGCCGTCGTGGGTCACGAAATGGTGGTTCGAAGATTTGCGCATAACTTCCTCTGTTGGATGCATTCGGAGGCGCTCCGGCCTCCACCGTGAAATGTCCTGGCCGCGACTCAGCCGGCCGATTGGTTGCGTTGCTCGGCCAATCCCTGACGCACCCGGTTGACGATAGTCAGCACCAGCAGCAGCGCCAGCAGTCCCAGCAGCGGGTCGAGCCAGTAGAGCGGCAGCAGGCCGCTGGCTACGCCGGCACCGAAGACGCCGAAGCACAGCGCGCGGTCGCTCTTGCCCATCGGCCCGTCATAGCGCCGCGAGGCCCCGACCATCACGCCCAGCACACCGGCGTATTCGCTGATCACCGCCAGCAGCACCACCAGCACGACCAGTCCCGGCGTCACACCGGGCAACAGCGCGAAAGGCAGGTAGAGAGCGCTGTCGGCAACCACGTCAGTCAGTTCGTTGAGGTAGGCGCCCAGCTTCGACTGCTGGCCGAATTCGCGGGCGAGCATCCCGTCCATGGCATTGAGCGCCATGCGCAGGAACATCCACAGGGGGATCAGCAGGAATACCCAGGGGTGGCCGGAGAAGATCGCGACGACCAGCGCGACCAGCAGCGAGAGGCCGCACGCGGCCAGCGTCACCTGGTTGGCGGTAACGCCCCGCTCGTACAGGCGCGTGACCAGCGGGCGCAGCAGGTTCTGGAAGCGGGACTTGAGTTGGTAGACGGAGATCATGGAGGTCCTTCTCATCGTTCGAAGCGAACTATCTACAGGAGCGATCCACAGCCCTGTGGACCCGCCGAGCTTAGCCGTACGCCCGGGGCAGGACTATCGGATGTGTCTCATCACCATAGATGTCCGATCGACGGTGCCGAGGCACAGTGGCGGCACCGGGCCCACCACGCCGCCCGCCAGAAACCCCACGCCAAAAATTTTTCGCCGCCCCTTAATGCCCTCCTGCGAGCTGTCGCCTTACCTCTTCAGCAGGCACAACGCCGGCTTCATCCAGCTCATACAGGAAGTCCACCATGGCCTTGTCGATTCAAACCAACTACTCCTCCCTGATCACCCAGACCAACCTGGGCAAGACCAACAGCCTGCTGGCGACCAACCAGCAGCGCCTGGGCACCGGCCTGCGCATCAACTCCGCCGCCGACGACGCCGCCGGCCTGCAGATCGCCACCCGCCTGAACGCCCAGTCCCGCGGTATGGACGTGGCCATGCGCAACACCAGCGACGCCATCTCCCTGATGCAGACCGCCGACGGCGCGTTCAGCGAGCTGACCGACATCACCCAGCGCATGAAGGACCTGGCCACCCAGGCCGCCAACGGCACCAACTCCACCGACGACGGCAAGGCCCTGTCCGCCGAGTTCAACGAGCTGGGCAAGGAGCTGACCAACATCATCTCCAACACCAAGTTCGCCGGTGACGCGCTGTTCGGCGTCGATGGCGCCAGCGGCAAGTTCGGCACCACCGGTGGCGTGACCTTCCAGATCGGTTCGGACAAAGCCGAAACCCTGAACGTCGACGTCGCCACCCAGCTGAAAGCCGTGACCGACGCCTTCGGCACCCTGACCAAGCAATTCGCCGCCACCCCGGCTGCCGGCACCGAGCTGGAAACCCTGAGCGGCGCCAACGATTCCATCGATAACGCCAGCAAGGCGCTGGACGCCATCGGCAGCCTGCGCGCGCAGTTCGGCGCGAACATCAACCGCCTGCAGCACACCTCCAACAACCTGGCCAACATGAAGGACAACACCGACCTGTCCAAAGGCCGCATCATGGACGCCGACTTCGCCGTCGAAAGCGCCAACATGAGCAAGAACTCCATGCTCATGCAGTCCGGCATCTCCATGCTCAAGCAAGCCGGCCAGATGCCCAGCATGATCATGGGCCTGCTGGGCTAAGGCCCGGTCCGCGCGAGACGTCTCCGTCTCGCGCAGTGCCATCCGAACGCCCCGCCTCGGCGGGGCGTTCTGCTGTCTGCGGGTACGCTGACACGTGGGCGCGAGCTGCATCATCCGCGTAGCGCCGCTCTGGCGTGGTGATTTCGTGGCTTGTGTGAAAATTGCAAGCACGAGTGTGCAAAATTCAGAACTTGCACCCACATTTTTCTGACGTCAAAATAATGCCCCTGCCTCCATGGACATATGGAGTTTCCCCGCGACCGTCAAGGGAGCGGCTCGCAAGGGCAAGATGAGCACATTCACTTCAACGCTTGCGGACAGTCGGCCTTCCATCGCCTGCCTGACCCTCCGTACCGGCCGTTCCGATTGCATCGCGCAGTTCTATCCAGCGCTATATCAGCTCGACCTCGACCGTGATGGCCAGGTGGAACGCATCGACCTGGGCTTTTCCGGCAGTCGCGTGCTCGAACGCCTGCTGCAAAGCCCGGGAGACGTGGTCGCGCGCGACGAACTGCTGACCCACGCCTGGTCCGACCGGGTAGTCGGCCAGGGCAGCCTGAACCAGCAGATCTATACCCTGCGCCAGGTGCTGGCGGACGAAAAGCAGCGACAGATCATCCAGACGCTGCCGCGTCGCGGCTACATGTTCAATCCGCAATACCTGGTGACCGCGGCCAGCGAGCCGGACGAGGAAATCGTCGACGCCACACCGGAAGTCATTCCACTGGCGAGCGCCGAAACAATCGCCGAAACGCCGAATCCCCGGCGTCTGAAACTCGTCGCCGCCAGCCTCTGCATCCTCGGCCTGCTGGTTCTTGCCGGCGCCTTCTACTACACCCAGGTGCGCAGCCCGGTCCTCACTGCCGAAGAGAGCGTCGGCAGCCTGCAGATCACCTACGTCGAAGAGAACGAACAGGCGTTGCAGCGACTGATGCGCAACACCCGGCCGCTGGCGCGCCAGCTCGCCGACCTGGCCACTCGCCCCGTCGCCTTGCTACTGCACATGACCTCGGGTTTCTACGAACTGGTCTGTGTGCAACCCGAAGGCACGTCCAACTGGCTGCTGATCCACGAGAGCCAGGTCGCCCGGATTCCCCAGGAGCAGCTGCGCAAGTGCCTGAACTGAACCAGTTCCGCCAGGCCGGCGTGGCTCGCCGCTGCCTGTTGATCTCGCTGTTCGGCCTCGCCTGCCTCGCACTCTCGGTAGCCATGCTGTGGAAGCACACGCAGAGCTCCTCGAAGATCGACGGTCGCTACGCATCGTCCGGGCAAGTCGTGCTGGGGAACGGCCGGGTACTGGATATCGCCCAGACCACCATGGTTCACGAGGGGCGCTTCTACTCGATGATCCAGCAGGACGCCAACATCCTCGAAGTCTCCGGCGGCGTCGGCAACGACCTCGTTGGGCGCTACCAGCTGCGGGTCGAGGAGAACAGCATCAGCAACCTGCAGGCCGACAGCGGCCTGGACAGCGAGCTGATCTTCAACCTGCTCTACGGCCGCCAGCGTGGCGCGCGCATCACCCTCGAACCGCTGGGCGACTGCCTCTACGGTGTGGAGACGCGCCAGGTGTTCTGCCCATACCACCTGAGCAAGCGCTGACCCGTTCACGGCGTCACCGGCGCGGCCGCCTTGGCGGGCGCTGCGTCGTTTGCCCTGGGCGTCACCAGCTGCGCACCGGACGCCGAGTAGTGCACCTGTGCATAACTCTCGCCGAAGATTTCCCGGTACAGGCTCTCCGCGCGCTGGGTCAGTAGCAGGATTTCGATGCGCCGGTTGGCGCCGTTCTCCGGGTCTTCCGGGCGCAGCGGCATGACATCGGCCTGGGCCGCCACCTGCAACACGTGCGCCGCAGGCAGCCCGCTGTCGACCATCACGTTGCGCGCGCGCAGGGCACGGTCGCCGGACAGGTTCCAGTTGTTGTAGCCATCCGGCCGGCGGTACTGCACGGCGTCGGTGTGGCCACTGAGGATCAGTTTGTTTTGCACCTTGGACAGCACGCCGGACAGCGCGCCGAGCAGGGTCCGGAAGTGCGGGTCGAGTGTCGCCTGGCCGCGCTCGAACATGAAGCGCTGCTGGTCGTCCTTGATCAGGATGCGCAGGCCCTGCGGCACTACCGTCACCTCGATGTTGGCCAGCGCGTCGACCTTGCCGGACACCTCGCGGATCAGCTCGGCCAGCTCGCGCAGGTCCTCGTTGCTGTCGTACTGACGACCGTCGCCGTCCTGCTGCACGTTGGAGTCTCTCGCCTGCTCGCCCGCCTTGCCCTGCTTGCCGGCGTCGAGCGCGAGCTGCGGCGCGGGTTTCTCCGGCGTCTTGATCGGCTGGGGCATGCCGTCCAGTTCGACAGGTGTGCGGCTGGCGCCATCGAACACGCCGGCGCCACCATCGACCACCGGGTTGGCGTCCTGATCGCCCACCGCCACCGGCTGCGGCTCGGTCTGCGGGTGGACGATCCACAGCACCATGAACAGCGCCATCATCGCCAGGGTGAAGTCGGCGAAGGCGACTTTCCAGGCGCCGCCGTGCTCATCATCGTGGCCCTTCTTGCTGCGGCGCTTGATGATGATCTCGCCATGCTTGTCGGCACGTTTCTTCATGCTGCGTCCCGCTCTTCCTCATAGCGGGTCACCCAGGTTTCCAGCTGCTTGAAGGCGGGTTTCACGTCCTGCTCGATCAGCTTGCGGCCGGCGTCCACCGCCAGCAGCGTCGGCTTGCCTGCGACGTGGGCGACCAGCGTGGTGCGCACGCATTCCAGCGCCGACAGCTCGGTCTTCACCCGCTGCGACATGGCGTTGGACAGCGGGTCCATCAAGCAGTAGCAGACGAAGATACCGAAGAAGGTCCCCACCAGCGCGGCCGCCACGTGGGCGCCGATCTCGGCCACCGATCCGCCGATGTTGCCCATGGTGATGATGATCCCGAGGATCGCCGCGAGAATGCCGAAGCCGGGCATCGCCTCGCCAACCTTGTGCAGCGACTTGGACGGTTGCAGCAGGGCGTGCTCCATGGCGTCCAGCTCCTGCTCGAGGAAGCCTTCCAGCTCGTGCGCGCTGATCTTGCCCATGGCCATCAGGCGGAAGTTGTCGGCGATGAACGCCATCAGGTTCTTTTCCTGGAGGATCAGCGGATAGCGGGCGAACAGATCGCTCTGCTCCGGCTCCTCGATGTGTGCATCGAGCACTTTCAGGCCGCCGACGTCGACCATCTCCAGCAGTTCGTAGAGGAGCATCAGCAACTGGCGCTGGAACTCCTCGCCACGGCGCTTGAAGACGAACACGCCCTTGATCTGCGAGCACATCTCCAGCAGCACTTCGCGCGGGTTGGCGACGACCAGCGAGCCGAGGCCAGCGCCGAGGATGATCAGCATTTCCGCCGGCTGCCAGAGTGCGCGCATGTCGCCGTGGGCCATGGCGTAGCCGCCGAGCACGGCGGCGATGATGATCAGGGCGCCGATGATTTTCTGCATGGTTATGGATTCTTCAGAGAGTGTCGGGGTCGTTGAGGAAACGGCTGCACTTGCCGATCGCCTGCTTCATCAGCTGGCAGATGCGCGCATCGGTCAGCTCCAGCACCAGGGCGATTTCCTTGAGGTTCAGCTCGTGCTGGTAATACAGGTTGAGAATCAGCCGCTCGCGTTCATTGAGGCGTTCCAGCGCCTGGGCCAGCAGACGCTCCTTGAGCACCCGCTCCTCCAGCGCTTCGCCGCTTCCCTGCACGCCGTCGTGGCCGTTTTGCAGCAGCGCGTCGAAGCTCTCGATGGCCTCGGAGGATTCGGCGCGCAGGTAGTCCTGGTAGCCCGCCTCGTCGAGACCGGTGGCGGCGAGTACCTCTTCGTCGCTGGGCACGCGGCCGAGCTGGCGTGCCAGCGCGCGGATCGCATCGCGCACCTTGTGCGCCTGTTGCCGGACCTGGCGCGGCCGCCAGTCGAGGCGACGAAGTTCGTCGAGGATCGCACCACGGATACGCAGCGCGGCGAAACGGCCGAACTGCTCATCCGGTTCGCCGTAGCGGCGCAGGCCTTCAAGCAGGCCCATCAGGCCGATCTGCTCCATGTCCTCGCGGTCCAGCACCTGGTTGGCCTGCAGCGACAGCTGGCTGACGATGCGGCGTACCAGGGGCAGGTACTGCATCATCCAGCGCTGCTCGGCGGCCGGCGTCAGGCGGACATGTCCACCCTCACCGGCATAGGCGGCGACGTAGTCGCAGGCGGGATCGCGAAGGGCATGCATGGCGGCTTACTGGACGACCATCTTGCTGAGCATCACGTGCTCGAAGGGCACCACCACCTTGCGCGCGGCGAAGTCGTCGATCACCGCCTTCTCCAGGCGCGTCTGCACGTCGCCGATGGGCATGGCACGCAGCACTTCGAACTTCTCCGGGGTCAGGTTTGCAACCACCGAGCTGCGCACCATGGGCGCGACGCTTTCCAGCTTCTTGCGCTCCTGCTCAGCCTTGGCCTGCAGCACCAGGTCGATCACGAAGTAGTGTTCGCGGTCTTCGCCACGGGAGCTGACGATGATCTTTTCCACCGGCACGAAGAGGTATTCGGCGCTCTCCTGCTCTTCCTCCTCCCCGGCGTCTTCCTTGCCGCCCTCCTTGTCGGAAGCAGCAGCGGCCGGGGCGAGGCTGGCGGACTTGATCATCTTGTAATTGACGAACACGCCACCCAGCACGACGGCGATATTCACGATGAGCATCAGTAGAACGAGACGCGGCGTGGACATGGGGTTTCTCGAAAAATCCTGTGGGGATGCGGACCGCAGACGGCCTACACGGTAATCAGTACGTCGCTGTCGCCACGCGGCGCGGAGCGCTCGCCCGCCTGCGCATCGCGCGGGTTGGCGGCGACCGCGACCTGCTCGTCGGCAAAGCGCTGGCGGTTCTGCTGGCCTTGCTGGCCGGACTGGGCATCGGGCGAGACCTGCACGTTGACCTGCAGGAAGTTCTGCCCGACCAGCTCCTGGCGCAGTCGCTCGCTGGTGTTCTGCAGCAGGCGCACGACGTCGCCGTTGCTGGCGGAAATCTGCACGTTGAGCTGGCCGGCCTCGTGGCGCACGAGGATCTCCATGGCGCCCAGCTCCGGCGGATCGAGACGGATCGTGGCGTTCTGTACGCGCTGGGTCAGTTGCAGCTCGACGTTGTCGCGCAGCGCCGTCAGCATCTGCTCGCCCCAATGGGCCTCGGTGTTGCCCTTGAGGTGCAGGGGCTTGTCGAACAGTGGCGTCGCGGCTGCGCTGACAGTGGCTGGAGCGTTGTTGTCGCCGGCCGGAAGACTCGTGACGGGCGCTGCACCAGGCAATGACGGCGCGGGGGATTCCGGTGCCACCGAGGTCGCAGTCAGGTGCTGTTGCAGCAGCGTCTGCGCCTGGCTCTGGGTGGCCTCGCGCGGGGCCGGGGCAGCGACTTTCCCAGCCTCGTCCTGCGGCTCGGCGGGCGGCAGCAGCATGTCTTCGGGCTTGACCGCAGCGGGTGCGGACTGCACAGATGGATCGACGGACTGGGTGGCGAACCCCGGAACCTGTGCGGAAGTCCGTGCCGGTGGATTATCCCGCGCCTGGACCACCAGCCCGGCCTGGCTGAGCATGCCGGCGAGCCAGCTTTCCGCGCCGGAAGGCGAGGCATCGTCGACCCGCTGGGCGGACATGTCGGCGTCGGTGTCTTCCGCAGGCAGTGCCTCGGGAAGCCCCGGCTGCGCGACGGTCGGTGGCTGCGTGGTTTGCTCGACCTGCGCCGTGTCGAACTGGGTCAGGAAGGACTGCACGCTGATCGCCCGCTCGCCGGCATTCGACTGCGTCGGCTGCTGCGCGCGGAAGCCGGCAACGCGTGAGTCGTCACGCGTTGAAACCGGCGGACGTGCCTCGGCCACCGGGCGCGCATCGCGGTCCGTGGTGGGCGGGGATTGGGTCGGTAACTGGATCACGGTCTATCGACCCTCCTGGAAGCTGTCCACCTGCATGTACGCCGAACGCCCCTCGGCGTACTCCAGGTGCGACAGCAGCAGGCGACGCAGGCGCTCGCACTCCTCGGCGCAGGCCTGGGATGCCTGCTCATGCAGGCGCTTGAGACGTTTCTTGGCCAGCAGCACATCGGCCGCCAACCCGGCTTGCGACGACATCGTCACCAGTTGCGCGCGGATCGCCAGGTCGACCTGCCCCATGGCTTTCCAGTCCTTGCGCTGCAGCGCCGCACCGAGCCGTTCGTACAGCTCGAGCAGGCGCTGGCGATCATCCACGAGCGGCACTCACGCCCTCCCAGCCTTCGCGCAGGATGCCCAGCAGGCGCACGACTTCATCGATGCCGGCGACGTCCAGCGACACGCTGACGTCGGAGAGCCGGTAGATGCAGTAGTCGTACAGGCGCGCCAGGCCCTGGACGGTGTCGCCGCCATTCTCGTAGTCGAGCGCGCCGTTGAGCCCATTGAGGATGTTCAGGCACTTCTCCAGCGAGCGGCCCTTCTGCTGATAACGCTTGTGCTCGATATGCCCACGGGCACGGGCCAGCTCGTCGAGCAGGCCGTCGAACAGCACCAGCACCAGTTCATAGGGCGAAGACGACGCGGCCTTGGCCTCCAGGTCGATCATCCGATAGCTGTCGTAGCTTTCGTTCATGCCGTAGGCACTCATCCGAACATCCCGCTGGTCTGACTCATCGACTGCATGACCTGCATCATCGAGGTGTATTGCTTGAGGTAGCGCGCGTAGTAGGTGTCGTACTGCTTCTGCAGGTTGTCGTAGTCATCGTCGACGCGGCGCAGGCTGTTGTTCAGCGCGTCCTTGCGGTTCTTCATCACACCGTTGGTGCTGTTGGTGTAGACCGCGACACCCTTGTCCAGGCTGTCGAGCAGGTTGCCCTTGCCCATGAACAGCTTGTCGAGCCCTTCCGGGTCGGCGGCGATGGCCTTCTCGAAGCGCGTGGCATCGAGGGTCAGCTTGCCGCTGCGGTCGGCGCTGATGCCGAAGTTGATCAGGTTGGCGCCGCCGAAGGTGGTGCGGACCATCTGGTTCAGCGCGTTCTCGATGGCCCGCACGCTGGAGTCGCCAGCCAGGGCGCCACGGGCGTTGCCGTTCTGGTCGCCGGCGGCGGTCAGGCTGTCGATCTGGCCGGCCAGCGCATTGAAGGCGTCGATGAAGGTCTGCACCTTCTTCTTGGTCTCGCTCTGATCCTGCGCCACGGTCATGGTGATGGGCGCCTCGCCGGGCTTCTGCGCCTGGGTGAAGGTGACGCTGACGCCGTCGATGATGTTGTCGAAGGTGTTGCTGGCGTTGCTCAGCAACATGCCGCTCTCGCCGCCCAGGCGGACACGGGCGTCCTGCGCCTTGGACAGCTCCTGCGGATTGCCGATGGCGTTCTCGAAGGCGCTGTTACCGCTGTCGGTGCCGCTCAGCGACAGGCTGATGGCATTCGCCGCGCCGGACTTGTCCGCGCCCAGTACCAGCGAGACCTGGCCGTTGCTGCGCACCAGGGTGGCCTTCACGCCGGTGTTGTCGGTGGCCTTGTTGATCGCCGCAGCCAACTCGTCCAGCGAGTTGCTGCCGTCACCGTCGGTGTCGATCTTGCTCAGGTCGATGTCGAAGGACTTGCCGTTCTGGCCCAGGGTCAGGGTGCCCTGGGTGTCGATGTCGCTGGCCTGCAAACCGGAGAGCGACAGCTGGTGACTGGTGGCGAGCTGCTCGACGAAGAAGTCGTAGCTGCCGGGCACAGCGGTCTTGTCCACCTTGGCGGTCAGGTAGCCGTCCTTGCTCAGGGTGGCGCTGTTGACCAGCATGCTGGTCTTGCTGCCGGTCACGCCCTGCAGGTTCTTCACCGCCGTGGAGAAGCTCTTGAGCGCCGTCTCCAGGGAGGTCACCGCGGTCAGCTGGGACTGGTACGACGACTTGTTGCGATCAGCCTTGCTCAGGCCGTTCTGCACTTCGTACGTGGCCAGCTGCTGGGCCATCTGTTTGACGTAATCGGAATCTATGGTCGCCATCTGAATCCACCTCTTTGTGCCCCCCCTCTGCATAAGGTCAGGAGCAATTACGATGCCAATGCCGTAAGGCCCGTCGTTCAAGGCTTTGCGGGCTACCCGGGGAGAAGGTGAACTTCCGCCCGGCGTGGTTTGGCGCGTAGCGGGAAGCGGAATTTCCGCCTGCCGGGCGCGCGCCCTGATGCAGAGGAAGGGCGACCGTGGGGAGGGATTTGTTAAGGGGTTTCGGCGGGGTGTTTTTGCAGACTCTGCAGCCGCTGCCGGACGTATCGCTGCCAGCGGCCTTCCCTCACCCCAGCCCTGGCTACGCGCCCCGCTCCTGAGGGAGAGGGGGCAGATTGTGCTGGCTGATGTCGAGGTTTCATCCTGCGCCGAACGGTCCCCTCTCCCGCAAGCGGGAGAGGGTTAGGGTGAGGGGCCTTGTGCACTGCACAGAGAGACAGGAACTCGCGTAGGAGCGGACTCCGTCCGCGATAGGTCCGCATCACGCCGGACACCATCGCGGACGGAGTCCGCTCCTACGAATCAGGTCAGTACAGCTGCTGGGAATACACCGGCTGTTCGCGCGGATCGCCCATCAGCTGGCTGAGGATGTCGTGGTGCATCGCCAGCAGCTTGCCGTTGCGCTCGTTGAGGCGCTTGCACTGGGCAGTGAGCTGGCCCAGTTGCAGCCACTCCTGCTGCAGCTCCTCACGGCGCGGCGGCGTGTAGTTGGAGAGCAGCGTGCGCATGCCCTCTGCGTCCATCGGCAGATGGAAGGCGCGCAGCACGCGGCTGCGGCGCTGGGCGCGGCCGGCGACAGCGTCGAGCAGCGCCTGGATATCGGGATTCAGCGCTTCGATCTGCGCGCTGTCCCGCGCCAGCAGGTGGCGATACAGCTCCTGCAGGCGCTCGCGCAGCGCCAGGCAATCGCGGGCATCCTGCTGGATGTCCTGCTCGATCACCTGCAACAGCCGCGCGCGCTGGGTCATGCGTCGCTGCCGCGATGGTAGGAGAGAATGCTGGTGGCGAGCAGGCGTGTGTCGTTGGCCAGATCGCCATTCATCAGGGCGCGGCGGATTTCGGCGACGCGATCCTGGTCCACGTCGGGCATGGCGCGCAGGGTTTCCTGCATCTCGTCCAGGCGCAGCGAATCGCTGACCGGCGCACTGGCGCTGGTCTCTGCCACCGGGGCGGCACGCTCGCTGCGCGCGCTCTTGGCGGACTCGCTGGTGGCCAGCGCGGCGCTGGTCAGTTGCCGGGTGATTTCCATGGTCGTTATCCGAGTATTTTTGGGGCTTTCCCTCAGAGGGCGACCGCCTCGAAGGAAAACTTAAATGCCATGTTCAGAGTTCGCCAAACGGCCGGCGGATAACCGCAAGCGGTTATTCGCCCTACGGCTCCATGTCCCGGCGTAGGGCGCATAACGCGGAACGCGTTATCCGCCATGTTCACCGGTTTCAAGCCCGCGCCCGCCACCAGGACTGCGCGGCGAGGCCATCCTGGATTTTCTGTTCCTGCTGCGCAAGCTGCGCCTGCCATTGGCCGACCTTGGCCTCGATGACCTGGGTCAGCACCTTCTCGCTGCGCATGGCCGCCAGCAACTCGCCCTGAATACGCGCCAGGGCCTGTTCGGCGACTTCCAGCTCGCGGCGCTGCAACTGCAGCATCTTGTGCAGGGTCGCCTTGTACTGCTGCTGGTTGTGCCGCTGCAACGGCGTGCTGGTGGCGACACTGAAGCCACACAGGCGGTCGAGTCCGGTGATGTTGTTGCGGTAGCGCTGGCACAGCGTCTGCTG
Source organism: Pseudomonas sp. PDNC002 (assembly GCF_016919445.1). Lineage (NCBI taxonomy): Bacteria > Pseudomonadati > Pseudomonadota > Gammaproteobacteria > Pseudomonadales > Pseudomonadaceae > Pseudomonas > Pseudomonas sp. PDNC002. Next base: position 1,419,593 of record NZ_CP070356.1, on the reverse strand, counting down.
GTAATTCACTCGACCCAGCAGCTCGCGGACCTTGCCACCGCGCACATCGGCCAGGCGCCCGAGCATGTCGATCTGCGCCTTCATCAGCGGCCACCAACGATGCTTTGCAGGGTGGCGACGCTGTTGGCCAGCTCGGCACCATCCGCCGTTTCCTGGCGCAGGTAGCGCTCCAGCATCGGCGCCAGCTGCACGGCGCGGTCGGTCTTCACGTCCATGCCCGGCGTGTAGCCGCCCAGCGGGATGAGCTCCTTGATGCGCTCGTAGGTGCCGCTGAACTCCTTGAACTGCCTTGCCGCGGAAAGATGCAGAGGGTCCGCCACCTGGCTCATGCAGCGACTGACCGAAGCGCCGATGTCGATGGCCGGGTAATGTCCGACATCCGCCAGGCGCCGCGACAGCACAATGTGCCCATCGAGGATCGCACGGGCGCAATCGACGATCGGGTCCTGGTGGTCGTCGCCTTCCGCCAGCACGGTGTAGATGGCGCTCAGGCTGCCCGTCTCGCCCTCGCCGTTGCCGGCACTTTCCACCAGTTCCGGGAGCATGCCGAACACCGACGGCGGATAGCCCTTGGTCGCCGGCGGCTCGCCCAGCGCCAGGGCGATCTCGCGCTGGGCCATGGCGTAGCGGGTCAGGGAGTCCACCAGCAGAAGCACGTCCTTGCCCTGGTCGCGGAAATACGCGGCGATGCTGTGGCACAGCTCGGTGGCCTTCAGGCGCATCAATGGCGATTCATTGGCCGGCGCCACCACCACCACGGCCTTCTGCAAACCTTCCGGGCCGAGGGAGTGCAGGATGAACTCCTGCACCTCGCGGCCGCGCTCGCCGATCAGGCCGACGACTACCACATCGGCCTTGGTCTGCCGGGTGATCATCCCCAGCAGCACGCTCTTGCCCACCCCGCTGCCGGCGAACAGGCCGACGCGCTGGCCCTTGCCCAGGGTCAGCAGGCCGTTGATGGCGCGCACGCCAACGTCCAGCGGCTCGGACACCGGGCGCCGGCGCAGCGGGTTCACCTGCGGCAATTCGGTGGGCAGGGGATGACGGCCAGCGAGTTTGCCGAGGCCGTCGAGCGGTTCGCCGAGGCCGTTGACCACGCGCCCCAGCCAGGAATGATCGATATGCAGCACTGCTTCGTCCGGTGCCGGGAATACCCGCGAGCCGGAGGTCAGGCCGACGGGTTTCTTGAAAGGCATGAGGTAGGTGATATCACGGTTGAAGCCGACCACCTGCGCCTCCAGGCGCTCGCCGTCGGCGACTTCCACGTAGCAGCGCTGGCCGGTCATGCGCCGGCAGCCGAGGCTTTCCAGCAGCAGGCCGGAGACGCGCACCAGGCGACCGCTGACCCGCGCCAGCTGGACCGAATCCAGCGAGCGCAGCGCTTCTTCGAGCTTGAAGCCGTCGCCCAGGGCCACGTCAGTCTTCGTCCTGCAGGTGCGCGCTCAGCGCTTCCATGCAACTGTCCAAGCGCTGCTGGCAACCGATGTCGGCTTCGGCCTGGGCGGTAACGACACGGCATTCGCCCAGCGCCAGGCGCTCGTCCGGCACCAGTCGCCACCTGGCGGCGCGCTCGGGGTTCAGCTCACGAATCCGCGCGCATTCTTCCGGGTTGAGCAGGATCTGCACCTCGCCCTGCTCGCCCGGCATCGCGGCAAGGGCTTCCTCGGCCAGCGTCAGCAGCTGCGTGGGATTGAGCGTGAGTTCAACACGAATGACCTGCTTCGCCACCTTCTGCACCAGCTCCAGCAGCTCTTTCTGCCGCGCATGCTGGAAGGCCTGGTGATAGTCGGTGAAGGCCTCGACGGCGGCCTGCAACGGCGCGCTGGCTTCATCGAACACTTGCCGGCCAGCGGCTCGACCTTCCTCGCGGCCCTTGCGCAGGCCGTCCTGGCGACCAGCCTCGAAGCCTTCGCGCAAGCCTGCCTCGCGGCCTTCGCCGACGCCGTCCTGGTAGCCCTTCTCCAGGCCTTCCTGGAAGCCTTCGGAGATGGCGCGCTGGCGCGCGGCCGGGTCGCTGTCCCAGCCGTGGTTGTCGGCGCTGGCGGTCGCGCAGCGTGGCGGGAAGCGGTACGGGCGCCAGGCACGGCTGTCGGCCTTGATGACTTTGATCGCCATGCGCGGTTACTCCACCGTCTGCTCGCGGAACAGCTGCACCTGCAGGTCGCCCTCGGCGGCGAGATCACGCACAACGCCCATGATCTCCTTGCGCACCTGCTCCACGCGGCTCAGCGGCACCGGGCCCTGGCGGCGGTTGATCGACTCCATCTGCTGCATCTGGCGCTTCGGCATGGCGCCCTGGATGGCGCGCACCAGCTCGGGCTCGGCGCCTTTCAACGCGACCACCCACTCGTCCAGCGGGATGACTTCCAGCAGGGTCTGCAGCACTTCCTGGTTCTGCCGGGAGAGGATGAAGAAGTCGTACATCTCATCCTCGATCTTGCCGACCAGGCTGTCGTTGTGGGCGCGCAGCAGCTCGAACATCTGGTTACGGTCGCCCTTGAAGCGGTTCATGATGTCCGCCGCCTGCTTGACCCCGCGTACCTGCGAGCCCTGGGTGGAGAGCACACGCAGGCTGCGGTCGATCAGTTGTTCCAGCTCGGCGATGACGTCGCTGTTCACTTCGCTGAGGTTGGCGATGCGGAACAGCAGTTCGTCCTGGCGTTCGGCGGGCATCGCCTCGAGCACGTCGGTGGCCATGCCCGGCGGCAGGAAGGCGAGGAACACCGCCTGCATCTGCGCGTGTTCCTTGGCGATCAGCGCGGCGAACTGCTTGGGATCGATCCACTCCATGCGCGCCATCTTGGCGCGGATTTCCTCGCCGTAGATGCTGTCCAGCAGGTTGCGCGTGATGTCGCTGCCCAGCGCCTTGCCGAGCATGCCGGCGAGGTAGGAGCGCGAGGCGCCCTTGATGCTGGACTGCAGCTTGTAGTCGTCGAAGAAGCGCCCGATGACGTCGGAGACGGTGTTCTGCTTGACGTTGGACAGCCGCGCCATCGCCTGGCTGATGCTGACGATCTCCTCGCGGCTGAAATTGCGCAGGATGCCCGCGGAGGCTTCGTCACCCATGCTCAGCATGAGGATCGCCGCCTGTTCCAGCGAGCTCACGGCGCGCATCTGCGGGCCGCGCTTTTTCGGTTCTTCAGGCAGGCTCGTGTCGGTCATTGCGGCCAATCCAGTGCTTGATCACTTCCGAGACCCGTTCCGGGTCGTTCTTCGCCAGCATCTGCAGATGCTCGATCTGGTGTTCCAGCCCCGACCCCGGCGCCGGCAGGCGGATCTCCGAGAGCGGGTTCAGCTCGCCGAGGACGTTGAGGCCACCGACGGTTTCATTGGAAAGCGCCAGGCGCCGCTCGGCATCCAGGGCCAGCGGGTAGTCGCCGGCACCGTCGGGCAGGGCCACGGTGGCTGCCGGCTGGGTGCGCTGGGTCAGGCTGCGCACTGCCGGGCGGACGCCGAAGAGCAGGAACAGCAGCGCGATCAGGCCGAGCACGGTGTAGCGCACCAGGGATTGCAGGGCGCTGCTTTCCCACCAGCTCGCCGAGGACTCTTCCACCGCGGTGGCGGCGAACGGGAACACGCTGACGGTGATCAGGTCGCCGCGCTGCGCGTTGAAGCCCACGGCGCTCTTCACCATGGCTTCCAGGTCGGCGCGGGCCTTGTCGGTCCAGCCGCCTTCGGGGGCCGTGCTGGCGTTGATCACCACCGCCACGCTCTGCTGACGCAGGGCAAAGGCCGGGTACTTGATGTGGGTGACGCTCTGGTCGAAATCGTTCTGCCGGGTGGTCTCGTTGCGGGTCGAGGTCGCGGCCTTGTTGTCGGTGCTGGCGGTCTTGCCGTTGCCGGCCGGGGCGTTGGCGTTCTGCGCCTGGCCCTGCTGCGCCTGCGGCGGCGGCTCCGGCGGACGGTTGCTCAGCGAGCCGGGTACGCCAAGGGCCAACTGGTCGAGTGTGGTCTCGTTGCGCAGCGATTCACTGCGCAGACGCGGCGCCTCGCCGTAGGCCTGCAGGGTTTCTTCCTTCTGGCTGAAGTCGATGTCGGCGGAGACGCTGATGCGGTAATTGCCCAGGCCCAGCACCGGCGCCAGCACTTCCTCGACATTGCCCACGGCCTTGCGCTGGTACTCGTCCACCGCCTGCCAGTTCTGCGATGGGCCGCCAGCGCCGTTGATGCCGCGCGACAGCAGCACACCGTTCTGGTCCACCACGCTGACGTCTTCGGGCTTGAGCTGCGGCACGCTGCCGGCCACCAGGTTGACGATGGCGCCGACCTGCTCCGGGCTCAGCCGCTGGCCGGGCGCGAGTTGCAGCAGCACCGAGGCCTTGGCCGGTTCGCGACGGCCTACGACGAAGGAATTGCTGTCCTCGCGGGCGACATGCACACGCGCCTGCTCGATACCCTTCAGGCCCATGATGGTCCGCGCCAGCTCGCCTTCCAGGCTGCGCTTGAGGCGCACGTCCTGGAGGAAATGGCTGGTGCCCAGCGGCTCATCCTTGTCGAACAGCTCGTAGCCAGCCGGCACCGATACCTTCACGCCCTTGGCCGCGAGCAGCATTCGCGCGCGGGCCAGGTCCTCTTCGCGCACCAGCACCTGGCCGCTCTGCGGGTGCAGGCGATAGTCGAAGGCTTCGGCGTCCAGCACCTGCATCACGTCGGCGGCCGGGTAGGCTTCGCCGGCGCCGTACAGCGGGCGGTAGGCCCCCTGGTCGCGCCATAGATAGAAGACCACGGCGGCGGCCAGCAACGCAGCGCCCAGGGCGATAACGAGCAGCCCCAGGCGCGGGTCGAGCTTGAGTTTGTCGAGCGGCAGGCGCCCTTTGAGTTTCTGCAGCACTGTCAGTCCTTACAGCGGCATGCGGATGATTTCGTCGAAGGCGCCGGTGAGCTTGTTGCGCACCTGCAGCAGCGCAGAGAACGACACGCTGGCCTTCTGACTCTGGATCATGGCGCCGACCAGGTCGTCGCTCTGGCCGCTGTCCACCGCGGCCATGGCGGCGCTGGACTGGTGCTGCTCGGCGTCCACCGAACGCAGCGCCTGCTCAAAGCTGGCGCCGATGCCCTGCGCCGGCGCATTGCCGGAAAGCTGCGCGGCGGGCCGCACGGCCGGGCCGCTGGCCAGGTCGGCGTAGCGGTTCATCCGGTCCAGCATGTCCTGCTGCACCTGCATGATCGAACTCATGGAAGGTCTCCCCCGGAAGACGAAATCAGAAGTGCACCTGCACGCCCTGCTCACGCATCGCGTTGAGCCGGTAGCGCAGTGCGCGGGTGGTCATGCCCAGGCTCTCGGCGGCCTTGGTCTTGTGCCCGCCGAAACGGCGGATGGTGTCGATCACGTGCTGGTACTCGGCGAGCTTGCCGCTGGCGCGCAGCGCAGCGCGGCCGCCCTCGGCCGCCAGCGGGATCACCGCGGCAACGGTGGCCATGGGCGCTTCCGGCGCAGCCAGGCCGAGGTCGCGAGGCTGGATGAACAGGCCGTTGCGCAGCACCAGGGCGCGTTGCAGGGTGTTCTCCAGCTCGCGCACGTTGCCCGGCCAGTCGTGCTGCAACAGCGCGCGGCTGGCGGACTCGGTGAGCAGGTCGTGCTCGGCGTCCTGCGGGGCGTACTGGCGGATGAAGCGGCGGGCCAGTGGCAGCACGTCCTCCTTGCGCTCGCGCAGGGGGGAGATGTGCAGCGGCAGCACGTCGAGGCGGAACATCAGGTCGGCGCGGAAGCGCCCTTCGTTGACCTCGGCCTGCAGGTCGCGGTTGGTGGCGGCGATGATGCGCACGTCCAGCTCGATCTCGCGGCGTCCGCCCAGGCGCTCCACGCGCTGCTCCTGCAGCACGCGCAGCAGCTTGGCCTGCAGCGCCAGCGGCAGTTCGCCGATCTCGTCCAGCAGCAGGGTGCCGCCATTGGCCAGCTCGAACTTGCCCGGCTGGGCAGTCACCGCGCCAGTGAAGGCGCCGCGTTCGTGGCCGAAGAGGATGGATTCGAGCATCGCCTCGGGGATCGCTGCGCAGTTCACTGCGATGAAGGGCGCGTCCGGGCTGGCGATGCCGTGGATGTAGCGGGCCAGCAGCTCCTTGCCGGTGCCGGTCTCGCCGGTGATCAGGATCGGCGCGCGGGTCTGCGCGACGCGTTGCGCCATGGCCAGCAGGCGGCGGCCGGCCTGGGAACGCGAGACGAACAGTTCCTGGGCGGCGCTGGAAGCTTCCTGGCGGCGCAGCAGCGCGGCCAGCTGGCCGGCGCCAAAGGGTGACAGCAGGTAGTCGACGCAACCGAGGTCGAGCAGGGTGGCGGCCTTGTCCTGCTCTTCATAGCCGACGATGGGCACCACATCGCGTTCGCGACCGTCGCTGAGCAGCGCGCCGACCTGCGCATAAAGGTCGGGCGCGGGGAAGGCGCCAGCGAGGATGAACAGCAGGGAGGCGTCGCTGCGTGCGCGAGCCAGTTCGGCGAACCCGGAGAAGCGTTCGACGCGGCAACCTTCGGCCAGCAGCGCCTGCAATAGAAGCGCGTGAGCGGCGTCCGAGGACGGCCCGATGATCGCAACTTTTTTCTGCGCAGGCCGCTCTTCGAGCAGCGTTTCACATAAATGATCGATCGACTGGCTTAAACTGGTCACCGCAACTTTCCATTCGCTAGTGCGTTCGATAGCCGCCATTCGTTACATCGCTTGCGTCTCCCGAAACATACATCGGGAACAGCGGAACGTTTTCCAGGACGGCTTATCTCACGGGTGGCATTGCAGCAACTTACGTCTCCATGAAGTTGCGCAACCTATAACCAACCCGCCCACACTAACAAGTGCCAGTAAATCGCCATAGCTTCCCGCCGATTAATTAAGATCAATAGACAAAAAGTTCCGTCAAAAACAGCATTTGATATCTATTGATTTAATCGGGCGACCTCAGATCGCTATCATTGCGCCATGTCAGCAGCCTGTGACGCAGCAGTCACGGGCCTCCTGACAGACAGAGCATGCCGCGAGCAACGATCAGCCGACCCCGGCGGTCAAGACACCTTGCGTGTCCTTGGGCAGATGGCAGATCGAACCTGGAAGTACGACGCTGAGCATGACTGGCAAATCAAAAGTCCACCATGGCGTGCCCGCCGACAGTCTGATTCGACTGAAACCGCAGAAACTCGGCCGGCATTATCACAAGATTCCGCAGCATATCAAAGAGATCTCCGGAAAGTATCCGCGGATCATCAGCGACTATTTCCTGCGGCATTATCGAATCAATCTCGAACTGGATAACCTGCGTATTCACGAGGAACTTCCCCGTGAACTGGAATGCCTGTTCGATTCGCCTTTGGGCAAGTTCGGTTTCGCCATGGACCGTGCCCTGCTGACCGAAGTCATCGAGTGTTATTACGGCGGCACCCTGGTCGCCAATCGCGATACGCCGCCGATCAGCAGCTCCGAGCAACGCATGCTCGACCGCCTCGGCCTGGACGTGGTCGACCTGTTCGGCCGCGCCCTGCTGATGGGCGAGTCGGTGGGCCGGCTGCAGCAGATCGACCCCACCTATGAAGAGGTGCAGTGGGAGTACGTGGCCGAGTTCAGCTACGTCAGCCACCTGACTGGCGAACATTCCTCGCTCTACCTCTACCTGGACAACCCGCTGGCGGACGAACTCACCCGCCGCCTCGCCGGCCCGCCACCACCGCGCCTGACCGGCAACCCGGTGGAGCACATCAAGCACCTGCCGCTGCGCCTGGATTGCGTCGTCGCCGCCGCCAGGATGCCGCTCTCGCAAGTGCTCGGCCTGGAGCCTGGCGATGTGCTGACGATCCGCCCGCTGGACCGCGTCGAGGTCCGCGTGAACCAGCAGAAGCTGTTCCGCGGCGCCATCTTCGAAGACGACGGCACCCTCTTCCTCTCCTCCCTGGAAAGCGTGAAAAACCCATGACCGGTTCTCTCTCCGACTCCGAGTTCGAGTCGCTGATCAACGATGGCGACCTCGACCTGACCCAGGACGTCACCGACATCCCCGCCGAGCCCGTGCGCGCGTCGCTGCCGCAGCAGGACCTGAGCTTCTTCGGCAAGATTCCGGTGAACGTCACCCTGGAGGTCGCCTCGGTCGAGATCTCGCTGAAGGAGCTGATGGACGTCGACGCCAACAGCGTGATCATCCTCGACAAGCTCGCCGGCGAGCCGCTGGACGTGAAGGTCAATGGCGCGCTGTTCGCCAAGGCCGAAGTGGTGGTGATGAACGGCAACTATGGCCTGCGCGTGCTGGAACTGTGCGGCGCCAGCCTGGACGCGCTGACCGCATGATCTGGCGCCGACGCCTGGCGGCTGCGGGCCTTTGCCTGGCCGCCCTGTGCCCGCTCTACGCGCAGGCGGCCGGCGGCGAGGTCACGCTGTTCAACCTGCACGACACGGCGGACGGCCAGGCCTTCAGCGTCAAGCTGCAGATCCTCATCGTCATGACACTGCTGGGCTTCCTCCCGGCGATGCTCATGCTGATGACCTGCTTCACCCGTTTCGTCATCGTGCTGGCGATCCTCCGGCAGGCCATCGGCCTGCAGCAGAGCCCGCCGAACAACGTGCTGGTGGGCATTGCCCTGATCATGACGCTGCTGGTGATGCGCCCGGTGTGGCAGGACATCTACGTCAACGCCTACCAGCCCTTCGAGGCCGACCAGATCAGCCTGGAAGACGGCCTGGGCCACGCCAAGCAGACGCTGAGCCGCTTCATGCTCGCGCAGACCAACCGCACCTCGCTGGAAACCATGGTCTCGCTGGCCGGCGAAACCCTGCCGGAGAAACTGGAGGACCTGGACTTCTCCCTGCTGCTGCCGTCCTTCGTGCTCAGCGAGCTGAAGACCGCGTTCCAGCTGGGCTTCATGATCTTCATCCCGTTCCTGGTGATCGACCTGGTGGTGGCGAGCGTGCTGATGGCGATGGGCATGATGATGCTCTCGCCGATGATGATCTCGCTGCCGTTCAAGCTGATGATCTTCGTGCTGGTGGACGGCTGGGCCCTGATGATGGGCACGCTGACCAGCAGCGTGCAGCCGTTCTAGCGGCCTTTCGGAAAACGCCATGCTTACCCCGGAAAGCGCCGTCGACATCGTTTCCAACGCCGTGCACATCACCGCGCTGATCGTCTGCGTGCTGATCGTGCCGAGCCTGATCGGCGGCCTGCTGGTCAGCATTTTCCAGGCCGCCACGCAGATCAACGAACAGATGCTCAGCTTCCTGCCACGCCTGCTGATCACCCTGGGGATGCTGGTGTTCGCCGGGCACTGGATCCTGCGCACCCTGTCCGAACTGTTCATCGAGTCGTTCCACCAGGCAGGCCGCCTGGTCGGCTGATGCCATGCAGCAAGGTGCATCCATCCTGCAGGCCTTCGACTACCTGCAAACGCTGCAGGCCTGGTGGTGGCCCTTCTGCCGGATCATGGCGGTGTTCGCCCTGGCGCCGATCTTCAGCCACAAGGCGATCCCCATGCGCCTGCGCATCCTCCTCGGCCTGGCGCTGACCGTCGCCCTCGGCGCCGCGCTGCCGCGCCCGCCGGCCATCGATCCGCTGTCGGCCCAGGGGTTGTTGGTGGCACTGGAGCAGGTCGCCTTCGGCCTGATGCTGGGCCTGGCGCTGATGCTGGTGTTCACCGTGTTCACCCTGGTGGGCGACGTGATCTCCACCCAGCTCGGCCTGAGCATGGCGGTGTACAACGATCCCATGAACGGCGTGTCGTCGTCCTCGATCCTCTACCAGCTGTACTTCATCCTGCTGGTGTTCCTGTTCCTTTCCATCGACGGCCACCTGCTGGTGGTGAGCATCCTCTACCAGAGCTTCGTCTACTGGCCGGTGGGCAGCGGCCTGCATTACCTGGGGCTGGAATCGGTGGCCGGCAGCCTGGCCTGGGTATTCGCCGCCGCGGTGCTGATCACCCTGCCGGTGGTGTTCTGCATGACCCTCGTGCAGTTCTGCTTCGGCCTGCTCAACCGCATCTCGCCGGCGCTGAACCTGTTCTCCCTGGGCTTTCCCATGGCCGTGCTGGCTGGCCTGATGTGCATCTGGCTGACCCTGCCGGACATCCCCGAGAACTACCTGAAGCTCACCCGCCAACTGCTCGACGCCATCGGCGTGATCTTCCGCGAGGGGCACCATGGCTGACCAGCACAGTGCCCAGGAGAAGACGGAAGAGGCCTCCCAGCAGAAGCTCAAGAAGAGCCGCGAGGATGGTCAGGTCAGCCGCTCCAAGGACCTCTCCACCACGCTCTCGCTGCTGGCCACGCTGATCGCCCTGAAGTTCTGCGTGGAGCATTTCTACGACGGCCTGAAGCAGGGCTTCGCGCTGTCCTTCATCGACCTGAGGAACAGCGAGATCGGCCTCGACGACCTGCCGCTGGTGCTCGGCCACCACCTGGTGCTGTTCATCACCACGCTGCTGCCGCTGCTGGTCACGCCACTGCTGGTGGTGCTGTTCTCGATGATCCCCGGCGGCTGGATCTTCTCCAGCAAGAACTTCATGCCCAAGCTGTCGAAGCTCAACCCGATCACCGGGTTCGGCCGCATCTTCTCGCTGCAGAACTGGACGGAGCTGGCCAAGTCGCTGCTGAAGATCGCCGTGCTGATCGCTGTCGCCCTTTACCAACTGCACGGCGCCCTGCCCGGCCTGCTCGCCTTGCAGCGCGGCGATGTGCGCAGTGCCATCGCCACGGCCTTCGGCACCTTCTACGACATCACGCTTTCACTGCTGGTGGTGTTCATCCTGTTCTCGGTCATCGATATCCCGATCCAGTACTTCTTCTTCAAGAAGAAGCTGCGCATGACCAAGCAGGAGCGCAAGGAAGAGCACAAGAACCAGGAAGGCCGCCCGGAGGTGAAGGCGCGCATCCGCCAGTTGCAGCGCCAGCTGGTGCACCGGCAGATCAGCAAGACGATCAAGACCGCCGACGTGGTGATAGTGAACCCGGTGCACTTCGCCGTGGCGCTGCGCTATGACCCGAAGAAGGCCCAGGCGCCCTACGTGGTCGCCAAGGGCCTGGACGAGACCGCGCTGTACATCCGCAAGATGGCCAAGGCCCATGACCTCGAAGTGCTCGAACTGCCGCCGCTGGCCCGTGCGATCTACGCCACCACCCAGGTGAACCAGCAGATCCCGGCGCAGCTGTACAAGGCCGTCGCCCACGTCCTGACCTACATCCTCCAGCTCAAGGCCTGGCGCTCCGGGCGCCGTGAACGCCCGGAGCTGATCCGTAACGTCCCCATTCCCGAAGAACTGCTGAACAGAGTCTGACCATGCGCCTACTGCAGTCACTATTGCCGACCTTCCAGAGCGGCCGCATCGGCATCCCGCTGATCATCCTGTCGATCCTCTCGATGATCATCCTGCCGCTGCCGCCGCTGGTGCTGGACGCCCTGTTCACCTTCAACATCGTCGTGGCGATCCTGGTGCTGCTGGTCAGCGTGTCGTCGAAGAGTCCGCTGGACTTCTCGCTGCTGCCCACGGTGATCCTGGTCACCACGCTGCTGCGCCTGACCCTCAACGTCGCTTCCACTCGCGTGGTGCTGCTCGACGGCCACACCGGCACGGGCGCGGCGGGCAAGGTGATCGAGGCCTTCGGCCACGTGGTGATCGGCGGCAACTTCATCGTCGGCCTGATCGTCTTCGTGATCCTGATGATCATCAACTTCATGGTCATCACCAAGGGCGGCGAGCGCATCTCCGAGGTGACCGCGCGCTTCACCCTGGACGCCCTGCCCGGCAAGCAGATGGCCATCGACGCCGACCTCAACGCCGGCCTGATCGACCAGAACGAAGCCAAGCGCCGCCGCTCGGAAGTGGCCAAGGAAGCCGACTTCTACGGCGCGATGGACGGCGCCTCGAAGTTCGTCCGTGGCGACGCCATCGCCGGCATCCTGATCCTGCTGATCAACCTGTTCGGCGGCCTGGCCATCGGCGTGTTCGTCTACGACCTGCCAGCCGGCGCAGCCTTCCAGCGTTACGCCCTGCTGACCATCGGCGACGGCCTGGTGGCGCAGATTCCGGCGCTGCTGCTGTCCACCGCGGCGGCGATCATCGTCACGCGGGTCAACGAGTCGGCGGAAATCACCAGCCTGGTGCGCCGGCAGATGCTCGCCTCGCCGTCGCTGCTGTACACCGTCGCCGGCATCCTCGTGGTGCTCGGCCTGGTGCCGGGCATGCCGCACACCGCCTTCTTCGCCTTCGCCGCGCTGGTGGCCTTCATCGCCTGGCGGCTATCGCTGGCCGGCCCGCCCATCGAAGCACAGACGCTGGAGCAGACCCAGGCGCTGACGCACGCGATGGACCAGGAAAAGGCGCAGCAGCTGGCCTGGGAAGACATCCCGCTGGTGGAGCGGCTGTCGATCTCGCTGGGCTACAAGTTGGTCAGCCTGGTCAACGAGGCCAGCGGCGCGCCGCTGCCGCAACGGATTCGCGGGGTACGCCAGACGCTCTCGGAGAACCTCGGCTTCCTCCTGCCGGAAGTGCAGATCCGCGACAGCCTGCGCCTGAAGGCCTCGCAGTACGCCATCCACATCAACGGCGAGCGCATCGACGGCGCGGAAATCCACGCCGACCGGCTGATGGCGATTCCCTCGCCGGAGCTGTACGGCGAGATCGACGGCATCCTCGGCGTCGACCCGGCGTACCGCATGCAGGTGGTGTGGATTCTCCCGGCCGACAAATCCCGCGCACTGAACCTGGGCTACCAGGTGATCGATTGCGCCAGCGTGGTCGCCACGCACCTGAACAAGGTGGTGCGCGAGCACCTGCCGGACATCTTCAAGCACGACGACGTCGAGCACCTGATGCAGCGCCTGACCCTGCAGGCGCCCAAGCTGGCCGAATCGCTGAAGGCGCAGCTGACCTATTCGCAGCAGCACCGGGTGTTCCGCCAGCTGCTGCAGGAAGAAGTGCCACTGAAGGACATCGTCACCATCGCCAGCGCCCTGCTCGAAGGCAGCGAGACCACCAAGGACCCGGTGCTGCTGGCTTCCGATGTGCGCTACGCGCTGCGCCGCAGCATCGTTTCCTCGATTGCCGGCGACCGGCCGGAGCTAACCGTGTTCGTCCTGGAGAACGCCCTGGAGAACACCCTGCTCGGCGCCCTGAGCATCGCCCAGCAGGCCGGTCCGGTGAGCCTGGACAATATTCCGGTGGAGCCCAGCCTGCTCAACCAGCTGCAGCACAGCATGCCGGTGGTGAAGGAAAAACTGCGCAAGGAAGGCCACCCGCCGATCCTCACCGTGATGCCGCAACTGCGGCCTCTGCTGGCGCGCTATGCGCGGGTGTTCAGTCCGGGGCTGCATGTGCTGTCGCAGAACGAGATTCCGGAGCGGGTGGGGGTGCAGATATTGGGGACGTTGGGGTGATGAGGTCTGGCGGAGCGGGTGCTTTCCTGAGCGCCCGGTGTGTGTGCTTTCCCCTCACCCTAACCCTCTCCCAAAGGGAGAGGGGACTGTCCGGAGCGGGCTGGTAGTTGCAGGCTCGCCGGCTGACTCCGGAATAGCCACAACACACCGAACGGCCCCCTCTCCCCCTGGGAGAGGGCTGGGGTGAGGGCCCGCCCGAGCGCCGAACTACCCCACCCGCAAATCCATCACGACAACCGCGCCCGCCCCAACAAACTGCGGTTGAAACTCACCGACATCGACGTCACCAGCTCGGTAAACGCCGCACTCGGCCGATCCAGCTTGAACCCCTGCTCGAAGCGAGCATTCTTGGCGTCCTTCTTCGACCACTGGCAGATCGCAGTGATATCCACCGATCGGGTGTGGTCCTCACGCACCGGAATCTCCAGGCGCATGTCGTAGCAACTGCCCGGCGCCAGTGGCTCCTCCGTCACCAGCCGCAAACCTCCCATCGAGACATCGAGCACCGTCCCCATGGAATCGCCGCTCAGGCGGTTGGTCACGTTGATCTGGCCGATGTGGCGGAAGGTCAATCGACGGTGCTTGCGCATGCTGGCCTCTTGTAGGGAACGGGCTCTGGGACGGACAGGTAAGAAAAACGCGCGCGCATCCTAGCAGCGCCAGCCGCTCAAACGAACTCAAAAGCTATCAACTGGCCAGTATTCAGCAAGAAATCCCGCGCCTTCCATCGCCCGGCACGCCGCTGCAACCACGCAGCAGATACTCTGCAAACTGCGCTGCGCACTTGCACAGAGTGCTGCGATTTTGCACACACCCCTTCCGCGCCCCCACGGCGCACGGGCGTTTCAGGCTGGCATGCAACATGCCTTGCTCTCCCTGCGGGCCGCCGAGTGGCCGCACCGCCGTGTTGGGAATTTGCATTGGAGATCTGCCTTGGAGGGAGAAATGGACCCGCTAAAACTGCTGCTGGACAGAGGCCTGTTGCTGTCCGACAGCCTGACGTCCCAGGGACGCTTCATCGAGGTTTCCGCCGAGCAGACCGACCAGCTCGGCTATGCGCCGGGTTCGCTGGACGGCCAGGGCGCCGAGCTGATCTACACCGCCGACTCGCTGAACGCGCTGATGCAGCTGTTCGCCAACCCGCCGGCCGATGAGCGCGTGCAGGACCTGGAGCTGACCCTGATTCGCCACAACGGCGGCCTGCTGCCGGTGCTTGCCAGCGGCGTGCTGCAATGGCGCGACGGCGAGCCGGCGCGCCTGTATCTGGTGAAGATGCCGCTGGGGCCGGTCAGCCGCCGGCTGGGCGAGCTGCAAAGCGCCAATGAAGTGATGAGCCAGATGCTCTTCAGCGCGCGGGTGGCCTACTGGTGCATCGAGTTCGCCGAGTCGGTGGATGTGCGCGAGACGCCGGACGAAATCGTCCGCCAGGTGTTCGAAAACCGCTCCTACTGGCGCATGTGCAACCGCGCCATGGCCAACATTTATGAGATGCCCGCCGACGTCGATTTCAGCGAACAGCCGGTGCGCCTGTACTGGCCGCGCAGCCCAGCCAACGAAGAGTTCGTGCGGCGCCTGATCGAGGCGGAATTCCACGTCGATGGCGCGCTGTCGGTGGACCGCCGTCACGACGGCTCGCCGGCCTACGTGGAGAACGACGTGCGCGCCAGCATCCACAACGGCCGCCTGCTGCGCATGTGGGGCAGCCTGCGCGACGTCAGCCAGGAGCTGCGCATGCAGCACGACGCCGAGCAGCGTATCGAAGCGCTGCGCCGGGTGTTCGATGCGGTGCCCGACGCGGTACTGGTGATCGACGAAGCGGCCCAGCCGCAATGGCGCAACGCGGCCTTCGAGCAGACCTTCGGCATCACCCGCGCCGCCGGCCTGGCTTCGACCCTGAACCGCATGCCGCTGCCCGAGCGCACCTGGCAGGTGCTCGACCTGCCGGACCAGTTCGGCAACTACCAGTCCTTCAACAGCCACTGCTCGCGCATCCTCATCCGCGAGGGCGTGGCCTGGCGCGTCTTCGTGCTGCGCCTGGCGAACAAGGCGACGGAGCTACATCCATGAGCAAAGAAGCATGAGCGAAGAAGGCTTCTTCGCGCCGCTGCGGATGGGCATGCGCTCCTCGGTCAGCGCGTCCGGGGAGATGCTCTCCGCGCTGCTGGAAACCCCGGCGCTGCACGCCCTGCTGGACAGCTTCAGCGAGGCGCTGATCGTCTGCGACGGTGACTCGCGGGTGCGCTTCATCAACCTCGCGGCGGAACGGGTCAACCGCGTCACCCGCGTCGATGTGCTGGGCCTGCCCGACGTGGACTTCTTCCAGCGCTCGGCGCTGCAGTTCGACGATTTCCAGCAGGCTCTGCGCCGTGGCGGCAAGAGTGCACTGACCCGCTCGCGCGATGGCCGGGTGTTCCTCACCCGCGCCCAGGCCGTGCCCACTGGCGCCTACGAGAAGCCCTACAGCCTGCTGATCCAGCGCGAATACGAGCCGGGCACCGCCGGCAGCCTGCGCAGCCCCTCCGGGCGCGCCTCGACCACCGACCTGCAAGGCCTGGGCGACCCGCAGGACAATGCGCTGCACATGTCGCCGCTGCTGTCCTCCATCGCCGACATGGGCGTGCGCGCGTTCCGTCGCCGTGCGCGCCTGCTGCTGCTCGGCGAACCCGGCGTAGGCAAGACCGCCATTGCCCGGCACATCCACCGCGCCGCCGGCTGGGGCGACCGGCCCTTCATCGATGTGAACTGCGCGAGCATCCCGGAGACGCTGTTCGAGTCCGAGATGTTCGGCTACGAGCGCGGCGCTTTCACTGGCGCGCTGCAATCGGGCAAGCGCGGCTACATCGAGAGCGCATCGGGCGGGACGCTGTTCCTCGACGAGATCGGCGAGATCCCGCTGCAGGTGCAGGCAAAGCTGCTCAAGTTCCTGGAAGACGGCACCATCCAGCCAGTGGGTTCGCCGCTGTCCAAGCAAGTGCAGGTGCAGGTGATCGCCGCCACCAACAAGGACCTGCGCGCCCAGGTCGCGGCCGGCGAATTCCGCGCCGATCTCTACTACCGCCTGGCCGTGCTGCCGGTGGAAATCCCGCCGCTGCGCGCCCACCGCGACGACCTGCCGGTGCTGATGGACATCCTCCTGGCGCGGATCAACCGTGATCGCCAGCCGCCGCTGCGGTTGTCCTCGGCATGCCGCGAACGCCTGCTGGGCTATGACTACCCCGGCAACATCCGTGAGCTGGTGAACATCTTCGAACGCCTGGCGGTACTGGCCGACGATGTCGCCGATGAACTGCACCTACCGCCGGAGCTGCTCGGCGCACCGCCGGCCGGCAGCCCAATCGCCGCCGCCGAACCGGTCGCGGCCATCGACGACCAGCCACTCAAGGCCCAGGTGCAGCGCTACGAGCGCCAGGTCATCCTGCGCGCGGTGCGCCTGTGCGGCAGCAAGCGCAAGGCGGCGATCCACCTGGGCATCGACGTCGGCACCTTGATCCGCAAGCTGCAGCGCGACGATTGAGCGCCGCCTGACATAGCGCACCTTGCCCCAAAGCCCCTCACCCTAACCCTCTCCCAGAGGGAGAGGGGACTAATCGGCGTGAGCTTCACCCTACGAGTTCATCGACTGACTCTCTGCTTTCAGCACGCTCCAGACGGCCCCTCTCCCCCTGACATAGCGCACCTTGTCCCAAAGCCCCTCACCCTAACCCTCTCCCAGAGAGAGGGGACTAATCGGCGTGAGCTTCACCCTACGAGCTCACCGGCTGACTCCCTGCTTTCAGCGCGCTCCAGACGGCCCCCTCTCCCTCTGACATAGCGCACCTTGTCCCAAAGCCCCTCACCCTAACCCTCTCCCGGAGGGAGAGGGGACTATTCGGCGTGAGCTTCACCCTACGAGTTCACCGACTGACTCCCTGCTTTCAGCACGCTCCAGACGGCCCCCTCTCCCCCTGACATAGCACACCTTGTCCCAAAGCCCCTCGCCCTAACCCTCTCCCGAAGGGAGAGGGGACTAATCGGCGTGAGCTTCACCCTACGAGTTCACCGGCTGACTCCCTGCTTTCAGCGCGCTCCAGACGGCCCCCTCTCCCCCTGGGAGAGGGCTGGGGTGAGGGCAGCCGCAGGCACCGAGGTACGGCGAGGTTCGCGAGCAAGCTCGCTCCTACAAATGTTATTTCCTCACCACCCGACCGCACCGCTTACCCACGCCCGGCAGAAGTCCCCTGCGACAATCCACCGCTGCATCCCTGCCTACAGCCGTTGTCATTTCTGCTTACACCTCTGATTTCGTAATTTTACTTTTTCTTTAAATTTCAATTACTTAACTATTTGGCACAGCCTGTGCTCTGTGTATCTCCGACCCGTGACCGTGCGCGGGTCCTCGAATCGCGCTGGCGCTCCTCAACGAGAGCGCCGGCAGTTCTGGAGGCACAAGAATAATGCTCATCACAGGTATCAAGAGCCGGCCGGTCTACGACCAGTTGCGTCCGCTCGCCGGTGGCAACCACCACATCATCGCCGGCCAGGGCAGTGGCGGCGGCGCCATGCTCCGTCTGCTCGCCGAGATGCCGCGCAGCGCGCCGATCCGCGTGCTGTATTCCCGCGAATCCTTCTCCGGGCAGGATCACCTCGCCGCGTTGCGCGACCTCACCGACGTGGAGTTGACGATCTACCCGAGCAACCGCGCGCTGGTCGACGACCTGCACGCCCTGCTCGGCCAGTCACGCATGGGTACCCGCCTGTATCTGGCCGGCTCGGAGAGCTTCATCGGCACCGCCATGCAGGCCGCCGACGCAATCAACCTGAACAAGGACGAAGTGCTGCGCGAACACGCCGGCTCCTTCGTCCGTCGCGTCTGGTGCGTGCATTGCGACGGCTACACCGAGAACGTTACCCAACGCGTCTTCGACTGCCCGCATTGCGCCCGCACCCTGGTGGTCCGCGACCACTACTCCCGCCGCCTCGCTGCCTTCCAGGCGGTGAAGGCCGACGCCGAAGTCCCCGGCGAGCTGCCGGAAGCCGAGGAGCTCGACACATGAGCCAGTCCAACGGAACCCTGAATGTCCGTGTCACCCGCATCGAGCAGGTGACTCCGGAGATCAAGCGCTTCACCCTGGCTTCCACCGACGGCGCGCACCTGACGCCGTTCTCCGGCGGCAGCAACGTCGTGGTGCTGATGCCCCACGCCAGCGGCACCTACCGCAACGCCTACTCGCTGATGAGCTCGCCCTACGACGCCAGCGCCTACCAGATCGCCGTGCGCCGCGTGGAAGAAGGCCGTGGCGGTTCGAAGCACATGCATGACGTGGTAAAGGAAGGCGACGAGCTGGAAATCCTCCGCCCGGTGAACCTGTTCCCGCTGAGCAAGCATGCGCGCCTGCACCTGTTCATTGCCGGCGGCGTGGGCATCACGCCGGTGTGCTCGCAGCTGGCCGAACTGCGCCTGCGCGGCACGCCCTTCGAAGTGCATCTGGCCGTGCGCGGCGACGCCCACGCACGCCTGGGTGAAGAGCTGCTGCGCGAATACGGCGATGCCGTGCACCTGTACCGTGACGACCGCGGCGAGCGCCTGGACATCAGCGCCGTGCTGGCCGACCGGCCACTGGGCAGCGACGTCTACGTCTGTGGCCCCGAGGGCATGATCCAGGGCACGATCGACGCCGCCCGCGCCCACGGCTGGACCGACAGCCACATCCACTACGAACGCTTCCTCGAACAGGGCAGTGTCGGCGAGGCGTTCCAGGTCACCCTGGCACGCAGTGGCGCAACGATCGATGTGTCGCCCGACCAGAGCCTGCTGGAAGCCGCCGAGGCCGCCGGCCACGACATCCCGTACCTGTGCCGCGGCGGCGCCTGCGGCATGTGCGAGACCAACGTCCTCGAACTGGACGGCGAGATCCTCCACACCGACGACTGGCTGTCCGACGAGGACAAGGCCGCCAACAAGAAAATCATGCCCTGCGTGTCGCGTGCCAAGTGCTCGCGGCTGGTCATCGACTGCTGAGCCGGAGAACGAACATGACCATCCAATTCCGCCCCGACGAAACCTACCGCGACGACTACACCTACGCGAACAGCCAGGCCTGTATCGACCGCGCGCCCTGGCCCTTCCCGGACGACGAGTACATGTACTCGATGAACCTGGAGCCGCACGTCTCGGTGGGCACCGATGCCTTCCGCGCGGTGTTCGACATCGACGAGCACTACATCAGCGAGTGCCGCGACCGTGCGATCACCCTGGAGAAGGACCCGGGCATGCACTACGTCTCCGCGCCGCACATGATGGAGGCGCAGTGGGACCTGCTCGAACTGATCATGGAGTCCTACGCCAAGGACTACCCGGAGTACTTCTCCCTGGAGAAGGACGGCACCCGCTGGCACTGGACCAACAAGCTGCTGAACATCGACGACACCTTCACCTTCGGTGATCCGTCGACCCTGCCCTACGAGCCGATGGAGTACGTCACCCGCCAGGCCCAGGGCGACTGGGTATTGCAGGAAGAGCGTGACGGCACCCTGTACTGGGGCGCGGGCATCGCCACCCAGCGCGCCGACTATTCGCTGCGCTTCAACCTCGGCATGGCCTGGCACGAGTTCCACGGCCCGGTGCCGCTGGTGAAGGAAACCGGCATGCTCGATCGCGCGCTGAAGTTCCTCCTGCGCCTGCGCAACGGCCACCCGGTGCGCCGCCTGAACTGGTCGCTGACGGTCAACCCGCGCCTGGACGTCTCCGCCGAGTCCCTGCCCGAGTGGGCGCCGGACCGCACCACGGTGACCGCCGAGAACGCCGGGAAAAAGGTCTACTTGCGCATCGAACTCCAACCGCTGCACCGTCTGCCGCGCAGCAACGCCATCGTGTTCCCGATCCGCACCTACCTGCTGAGCCTGGAAGACATCGCCACCAACCCGGCGTGGGCCAAGCGCATGCACCGCGTGCTCAAGTCCCTCAACCAGGAACTGGTCGACTACAAGGGCTTCACCCGCTACCACCCGCAAGCGGTGGAGTGGCTCTCGCAGTACGACGACGGCCAGTGATCGTCGCTTCGCACACATAAAAACCAACCCGAAAAGGGAACCGGCGGGCGTCGTGAGGCCCGCCGGACGATTGCCTTCTGCCCATCAACCCCCTGAGAGGAAACAACGATGAGTGGGTCCCCTGCCAAGCGTGCCGCTGGCGTTACCGATCAAGACGCCGAGCAGCTCGCTGCCCTCGGCTACAGCTCCAACTTCGAACGCAGCATGGGCCTGTGGGAGAACTTCTCCCTGGGCTTCACCTACCTGTCGCCGGTCGTCGGCGTCTACACCCTGTTCGGCCTGTGCCTGGCCGCTGGTGGTCCGCCGATGTTCTGGACCTACCTGCTGATCGGCCTGGGCCAGCTGCTGGTGTGCCTGGTGTTCTGCGAAGTGGTCTCGCAATTCCCCATCTCCGGGGGCGTCTACCCCTGGGCCCGTCGCCTGGTGGGCAAACGCTGGGCGTGGATGGTCGGCTGGGTGTATGCCTGGGCGCTGTGTACCTCCATCGCCGGCATCGCGGTGGGCGCCAGTCCGTACATGGCCGCCATGCTCGGCTTCGAGATGCACGGCAACGCCGCCATCGGCATCGCCCTGGGCCTGATCGCCCTGTCCACCGTGCTCAACCTGTCCGGCACCAAGCTGCTCGCCCGCGTCGCCATGTTCGGCTTCATCTGCGAGCTGGGCGGTGCGCTGCTGGTGGGCGGCTACCTGCTGATCTTCGAGCGCCACAACGACTTCAGCGTGTTGTTCAACACCTTCGACATCAAGGTCGATGGCAGCTACTGGCCGGCCTTCCTCGCCGCATCGCTGGCCGGTCTGTTCCAGTACTACGGCTTCGAAGCCTGCGGTGACGTCGCCGAGGAAACCCCGAACCCCGGCAAGATGATCCCCAAGACCATGCGCATGACCATCTACATCGGTGGTGCGGCGGCGATGTTCGCCTGCCTGGCGCTGATCCTCTCGGTGCCGGATATCCAGCGCGTGATCAACGGCGAAGACACCGACCCGGTGACCACCATACTTGCCAATGCCTTCGGTCCGGTAGGCTCGAAGCTGGTGATGGCGGTGGTGATGGTGTCGTTCGTGTCCTGCGTGCTGAGCCTGCAGGCCGCCGCCAGCCGCCTGCTGTTCGCCTATGCCCGCGACGAGATGATCGTCGGCAGCAAGGCCCTGTCGAAGCTCAACAGCAACCACGTACCGGCCGTTGCGCTGATGGTGGCGGGTGTGATGCCGGCAGCCATCGTCTGCCTGGGCCTGTTCATGGCCGACGCCGTGGCCACCATCGTCGGCTTCGCCGCGATCGGCATCTACATCGCGTTCCAGCTGATCGTCGTCGCCGCACTGATCGCCCGCGCCAAGGGCTGGGCACCGGGCGGCCAGTTCACCCTGGGCAAGTGGGGCGTGCCGGTGAATGTGGCGGCGCTGCTCTATGGCGTGGCGGCGATCACCAATATGGTCTGGCCGCGCACCCCGGACGCGCCCTGGTACATGAACTACTCGATGATCCTCACCACGGTGATCGTGCTCGGCGCCGGCCTGCTCTACATGCTGCTGGCCAAGCCCTACGACAAGGGCACTGCGCCAGCGGGCGACGCCCACCGGATTTCCCGCCGCCAACCATCCGTGCGCGCTGCGGGCGCGCTGACCGAACCGGCTTGATCGCAACGTTGACGCAATTCGGGCCATACGCCTGAGGGGCTGCGTCTGGAGCGCCACCTATTCCCGGTGACGCTCCCCTGCGTTTGCGCGACGGACCGCCTTCTCCCGAGGGTTGGTCCGTTTTTTTTATGGTGGCCCGTTCCCACGGGAAGTGTCGGCGCTCGGGTCGGCCCTCACCCTAGCCCTCTCCCTGAGGGAGAGGGGACCGTTTGGAGCAGGAGGAAGTCAGCCGGCCCCGAGAGTTAACTCTCCCTGCGGAAGATCGGTCATTCAACACAGGAGAAAGTCCCGGTATCAGCCGGCACGGACAGCCCCCTCTCCCTGAGGGAGAGGGCTGGGGTGAGGGGGAAGCACGGCACGGGTTTAGCCGAAAGAATTCACGGCTCGTACTGCTATCGCGCGATCCACAGCAGGCACAGCGACAGGGTCACCAGCGAGCCGAGGGTGGACAGCAGAATGCTCCGCGACACCACCGCCGCCTCGCGCTGGTAGTACTCGGCGAGCATGAACGGCCCGGTGCCGGTAGGCAGCGCACTGAGCAGCAGCGCCGAATCGGCCCACAGCGGCGGCAGGTCGAAGACCTTGTAGGCGAGGAAACCGGTAAGCAGCGGCTGGCCGATCAGCTTGATCGCTACCAGCGGCCAGGCGCCGACCTGCTCGCCCTCCTGGCGCTGGGCCAGGAACAGGCCCAGGGACACCAGCGCGCACGGCGTGGTGGCGGCAGCCAGCAGGTCGAGGAAGTGCAGCAGCGGCGCCGGCAGGCCGATGCCGGTCACCGCCCACAGCCCGCCGATGATCGGCGACACCACCAGCGGGTTCTTGCCCAGCGCCTTGGTCACCACCCACACGGCGCGGCCGATGTGTTTCTCGGTCTGCAGACCGACCTCAATGAAGACTACCGAGATGGCGAACAGCACGCAGACCACCAGCAAGGAAGCGATCAACGCCGGCTCCAGGCCGTCCTGGCCAAACACCAGCAGGCACAACGGGATGCCCATGTAACCGGTGTTGGCATAGGAAGCGCTGAGCCCGTCGATGCTCGCCGCCGGCAATGGGCGGCCCTGCATCAGGCGCCAGATCAACGTGGCGAAAAACACCAGCAGGCACCCGCCGGTGAAGGCTGCGAGGAAGCCCGGCTGCCAGATTTCTGCCCAGGTCGCGGTGGCGGTGACCTTGAACAGCAGTGCCGGCAGGCACAGCCAGACCACCAACTTGTTCACCTCCGACGCCGCCTGCGGGCCGAGGCGGTTGCTGCGCCGGCACAGCCAGCCCACCAGGATCAGCGCGAAGATCGGCAGGACGACGGACAGGACGTGGAACATGGCGACGCAACCAGGCAGTGGAACGGCCGGTGAGCATAGGGGCGAAGGCCACCACCGTCCAATACGTCCTCGGTCGAATACCGCGAGTCAGACGCGCCCAGTAACCGGGATACACGCGCCGGTAATCGCCGCCGCGTTGTCCGAGGCAAGGAACAGCAAGGTCGCCGCCAACTGCTCCGGACGCACCCAGCGGTCGAACTCGGCCTCGGGCATGTCGGCGCGGTTCTGCGGGGTATCGATGATGCTCGGCATCAGCGCATTGACGGTAATCCGCGCATCCTTCAGCTCTTCCGCCAGAGCCTCGGTGAGGCGCATGACGCCGGCCTTGGACGCGGCATAGGCACCCATCCCCAGCGCCGCACGGGTGGCGGCGGCCGCCGCGATGTTGAGGATGCGCCCGCGGCCACGCGCCTTCAGATGCGCCAGCGCGGCCTGGCTGGACACCACAGCGGTGCGCAGGTTGATGCGGTACATCAGGTCCCAGGTGTCGACGTCGCCGTCGGCCAGGGTTTCCCAGTGGAAGCCGCCGGCCACGTTGATCAGCGCATCCAGCGCGCCGAAGTGCTGGTTGACCTGATCCAGCGCGGCGCGGGCGGCGGTCGGGTCGGTGAGATCGACGCTGCCAACGGACAGTGCCCCGGCTTGTGGATAACGCGGACTGACGGCGCGGTCCAGCAGAGCGACCTGCCAGCCGGCATCGGCGAACGCCTGCCCGACCACGCTGCCCAGGTGCCCGAAACCACCGGTGATGGCGACGATTCTGTTCATGTCGTGCTTCCTCGCGAAGAAGTGGGAGGCGCACTTATAGGGTTAGCAGTCCCGGCGTGAAAGGTCGCGGGCGTCAGATGGGGGGACGGGCATTCCGGGAGGAGGGCGGTGCTGGGCGCTACCCTCACCCTCTCCCAAAGGGAGAGGGGACGGATCGGCGCGACGGGTGACTCTTGTGCCCGATGCGATATCCGCCGAGCGACGTATACGGATCACGGCGGCATCTTCGGCTGGTAGAGGACGGCCCCCTCTCCCTATGAGCGGGGCGCGTAGCCAGCGCTGGGGTGAGGGGAAAGGCCCGCTGCGGAGCCAAACCCTTACCTCACCAACCGCGCATCCAGGCTGTTCTGCGCCAGCCGCTTGGCCTGGTCCTGGGTCATGCCCAGGTGCTCGTGCAGGGCCTGGAAGTTCTCGGTGACGTAGCCGCCGAAGTAGGCCGGGTCGTCCGAGTTCACCGTCACCTTCACGCCGCGCTCGAGCATGTCGAGGATGTTGTGCTCGCGCATGTGGTCGAACACGCAGAGCTTGGTGTTGGACAGCGGGCAGACGGTCAGCGGGATCTGCTCGTCGATGATGCGCTGCATCAGCCGCTCGTCCTCGATGGCACGCACGCCGTGGTCGATACGCTCGATCTTGAGCAGGTCCAGCGCTTCCCAGATGTACTCCGGCGGGCCTTCCTCGCCGGCGTGGGCGACGGTCAGGAAGCCTTCGCTGCGGGCGCGGTCGAACACGCGCTGGAACTTGCTCGGCGGGTGGCCGACTTCGGAGCTGTCCAGGCCGACGGCGATGAAGGCATCGCGGAACGGCATGGCCTGGTCGAGGGTCTTGAACGCCTCTTCCTCGGACAGGTGGCGCAGGAAGCTGAGGATCAGGCCGTGGCTGATGCCCAGTTGCTTCTCGCCATCCTTGAGCGCGCCCTGGATGCCGCGCAACACGACTTCAAAGGGAATGCCACGGTCGGTGTGGGTCTGCGGGTCGAAGAAGGGCTCGACGTGGATGACGTTCTGCGCCTTGCACTTCTGCAGGTAGGCCCAGGTCAGGTCGTAGAAGTCCTGCTCGGTGCGCAGCACGTCGGCGCCGGCGTAGTAGAGGTCGAGGAATTCCTGGAGGTTGTTGAACGCATAGGCCTTGCGCAGGCTCTCGACGTCGCCCCAGGGCAGGGCGACCTTGTTGCGCTCGGCCAGGGCGAAGAGCAGCTCGGGCTCCAGGGAGCCTTCGAGGTGCAGGTGCAGTTCGGCCTTGGGCAGGGCATTGAGCCAGTCGTACATGGTGAGATCTCGTTATCAGGCAATCGCGGGAATTATCGCATGGCTCGGGCGGCGTGCAGGGACTCGTGCCGATGGAGTGCGCGGGTTCCCAACCCGCCGACTGCCTACGCCACCTCCTCGCGCCGGTAGGCATAGGTCGCCGCGAAGCGCGCCGTCAGCCAGTCGCCACAGGTAGTCGGCGGGTACTTCGGCGGATTGCCTTCGTCGAAGCAGCCTGGCAGGCACTCGATGGTGGTGTCCATGTGCGGCTCGGCGAAGAACGGCATGGAGTAGCGGTCCACGCCCTCCGGACTGATGACCCGGTGCGGGGTGGAGCGGTACCGGTCGTTGCTCCAGCGCGCCATCATGTCGCCGATGTTGACCACGAAGGTGCCGGCAATCGGCGGCGCGTCGATCCACTGGCCCTGGCGGTTCTGCACCTGCAGGCCGCCGGCGTCGTCCTGATAGAGCAGGGTCACGCAGCCGTAGTCGGTGTGCGCGCCGGCGCCGGGTTGGTCGCTGCTCTGGCGGGCGGCGGCCGGCGGGTAGTGGATCATGCGGAACACGCTGACCGGCTGGACGAAGCGCCGGTCGAAGAAGTCGCGGTCGATGCCCAGGGCAATGGCCAGGGCGCGCAGCACGGTCTTGGCCAGTTCCTGCATGTCCGCGTAATGCGCTTCCAGCAACGCCTCCCAGCCCGGCTGGTCGGGGTGGCGGTTGGGGCCGTAGAACGACTTGCCGGCCAGCACGTCGGGATGCTCAGGCGGCAGGTTCAGGGCCATGTCGAAGGTTTCCTTGAAATCGCTGGGCAGCGCAGGATCGAGCTGCTCGGTGGCGATTGCCCCGTAGCCCCGATGGTTGGGGCTCTGGGTGATATCGATCTTCAGCTTCTCTTCGGCCGGCTGGGCGAAGAAGACCTTGGCCGCGTGCAGCAGCGCGTCGAAACGCGCGGCCGACAGCGGATGGCCCTTGATGTAGAAGAACCCCCACTCGCGGCAGGCGCTGTCTATCTGCCGGGCCACCTCGGGCCAGGCGGCTTCGTCGCGGCCGTAGAGCGGGGCGATGTCGATGATGGGTAAGCGGTCCATGGGCGTTCTCGCTGGCTCCGGGCGGGAGCGACTGTCTTCGATTGGATGTTCGCGCCAGCCCCGGCCTTCTTCCGCAACGACAAGGGGCAGGCGGTGCCGGCTGGCAACTGGGGTCATTCTGCGCCGATCAGTCCCTCTTCCCCCTGGAAGAGGGACCGTGGCGCAGGTTTACTTGGGCAGGTCGGCCTTGATGCCGTCGACGTAATAGTCCATCGAGGCCAGGTCGGCGTTGGTCGCCTTCACGCCGGCGGCGAAGCGCTCCTTGCCGCTCTGGTCCTTGATCGGGCCGGTGAAAGGGTGGAACGCACCGCTCTTGATGTCGGCGATGATCTTGCTCGCTTCCGCCTGCACGTCGGCGGGTAGCACGTCCTTGTTGAGCGGCAGGACGATGGTCTCCTCGGCCAGCCCGCCCCAGAAGTCCTGCGGCTTCCAGGTGCCGTCCATGACCGCCTGGGTCGACTTGATGTAGTGCGGGCCCCAGTCGTTGACGATGGAAGTCAGCACGGTCTTCGGTCCGAAGTGCTGCATGTCCGAGGCGTAGCCCACGGCGTACACACCCCGGCGCTCGGCGGCCTGGATCGGCGCCGGGCTGTCGGTGTGCTGGAACAGCACGTCGACGCCCTGGTCGATCAGCGCGTTGGCCGCGTCGGCCTCCTTGCCCGGATCGAACCAGGTGTTCACCCACATCACTTTCAGTTCGGCCTGCGGGTCGTATTTGTTCAGCGCCAACTGGATGGCATTGATGTCGCGGATCACCTCCGGGATGGGGAAGGAGGCGATGTAGCCAATCTTGTGGGTCTTGGTCATCTTCGACGCGAGGTAGCCGCCAACGTAGCGGCCCTCATAGGAACGCGACAGGTAGGTGCCGAGGTTCTTGTCCTGCTTGTAGCCAGTGGCGTGCTCGAAGGTGACCTTGGGGAACTGTCGGGCTACCTTGGCGGTGGGATTCATGAAGCCGAAGGACGTGGTGAACACCAGGTCGTAACCGTCCTTGGCCATGTTGCGGATGACGCGCTCGGCGTCGGCGCCCTCGGCGACGTTTTCGACGAAGCTGGTCTTCACCTTGTCGCCGAAGTGCTCCACCAGTTCGCGGCGGCCCATCTCGTGCTGGTAGGTCCAGCCATGGTCGCCCACCGGGCCGACATAGACGAAGCCGACCTTCAGCGGGTCGGCGGCGCTGGCGCCGAGACTGGCGCCAAGGCCCATGGCCAGGACGAGGCCACGCAGCAGGGTGTTCAGGGTCTTGTTGTTCATTGACGCTCCTGTCGATGCAGTGCTGTGCGAGTGACGGAGCGCGCGGCGCTCCGGGCCCGACGGCCAATGCAATTACCTGACCAGGTGGACAAGTCACCGGTGCCAGGGCCTTCGCGGGCCCTTCGCGAACCGCGCATGACTCCCGATGGTGCGTCACTGCTCGCGCTGGTGCGCCTCTGGTGCATTGCCTAAGATGGCAAACCCGCCTCTCTCCGGAACGGATATCCCTCGATGCTGCGTGCGCTCAAAGACGAAAAATTTCTCATCATCGCCCTGCTGGTGGCTGTCGCGGTGT
The DNA here is from genome assembly GCF_016919445.1 of Pseudomonas sp. PDNC002. Taxonomy (NCBI): domain Bacteria; kingdom Pseudomonadati; phylum Pseudomonadota; class Gammaproteobacteria; order Pseudomonadales; family Pseudomonadaceae; genus Pseudomonas; species Pseudomonas sp. PDNC002. The sequence continues at coordinate 1,391,617 of NZ_CP070356.1, read as the reverse complement.
ACCCGCTGGAGCACAGCCTGCTGGGCGGCGGCAAGATGGTCGCGGGGATCGCCGCGACGCTGCTGCTGGCGGTGATCATCAGCGTCTCGTTGCGGGTGGCGCACCACGCCGAGATTCTCGCCGAGAAGGTCGGCGAACCTTACGGCACGATGATCCTGACCCTGGCGGCGGTGCTGGTGGAAGTCGTGATCCTGGCGATCATGATGGGCCACAACCACTCGCCGACCCTGGCCCGCGACACCATCTATGCCGCGGTGATGCTCGACATGAACGGCATCCTCGGCCTGGCCGCGCTGCTGGGCGGCCTCAAGCACGGCGAGCAGTCGTACAACGACGACTCGGGCAAGACCTACGTGACCATGATCCTGACCGCCGTGGGCATCTCCATGGTGGTGCCGGAGCTGATCCCGGCCGAGCAGTGGAAGCTCTACTCGTTCTTCACCATCGGCTGCATGGTCATGCTCTACGCGCTGTTCCTGCGTATGCAGACCGGCCAGCACAGCTACTTCTTCAGCTACAACTACGCGACCCACGGCGAGCACGCCGAGGGCCACGAGGCGCCGGGCAGCAGCAAGCAATCCATGACCCTGCTGGTGGTCGGCGTGGTGCTGATCGGCGCGCTGGCCGAGGTGATGTCCAAGACCCTGGACGTCAGCCTGGAAGGCAGCGGCGTGCCGCCCATCGTACCGGCGTTGCTGGTGGCGGCGATCTCCGCCAGCCCGGAGATCCTCACCGCCCTGCGCGCCGCGCTGGCCAACCGCATGCAGCCAGTGGTCAACATTGCCCTGGGCGCCTCGCTGTCCACGGTGATCCTTACCGTGCCGGTGATCGAAGCCCTGGCACTGTTCAAGGGCCAGCCGATCCAGATGGCGATGACCCCGCTGCAGACCGGCATGATGTTCCTCACCCTGATGGTGGCCGGCTACAACCTGCATGACGGAAAGACCAACGCCATCGAGGGCATGACCCACTTCGTGCTGTTCGCCACCTTCCTGATGCTGTCGCTCATGGGACTGTGACCATGCTGAAGCTTTACCTCGCCGGCCCCGACGTGTTCCGCCCCGATGCCTTCGAGCAGGGCGAGCGGCTCAAGGCCCTGTGCGCCGAATTCGGCGTGCAGGGGCTGTACCCGCTGGATCATTCGGTGCCCGAGGGCATCGTCGAGCCAACGGCGCAGGCGCGCTGGATCTACCAGGCCAACCTGGCGCTGATCGCCGAGGCCGACGCGGTGCTGGCCAATCTCAACCCCTTCCGCGGCGCCGAGCCGGACAGCGGCACCGCCTTCGAGCTGGGCTACGCCGCCGCGCTGGGCAAACCGTTGTTCGGCTACATCGAGGAAGGCGGCAGCTGCGCGGAGCGTCTGCCGTGCGAATGGAAAGGCAACGAACCGGATCGGGATCGCGATGGCAACCAGATCGAAGGCTTCGGCCTGCCGCTGAACCTGATGCTCGGGGTGCCGGCGAAGATTGCCGTGGGCGGCCCCAGAGAAGCCCTGGAACTACTGCGCATGGAGCTGCCGCCGTTGTAGGAGCGAGCTTGCTCGCGAACATTTCTGGCCCGGATGCAGAGAGCCCCTCACCCCAGCCCTCTCCCGAGGGAGAGGGGGCTGTCCGGAGTGCGCCAGCACTGGCGGAGCCAGCCGGCAAACACAGGACGCTCCAGACGCGCCGATCAGTCCCCTCTCCCAGAGGGAGAGGGTTAGGGTGAGGGCAGCCGGCGGTATCGGTATCCACCGGTGTTCGCGAGCAAGCTCGCTCCTACCAAAGCCGTTCCCCTGACGACAAAAAACGCGCCCTGGGGCGCGTTTTTCGTTTGGCTCGCAATGGCTGTCAGCGACGCCCTTCGAGCTTGAAGAAGAACACCTTGGTCGCCTGGCGGGCGACAATCCGGCCGCCACTGACGCGGGGCTCGAAGCGCCACTTGTCCATGGCGTCGCGCACGGCATTGTCGAACATGCGCGGCGGCGACGACTCCAGCACCTGGATATCGGCGATGCGGCCATCGCTGGTGATGGTGAACAGCACCTTCACACGACCTTCGATGCTACGGGTCAGCGCCATGCGCGGATAGACCGGCGGGTCCATGCGCAGCGGCTTGATGTCGCTGTCGTTGAGGCTGCCGGTGGGCAGGCCGGCGGGACCCTGGGAGCCGGTCGGCGCGGCCTGGGCGCCCTGGGTGAACTGGCCAACGGTCGGCGCGGCAGGCGGCGGCGGGGCGGCCGGGGTCGGCGGCGCGACGGCTTCCTCGGCGGGCTCGGGATCCGGCTCGGGCTTGGGTTTCGGCTTTGGCTTGGGCGACACCTTGGGCACGGCCTTCTCGACCGGCTTGGGTTTGGGCTTGGGCTTTTCCACCGGCTTGGGCGGCTCGATGGGTTTGGGCGGCTCGGGCTCCGGCGGCGGCGGGGTCGGCGCGGCGGCGGGCGGTTGCTGCACCGGTTCGGGCTTGGGCGGCAGGGTGACAACGCTCACCTGCATCGCCTTGGGCATCTCGCCCGCACCCAGGTTCAGCTCGGCAGGCGTGGGCATCACCCAGACCAGCGCGGCGACGATGGCCACGTGCATGGCAATGGCCAGGCCCGAGGACTTCCACCAGCCACCGGTCGGCGGCGGCCCCTCGCCCTCTTCCACGCCTTCGACCGGCGCGGCGTAGGGGATCAATACCTCTTCGGGAACCACGTCCTCGTCGCGACGCGCACCGGCGCAGCTGACGAGTCGCAGGGTCGCCTCATTGACGCGCTGGGCATTCACGCTGGGCAAATGGGCGCCCTCTTCCGCTGTGGCGGAAGTGAACAGCTGTTCCTCAGCGTCCACGGCGGAATGGGTGTCCGCCGCTTTGCGCGGTTGGGGTAACGACATGAGAAAGCCTGCGGGAAGAGTTCACGAAGCAGTATCTGCTGATAATTATTATCATTCACTCGTTACGCGAGGGCAACCTCGTCTGTCAGTTAGGTGCGATGGCGCAGCGCAGAAGCCCGTCCTGCAAGGCCTGCGCATCGAGCTCGGCAGCCAGGATCAGCTCGATGCGGCTGTCCTTGCGCCAAGCGCTGGGCGTCCACGGCGCCGGTTCGTGGGTGCGGTTCAGCGCCAGCCAGTTTCCCTCGTCATGCACTATCGCCTTGGCGCGCAGCAGGCCGGGAAGCCCGGCCAGCCAGGCATCCAGCTCCGCGATGCGGAAGCTCCAGTCGCGGTGAAAACGCCAGCCAACCGCCTGTCGCCCCTCATCGAGACGCACCTGGCGCAGCGGCAGCTCGCGGCGCAACAGCAACCCCGGCTCGTTATTCCCCGACATCCGCGGCAATTCGCCGCCCGCTTCCTCGACATCCAGCATGGGCAGTTCATCCAGCGCGAGATGTCCCTGCGTCGTCCAGCGCAACGGCGCGGCGGGAAGACCAGCGGCGAGGGCCGCACGCGCCGAATCGTCCAGCCCTTCGGACTTGTTCAACAGCAGCAAGGCGGCATGCTCCAGCGCCAGCTGCTGCGCTTGCGGCAAGGGTTGTCCGGCGGCCAGTGCGGCGGCATCCAGCACCATCACCAGCGGCTGCACGGCCAACACACCCTGCCAGGGCGCCGCCCGCAACTGCGCCAGCAACTGCGCCGGATGGCCAAGGCCGGAGGGTTCGATGAACACGCGTTGCGGTCGGGCCTTGCGCAGCAGGCGAGCGAGGCCGACCTGGAACGGCGCGCCGTTCACACAGCACAGGCAGCCGCCGGCGACTTCGCCCAGGGCGATGCCGTCCTCGTCGCGGGACAGCAAGGCGACGTCCAGGCCGACCTGGCCGAATTCGTTGACCAGCACGGCCCAGCGCTCGCCCGCCGGGCGTTGCGCCAGCAGGGACTGCAGCAGGCTGGTCTTGCCCGCCCCAAGGGGGCCGGCGATGAGGTGAGTCGGGATCTGCTTCAACATTCGCCCATGGTGCCGCCTGACGCTTGCCGGGAAAAGCGCTAGAGTCGCGGCTTGTTCACACGACCCCGGATCGACCATGCGCCTGCTCCTGCCTTTCGCACTCGCCTGCCTTCCCCTCTTCGCTCATGGTGAGGCCTGCGTGGTGCACAGCCAGGGCAAGGGCGTCGACGTAAAGGTCTGCCAGCAGAACCGCAGCATTCCGCAGAAACTCTTCCGCGAGGGCTTTTGCCAGCCGCAGCTGAAGGACCAGAAAGTCGAGGTGACCTACGCCGACAGCTGCCCGACCGGCGCCTTCGGCGTCTGCGAAAATGCCCAGGTGCAGGGCGCGCCATACCGCCAGGACATCCACTACTACGGCGTCGCCAGCGACGCGCGCGTCCTCCAGCCCTTCTGCGAAAGCCAGAGCCACGGTCAGTGGCGCAAGCCCTGACAACCGTTCATCGCCCTGTCACACAACGCAGGCTTACTGATCGCGGGTACCTCACACCCTCTCGGCACCCCACGCCGGGCATGATCTTGGTGAATTGGGCCGCTCTCCCGGAGCGGCCTATTTTTTTTGCAACGCCCATGGCCTGACCATTACGTGGGTGGAGACAGGCGAATTCAGAGGGATATCAGCCTTCCGCCTCCCACGGCTCGAACGGATCAGGCAGGCGCTTCCAGGCGGTGGTGCCGGCGGCCATTTCGTCGTCGTCCAGCAGGCAGCGATCGAGTTCGGCAAACAACCGATCGAAGTCCATGTCCTGGCCGATGAACACCAACTCCTGCCGGCAGTCACCGCTGTCCTCGCGCCAATGGCGCAGCACGCCCTGCAGCTCGGTGGTGTCCTGCGGCCAATGCTCACGCGGGACGAAGCGCCACCAGCGCCCTGCCAGGCCATGGCGCATCAGCCCGCCGGCCTGGGACCAGCTGCCCGCCTCGCGGTAGCGGCTGGCCAGCCAGAAGAAGCCCTTGGAGCGCAGCAGCCGGCCGTTGCTCCAGGGTTGGCCGAGAAACGCGTGGAAGCGCTGCGGGTGAAAGGGTCGGCGCGCGCGGTAGACGCTGGAGGAAATGCCATAGGCCTCGGTCTCCGGCAGGTGCTCGCCGCGCAGCTCCTTGAGCCAGCCCGGCGCGCGCTCGGCACGCTGGAAGTCGAAGCGGCCGGTATCGAGGATGCGCGCCAGCGGCACCTGGCCCATCACCATCGGCAGGATGTCGGCGTCGGGATTGAGCCTGCGCAGGATCGCCAGTAACTCGTCGCGCTGGGCGCTGCCGATCAGGTCGATCTTGCTCACCAGGATCACGTCGGCGAACTCCACCTGCTCCACCAGCAGATCGCTGAGCGAGCGCTCGTCATCCTCACCAAGCGTTTCGCCGCGCTGGGCGAGGCTGTCGTGGCCCTGGTAGTCGGCGAGGAAGTTCAGGCCGTCGACCACGGTGACCAGCGTGTCGAGGCGCGCCAGGTCCGAAAGACTGCGCCCCTGTTCGTCGCGGAAAGTGAAGGTCTCGGCCACCGGCAGCGGCTCGGAAATACCGGTGGACTCGATCAGCAGGTAATCGAAGCGGCCCTCGCCAGCGAGACGGCTGACCTCTTCCAGCAGGTCCTCGCGCAGGGTGCAGCAGATGCAGCCGTTGCTCATCTCCACCAGGCGCTCCTGGCCACGGTTGAGACTGACATCGCGCTGCACCTCGCGGCCGTCGATGTTGATTTCGCTCATGTCGTTGACGATCACCGCGACCTTGAGACTCTCTCGATTCTTCAGCACGTGGTTGAGCAGCGTGCTCTTGCCGGCGCCGAGGAAGCCGGACAATACGGTGACGGGAAGTGGCGCTCTTGGGGACGTTTTCACGGGGCTGCTCACGGGTGGACTCCAGACAATCAGGCTTCGCGGACGTGCAGTTCGCGCCGTTCCTGGCGCTCCTTGGCCTCGATGCACAGCGAGGCGGTGGGGCGCAGCAGCAGGCGGCGCAGGCCGATCGGTTCGCCGGTTTCCTCGCACCAGCCGTAGTCGCCCCGGGCCAGGCGCTCCAGCGCCTGGTCGATCTTGTCGAGCAGCTTCTTCTCGCGCTCCAGCAGGCGCAGCTGCCACTGGCGCGCCTCCTCGCGGCTGGCGACATCAGCCTCGTCGCTGGCCCGCTCGGTGTCCTGCAGCGCCTGGAATTCCTCGTCGATGCGCCCCTGCAATTCGTCGCGCTGGTCCAGCAGCAACGCGCGGAAATAGCCCTGTTGCGCCTCGCTCATGTAGACCTCGCCGGGCTGGGCGAGCAGTTCCTGTTCGGTCATGACCGTCTCCGGAAGGGAGTGATTTTTATGTTATATTATAACCTTCCATTCTCGACAATAGCCCTCCGACGTGCGATACCCATGCTCCGCCCCACCCGCCTTTCGAGACCCTCAATGCTGCGCCGCGCCCTGTTGCTCTGCCTGTTCACTCCCCTCGCCCAGGCCAGCGGTTCTGCGCCACTGCCCTTCCCCGGCGAAGAGCCGGCGCGCTGCGCCTGGTCAGCCTCGGTGCTGGCCTGCATGGACGACTCGGGGAATCTCTACAGCATCGCCACCCAGGGCCATGACACCTACCTGCGCGGCTTCGAGGCGAGCAGCGGGCGGCGCTGGGCGCAGACCGGCACGCGCTACGGCAGCCTGACCTTCTTCAGCGGCATCACCAGCGACGGCCAGGTGTGGGTCGGCACCAGCCGCGGCATCGGCTGGACCAATATCAGCCGTTTCAGCAGCTCCTCGGGCGACAGCGCGCGGCTGACCTGCGGCCGGGTCAGCGGCTGCAAGCAGCAGGAACGCTGAAGCTCTGACGAACCCATTGCGGGAACGCCGGGAAGCAAATACGTTATATTATTACAATTGCCGACCGTGACCCGCCCATGACCACCCTGCTCCCCGATATCGCCTGCCAATCCACCCGCCTGCCCATCGCGCTCGACTGGGTCGGCATGCAGGGCATCGCCGTGCCGCTGCGGATCGCCGGCGAGCGCGTCGCGGCGTTCGCCGATGCGGGCGTAAGCCTCGATGAAGCCGACGCGCGCGGCATCCACATGTCACGCCTGTACCTGGCGCTGGAAATCCTGGAAGACCACGAACTCTCGCCCAAGCTGCTGAGGGAGTTGCTGGGACGATTCCTCAAGAGCCACGCGCAGCTCTCCCGCAGCGCCAGCCTGACGTTGCGCTTCGAGCTGATGCTGCGGCGGCCGGCGCTGGTCAGCGCGTTGAGCGGTTGGAAGCGCTACACGTGCGAACTTCATGGGCATCTGGAGGATGAATCGCTGCAGTTGGAACTGCGCCTGTCGCTGCCCTACTCGTCGACGTGTCCGTGCTCCGCGGCACTCGCGCGTCAACTGATCCAGGAACGCTTCGACGCCGATTTCGCCGGGCGCGCCCTGAATGCCAGCGACGTGCGCGCCTGGCTTGGCAGCACCCAGGGCATAGTCGCCACGCCGCACAGCCAACGCAGTGAAGCGCAGCTGCACATGCGGCTGGATCCGACGGCAACACGGCTGCCGTGCGCCGAGCTGATCGACCACGCGGAAGCGGCTCTCGGCACGGCCGTGCAGACCGCCGTGAAACGCGCCGACGAGCAAGCCTTCGCCCTGGCCAACGGACAGAACCTGATGTTCTGCGAAGATGCCGCACGCCGGCTGCACCAGGCTTTGATCCAGCGTGACGAGGTGATCGGGTTCGAGGTGCGCGTGGTGCACGCCGAAAGCCTGCACGCCCATGACGCGGTCGCGATCAGCCGATGGACGCGCGGCTAGGGATTCAGCTCGATCGCCAGGCGAATCTGGTCGCGGCACTGGATGCCGTTTTCGAAGATCGGCTCGGGATAGTGGCGGAGGAAATGGTCCGGCTCGACGCCAACGATACGAAAGCCCAGCCGCTGGTAGAGGCCCAGTTGAGCGAGGCTGGAGTTGCCGGTGGCGATGCACAAGCGGCGCAGGCCGCCGTCGCGTGCGCGCTCGATGGCAGATTCCAGCAACCTGCGTCCGAGACCGCGCCCTTGCCAGGCTTCGTCCACCGCTAGGTTGGTGATTTCCGCCTCGCCGTTGTCACCCGGCGTGACCACCACCACACCGACGGCACGTTCGCCATCGAGCATTGCCAACAGCCGTGATTGCGGCAGGTAGCTCAGCACCTGCTCACGGCTCGGATCGGCCAGCAACAGCAGTGGCCAGGGAGCCTGGTGGAAATCGAGTTCACGTAGATACAGCGAAGCCGTCATGGCGAGGTCCGTCGTAAATCCCTAGAGTCGGCCTCATTGTGCCCACTTTCATGACAGGGATGGTCATGTCGCCCAAGGAATGGCTTTCAATCTGGAACCAGCTGGATCGTGGCCTGCGCAGGCAGGCTCTGCAGGCGTGGCCCTTGCTGATGGCGCTACTCGTGGTGGCGGCGATGGTTGGCTCGATTGTCCTGGTCGGCGCGGTGAGGCGCGTGGTGGGGTACATGTAACTGCATGACTCGCCCTATCCGGGTATGTCCGACGCCGCCTTCAGCCGTTGCCTGGAGATCTCCGAGCAAACACTCAATGCCCGTGAAGCCGTCGCACGGTTGGGACGCACCCCGGCCGCCGGCACCGCCAGCGACGCCGCCCTGCAACGCGTGGAAACCCTGGCGCAAGACTATCGGCAACACTGCGATGCACAGCGTTGGGCAACAGCCTTCGAGGCAGGGAAAAGGAACAGCGGGGTAGCGCCAGCGACCAGCCCCGAAGGCTGGCTGGCCGCCGACAATGACTGACGATCAGGCGTAGATGTCGCCTCGGTTCCAGGGCAATTCCTGGCTGCCATCGGCGTGGGGTTTGCTGGCCAGTATCTGGTGCAGGTTGATCCAGCCCTTCTTGAAGCCATAGGCGCAGCCAGCCAGGTACAGACGCCAGATACGCAACGCCTCTTCGGGTACCAGCCTGGCCGCTTCGGCGAGTTTCGCTTCGAGGTTGGTGCTCCAGAAATCCAGGGTACGTGCGTAGTGCAGGCGCAGGCCTTCGACGTCCACCACTTCCAGGCCCGCCTCACTCATCCGCGCCACGGCCAGCGACAGGTGCGGCAGCTCGCCGTGAGGGAAGACGTAGCGATCGATGAAATCGCCAGCGCCTCGTCCGACCGGACGGCCATCGGTGTTGCTCGAGGTGATGCCATGGTTCATGACCAGTCCGCCCGGGCGCACCGCGTCATACAGCTGCTGGAAATACAGCCCCAGGTTGGCGTGGCCGACGTGCTCGAACATGCCGACGCTGACCACCTTGTCATAGCGGCCATCGCGCGGCAGGTCGCGGTAATCCAGCAGCTCCAGCGTCACCTTGCCTTCCAGGCCATCTGCCTTGACCCGCTCGCGGCCGAGCTTGAGCTGCTCCTCGCTGAGGGTGATGCCGTGTACCTCGACGCCGAACTCCCGCGCCGCCAATCGCGCAAGGCCGCCCCAGCCGCAGCCGACATCGAGCAGCTTCTCGCCGGCCTTCAGGCGCAGCTTGCGGCACAAGTGGCGCAGCTTCGCCAACTGGGCGGTCGCAAGATCCTCGGTGCCGCTCTCGTAGTAGGCGCAGGAATACACCATCTCCGGATCGAGCCAAAGCTGGTAGAAGTCATTGGAGAGGTCGTAGTGGTAGTGGATGGCCTCGGCGTCGGTCACCTTGTCGTGGCTCTCGCGAACGTAGTCGCCAGGGTCATCCTCGTCGCCCAGCGCTGTGCTCAGCGCATCGGCCATGGCGATCACCTCGCCAATGGGACCTTCGATGTCCATGCGCTTCTCGACATAGGCCCGCCCCAGCACATCGAGGCTGGGATGGGTGATCTCGGTCAGCAGCGCGGGATCGCGAACAACGAGAGTTACCTGCGGATCCGGCCCCAGGTCGAATGCCTGGGCCTCGCCGATGCGGATACGCAGCGGCAACTGCAGGGACAGCAACTCAGAGGGCAGATTGGCGTTCATGCATACCTCCTGGTCACAGGGCTGAAAAACTATAGACCAGCTCATCCATAGTCTTCCCCTATGGCCTGGCCCGCCAAAAAACTATCGGGGCACCGACCACGTGCCGACTCCTTTGCAGTGGAGTGCATCCGGGTGAAATGCGTTCCAAAAAACCCTGCACCGCAACGGAAGGATAGTTCGCTACGCAAGCGTAGCAGCCGATTCGCCAGCAATCGTTTCCAGGCCTGAGATAGAGCCTTTACTACCCGGCAACGATGACGTCGGCATGACAGTCCATGGCTCCATTGCACTACACTGTGGCTCCCTCCGCGCGCATTCCGACCGGAGGACCTCTGAAGTGAAGGGGGCCGTCTTGAATACCTTTTCCGAGCCGCGTCCGGCGGTCCGCACCGTGCTGGTGGGACTCATGCTGGCGATCTTCCTCGGTGCGCTCGACCAGACCATCGTCGCCGTCTCCCTGCCGGCGATCTCCGCCGGCTTCGGTAATTTCGACCTGCTCGCCTGGGTCATCTCCGGCTACATGGTGGCGATGACCATCTCCATGCCGATCTACGGCAAGCTCGGCGACCTCTATGGGCGCCGCGTGCTGATGCTGTTCGCCATCGGCCTGTTCACCGCTGCCTCGCTGCTGTGCGGCGCCGCCCAGAGCATGGAGCAACTGGTGATCGCCCGCGTCCTGCAGGGCATCGGCGCCGGCGGCATGATGTCGGTGAGCCAGGCGATCATCGGCGACATCGTTCCGCCACGCGAACGCGGCCGCTACCAGGGCTACTTCAGCAGCATGTACGCGGTGGCGAGCATCGCCGGCCCGGTGCTGGGCGGTCTGCTCACCGAATACCTGTCCTGGCGCTGGGTGTTCCTGATCAACCTGCCGGTAGGCCTGGTCGCCTTCGCCGTTTCCCGCCGCACCCTGCGTGGATTGCCGGTGCCGGGCCGCAAGCCGGTGATCGACTACCTCGGCACGATGCTGATGATCGCCGGCCTGGGAAGCCTGCTGCTGGCGATCACCGAGGTGGGCCAGGGCGCACGCTGGAACGATCCGAAGATGCTCGCGCTGTTCGCCGCCGCACTGCTGCTGATCGCGCTGTTCGTGCTGCAGGAACGCCGCGCGCCGGAACCGCTGGTGCCGATGCACCTGTTCGGTATTCGCGCGGCGACACTGAGCTGGCTGATCAGCTTCTTCGCCAGCTTCCAGGTCATCTCGCTATCGGTGCTGGTACCGCTGCGCTTCCAGTCGGTGACCGGCGCGGGTGCCGACAGCGCGGCCCTGCACCTGCTGCCGCTGGCCATGGGCGTGCCCATTGGCGCGTACTGCTGTGGCCGCCTGACTGCCATCATAGGCCGCTACAAGCCGCAGATCGTCGGTGGCGCGCTGCTGATGCCCCTGGCGATTGCGGGCCTGGCCCTGACGCCGCCGAGCGCGTACTTCCTTTCGGGAATCTGCATGCTGCTCACCGGCATCGCCGCCGGCACGCAGTTCCCCACCAGCCTGGTGGCGGCGCAGAGCGCGGTCGAGACGAAACACCTGGGTGTGGCGACCAGCAACATCACGCTGTTCCGCTCCCTCGGCGGCGCCGTAGGGATCGCTCTGATGTCGGCCCTGCTGCTGGCGATGCTGCAACCGCTGGCAGGCGATGCCGGCCACGGTCTGTCAGCCAGCGCCTTGCTGGCCAGCCTGAGTGGTGAAGGGCATGAGGAGCAGCGGCACGTGCTCGACGGGGTGTTCGGCCACCTGTTCCTGATCAACGCGGGCTTCGGTGCCCTGGCACTGCTGATCGGGCTGTCGCTGCCCGACCACGCGCTGCGCGGCCGGGCCAACGACTAGCCCTTCAACGCAGGGTCAGTCCTCGTCGTTGAGGTAGCTGACCTTGCGCAGGTCCGGCAGCAGCAGGCAGACCACCAGCGCCACGCCGCACATGACCGAGACATAGATGTAGAACACGTCCTCCATACCGATGCTCTTCAGGCCCAGCGCAGCGTACTCGGCGGAGCCACCGAAGATCGCGTTGCCCACCGCGTAGGACAGGCCCACGCCCAGGGCACGGATCTGTGGCGGGAACATCTCCGCCTTGATCAGGCCGCTGATGGAGGTGTACAGGCTGACGATGGCCATCGCCAGGATGATCAGGCCGAACGCCGCGTAGGGACTGCTGACGGTCTTCAGCGCCGCCAGGATCGGCCAGGTACACAGCATGCCCAGCGCGCCGAACCAGAGCATCGAGGTCTTGCGGCCGATCCGGTCGGACAGCGCGCCGAACAGCGGCTGCATGCACATATAGCAGAACAGCGCGAAGGTCATCACGCCGCTGGCGACCTTGGCGTCCATCCCGGCGGTGTTCACCAGGTATTTCTGCATGTAGGTGGTGAAGGTGTAGAAGATCAGCGAACCGCCAGCGGTGAAGCCCAGCACGGTGAAGAAGGCGCGCTTGTGGTGGGCGAACAGCTCGGTGAGCGTGCCGGACTCCTTGCGGTTGAGGTTGGCTTCCTTGGCCGTCTCGTTCAGCGAACGGCGCAGGTAGAAGGCGATCACCGCGGTGATCGCGCCGACCACGAAGGGAATCCGCCAGCCCCATTCCTTCAGCTCATCGGTGGTCAGCAGTTGCTGCAGGACCACCACCACCAGCACGGCGAGCAGTTGGCCGCCGATCAGCGTGACGTACTGGAACGAAGCGAAGAAACCGCGTTGCCCCTTGAGCGCTACCTCGCTCATGTAGGTCGCGCTGGTGCCGTACTCGCCACCCACGGACAGTCCCTGGAACAGCCGGGCGATCAGCAGCAACGCCGGCGCCGCGACGCCAATGGTGGCGTAGGTCGGCATTACCGCGATCGCCAGCGAGCCGCCGCACATCATCAGTACCGAGATCATCATCGCGGTCTTGCGACCCTTCTTGTCGGCGATGCGGCCGAACAGCCAGCCGCCGATGGGGCGCATCAGGAAGCCCGCGGCGAATACCCCGGCGGTATTGAGCAGTTGTACCGTCGGGTCGTCCGAGGGGAAGAAGGCGTGGGCGAAGTACAGCGCGGTGAAGGCATAGACGTAGAAGTCGAACCACTCCACCAGATTGCCCGACGAGGCGCCGACGATGGCCAGGATGCGCGAGCGGCGCTCGTGGGCGGAATACTGCGGTGCAGGTGCGTTCATGGGGATTCTCTTGTCGGTTTAACGTACGTCCCGGTTCGGTGGACGGAAATCCCTGTGCCGTCCCGAGTCGGCGCAATCCATCCCAAGGCGGGATTTTTCGCCGACACATTCGGAAACAGTATAGACACCTCCGATAGCCGGCTAACGAAATCCGCGGGTCCGACCACCGCTTTCGGTTCGAATATCGGACAACGATGAACGCGCGTTTGTCGTTTCTGATTGACCGGCCACTAGCCAGCTTCTATCGTTGGCCCGCTCCCGGCCCTGCGGGAGACTTGTCAGGTACCCCTCGCAGGGCAGGAGCCCGACCTTGTCCACAAGACAAGGTCGATTTCCATTCCCCTCGTGTAGCGGCTCAAGCCGCCTGGCCTCGGTGCCCCGTCCACACCCCCGGACGTGCAGGCACCGGGGGAATGTTGATCTTCCCCTCGCCTCTACTCCCGAATTCCCGCGCCCTGAAACGAAAAAAGGCCCCCGAAGGGACCTTTCTCGTTGCGCCTGCGCGCTTATTCCACCGTGACGGATTTCGCGAGATTGCGCGGCTGGTCGACGTCAGTGCCCTTGAGCACGGCGACGTAGTAGGACAGCAACTGCAGCGGCACGGTGTAGAGAATCGGCGCCAGGCTGTCATGGATCGCCGGCATGCCCACCACGTGGGTGCCCTCGCCATTGGCGATGCCGGTGCCGCCTTCGGCGAAGACCACCAGCTCGCCGCCACGGGCGCGCACTTCCTGCAGGTTGGACTTGAGCTTCTCCAGCAGTTCGTTGTTCGGCGCCACGGTAACCACCGGCATGTCGGCATCGACCAGCGCCAGCGGGCCGTGCTTCAGTTCGCCAGCCGGGTAGGCTTCGGCGTGGATATAGGAGATTTCCTTGAGCTTCAGCGCGCCTTCCATCGCCACCGGGTACTGCGCACCGCGACCGAGGAACAGGGTGTGGTGCTTCTCGGCGAACAGCTCGCTGACTTTCTCCACCACCTTGTCCATCGCCAGTGCTTCTTCCAGGTGGGTCGGCAGGCGGCGCAGCTCGCCCACCAGCTCGGCCTCGACGCCATCGCCCAGGCGCTTCTGCACCTGGCCGATCCCCAGGGTCAGCAGCAGCAGGGCCACCAGTTGGGTGGTGAAGGCCTTGGTGGACGCCACGCCGATTTCCGGGCCGGCGTTGGTCAGCAGGGTCATGTCCGATTCGCGCACCAGCGAGCTGGTGCCAACGTTGCAGATCGCCAGGCTCGACAGGAAGCCCAATTCCTTGGCATAGCGCAGCGCGGCCAGGGTGTCGGCGGTCTCGCCGGACTGGGAGATGGTGACGAACAGGGAATCCGGGTGCACCGCAACCTTGCGGTAGCGGAACTCGCTGGCCACCTCGACCTGGCAAGGAATGCCGGTCAGGCTCTCCAGCCAGTAACGGGCGACCATGCCGGCGTGGTAGCTGGTGCCGCAGGCGACGATCTGCACGGTGCGCACCTTGGCCAGCAGCTCGCGGGCCTGCGGCCCGAAGTTGTCCACCAGCACCTGTCCGTCACCCAGGCGGCCTTCCAGGGTGCGCTGCACCACGGCGGGCTGCTCGTGGATCTCCTTGAGCATGAAGTGGCGGTAGCCGCCCTTGTCGGCCGCCTCGGCGCCTTCGTGGTAGCGCACTTCCTCGCGCTGCACCGGATTGCCGTTCACGTCCCACAACTGCAGGCCGTCGCGGCGGATTTCAGCGATGTCGCCTTCTTCCAGGTAGATGAAGCGGTCGGTGACCTGGCGCAGCGCCAGTTGATCGGAAGCGAGGAAGTTCTCGCCGTGGCCCAGGCCCACCACCAGCGGGCTGCCGCTGCGGGCGGCGAGGATGCGATCGGGCTGCTTGCTGCTGATCACCGCCAGGCCATAGGCGCCGTGCAGTTCCTTCACCACGGCCTTGAGCGCGATCGTCAGATCGCCCAGCTCGGTCAGGCGCAGGTGCAGCAGGTGGGCGATGACTTCGGTGTCGGTCTGCGAGGTGAACTCATAGCCACGCGCCTTGAGCATCTCGCGCAGGCTTTCATAGTTCTCGATGATGCCGTTGTGTACCACCGCCACTTCGCCGCGGGAGAAGTGTGGGTGGGCGTTGGCCTCGGTGGGCGCGCCATGGGTGGCCCAGCGAACGTGGGCGATGCCCAGGCGGCCAAGCAGCGGCTGCTCCTCGATGGCTTGCTCCAGGCTGGAGACCTTGCCCGCGCGACGGCGGCGTTCCAGCGTGCCATTGGTGTCGATCACCGCCACCCCGGCGCTATCGTAGCCGCGGTATTCCAGGCGCTTGAGGCCTTCAACGAGGATCGGGGTGATGTTGCGTTCGGCGATCGCGCCTACGATTCCACACATGGCTGTGTTCTCCTTCAGTCTTCGCAGCGGGCGCGGATCACTTTCACGCCACGCGCCTGGATCAGGTCGAACGCCTCGTCACTCAGGCGTTCGTCGGTAATGAGGGTCTGGACGCTGCTCCATGGCAGTTCCAGGTTGGGGATGCGCCGGCCCAGCTTGTCAGCCTCGGCCATGACGATCACCTCGCGGGCGACCTCGGCCATGACCCGGCTCAGCCCCAGCAGTTCGTTGAACGTCGTGGTCCCGCGCGCCAGATCGAGTCCGGTTGCGCCGATGAACAACTGATCGAAATCGTAGGAGCGCAGCACCTGTTCGGCCACCTGCCCCTGGAACGACTCGGAGTGCGGGTCCCAGGTGCCACCGGTCATCAGCAGCACCGGCTCGCGCTCCAATTCGCGCAGGGCGTTGGCGACGCTCAGCGAGTTGGTCATCACCACCAGGCCGGGCTTGCGGCCCAGCTCCGGGATCAGCGCGGCGGTGGTGCTGCCGCTGTCGATGATGATCCGCGCGTGCTCACGGATGCAGGCAGCGGCTGCCTTGCCGATGGCCTGCTTGTAGCGCGACAGCGGCTGGCTCGGCTCGGCAATCAGCTCATGGGGCATCGGCACCGCGCCACCGTAGCGGCGCAGCAGCAGGCCGTTGCCTTCCAGGGCGGCCAGGTCCTTGCGGATGGTCACCTCGGAGGTGGCGAAGCGGCGGGCAAGATCGTCCACGCTGACCTCGCCCTGATCGGCGAGCAGCGCCAGGATGTCGTGGCGGCGTTGCGGCGTATTGCGTTTCGACATGGACGATTAAGTTTCGATTCGAAAGATAATTGTGCGAATCAAAACCTATGTGCTTTCGTTCGTCAAGAATTTCCGGTCAGAACGGAAGCGTTTTCCTGTAGGAGCAACGCGATCAGTCGACTTCGAGACGGTTGCGCCCACCGCGCTTGGCACGATACAGCGCCTGGTCGGCACGCTCGAAGACGGTCTCGGCGCGCTCGCCTTCGCGGAAAGCCGTCAGGCCCGCCGAGCAGGTGATGCTCAGGCGTTCGCCCTTGAAGTGAAACGGGCAGGCTTCGATGGCACCGCGCAGGACGTCGAGCAATTGCTGCCCGCCTTCCAGCGGTGTGGCGGGCAGCAGGACAACGAACTCCTCGCCGCCATAGCGGGCGATGAAATCGGTCTTGCGCACACGCTTGGCCAGCTCGTTGGCGATGATCTTCAGCACCTTGTCGCCGGCCAGATGGCCGAAGTCGTCGTTGATGCGCTTGAAGTGATCGACGTCCAGCACCGCCAGCAGCAGGTCGCCGCCGTAGCGCTGCCAGCGCGACACCTCCAGCTCCAGGCGTTCGCTCAGCGCTGCGCGGTTGGGCAGCCCGGTCAGCGCATCGGTCATGGCCTTCTGGCGCTGATCCTCGATGTTCGCCTGGAAGCTGCGGGCTTCTTCCTCCATGCTGGAGACGCGGGTCATCAGCGACTGGATGCGCTCGCCCACTTCACGCTCGCGGGCTTCGCGCTCCTCGCGGAAGCGGTCCATGGTGCCCACCAACCCTTGCAGGCGGCTTTCCACGTTGCGCTTGAGGCCTTCCAGGTCGGTGGCCTCGAGCACGCTCTCCTTCAGACCGCTGACCTGTTCGCGCAAGGTGTCGTCGAGGTCGCGGGCACTGGAGCTGGAACCGGCGTGGTTCTCGTGCACCGCTTGCAGGCCGTCGAGGAAGGCTCCCAGGCGCGCGTTGAGCTGATGCAGGTAGCCTTCGAATTCGCGCTGGCCGCTGTCGTTGAGCGACAGAACGAGCACCGCCAGGTCGTCCAGCACGGGCACCAGTTCGTACCAGTTCAGGCTACCGTGGATGCGCGAGCGCAGCGCCTCGGCCTGCGGCTGGTGGGTGAGCGGCAGGTGCATCTCGTCCAGCAGGTGCAGCAGGCTCGCCTCGATGTGCGGCGCCACCGCGCTGTACCCGGGCTCCGGACGCGCCGGCAGCGCGTAGGGATCGTTGGCCTGGCGCGCCTCTTCCGGCGTGCCGAACAGGCCCGGTGGCACCGGCAGGCTATCGAGCAAAGCGGGATCGCTGTTCGCGGCAGGCGTGGCGACTGGCGCCAACGCCGACAGGGACTCGGCCATCATCGTCGGCGCGGTCTGAGCGCCCGGCTGCCGCGCGCTGTCCTGCGCAATCACCACGGGCGCGGCATGCGGCGGGGCAATCGCTTCCGCCAGCGCCACAACCGCATCCACCGCAGGTGCGGACTCCATCGCCGGTTCGGATTTCACCGCCGGTGCCAGCTGGAGTTCGGCAGGCGCCGGATGTTCCGGCAACGCCAGTGCCGCCACGGCCGTTTCGCCAGCCGAGACCTGCACACTCGGCACCTCGGTGACAGAGGCCGGGCCGAGCTCCGTGGTCGCATTGTCGCGACCGCCGAAGAGCCGTTGCAGGAAACCGGGCCGCTGTTCCGCAGCGGCGCTGCCGAAATGCTCCAGCACCCCACGCTGCAGGCGGCTCAGCTCACTGAGCAGCGCCGGCAGCTCACGCGAGGTACTGGCGCGGCTGGGAATGTCCTTGGCCAGGCGCTTGAGCGGCTTGCGCACTTCGCCCGGCACGTCCAGGGCCAGCAGTTGCTGGGACAGCTGGCTGAGCGCGGCGATGTTCTGTTCGATGCGTTGCTGTCGGCGCTGCTCGGAGTCGAGCACGGCCTTCTCCAGCTGCGGGATGAGCCGCGCAAGGCCGGCGTCCATCTCGTCGCGCCGCAGGACTTCACGCAGCTCCTGCATGCAGGCGTCCACCGCCTTGTCGCTGCCTTCGGCGGCGAGGCTGCTGCGCACCAACCCGCGGCGCAACAGATCGACCCGCGCGTCCCAGCGCCGCTCGAGCTTTTCCTGCTGCTCGAGGCTGTCCAGGTACTTCTGCTTCCAGCGTTGGTCGTCGTCGCGACTCATTCAGGGGCCTCGTCGCACAAGGCGAGCGACGAGGACGAACGCAGGGCATCCGGCAGGCGGATTTCCACGGCCACGGGCAGGTGGTCGGAAATCGGGTGCGGGAGGACACTGACGCGTTCCAGCGCCAGCTCGGAGCTGAGCAGGATGTGGTCCAGGCAGCGCTGCGGGCGCCAGCTGGGGAAGGTGGCCTCGACCTGCGGGGCAATCAGCCGGAGGTCGCGCAAGGGCGAGCTTTCCAGCAGGTCGGTGGCATGGGTGTTCATGTCGCCCATCAGCACATGGTGGCGGTAGTCCTGCAGCAGCTCGCGGATATAGGCGAGCTGGCGGGTCCGCGTACGGGCGCCGAGGGCCAGGTGCATCATCACCACCGCAAGCGCGTCCTTGCCTTCGCCGAAGCGCATGAGGATCGCGCCGCGGCCGGGCGGGCCGGGCAGAGGATGGTCTTCCAGGGCGGCGGGTTGCAGGCGGCTGAGCAGGCCGTTGCTGTGCTGGGCGATGCGCCCGAGATTGCGGTTGAGCTGCTGGTACCAGTAGGGGAAGGCACCGAGCTGGGCCAGGTGTTCGACCTGGTTGATATTGCCGGAGCGGATGCTCCCGCCATCGGCTTCCTGCAGGGCGACCACGTCGTAGTCGGCGAGCAGTTCACCGATGCGCTGCAGGTTGTTGGCGCGCCCGGCGGCGGGCAGCAGGTGCTGCCAACCGCGGGTCAGGTAGTGTCGGTACCGTTCGGTACTGATGCCAACCTGGATGTTGAAGCTGAGCAGCCGCAGCCGGCCGTCTTCGGGCAAACCGGTGGAGGCGCCGTGGGCGGTGTTCACCCGCGGACTGCAGGCCTCCGCGACACGTTCACGAGTCCGCCGGCGCAGCATGCTCGTCGGACCTTACTGAGCAGCCTTGGCGTCGGCGCGTTCCTTGGCGATCAGCTGGTCAGCCAGCTGCAGCGCCTGTTCCGGACTGCCGGCCGAACCGATGTCGAAGCGGTATTTGCCATTGACCACCAGGGTCGGCACGCCGCTGATCTGATAGGACATCGCCAGTTTCTTGGCCTTCTCGATCTGGCCCTTGATGGCGAACGAGTTGAAGGTGCTGAGGAACTTGTCCTTGTCGACGCCCTGCTCGGCGACGAAGTCAGCCATTTCTTCCGGAGTGGTCAGCGCCTTCGGGTTGTTGTGCAGCTTCTCGAAGATCGCGTGGTGGACCTTCGTCTCGACACCCATGGATTCCAGGGTCAGGAACAGCTGGCCGTGGATGTTCCACAGACCGCCGAACATGGCCGGGATACGCACGAAGTGCACGTCGGCCGGCAGCTTCTCAATCCACGGATTGATGGTGGGTTCGAAGGCATAGCAATGCGGGCAACCGTACCAGAACAGCTCCACCACCTCGATCTTGCCCGGCTGGGAAACAGGCACGGCCTGGCTCAGCTCGGTGTAGTTCTTGCCAGCTTCGAAATCGGCAGCGTTCGCGTTGAGGGCGAACAGGCCGGCGAAGGCAAGCGCGGCGGTGAAAATCAGGTTACGCATGGTTCACTCCTTGGCTGAGCGGGTCCGCCGAGCGCGGGCGCGGCGGGATGAAGCGGTTTGACCGGAGGGGCCAGACACGGTTCCAGCATTGTAGTGGCGTCGGATATAAAAAAGGGCAGCCGAAGCCACCCTTTTTTCATTCCGTCGATTTCCGCCGGTTCGGCTGCTTAGTGCAGGCCTTCGATGTAGCTGGAGATCGCGGCGATGTCCTTGTTGGACAGCTTGGCGGCGATGCTGCGCATGATCATGGCGTCGCCGTCGTTGGTGCGCTCGCCTTCGCGGAAAGCGGTCAGCTGCTTGGCGGTGTAGGCCGCGTGCTGGCCACCCAGGTGCGGGAAGCCGGCTTCGGCGTTGCCCAGGCCGCTGGGGTTGTGGCAACCGGTGCAGGCCGGCATGCCGTCGGCCAGCTTGCCGCCACGGAACAGGGCTTCGCCCTGGGCGACCAGCTTGGGATCGGCGGCGCCGATGCTGCCGTTCTGGCTGGAGAAGTAGGCGGCGATGTCTGCCAGGTCCTGATCACTCAGATTGGTCAGCAGGCCGGTCATTTCCAGCACGGTACGCTTGCCGTCCTTGATGTCGTGCATCTGCTTGAGCAGGTAACGCTCACCCTGCCCGGCCAGTTTCGGGAAGTTGGGCGCCATGCTGTTGCCATCGGCACCGTGGCAGGCACCACAGACAGCAGCTTTCGCCTGACCGGCCTTGGCATCGCCAGCGGCGTGCGCCACACCGACAAGACCCAGGGTCAACAGCAGACTCACGATCAATTTGTTCATCAGCTAATCCAATAACGGCTAAGGGTGAAAGAGTAAGGCCTGGGAAGTTACTTCGACATCCACTGGATAATTGTCTGGTAATCCTCGGCGCTGCAGTCGGTGCACAGGCCGCGAGGCGGCATCGCGTTGAAACCGTTGGTCACATGTTGCACCAGCGTATCCATGCCCTTGTCCAGGCGTGGCTTCCAAGCGGTGGCGTCGCCCTTCTTCGGCGCCATTGGCAACTGACCATTGTGGCAGGCGCCACAGGCTCTGTTGAAAACGGCTTCCGGATCCTGGGCCGCCAGGGCGCTGGATGCCAGCGCGGCAACGATGGCTGCGAACAGCAGTTTCTTCATGATTATCCTCATCGCAGGGAACATCCACGTTCTTGTTTGCGCGGACTTCAACGTTCCCGTGTGGCTCGACCCTGGGGGATAAAGCGCACACAAAATCCGCGGCATTATATACTTCCGATGCCCAAACGGAAACGAAACCGCCCCCCGCGACACCGCGTCGCACCCGCTGCGAAGTTACCCATGTCCTCGAAGAACGCTACGAAAAACCCGATTCTCGGCCTCTGCCAACAGGCCACTTTCCTCATTTCCGCCGCCAAGGTGAACCAGTGCCCGGAAGACTCCGGACTGGAAGTCGCCTTCGCCGGCCGCTCCAACGCGGGCAAGTCCAGCGCGTTGAACGCGCTGACCCACGCGAACCTGGCGCGAACCTCCAAGACCCCCGGCCGCACCCAGCTGCTGAACTTCTTCCGCCTGGACGACGAACGCCGCCTGGTCGACCTGCCTGGCTACGGCTACGCCAAGGTGCCGATCCCGCTGAAGCTGCACTGGCAGCAGCACCTGGAAGCTTATCTCTCCAGCCGCAATGCGCTAGCCGGCGTGGTGCTGATGATGGATATCCGTCATCCGCTGACCGACTTCGACCGCCTGATGCTCGACTGGGCGCAGGCCAGCCAGTTGCCGATCCACGTGCTGCTGACCAAGGCCGACAAGCTGGCCTACGGCGCGGCGAAAAACGCGCTGCTCAAGACCCGCAAGGAAATCCTCGACGGCTGGGGCGATGTCGCCACCCTTCAGCTGTTCTCGGCGCCCAAGCGCCAGGGCGTGGAAGAGGCGCAGTTGGTCCTGGCCGGCTGGCTGGGGCTGCTGGATGAGGAAGAAGAGGAGGCCGGCGAGGAGGCCTGAGGCCAAATCGCAGGCAAAAAAAACCCCGAGCTTCGTATGGGGAGGGGGAAGTTCGGGGTTTAAGTCCGGACCGCTAGGGCGGGGTCCAGTAATCTGCCAACACTAAACACTGCAAAGGAGCATCGAAGGGCTTCACCAGCCATTCACGAGTTCTGACTCGGCTCCCAGCGGGAAAGTTCAGCGGGTCACAAAAGATTTTTTCGCGGCGCCCTGAAAAGTCCTTTGCCGCTACGTCAGAAGGCCCGGCTGATGGGCCCTCTGACCGTTCGTCAAGTCGATCAGTGGGCCTCGTCCCAGTTCGCCCCCACCCCGGCTTCGACGACCAGCGGTACGTCCAGCTGCGCCGCTCCGCTCATCAGCGGCCGAATGGCATCACGGACCTGATCGACCAGGTCCTCGTGCACTTCCAGCACCAGTTCGTCGTGGACCTGGAGGATGACGCGGGCGTCGATGCCGCTCTCCTGCAACCAGTTATCCACAGCCACCATGGCGCGTTTCATGATGTCCGCCGCGGTGCCCTGCATCGGCGCGTTGATCGCGGTGCGTTCGGCGGCCTTGCGCATGGCGCCGTTCTTCGAGGCGATTTCCGGCAGGTACAGGCGGCGACCGAACAGCGTCTCGACGAAGCCCTGCTCGGCGGCCTGGGCGCGGGTGCGCTCCATATAGGCCAGCACGCCCGGATAGCGCGCGAAGTAGCGGTCGATGTAGGCCTGGGCCTCCTTGCGCTCGACGCCGATCTGCTTGGCCAGGCCGAAGGCGCTCATGCCGTAGATCAGGCCGAAGTTGATCGCCTTGGCGCTACGGCGCTGATCGGAGCTCACGTCATCCAGCGGCACGCCGAAGACCTCGGCGGCGGTGGCGCGGTGCACGTCGCGGTCGTGGCGGAAGGCGTCCAGCAGACCTTCGTCCTTGGCCAGGTGGGCCATGATGCGCAGTTCGATCTGCGAGTAGTCCGCCGCCAGCAGCTTGTAGCCCTTGGGTGCGACGAAGGCCTGGCGGATGCGCCGGCCTTCGGCGGTGCGGATCGGGATGTTCTGCAGGTTCGGGTCACTGGAGGACAACCGGCCGGTGGCCGCCACCGCCTGGTGGTAGCTGGTGTGGATACGCCCGGTGCGCGGGTTGATCTGGTCCGGCAGCTTGTCGGTGTAGGTGCTCTTGAGCTTGCTCAGCGAGCGGTACTGCATGATTACCTTGGGCAGCTCGTAATCCTGCTCGGCTAGCTCGGCGAGGACATTCTCGGCGGTGGACGGCTGGCCGGTGGCAGTCTTCGACAGCACCGGCAGGCCCAGCTTTTCATAAAGAATGGCGCCCAGTTGCTTGGGCGAGCCGAGGTTGAACTCCTCGCCTGCCAGGTCGAAGGACTGGCGCTGCAGCTCGACCATCTTCTCGCCCAGCTCGACGCTCTGCTTGCCCAGCAGGTTGGCGTCGACCAGCGCGCCGTTGCGCTCGATACGCGCCAGCACCGGTACCAGCGGCATTTCGATCTCGGTCAGGACCTTGGCCAGCGACGGAATGGCTTCCAGCTTCTGCCACAGGGTCTGGTGCAGGCGCAGGGTCACGTCGGCGTCTTCGGCGGCGTACGGGCCGGCCTGCTCCAGGGCGATCTGGTCGAAGGTCAGCTGCTTGGCGCCCTTGCCGGCGATGTCCTCGAAGCGGATGGTGCTGTGGCCGAGGTACTTCAGCGCCAGGCTGTCCATGTCGTGGCGGGTCGCGGTGGAGTCCAGCACGTAGGATTCGAGCATGGTGTCGTAGGCAATGCCCTGCACGGCGATAGGCGTCGAGGCGTTGGCCAGGACGTTCATGTCGTACTTGGCGTGCTGGCCGACCTTGCGCTTCTTCGGGTCTTCCAGCAGCGGCTTGAGTGCCTTGAGCACGGCGTCGCGGTCCAGTTGCGCCGGCACGCCCATATAGCTGTGCGCCAGCGGTACGTAGGCGGCTTCGCCTTCCTTGACCGCGAAGGACACGCCCACCACCTGCGCCTGTTGCGGGTCGAGGCTGGTGGTCTCGGTGTCGAAGGCGATCAGGTCGGCGGCTTCCAGCTTCTTCAGCCAGGCGTCGAACTGAGTCTGCTCCAGGACGATCTCGTAGCGCTTCTCCTCCGCCGCAGCCGGGGCCTCTTCCAGCGCCAGCTGCGGGCTTCCGGCCTTGGCCGCCTGGCGTTGCAGGTCGTCCAGCCCGGTCTTGAACTCCAGGGTGCGATACAGCTCGGTCAGCGCCTCGCGGTCCGGCTCGCCGGGGTGCAGGGCATCGATCTCGATATTCAGTTCGACATCGCACTTGATGGTGGCGAGCTTGTAGGACAGGTAGGCCATGTCCTTGTGCTCTTCGAGCTTGGCCGGCAGGCCCTTGGCGCCGCGGATTGGCAGCTCGGGCACCTTGTTCAGGCTGGCGTAGAGCACATCGAGGCCGCCACCCACGCCGGTAAGCAGGCCCAGCGCAGTCTTTTCGCCGACGCCGGGCACGCCGGGGATGTTGTCGACCTTGTCGCCCATCAACGCCAGGTAATCGATGATCAGCTCAGGACCGACACCGAATTTCTCCTTCACGCCATCCACGTCGAGCGTGCTACCGGTCATGGTGTTGACCAGCGTAATGTGCCCGTCGACCAGCTGTGCCATGTCCTTGTCACCGGTGGAGATCACCACCGCCCGGCCTCCGGCCGCGCTCTGGCGGGCCAGGGTACCGATCACGTCATCGGCTTCCACGCCCTCCACGCAGAGCAGTGGCAGGCCCAGGGCGCGCACGGTGGCGTGGAGCGGCTCCACCTGCACGCGCAGGTCGTCCGGCATCGAGGGGCGATTGGCCTTGTATTCGGCAAACATCTCATCGCGGAAGGTCCCGCCCTTGGCATCGAAGACCACCGCGAACGGGCTGTCCGGGTACTGCTTGCGCAGGCTCTTGAGCATGTTCAGCACGCCCTTCACCGCGCCGGTCGGCATGCCGGTGGAGGTCATCAGCGGCGGCAAGGCGTGGAAGGCGCGATACAGGTAGGACGAGCCGTCCACGAGGACGAGAGGTGCTTGGCTCATGAGGGGAATCAACCTTTTCAGAAGGGCTCGGGCTAAAATGTCCGTAGCCAATTCGACAAAGGGACAAGGTTATCATGCGTACGTTGAACCGCCTGTTGCTCGCCGCTCTACTGGGTCTTGGCGCGACATCCGTCATGGCGGCGGACGACGCCCCGACGCCGGAACCGGATGTGACCATCCGCCAGGAGGGCGACAAGACCATCCAGGAATACCGCGTGAACGGATTCCTCTACGCCATCAAGGTCATCCCCAAGCACGGCAAGCCGTACTTCCTGGTGCGCCAGGACGGCAGCGATGGCAACTTCATCCGCTCGGACCAGCCCGACAAGCTGATTCCGCAGTGGCAGATCTTCAGCTGGTAAATCTTCCCCTCCACGACGCTCCAGAGGATTGAGCATGTCGGTATTCACGCCTCTGGACCGTCCGGTTCTCGAAGACTTCCTCGCGCCCTACGGCCTCGGTCGCCTGCGCGACTTCCGCGGCATTGCCGAAGGATCGGAGAACAGCAATTTCTTCGTCAGCCTGGAGCAGGGCGAATTCGTCCTGACCCTGGTGGAGCGTGGTCCGGTGCAGGACTTGCCGTTCTTCATCGAACTGCTGGACGTGCTGCACGAAGCCGACCTGCCGGTGCCCTATGCGCTGCGCACGAAAGACGGCGAAGCCCTGCGCCAACTCGAAGGCAAGCCGGCGCTGCTACAACCGCGCCTGGCAGGCCGCCATGAGCGATCGCCGAACAACCATCACTGCCAGGAAGTCGGCAACCTGCTGGCCCGCCTGCACCTGGCAACCCGCGAGCGAATCATCGAACGCCCCAGCGACCGCGGCCTGAGCTGGATGCTGCATGAAGGCGAGACGATGCAGTCGCATCTCTCCGGCGGTGCCGCGACCCTGCTGGGCGATGCCCTGGAAGAAATCGCCCGCCTGCTTGCCGAGCAGCCGGCGCTGCCGCGCGCCAACCTGCACGCCGACCTGTTCCGCGACAACGTGCTGTTCGATGGCCCGCACCTGGCAGGGGTGATCGACTTCTATAACGCCAGCTCCGGCTGGATGCTCTACGACCTGGCGATCACCGTGAACGACTGGTGCTCCAACGACGATGGCACCCTCGACGGCCCACGCGCCCGCGCCCTGCTGGCGGCCTATGCGACCAAGCGGCCATTCACCGCGCTGGAAGCCGAACTGTGGCCGGAGATGCTGCGGGTGGCGTGCGTGCGTTTCTGGCTGTCGCGCCTGATTGCCGCCGAAGCCTTCGCCGGACAGGACGTGCTGATCCATGACCCGGGCGAATTCGAGCGACGCCTGGCGAACCGGCAGAAAGTGGACATCCACTTGCCTTTTGCGCTGTAGGCGCAGTCAGAGTAGCGCCAGGACATTGAGATATTCCCGACAGAAATCCAGGTAGGCACGCACAATCGCCGAAGGATGCCGGTGCGACGGATACAGCAGGTTGATCCGCTGCTCCGGCAGCGGGAAATCCGCCAGCACCGGCACCAGCCGCCCATCGTCCAGCCCCGCCCTGGCCAGGAAGGGTGGCAACTCCGTCACGACTTCACCGGCCAGCGCACGGCTGCGCAGATGTGCGTAATCGTTGCTCGCGAGCAGCGCATCCGGCCGCAGACTCTGTTCGCCGAGCCGCCATGCCGTGCGCGCATTGGCGCCCTGGGACCAGATCGCGCAGGGGAAGCGGTGCAGGTCGTCCGGCACTTCCGGCGCGCCCAGGCGCTCGATCAGCTCGGGACTGGCCACCAGCAGGTGGCGGTAGTTGAGCAGATGCCGCGCCACCATCGACTCGTGTTCGACGGCGCCCACCCGCAACGCCACGTCGACGCCGTCCTCGATCAGGTCGACGCGTCGCTCCGTGGTGAATATCTGCAGGTGCACGCCCGGATAGCGCTTCTGGAACTCACCGAGCAACTCCCACCACGGCTCGAACGCCGGCGGTAGCGAGAGGCGCAGACGGCCGCGCAACAGCACCTGATCACTAAGCACCGCCCGCTCGGCTTCGCCCAGCGCCTCCACACCGCGGCTGGCGAACTCGTAGAGCCGCGTCCCGGCATCGGTCAGGTGCGTGCCGCGCGCCGAGCGCTCCAGCAATTGCACGCGCAACTCGCGCTCCAGTTCGCGCACGCGCCGGCTCAGCGTCGGCAAGGGAATCTCCAGGCGGGCCGCAGCCGCCGACAGGCTACCGCTCTGCACCACGCTGACGAACATGCGGACGGCATTCAGATCCATGGCGACTCCCTCTCGATATTGAGAGGAAGACTATCACCTGGCGATCTACCGGCTCGAATACGAGTAGCAGAAAGTGGAGTCGTCGCTGGCCAACCAGCCTCCCACCCGAAGGAAACCACTCCATGAAAGCCTATGTCATCGAACAACCCGGCGGTCCCGAAGTCCTGCAACTGCGCGATATTCCGGCCCCGGAAGCGAAAGCCGACGAAGTCCTCATCCGCGTGAAAGCCTTTGGCCTAAACCGCGCCGAGCTGTATCTGCGCGCTGGCAAGATGGGCGAAATCACCTCGCCCCGCGTACCCGGCATCGAGGCCGTTGGCGAAGTGATTCACGACGCATCCGGCACCTTCCGCAGTGGCCAACGTGTGGCCACCGCCATGGGCGGCATGCAGTTCGATCGTACCGGCAGCTATGCGGAAGTCGTCGTGGTGAAACGCAGCAACGTCATGTCGCTGGACGGTTTGCCACTGCCCTGGGAGGAACTGGCGACGCTACCGCAAGCTTTCCTCACCGTGTGGGGTGCTTTCAAGCACAGCCTGAATGTGCAACCGGGCCAGACGCTGCTGGTACGCGGCGCTACCTCATCGGTGGGGCTGGCGGCGGTCACCTATGCCAAGGCGCTGGGCCTGAATGTCTTCGCCACCACGCGCACCGAGGGGCATCTGCCGCGACTGACCGAGGCCGGTGCCGACGAGGCACTGCTCGACGTGGGACAGATTGCCCCGAAGATCCGCGAGATGTTGCCCATCGGGGTCGATGCTGCCCTCGATGTCGTCGGGGGGGCGACCTTGCTTGAGACCGCAAAGGCGATTCGCCCACTTGGCGCGATGAGCGTAATAGGACTTCTCGGCGGCGCACCGCTGCTGGAGAATTTCAACCCCATGCAAGACTTGCCCGGTTCCATTCGCCTCAGCTTCTTCTCCAGCCATCTGCTGGGTACTCCAGCCTTGCCGTTGGATGACGCACCGCTGGCGTGGATAGCCCACCAGATGCTCGGCCGACACATCCCGTCGCTCCGCGCGATGACCATGGAGTTCGACGAAGTGCCCCAGGCTCATCGGCTGATGGAAAACAACCAGGTGCTTGGCAAGCTGGTGATTCGGCTCTAGCGGCACGCCTCTGCCTGAGCGGCCAACGCCCTGCCATGGCAGGGCGCTGGCCGTTCACTCACGGGGCGATGCGAGCGGGCGTGACGCTCGGGCGAGGGGCTGGCATCGCTGTCGGAGTCCCTCTGCTGAAGTTCAGCCACGACCCGGCCATCCATGGCCGGGCGTTCGCCCTTCAAAACGCATGCGTTTTGAGCGGGCTCACCCGCACTTCGAATGCCCGCAGTTCAGGCACGTTGCGCAGCCATCCATCTGCACCACGGCCATGGTGTTGCACTTGCCGCACAGCTGCGCACCGGCGGGGAAGCCTTCGCCGGGTTCGGCCTTGTTGGTGCCCTGGGCGGCTTCGTAAGCGGCGCGCTTCTCGGCGAGATACAGGCGCTGCTCCTCGTCCAGCTGCGGGCCTTCCATCAGGCCGATGGCGACCAGGTGGCGCTCCACCACGGCGCCGATCTCGGCGACGATCGACGGCATATAGATGCCGCCGCGCTTGAGGTAGCCACCGCGCGGGTCGAACACCGCCTTCATCTCCTCCACCAGGAAGGTGCAATCACCACCCTTGCGGAACACCGCGGACATGATCCGGGTGAGCGCGACGATCCACTGGAAGTGGTCCATGTTCTTCGAGTTGATGAAGATCTCGAAGGGCCGGCGCTGCTCGTACGGGGTGTCGGGGTTGAGCACCACGTCATTGATGGTCACGTACAGCGCATGTTCGAACAGCGGCGACTTGATCTTGTAGGTCGCGCCTACCAGCAATTCCGGCCGCTGCAGGGTTTCATCCATCTTCACCACGGCGGCCGCCGCGGCGGCTTCCACGCGGGCCTTTTCCTCGGCCACGTCCACCACCTGGAAGCCTTTGATCTTCTGGTTGATCTTGACGCTCATAACTCTCTCCAGGGGTATCAGTACTTGCCGTAATAGCCTTCTTTCAGGGCATCGAAAAGGTTGGCGGCGGTATGGATCTCACCGTCGTACTCCACTTCCTCGTTGCCCTTGAGCTCGACCACGCTGCCGTCTTCCAGCTCGAAGCGGTACACCGTTTTCTCCAGGTCCGACTCCTTCACCAGCACGCCCTGGAAGGCCGCCGGGTTGAAGCGGAAGGTGGTGCAGCCCTTCAGGCCCTGGCGCCAGGCGTAGAGGTAGATGTCCTTGAAGTCCTCGAACGGGTAGTCGGTGGGGACGTTGGCGGTCTTGGAGATCGAGGAATCGATCCACTTCTGCGCGGCGGCCTGGATGTCCACGTGCTGCTGCGGGGTGATGTCGTCGGCGGTGATGAAGTAGTCCGGCAGACGGTGCTTCTCTTCCTCGGCACCCGGTACGGCGTGGTGGTCCACCTGGTCGCGGTAGGCCAGCAGTTCGTAGCTGAAGACCGAGATCTTCTCCTTGGTCTTGCGGCCAGGGCGGATCAGGTTGCGCGAGTAATGGTGGGCGAAGCTCGGCTCGATGCCGTTGGAGGCGTTGTTGGCCAGGCTCAGGCTGATGGTGCCGGTGGGCGCGATGGAGCTGTGGTGAGTGAAGCGCGCGCCGTGCTCGGCCAGCGCCTCGATCAACTGCGGCGCGTGCTCGGCGACGCGCTGCATATAGCGCGAGTACTTGGCGTGCAGGACGCGGCCCGCCACCTTGTCGCCGACCTTGATTCCGTCGGCCTTCATTTCCGGACGCTTGCGCAGCATCTCGGCGGTAACGTCGTACTCCTTGGCCAGTGCCGGCGCCGGGCCTTTCTCGCGAGACAGCTCCAGCGCGACTTCCCAGCCGACCAGCGCCATCTCGCGCGCCACTTCCTCGGTGAACACGCAGGCTTCCGGGCTGCCGTAGCGCAGCTTGAGCAGGGTCAGCGCCGAGCCCAGACCGAGGAAGCCCATGCCATGACGACGCTTGCCGAGGATCTCCGCGCGCTGCTGTTCCAGCGGCAGGCCGTTGATCTCCACTACGTTGTCGAGCATGCGAGTGAACACCCGGACCACTTCGCGATAACGCTCCCAGTCGAAGCGCGCGTTGCCGCCGAAGGCATCGACCACGAAGCTGGTCAGGTTCACCGAGCCCAGCAGGCAGGAGCCGTAGGGTGGCAGCGGCTGCTCGCCGCAGGGGTTGGTGGCGCGGATCGCCTCGCACCACCAGTTGTTGTTCATCTCGTTGACCCGGTCGATCAGGATGAAGCCCGGCTCGGCGTAGTCGTAGGTGGACACCATGATCATGTCCCACAGGTGCCGAGCCTTGACTCGGCCATAGACCTTGCAGGCCACGCGGCCGTCGTCACCGAGCAGGTATTGATCGTGCACGGGCCAGTCGCGCCAGATCACTTCGTCGGCATTCTCCAGGTCGACTTCGTCTCGTTCCTTCTGGTGGATCGGGAAGATCAGCGGCCAGTCCTCGTCGTCCTCCACCGCGTTCATGAATCCGTCGGTGATCAGCAGGCTGAGGTTGAACTGACGCAGGCGACCGTCTTCACGCTTGGCGCGGATGAATTCGCGCACATCTGGATGGCTGACGTCGAAGGTGCCCATCTGCGCGCCGCGCCGCCCGCCGGCGGAGCTGACGGTGAAGCACATCTTGTCGTAGATATCCATGAACGACAGTGGCCCGCTGGTGTGCGCGCCGGCGCCGGAGACGTAGGCGCCGCGCGGGCGCAGGGTGCTGAATTCGTAGCCGATGCCGCAGCCGGCCTTCAGGGTCAGGCCGGCCTCGTGGACCTTCTCCAGGATGTCGTCCAT
The DNA here is from genome assembly GCF_016919445.1 of Pseudomonas sp. PDNC002. NCBI lineage: Bacteria > Pseudomonadati > Pseudomonadota > Gammaproteobacteria > Pseudomonadales > Pseudomonadaceae > Pseudomonas > Pseudomonas sp. PDNC002. The sequence goes on along the minus strand of NZ_CP070356.1, from coordinate 1,360,842 downwards.
GGAGTCGCGGATGATCCCGGACACGGTGCAGTTGATGGTCGAGGTGGCCGGCTTGTGCCCCTGGGCGCCGGCGTTGGAGATGATCCGCCCGGCCGGGATGGCGCCGTTGCGCAATGCCCAGAGGAAGCGCTCATACCAGTGCTCGCGCAGGGCTTTGTTGGCCTCGACGTCGGCCAGGGCGCGGGCGACGCGCTGCCAGGTCTCGTCGACGCTGCCGTCGATGGGTTTGCCGCTCTTGTGTTTCAGGCGGTACTTGCTGTCCCAGATGTCCTGCGAGGCAGGTTGCAGGGCGAGAACTCCTTGGTCGGCGCCGCGAGGGCGCGCATCGGTCTTGGCCATCCGAGAAATAACCTCCTGTCGGTTGGGTGGCAGGGCGCAAAGAAGCGCGAGTAGACCCAATATGTAGGCACGAAAGACTGATCGACATCAATATCTAGTGCCTGACGCCTCCACCTTCAGACGATAGACGGTTGAGCGGAAGGCGCAGCAAATGAGCCATGTAGCCGACGATTGGCGGGAAGTTGCGGGCTAATCGGGAGGGGGAGTCTCTGGCAAGGATGGTGCGACGATCAGGCGCGGCAGTGGGATTCTACGGGAAGGTATGAGTGCGGACGGTTGCACCCTCTCCCTAGCCCTCTCCCTGAAGGGAGAGGGGACTGTCCTGAGCAGGCGGCAAGTTCGGTTTTCTCCGGCTAACTCTGATGTATTCAAACATGCCGGACGGCTCCCTCTCCCTTCAGGGAGAGGGCGGGGGAGAGGGAAATCCGAGGCCGAGGAATATCCTGGAAAGCCCTGATCAAAGCTTCTCCAGACACCCCGCAAACTCATCCACCAGATTGCCCAGCAGATTCTCGTACCCCTGGGCATCCACCTTCACCCCCACACCCAGGTCGTCCAGCTCGGCCAGGCGCACCGGCAGGCCTTGGCCCAGGGTATCGGCCAGGCGCGGGCGGATCGGCGGTTCGCTGAAGATGCAGGACGGGCCCGCCTTCTGCAGTTGCGTGCGCATGGCAGCGACGTGGCGGGCACCCGGCTGGACGTCGGCGGAAACAGCAAATACCCCGGCATGACGCAGGCCGTAGGCCTCCTCGAAGTAGTCGAACGCCTCGTGGAAGACGAAGAACGGCTTGCCCTTGAGCGGATCGATGCGCTGCTTCAGGCGAGTATTCAGCGTCTCCATGCGCTCATCGAAGGCCTTGAGGTTGGCCTGGTAGCGGCTGGCATTGGTCGGGTCGGCGATGGCCAGGTCCTCGGCCATGCGCGCGGCGATCACCTGGGCGTTGGCCGGCAGCAGCCAGAGGTGGGCGTCGATCATGCCGGGACGATGGTCGTGATCATGGCCAAGGTCGTCATGATCGTGATCGTCATGGTCCGGGTGGTTGGACTCACTGAAGTCGGCGAACTTGCGCAGGTGCATACCGGCCTGGTCCTGCAGCGCCACGCTCGGGCCCTTGCGGCTATCCAGCACCTTGGGCAGGAAGTTCTCCAGGTCCGGGCCGACCCAGTAGAACAGCTGCGCATCGCGCACACGGCGGATGTCCGAAGGGCGCAGCGAATAGCTGTGCGGCGAGGCGCCCGGCGGCAGCAGCACGTCCGGCGTCCCTTCGCCGTCCTGGATGGCGGCGGCGATCAGTTGCAGCGGCTTGATGCTGGTCAGCACGCTGACCTCGGCACGCACGGGGAGGCTGAGCAGCAGCGCGCAGCAGGCGGTCAGCAGGGCGACGGGACGGAAGGACACGGCGGCACTCACACAGGGGAGACATGAAAGAGTAATATAATAACGTCTCTGAATCCGAGCGTCGCCGCGCATGTACAAGATTGCCCCCAAGACTCCCCTCGCCTGCCGCCCGCACGACCACGCCAACTGCGTGGCCAGCGCCCTGGCCGACGCCGACGCGCTGTGCGCGCGCCAGGGCGTACGCCTGACCGAGCTGCGCCGGCGTGTGCTGGAGCTGGTCTGGGCGAGCCATAAGCCGCTGGGCGCCTACGACATCCTCGCCGTGCTGAGCGAGGAAGACGGCCGCAAGGCGGCGCCGCCGACGGTCTACCGCGCGCTGGACTTCCTCCTGGAAAACGGCCTGGTGCACCGCATCGCCTCGCTCAACGCCTTCATCGGCTGCGCCCATCCGGAACACGCCCACGAAGGCCAGTTCCTGATCTGCCGCGCCTGCCACACCGCCATCGAGCTGGAACAACCGGCCATCAGCGAAGCCATCGTCGCTGGGGCCAAGGGCGTCGGCTTCGCCGTGGAAACCCAGACCGTCGAGATCGTCGGTCTCTGCGGCGCCTGCGTCCCCGGCCAGCGGGAGGCGTGATGAGCGACGCCCTGATCCGCCTGCAAGGCGTCGGCGTCAGCTACGGCGGCCAGGCGGTGCTGCAGAATGTCGACCTGACCATCGCTCCCGGCGAGATCGTCACCCTGATCGGCCCCAACGGCGCCGGCAAGACGACCCTGGTGCGCAGCGTGCTCGGCCTGCTCAAGCCCGACACCGGCAGCGTCTGGCGCGCACCGAAGCTGTCCATCGGCTACATGCCGCAGAAGCTTCACGTCGACCCGACCCTGCCGCTCACCGTCTTCCGCTTCCTTCGCCTGGTACCCGGCGTGCAGCGCACCCAGGCGCTCGATGCGCTGAAGGAAGTCGGCGCAGCCCACGTGATCGACAAGCCGCTGCAAAGCGTTTCCGGCGGCGAGCTGCAGCGCGTGCTGCTGGCCCGCGCCCTGCTGCGCAAGCCGGAACTGCTGGTGCTCGACGAACCCGTGCAGGGCGTCGACGTCGCCGGGCAAGCCGAGCTGTACCGCCTGATCGGCCGCCTGCGCGACCGCCTCGGCTGCGGTGTGCTGATGGTCTCCCACGACCTGCACCTGGTGATGAGCGCCACCGACAAGGTGGTCTGCCTGAACCGCCACGTCTGCTGCTCCGGGCATCCGGAACAGGTCAGCGGCGACCCGGCCTTCGTCGAGCTGTTCGGCCAGGACGCCCGCAGCCTCGCGGTCTATCACCACCATCACGACCATTCCCACGACCTGCACGGCGAGGTGGTGAAACCCGCCTTCCCCGCCGGCACGCGCTTCACTCCGGTCCACCAGCACGGCCCCGACTGCAACCATGGCTGATTTCCTGCTCAACGCCCTCCTCGCCGGGCTGGCCCTGGCGGTGGTCGCCGGGCCCCTGGGTTCGTTCGTCGTCTGGCGGCGCATGGCCTATTTCGGCGACACCCTCTCCCACGCCGCCCTGCTGGGCGTCGCCCTCGGCTTCCTGCTGGACGTCAGCCCGACGCTCGCGGTGACCGTCGGCTGCGTGCTGCTCGCCGTGCTGCTGGTCACCCTGCAGCAGCGCCAGCCGCTGGCCGCCGACACCCTGCTCGGCATCCTCGCCCACAGCACGCTGTCGCTGGGCCTGGTGACGCTGAGCTTCATGAAGGAAGTACGCGTCGACCTGATGGCCTACCTGTTCGGCGACCTGCTTGCCGTCAGCCAGACCGACCTGCTGTGGATAGTCGCCGGCAGCGCCCTGGTGCTGGGGCTGATCTGCTGGCTGTGGCGCCCGCTGCTGGCGATCACCGTGCACGAGGAACTGGCGCGGGTCGAAGGCCTGCCTGTAACTGCCATCCGCCTGGCGCTGATGCTGCTGATCGCCATCGTCATCGCCGTGGCCATGAAGATCGTCGGCGTGCTGTTGATCACCTCGCTGCTGATCATTCCCGCCGCCGCCGCCCAGCGGCATGCTCGCAGCCCCGAACAGATGGCTTTCGGCGCGAGTCTGATCGGCCTGGTGGCGGTGTGCGCCGGACTCTCGCTGTCCTGGTTCAAGGACACTCCCGCCGGCCCCTCCATCGTGGTCAGCGCGGCGGCCCTGTTCCTGCTGAGCTTTGTCCTGCCGCGCCGGACGGTGTAGAATTTGGCGATTTTTTGATCAAAAGAGACCCTGACGCATGAAGTCGTTCGTCATCCGCCTGTTCTCGCTGATGGCCCTGGCGCTGGCCCTGACAGCCTGCCAGAGCACCGCGAGCAATCCGGCCAACAGCAGTGGCTTCGAAACCGAACTGGCCGCCGGCCGTCTGGAATCCGCGCAGCTCGCGCTGGGCTCCGAACAGGAAGACGCCACCCAGCTCGCCGAGCGCCGCAAGCGCCTGGCCGACGCCTATCTGGAGCGCAGCCGCGAGGCCCTGGCCAAGGGCGACGTCAACGGCGCCACCACCGCCCTGACCCGCGCCCGCTCGCTGATGCCCCGCGCGCCCGGCGTAGCCGCCGATGTCAGCGGCCTGCAGAAGCCCGCCACGCCCGCCGCCCAGCCAACCTGCACTCCGTAAGCCTCCGGGCGCCCGCTCGCGGCGCCCGTTATTTCCTTTTGTTCCGTGCTTAGCTGAACAAAGATTAATCAGCCATATAAAAGCAGGTTAAAATGCGCGGTTTTGGCTGACCGCCTACGCTCGTTTCCTACGCCTGTTCATCCGACGGCCCAGGCAGCGAGCGGCGCCTCTTCGTACCCACAAGGTTCGCTAAGTGATCGAATTCCACGACGTCCACAAGACCTATCGCGTCGCCGGACGCGATATTCCGGCCCTGCAGCCGACCCGCCTGTCCATCGAGGGCGGCCAGGTCTTCGGCCTGATCGGCCATTCCGGCGCCGGTAAAAGCACCCTGCTGCGCCTGATCAACCGCCTGGAAGAACCCAGCGGCGGGCGCATCGTCATCGACGGCGAAGACATCACCGCCCTGGACGCCGACGGCCTGCGCCGCTTCCGCCAGCGCGTCGGGATGATCTTCCAGCACTTCAACCTGCTGGCCTCCAAGACCGTCGCCGACAACATCGCCATGCCGATGCGGCTCGCGGGCACCTTCAGTGCCGCCGAAATCACCGCGCGGGTGGATGAACTGCTCAAGCGTGTCGGCCTGCAGGACCACGCCCGCAAGTACCCGGCGCAGCTTTCCGGCGGCCAGAAGCAGCGCGTCGGCATCGCCCGCGCCCTGGCCTGCCGGCCGACCATCCTGCTCTGCGACGAGGCCACCAGCGCACTCGACCCGCAGACCACCGGACAGGTGCTGGAACTGCTGGCGCAGATCAACCGCGAACTGAAGCTGACCATCGTCCTGATCACCCACGAGATGGACGTGATCCGCCGCGTCTGCGATCAGGTGGCGGTCATGGACGCCGGCAGCATCGTCGAGCAGGGTGAGGTCGCCGACGTCTTCCTGCACCCGCAGCATCCGACTACCCGCCGCTTCGTCTTCGAGGCCGAGCGCGTGGACGAGAACGAGCAGCACGACGACTTCGCCCACGTGCCGGGGCGCATCCTGCGCCTGACCTTCCGTGGCGAGGCGACCTACGCGCCGCTGCTGGGCACCGTCGCGCGCCAGACCGGCGTCGACTACAGCATCCTCGCGGGGCGTATCGACCGCATCAAGGACCAGCCCTACGGCCAGCTCACCCTGTCGTTGGTGGGCGGTGATATCGAAGCCGCGATGGCGCAGCTGAACGCCGCCGAAGTGCATGTCGAGGTGCTGCGCGCATGAGCGAGTTCTTCTCCAATATCGACTGGTCGGAAATCCTCCAGGCCAGCATCGACACCTTCTGGATGCTCGGCGGTTCGCTGCTGTTCACCATCGTCCTGGGCCTGCCGCTGGGCGTGCTGCTGTTCCTGACCGGGCCCAAGCAGATGTTCGAGAACCGCGGGGTCTATGCCCTGCTGTCCTTCGTGGTGAACGTGTTGCGCTCGCTGCCGTTCATCATCCTGCTGATCGTGATGATCCCCTTCACCGTGCTGATCACCGGCACCTCGCTGGGCGTCGCCGGGGCGATTCCGCCGCTGGTGGTGGGCGCCACGCCGTTCTTCGCGCGCCTGGTGGAAACCGCGCTGCGCGAAGTCGACAAGGGCATCATCGAAGCGACCCAGGCAATGGGCGCCAGCACCCGCCAGATCATCTGGAACGCCCTGCTGCCCGAGGCCCGCCCAGGCATCATCGCGGCCATCACCGTTACCGCCATCACCCTGGTGTCCTACACCGCGATGGCCGGCGTGGTCGGCGCCGGCGGTCTGGGCGACCTGGCGATCCGCTTCGGCTACCAGCGCTTCCAGACCGACGTGATGGTCGTCACCGTGGTGATGCTGCTGGTGCTCGTACAGATTCTGCAGACCGTCGGCGACAAGCTGGTGGTCCACTTCTCCCGCAAATAACCACAAGGCCCGCCGGATGCGGGCCGACACAGGAGCCAACCATGAAGAAACTGTTCGCCGCGTTCGCTGCCGCCGCAGTCATCGCCGCCCCGCTGGCCCAGGCCGCCGACAGCCTGACCGTCGCCGCCACTCCGGTGCCGCACGCCGAGATCCTCAACTTCGTCAAACCCATCCTGGCCAAGGAAGGGGTCGAGCTGAAGGTGAAGGAATTCACCGACTACGTGCAGCCCAACACTCAGGTCGCCGAGAAGCGCCTGGACGCCAACTTCTTCCAGCACCAGCCGTACCTGGATGAATTCAACAAGGCCAAGGGCACCCACCTGGTCGCCGTCACCGGCGTGCACATCGAGCCGCTGGGCGCGTACTCCACCAAGTACAAGAAGCTCGACGAACTGCCGGCCGGCGCCACCGTGGTGATCCCCAACGACGCCACCAACGGCGGCCGCGCCCTGCTGCTGCTGGACAAGGCCGGCATCATCAAGCTGAAGGACAACACGTCCATCACCGCGACCCCGAAAGACATCGTCGAGAACCCGAAGAACATCAAGGTGCGTGAGCTGGAAGCGGCCACCCTGCCGCGCGTGCTGACCCAGGTCGACCTCGCCCTGATCAACACCAACTACGCGCTGGAAGCCAAGCTGAACCCCACCAAGGACGCGCTGGCCATCGAGGGTTCCGATTCGCCCTACGTGAACATCCTGGTTGCCCGCCCGGACAACAAGGACAGCGCCGCCATGCAGAAGCTGGCCGCCGCCCTGCACAGCCCCGAGGTGAAGCAGTTCATCCTCGAGAAGTACAAGGGTGCCGTCGTTCCGGCGTTCTGATCGCCGACGCAGCTTCACCTCTGAAAAGCCCGGTCGAATGACCGGGCTTTTTCGTTTTTGGCTTTTGGTTTTTTGTAGGAGCGAGGGGGACGCCTAGTTCTTGCTCGCGAACCCGCCCAGCTCCGGAGCGGCCTGAAAATCCCGTTCGCGAGCAAGCTCGCTCCTACAGGCAACCGTCTATTTCGGCGCTCCCAGTCAATTTTTCGCCAACCTTCCCTGCATATTTTCCATGCCGCAAAGGCATCGGCTTTTTTCGATTTCGCTCAAAGGCACGAATGGCGCGGCCTGTAGCGACCCAGCAAAACCGCATAGTCCCGAAAGTTATTTCAATAACAAAAATAATCACTTCAAGAGCTAAGGCGCTCCGCCAATCATGCAGGTCCGTTTCAAGCGCGACTTAGAGCCGCGCAGACCTGCAAGGAGATCGTTCATGGCTCAACCCCAGCATGCCCTCGCGCCGGATACCTTCCTGCGCCACGTGCCCGGCGGCGACCTGGTCGATCTCGGCCGCCCGCTGCGCCACGCGCTGGAGCTGGGCCGCCACGTGCCGGCGAAAGCTCGCGCGCTGAGCCGTCGTGAAGCTGTCCTGCTCGGTCTGTTCGCCCTGGCGCTGCACGGCGCGGTGATCTACTGGCTGAGCCAGCAGCCCACGCCGCAATTGCCGGAGGTGCCGCCGCAGGTTCCGCCGATGACCATCGAATTCACCGCGCCCACCCCGCCGGTGGTCGAGCCGCCGCCGCCCGAACCGATCCCCGAGCCCGTGGTGCAGGAGCCGCCGCCCCCGGTGGTGGACGAGAACGCGGTGAAACCGCCGCCGCCCAAGCCGATCCCCAAACCCAAGCCGAAACCGGTCGCCAAACCCGTGCCCAAGCCGGTCGAGCAACCGGCGCCGCCCAAAGCCGAAACCCCGCCGCCGCAACCGGCTCCGCCGGCCCCCGCGGCACCGGCTCCGGCACCGCTGACGCCGCCCTCGGCCAATGCCGGCTACCTGCACAACCCGGCGCCGGAATACCCGTCGCTGGCCCAGCGTCGCGGCTGGGAAGGCACCGTGCTGCTGCGCGTCCACGTCCTGGCCAGCGGCAGCCCGAGCGAGATCCAGGTGCAGAAGACCAGCGGCCGCGACGCCCTGGACGCCGCCGCGGTGAAAGCCGTGCAGCGCTGGAAATTCGTGCCGGCCAAGCGCGGCGACGTGGCCCAGGACGGCTGGGTCAGCGTACCCATCGATTTCAAACTGAATTGATTCAACTTGCCCAGATCAGCCGCACGAGAATCGCGGAAGGAGAACACCCATGAGTCTGCCCCTGAACCCCCTGGAATCCGTCGAAGGCGCAGTCATCTGGCTGCTGGTCGGCTTCTCCGTCGTCACCTGGGCCCTGGCCCTGGTGAAAGGCGTCCAGTTCACCCGCCAGAAGTCCCAGGACAAGCGTTTCCAGAAGCAGTTCTGGAGCGCCACCAGCCTGGAATCGGCCGGTGACCAGGCCGCCGGCAAGCCCGGCGCCGGCGCCCGCGTGGCCCAGGCCGGTTTCGCCGCCATCCAGGTCCAGGACAACGGCCAGCCGGACCTGGCCCAGTCGATCAATCACCAGGATCGCCTCGAACGCGCCCTGCGCCAGCAGATCCAGCGCGAGCGCCGCTCCCTGGAATCGGGCCTCGCCGTGCTCGCTTCGATCGGTTCCACCTCTCCCTTCATCGGCCTGTTCGGCACCGTGTGGGGCATCATGGAAGCGCTCAAGGGCATCAGCGCCGCGGGTTCCGCCAGCCTGGAAACCGTCGCCGGGCCCATCGGCAGCGCACTGATCGCCACCGGCGTGGGCATCGCCGTCGCCGTGCCGGCGGTGCTGGTCTACAACTACTTCCTCCGTCGCCTGAAGCTCACCGCCGCCGACCTCGACGACTTCGCCCACGACTTCTACAGCCTCGCGCAGAAGAGCGCCTTCCGCGTCGTCGCCCTGCCCACCGCCGCGCGCAAACCAGCTGCCGGCGCCAGCGTGAAGGAGGCGAGCTGACATGGCCTTCTCGACCCAGGACAGCGACGAGGTTCTCTCCGAGATCAACGTCACCCCGCTGGTGGACGTGATGCTGGTGCTGCTGGTGGTGTTCATCGTCACCGCGCCGCTGCTGACCAACGCCATCCCGATCAACCTGCCGAAGACCGAAGCGGTCGCCCCGCCGGAGCAGAAAGACCCGCTGGTGGTGAGCATCGACGGCGGCGGCAAGTGGTTCATCAACAAGGATGAGATCCAGCCCGAACTCCTGCAAAGCAACCTGCAGGCCGCCAAGGCGAAAGACGCTGAAGTGCGCGTGCAGCTGCAGGCGGACGAGAACGTGAATTACGGCCAGGTCGCCAAGGCCATGGCCTCCATCGAGAAGGCAGGCATCACCAAGCTGGCGGTGATCACCGCGCGCTGAGGAACCTGTAAGACGCCTGAAACAGAGCGGGTGTAGAAAGGGATCTCCACAACGTACCGAGCTTCAAGGCCGCTCTCCCAATACTCAGGCAGGGGTGAGCGGCCTTTTTTTATTCGCACATTTTAATCTGCACACTGCGCGCGCCCCGCGCCGGTGCCCGGTATCGCGTAGGAGCGGACTCCGTCCGCGATCGATTCCCGGCAACTCCGAGCGGACCTCTCGCACATCGCGGACAAAGTCCGCTCCTACGCCTAGTCAGCACACCAGTGCGGCCGCCGTTCGTCGTCATCCCCGCCCCGGCAATAACCCTATGCCTTTCAGGCCCTTCCGTGGCCGCCGCACTTCCACTAAGTTGATGACAGTTCGGAGACCTGAGGGGTACCGCATGACATCGTCTCCCGCTTCGGAAGGCCCGTTTTATCCGCCGACACTGGGGGTGCCGGAACGTTTCACACCCGCACAGCTGCGCGCCTCGCTCGACATCACCATGAGCGAACATGGCGCCGGTCCCGTGTGGCTGTTCGCCTACGGCTCGCTGATCTGGCGCCCGGAGTTCCCGGTGGCCGAGGCGCGCCGTGCGCGGGTGCACGGCTACCACCGCGGGCTCTACCTGTGGTCCCTGACCCACCGCGGCACGCCGGAAGCGCCCGGCCTGGTGCTCGGCCTGGACCGCGGCGGCTCCTGCTCCGGCTTCGCCTTCCGCCTGCCGGAGGACCACCTCGACGCCAACCTCTACGCGCTCTGGGAAAGGGAGATGCCCTACGCCTCCTATCGCCCGGAATGGCTCAACTGCCGCCTGGACGATGGCACCCGCGTGCGCGCCCTGGGCTTCGTCCTCGAACGCCACCTGCCCAGCTACGCCGGCTCCCTGCCCGACAACGTCGTCGAGCACGTGCTGGCCAGCGCCCAGGGACACTTCGGCACCACCCGCGAGTACGTCGAGCAGACCGCCCGTGCACTGCGCGAATACGCCATGCCCGATCTCAATCTGGAAGGCATCCTGGCGCGCTGCTGCCCGTTGCGGCGGGCGCAGGAATAACCGCTTATAGCCATTCGTTTAGCTTAAATACTGCATAAGCAAAGAATTTCTTATTCCTTAACGAATATTAAAACCCTCCCTAGAATGCCTTCTCATGACGATTCGAGAGGGCCGCTCCATGCGCAACGAACGCATCCGCTATCTGATCGTGCCGGGCTGGCACGGATCCGACGACGCCCACTGGCAGAGCCACTGGCAGCGTGCCCTGCCGAATGCCGCGCGGGTGCAGCAACGCGACTGGATCACCCCGCAGCGCGCCGACTGGGTCGCCGAACTCGATCGAGAAATCCGCCGCGAGCCCGGCCATGTGGTGCTGATCGCCCACAGCCTGGGCTGCGTCACCGTCGCCGCCTGGGCCGCCCGCGCCGACCGCCGCGCACTCGCCCAGGTCGTCGGCGCCCTGCTGGTCGCACCGGCCGACGTGGAACGGGAAACCTGCCACGAGGCGCTGCGCAATTTCGCGCCCATCGCCTCGCAAAGCCTGCCTTTCCCTGCCGTGCTGGTGGGCTCGGACAATGACGCCGCCTGCAGCCCGCAACGCGCCATGGCGCTGGGCCGCACCTGGGGCGCCGAGACGGTGATCCTGCCGTCCGCCGGGCACATCAACGTGAAATCCGGCCACGGCGCCTGGGAAGCGGGCTACCGTCATCTGTATCGCCTGCAGTACCTGATCGACCAGCAGTCGCGTCAGCGCGCCTGAGACTCGCAAGCGGGTGCGGCATGAGCGCCGCACCCATCCCATCGGCGCGCGGATTCGGTTAGGGTGAGGCACAGCCCCCGCCGGAGACCGCCATGCCACCGTTGCACGATCTGTCCGCCGTCGAACTGCTCGCCCTCTACCGCTCGCACCAGCTTTCCCCGGTCGAGTACCTCGACCACCTGATCGCCCACATCGAACGCTGGGAACCGCAGCTCTGCGCGCTCTATACCTTCGACCCGCAGCGCGCGATCGAGCAGGCGCGGCGCTCCGAGGCGCGCTGGATCCGCTGCGCGCCCTGCGGCGAGCTGGACGGCGTGCCGGTGACCATCAAGGAACTGATCGCCACCACAGGCGACCCGATTCCCCAGGGCAGCGCCGCCACCCTCCTGCAGCCGGCGACCGGCAACGCGCCGCCCGCCGCACGCATGAACGAAGCTGGCGCCATCCTGCTGGGCAAGACCACGGTGCCGGACTTCGGCATGCTTTCCTCCGGGCTTTCCAGCTTCCACAAACTGGCCCGCAACCCCTGGGACCTGCGCATGAATCCGGGCGGCTCCAGCGCCGGCGCAGCGTCCGCCGCGGCAGCCGGCTACGGGCCGCTGCACATCGGCACCGACATCGGCGGCTCGGTACGCCTGCCGGCGGGCTGGTGCGGGCTGGTCGGCTTCAAGCCGAGCCTGGGGCGAATTCCCATCGATCCGTACTTCACCGGTCGCTGCGCCGGCCCGATGACCCGCACGCTGGATGACGCGGCGCTGATGATGAAGCACCTGGCTCGCCCCGACTGGCGCGACGCCACGGCCCTGCCGCCCGCCGATCTCGACTGGCACATCGACTACGCCGAGGTCCGCGGCCTGCGCATCGGCCTGCAACTCGACCCCGGCTGCGGCCTGCAACCCGAGCCCGAGGTGTGCGCCGCGGTGGAAGCCGCCGCAAGACAATTCGCCGCTGCCGGCGCGGAAATCATCGAGGTACGACCGATCCTCGACCGCGAGTTGCTCGAAGGCCTGGACAAGTTCTGGCGCGCGCGTCTGTGGGCCGAGCTGGAAAACCTGCCGGCGGAACGCCAGGCCAAGGTCCTGCCCTACATCTTCCAGTGGGCCGAGGGCGGCGCGGCGGTGAGCGGTGCCGACGCCGTGCGCGGCTTCAACTGCACCTTCGAGATGCGCCGGCGCGCCGCCGAGCAGTTCCAGGGCATCGATTTCCTGCTCTCGCCCACCAACCAGATCGCCGCCTTCCCGGCGGAGTGGGCATCACCGACCAACGATCCGGCGCAGCCTTTCGAGCACATCGGCTTCACCGTGCCATGGAACATGTCCGAGCAACCGGCACTCTCAATCAACTGCGGCTTCACGGCCGAAGGCATGCCCATCGGCCTGCAGATAGTCGGGCCCCGTTTTGCCGATGTCGATGTGCTGCGGTTGGGAAAAGCCTTCGAACATTGGCGCGGTCCCATCCACCGCTGGCCGCAACCGCCGGCAGCCAACTAAGCTCAGCCCACTCGCCGACCACAAGGAACTGATCGCGCGCCCATGCATTACTCCGCCTACATCGCCCACTTCCTGGTGGTGGTCCAGCTACTCGGGATCATCGCCGCGGTCCATGCCGTGCTCAGCGTGCGCACCGCGCAAGGCGCCATCGCCTGGGCGACTTCGCTGGTGTTCATGCCACTGCTTACCCTGGTGCCGTACCTGGTATTCGGCCGCAGCCGCTTCGACGCCTACATCGGCGCACGCCGTCAGGCCAACGAGGAAATGCACGTGGCCGCCGCCGAGCTGGATTGGCGCCCCTGGGTGGAAGAAGCCCTCGCCGCCCGCCAATACGACGGCTACAAGGCCCTCAAGGCGATGGTCGGCCTGGCGCGCATGCCGACCCTGGCGAACAACGAGGTACGCCTGCTGGTGAACGGCAAGGCATCGTTCGACGCGATGTTCGAAGCCATTTCGGCGGCGAAGAAAGTCGTGCTGGTGCAGTTCTTCATCATCCGCGACGACGTCCTCGGCCAGCGCCTCGCGCAGCTGCTGCTGGAGCGCGCGGCCAACGGCGTCGACGTATTCCTGCTGTACGACGGCATCGGCAGTCATTCGCTGCCGCGGCGCTATGTCGACAAGCTGCGCCAGGGCGGCGTGCAGGTGCACGCGTTCAGCACCGGCAGCGGGATGATCAACCGCTTCCAGGTGAACTTCCGCAATCACCGCAAGATCGTCGTGGTCGACGGCGTACGCGGCTTCGTCGGCGGCCACAACGTCGGCGTCGAATACCTGGGCGAGAAGCCACCACTGGCGCCCTGGCGCGACACCCACATCGAGCTGCGCGGGCCGGCGGTGGCATGTTTGCAGGAATGCTTCGCCGAGGACTGGTTCTGGGCCACTCACACGCTGCCGACGCTGATCCTGCCCGATGGCTACGACGATGCCGGGATGCTTTGCCAGGTGGTGCCCAGCGGCCCGGCGGACACCCAGGAAACCTGCTCGCTGTTCTTCGTCGAATCGATCAACGCGGCGGTGGAGCGGGTGTGGATCACCACGCCCTATTTCGTGCCGGACGAAGCCGTCGCCGCCGCCCTGCGCTTGGCGGTGCTGCGCGGCGTGGACGTGCGCATCCTGTTGCCTTCGCGGCCGGACCACAAGACGGTGTACGCCGCGTCCAGCCTCTATGCGCTGGAGGCCGTGCGCGCCGGTGTGCGGGTATTCCGCTACCAGCCGGGGTTCCTGCACCAGAAGGTGATCCTCATCGACCATGACAGCGCCGCCGTGGGCAGCGCCAACCTGGACAACCGCTCGTTCCGCCTGAACTTCGAGATCATGGTGATCACCGTCGACGAAGACTTCGCCCGTGACGTGGAGAGCATGCTGGAAGAGGATTTCGCCCAGTCCGTGGAGATGACCCTGGACGACCGCAAGCGCTTGCATCGGATGCAGCAATTGGGGATGCGGGTGGCGCGGTTGGTGTCGCCGATTCTCTGAGGGTTCGGAGCGGGGCGCCTCCCTCACCCTAACCCTCTCCCAGAGGGAGAGGGGACCGTTTGGCATGGGTGGACACTTCTGCGCTCGCTGGCTAATTCCGATATGAGTCGATGCAGAGGACAGCCCCCTCTCCCTCTGGGAGAGGGCGGGGGTGAGGGCGAATCCCCGCGCCAGACTCACCCGGCAAATTCCGCACAAAAGAAAACGCCCGATCCACTCTCGTGAACCGGGCGTTTCTTTCTCTAGCGCGAGGTCATCAGGCTGGCGCGGAGGAGCGGATCAGGTGGTCGAAGGCGGAGAGCGACGCCTTGGCGCCTTCGCCGACCGCGATCACGATCTGCTTGTACGGAACGGTGGTCACGTCACCGGCGGCGAAGATGCCCGGCAGCGAAGTCTCGCCGCGAGCGTCGACGATGATCTCGCCACGCGGGGTCAGTTCGATGGTGCCCTTGAGCCATTCGCTGTTGGGCAGCAGGCCGATCTGCACGAAAATGCCTTCCAGGTCGATGGACTTGAACTCTTCCGAGTTGCGGTCCTTGTAGACCAGGCCGGTGACCTTCTGGCCATCGCCTTTCACTTCGCTGGTCAGCGCGCTGGTGATCACCTCCACGTTCGGCAGGCTGAACAGCTTGCGTTGCAGCACGGCGTCGGCGCGCAGCTTGCTGTCGAACTCCAGCAGGGTCACGTGGCTGACGATACCGGCCAGGTCGATGGCCGCTTCGACGCCGGAGTTGCCGCCGCCGATCACCGCGACGCGCTTGCCCTTGAACAGCGGGCCGTCGCAGTGCGGGCAGAAGCACACGCCCTTGGCCTTGTATTCCTTCTCGCCCGGCACGCCCATTTCACGCCAGCGGGCGCCGGTGGCCAGGATCACGGACTTGGCCTTGAGGCTGCCGCCGCCCTCGAACTGCACTTCGTGCAGGCCGCCGACGGTCTTGGCCGGAATCAGCGCGCTGGCGCGCTGCAGGTTCATGATGTCGACGTCGTAGTGCTTGACGTGCTCTTCGAGCTGGCGAGCCAGTTTCGGGCCTTCGGTCTCGGTCACCGAGATGAAGTTCTCGATGGCCATGGTGTCCAGCACCTGGCCACCGAAACGCTCGGCGGCAACGCCAGTGCGGATGCCTTTACGGGCGGCATAGATCGCAGCCGCGGCACCAGCCGGGCCACCGCCGACGACCAGTACGTCGAACTCTTCTTTCGCCGACAGCTTCTCGGCTTCGCGGGCAGCGGCGCCGGTATCGATCTTGGCGAGGATTTCTTCCACGCCCATGCGGCCCTGGCCGAACACTTCGCCGTTGAGGTAGATGCTCGGTACAGCCATCACCTGGCGGCGCTCGACTTCTTCCTGGAACAGCGCGCCGTCGATGGCGACGTGGCGGATGTTCGGGTTGAGCACGGCCATCAGGTTCAGCGCCTGGACCACGTCCGGGCAGTTCTGGCAGGACAGCGAGAAGTAGGTTTCGAACTCGAACGAACCCTGGATGCCCTTGATCTGCTCGATCACGTCGGCTTCGAGCTTGGACGGGTGGCCGCCAACCTGCAGCAGCGCCAGTACCAGGGAGGTGAATTCGTGGCCCATGGGGATGCCGGCGAAAGCCAGGCCGATGTTCGCCCCCGGGCGGTTCAGCGAGAAGGAGGGCTTGCGGGCGTCGCTGCCATCTTCACGCAGGGTGATCTTGTCGGTCAGGCCGACGATGTCGTGCAGCAGTTCGCTCATCTCGCGGGATTTGTCGCTGTCATCGAGGGAAGCGACGATCTCGAACGGCTGCTGAACCTTTTCCAGGTAGGCCTTCAACTGGGTTTTAAGAGTGGCGTCCAACATGATCCAGATCCTCGAAATTTGAGCAAAGGGGTTCCCCGGCGAGCTCTTGGGCCCACCCTACGCACGCTTTTGGCTTTAGGTAGGGAGGATGCCGGTAGGCATCCTCGGGGTACTGCAAAACGGTGGGGGAAGCGCTGTGGGCGGGCGCCCGGTGGTTGCGCGGCAGGAGCTGCCGCGCAACCGCTTCCCGGCCGTTCTTAGATCTTGCCGACCAGGTCCAGGGACGGAGCCAGGGTCTTCTCGCCTTCTTTCCACTTGGCCGGGCAAACTTCGCCCGGGTGAGCGGCGGTGTACTGGGCAGCTTTCAGCTTGCGCAGGGTCTCGCCAACGTCACGAGCGATTTCGTTGGAGTGGATTTCGACGGTCTTGATCACGCCTTCCGGGTTGATCACGAAGGTGCCGCGCAGGGCCAGGCCTTCTTCCGGGATGTGCACGCCGAAAGCGTTGGTCAGCTGGTGGGTCGGGTCGCCGATCAGCGGGAACTGAGCCTTGCCAACAGCCGGGGAGGTTTCGTGCCACACCTTGTGGGAGAAGTGGGTGTCGGTGGTCACGATGTAAACCTCGGTACCAGCGTCACGGAACGCAGCGTAGTTGTTGGCGGCGTCTTCGATCTCGGTCGGGCAGTTGAAGGTGAAGGCTGCCGGCATGAAGATCAGAACCGACCACTTGCCCTTCAGGGACTGCTCGGTGACTTCGATGAACTTGCCATTGTGGAAAGCGTTGACCTTGAACGGTTGGACTTGGGTGTTGATCAGGTTCATTAGGCAATTCCTCGTAGAGAGTTGTCGTTTAATCGAGTGGGTCGATCGTTTTAAATTCGACAGTTAGAAGATTATCGCCTGATGACAGAAAAGGCCCATTGATTTAGGGCATTACGGACATTGAGTCTCTCTATGGAGACATCTATAAAAGGAAGAAGATTCCTATCGTCCAGGGCGCTCGCGTCGTACACACGAACACCCGCCCCCGGGCCTCAATGTCCGGCCTTCCAGGGCTGCCCCAAGGAAACCGGCGCGAACAGGCGAGTGCGCACACCATCGCGCGAAAGCAGCACCAGCACAACAATGGTCGCGACGTACGGCAGCATCGCCAACAGGTTCGCCGGGATCGCCACGCCGACACCCTGGGCCACCAGGTGCAGGATACTGGCGATGCCGAACAGCCAGGCACCGAGCAGCACGCGGAACACCCGCCAACTGGCGAATACCACCAGCGCAAGGGCGATCCAGCCGCGGCCGGCGGTCATGTTCTCCGCCCACATCGGGGTGTAGGCCAGCGACAGATAGCCGCCTGCCAGCCCCGCCATGCCGCCGCCGAACAGCACCGCCAGCGTGCGCACGCGAAGCACCGGCAACCCCATCGCGCTGGCCGCGTCGGGGTTCTCGCCCACCGCCTGGATCACCAGCCCGATACGGCTCTTCAGCAGCACCCAGGCCACCAGCGCGAACAAGCCGAAGGACAGGTACACCAGCAGGTCCTGGGCGAACAGCATGCGCCCCAGCAGCGGTAGCTCCGAGAGCAACGGAATCGCCAGCGGCGCAAAACCCTGCAGCGGCTTGCCCACCCAGGCGGCGCCGACGAAGGACGACAGGCCGACGCCGAAGATGGTCAGCGCCAGGCCGCAAGCCACCTGGTTGGCGTTGAGTCCCAGCGCCACGCCGGCGAATAGCAACGACAGCAGCATCCCGGCGAGGATCGCGAACAGCACGCCCAGCCACAGGTTGCCGGTGCTGAAGGCGACCATGAAGCCGATCACCGCGCCGAACAGCATCATCCCTTCCTGGCCGAGGTTGAGCACCCCGGACTTCTCGCACACCAGTTCGCCCAGGGCCACCAGCAGCAGCGGCGTGCCAGTGCGCACCATGGCGAACAGCACGTTGGTCAGCAGATCGATATCCATCACCACTCCGAATAGTTTTCCTGCGCAGGCGAGCCTGCGCGCGCCGCACGGAACAAGGGTCGTCAGACGGCGGCGCCCTGCCGGAACGCCCACGCGCGCAACCGAAATCCGCGCGCCAGACGCGGCCGATAGAGAATCAGCACGTCACAGGCGAGCAGGAAGAACAGCATCATTCCCTGGAACAATCCGGTCAGCGCCAGCGGCAGGTTGAGGCTCATCTGCGCCGTCTCTCCGCCCAGGTAAAGCAGCGCCATCAACAGGCTGGCGAAGAGAATGCCGAAAGGATTCAAGCGACCGAGGAAGGCCACGGTGATCGCCGCATAGCCATAGCCGGGCGAGACCTGCGGCACCAGTTGGCCGATGGGCCCGGCGACCTCGCAGACACCCGCCAGCCCCGCCAGCGCACCGGACAGCAACAGGGCGATCCATACCAGGCGCTTCTCGCGGAAACCGACGAAGCCGGCGGCGCGCCGGTCCAGCCCCAGCACCTTGATCTGGAAGCCGAGAAAGCTGCGCTGCACCAGCACCCAGACCAGCACCAGGGCGAACAGCCCGAACAGCGCGCCGATGTGCACCCGGCTGTCCTCGAACAGTACCGGCAGCAGGCTGGCCTGGCCGAACATCGCCGATTGCGGGAAGTTGAAGCCTTCCGGGTCCTTCAGCGGACCGTGCACGCAGTACAGCAGCAGGTTCAGCGCGATGTAGTTGAGCATGATGGTGGTGAGGATCTCGTTGGCGTTGAAGCGCGTGCGCAGCCACGCCGCGAGTCCCGCCCAGGCCGCACCACCGAGCACCCCGGCTGCCAGTACCCAGACCAGCGCCCAGCGGCTTTCCCACTCCAGCAACTGCAGCGCCATGGCACTGCCGGCCAGTGCGCCGATCAGCAACTGGCCCTCGGCGCCGATGTTCCAGATACGCGCCTGGTAGGCCAACGCCAGACCCAGCGCACAGAGCAGGATGGGCATGGCCTTGACCAGCAGCTCACCGACGCCATACCAGTCCTTGACCGGCTCGATCAGCACCGTGTGCAGGGTCGCCAGCGGATCGTGGCCGAGGAAGGCGAACAACGCCGAGCCGCACAGCAGCGTCAGCACGCCCGCCAGCAGCGGCGAGACAAACAGCATGGCGCGCGATTGCTGGCCACGGGGTTCGAGGGAAATCAGCATGTCGGTTCCTCAGGCGGCGGCGTCGAACTGCCCGGCCATCCAGCGGCCGACAGCGAGGGGATCGGTGGCGGCGGTGTCCACCAGCGGCGACAGGCGCCCGCTGCATAGCGCGCCCAGGCGATCGCTGATCTGGAACAGCTCGTCGAGGTCCTCGGAGATCACCAGGATCGCCGCGCCGGCATCACGCAGCGCGATCAGTGCGCGATGGATCACCGACGCCGCGCCGACGTCGACGCCCCAGGTCGGGTGCGCGGCGATCAGCAGGCGCGGCTGCTGGAGGATCTCGCGGCCAAGGATGAACTTCTGCAGGTTGCCGCCGGACAGGCTGCGCGCCGCGGTCTGCGCGTCCGGCGTCTTCACACCGAAGCGCTGGATGATGGCTTCGGCGAAGGCCAGTACCTTGCGCCGATCGATCAGCCCATGGCGCAGGAGCCCCTGCTGGAAGCCAGTGAGCAGCCCGTTGTCCGCCAGGCTCATCTCCGGCACCGCGCCGTGGCCCAGGCGCTCTGCCGGCACGAATGCCTGGCCGCGTGCGCGTCGCGCGTCCGGCGGCAGGTGGGCGATGGCCTCGCCGTCCAGGCGGATCGCCCGCGCCTCGCGCAGCCGCACTTCGCCGCTGAGCAGCGCCAGCAGTTCGTCCTGGCCGTTGCCGGCGACCCCGGCAATGCCAACGATTTCGCCGCTGCGCACGTCGAGGTCGAGACCTTCGAAGGACACGCCGAAGGGATCGTCGTTGTGCCAATGCAGATCCCGCACCTGGAGAAAATCCTGGCTGCCGCGCACCTTCGGATACCGCGCCGCAAGGCCTTCGGTATCCCCGACCATCAATCGCGCCAGCTCCAGATCGCTGCACTGCGCCGGAACGCAAGCGCCGGCGACGCGACCGCCGCGCAGCACCGTGGCACGTTCGCAGAGCGCGCGTACCTCACCCAGCTTGTGGCTGATGAAGAGGATGCTGCAGCCTTCCGCCGACAGCCTGCGCAGCACGGCAAACAGGTCGTCGGCCTCCTGCGGGGTCAGCACCGACGTCGGCTCGTCGAGGATCAGCAGGCGGATGTCCTGCATCAGGCACCGGACGATCTCCACCCGCTGGCGCTCGCCAATGGACAGGCTGTGCACCAGCCGCTGCGGTTCCAGCGGCATGCCGTAGCGCTGCGATACTTCACGGATGCGCGGCGCCAACTGCTGCGGCGTGCCGGCATCGGCGCCGAGCGCCAGGGCGATGTTCTGCGCGACGCTCAAGGTCTCGAACAGCGAGAAGTGCTGGAACACCATGCCGATGCCCAGCGCGCGGGCCTGGGCGGGGTCCTTCACGGTCGCCGTCGCGCCGTCCCACAGCAACTCGCCGCCATCGGGGCGGACCACGCCGTAGATGATCTTCATCAGGGTGCTCTTGCCAGCGCCGTTCTCGCCGAGCAATGCGTGGATTTCGCCGGGCTCGATGCGCAGGTCGACGCGATCGTTGGCCAGGCAACCCGGATAGCGCTTGCTGATGGCGCGCAGTTCCAGGCGTGGCGGTACGGGATGGGTCATGGGGTCGGGCTCGGTCGGGAATTCACCAGTGCCCGGACGTAGCAAGTTCCTGGCCAGCTGGTCAAAAACTCGCCCGAGCCTATGCTTGCCTTGAGGGCCCGCCACATCGTCCTGGCAGGATTTCTGCTTTATCTGACCATGTGGACAGCTTTAGCGGGGCGTCCGAGAGCCTTCCGGCCGCAGCGCCTCGCGTGATGACGAGGACTCCCCATGATCGAATTTCTGCTCGGCGACGAGCGAGTACAAGTCGATGGCCTGGCACCGGAAACGAGCCTGCTCGACTACCTGCGCACCCATCTGGGGCGAACCGGCACCAAGGAAGGTTGCGCCTCGGGCGACTGCGGCGCCTGTACCGTGGTGCTGGTCGAAAGCGACGGCGACACGCTGCGCTATCGCGCGGTGAATGCCTGCATCACCCTGCTTGGCGCCGTGCACGGGCGCCAGGTGCTGACGGTCGAGCACCTGGCCGAAGGCGGCGCACTACACCCGGTGCAGCAAGCGATGGTGGACTGCCACGGCTCGCAGTGCGGCTTCTGCACGCCGGGCATCGTCATGTCACTGTTCGCCTGGCGCCACTCACCGATCGCGCATGATCGTGAGTCCGCGCTGACGGCGCTGTCCGGCAACCTGTGCCGCTGCACCGGCTACCGGCCGATCCTCGATGCCGCCACGCAGATCGCCGAACAGCCCTGTGCGGATGCCTTCCAGCGAAATGCCACGCTGACGCTCGCTCGCCTGCGCGATATGCCGGCCAGCGGCACGCTGCAGGAGGGGGCCGCGATGGCCTGGCTGCCCACCTCCCTGGACGAACTGGACGACCTGCTGCAGCGCCATCCACAGGCACGTCTGATTGCCGGCGGCACCGACCTGGCACTGGACGCCACGCAGAACCTGAAACCCTTCCCGGCGCTGATCCACCTCGATCGTCTGGGCGAACTCCAGCGCCTGGAAATCCACCCCGATCACCTGCTGATCGGCGCCGCGCGCCCCTATGTCGATTGCCTCGACGCGCTGGCGGAATTCCCCGGCCTCGGCGACCTGCTCGAACGCCTAGGATCGCTGCAGATTCGCCAGCGCGGCACGCTGGGCGGCAACATCGCCAACGCCTCGCCCATCGGCGACCTGCCACCGGTGCTGCTGGCACTGGATGCCTGCCTGCGGCTGCGCCGCGCGGGCGAGGTGCGCGACGTGCCCGTCGATGGCTTTTTCACCGGCTACCGCCAGACCATCCTGCAACCGGGCGAGTACATCGAGGCGGTGCGAATTCCGCGTCTGCGCGACCATCAGCGCTTCCGCGTCGACAAGATCTCCAAGCGCCGCGACGACGACATTTCCTCCGTGTGCCTGGCGTTGCGCCTCGACCTCGATGCCAACGGCGTGGTGAGCGATGCACGCCTGGCCTGTGGCGGCATGGCGGCCACCGCGCAGCGCGGCGCGCACAGCGAAGCGGCCCTGCGCGGCAGGCCATTCGACGCGGCGGCGGTCGCGGCGGCCCAGGCGGCCATCCCCGAGGACTTCCAGCCCATCGACGACCTGCGCGCCAGCGCCGCCTATCGCCTGAAGGTAGCGCAGAACCTGCTGCAACGAGCATTACTGGAGTGGGCTCCGAGCCTTGCGGAGGTGCACCATGCGTAGCCTGCCACCGCTGGCCAGCAACGGCGTGGCGGCCGCCGTACACAGCGCGGGACAGCCCCGCGAACACGACAGCGCGACGTTGCACGTCACCGGCGCCGCCCGCTATGTGGATGACCTGAAGGAGCCGCGCGACCTGTTGCACGCCGCTGTCGGCATCACTGAAATCGCCTGTGGCGGCGTACTTTCCCTCGACCTCGACGCCGTGCGTCGCGCGCCTGGCGTGGTGGCCGTACTGACGCTCGCCGACGTGCCTGGCCACACCGACATCGGCCCGGTCTTCCCCGGCGATCCGCTGCTGGCCGGCGACCGGGTCAAGTACCACGGCCAGGCACTGTTCGCCGTCGCCGCCGAGACACTGGTCCAGGCACGTCGCGCCGCGCGCCTGGCCAAGGTGGAGTACGCGACGGAAATCCCGCTGATCGATCCGCTCCAGGCCAAGGCCGAGGAGCGCTTCGTCCGCCCGCCGCACCACATGCGCCGTGGCGATGCCGACAGCGCCCTGGCGCGCGCTCCGCGAGTGCTGGAGGCTCGCCAGTTCATCGGCGGCCAAGAGCACTTCTACCTCGAAGGCCAGGCCTCCCTGGCGCTGCCCACCGATGATGGCGGCATGCTGGTGCACACTTCCAGCCAGCACCCGAGCGAAGTGCAGAAGCTGGTGGCCGAAGTGCTGGCGATTCCGCTGGCCAAGGTCACGGTGGAAGTGCGGCGCATGGGCGGCGGCTTCGGCGGCAAGGAAACCCAGGCCGCCCCCTTCGCCTGCCTCGCCGCGTTGCTCGCGCACAAGACCGGCCGCGCCGTGAAACTGCGCCTGCCACGCGCGGACGACATGCGCCTGACCGGCAAGCGCCACCCGTTCCACAACCGTTACCGCATCGGCTTCGACGACGAGGGCCGGCTGCTCGCCGCGCAGCTGGAAGTGGTCGGCGATTGCGGCCATTCACCGGACCTCTCCGACGCCATCGTCGACCGCGCGATGTTCCACGCCGACAACGCCTACTTCATCCCCGACGTGGCCATCTCCGGCTACCGCAGCTTCACCAACATCGTCTCGCACACCGCCTTCCGCGGCTTCGGCGGGCCGCAGGGAATGATGATCATCGAGCGCGCCATGGACGACATCGCCCGCGCGGTGGGCAAGGACCCGCTCGACGTGCGCAAACTCAATCTCTACGGCGGAATGGGGCGCGAGCTGACGCCGTATCACCAGAAGGTCGAGCACAACCTGCTGGGCGAGCTGATCGCGCGCCTGGAGGCGAGCAGCGACTACGCCACGCGCCGCTCGGCGATCCATGACTTCAACGCGCGCAGCCCAGTGCTGAAGAAAGGCCTCGCGCTGACGCCGGTAAAGTTCGGCATCTCCTTCACCGCGCAGCACCTCAACCAGGCCGGCGCGCTGGTCCACCTCTACACCGATGGCAGCATTCAGCTGAACCACGGCGGTACCGAGATGGGCCAGGGGCTGAACATCAAGGTGGCGCAGATCGTCGCCGAGGAATTCCAGGTGCCGCTGGAGCGCGTGGTGATCACCGCGACGCGCACCGACAAGGTGCCCAACACCTCGCCCACCGCCGCCTCCAGCGGTACCGACCTGAACGGCATGGCCGCCCGCGATGCGGCGCGTACGCTGAAGAAGCGGCTGGTCGATTTTCTCGCCGAACGCGACGGGGTGAAGCCGCAGGAGGTCCGTTTCGAACACGGCGGCATAACGGTGGGAACACGGCACCTGGATTTCGTCGAGGTCATCCAGGCCGCCTACTTCGCGCGTATCCAGCTTTCCGCCACCGGTTTCTATCGCACGCCGAAAATCTTCTACGACCGCGAGAAAGGCCAGGGCCATCCGTTCTTCTACTTCGCCTACGGCGCGGCGGTGTCCGAGGTGGAGGTCGACACGCTCACCGGCGAGTACCGCGTGCGGCGCGTGGACATCCTCCATGACGTCGGCCGCAGCCTGAATCCGGCCATCGACATTGGTCAGATCGAGGGCGGCTTCATCCAGGGCATGGGCTGGCTGACCACCGAGGAGCTGCGCTGGGATGCCGCCGGCAAGCTGCTCACCGTGGGCCCTGCGACCTACAAGATTCCGGCGGCGAGCGATACGCCGGAGGACTTCCGCGTGACGCTGTTCGACCGCCCCAACGAAGAGGACAGCGTGTACCTGTCCAAGGCCGTGGGCGAACCGCCGTTCATGCTGGCGATCTCGGTGTGGTCGGCGCTGCGCGACGCCATCGCCAGCCTCGCGGACTATCGCGTGAGTCCCGACCTGGATACGCCGGCGACGCCGGAGCGGGTACTCTGGGCCTGTGAGGCGATGCGGCGGATTGAGCAAGAGCGCCCTCACCCTAACCCTCTCCCGCAAGCGGGAGAGGGGACTGATCGGTGTGAAACGAGCCCACCGATTCAGCCGGTAGCTACGGCCTCCGGTACCGCGACGTTCGCGACCGTTGCAGCGGACGGCCCCCTCTCCCTCCGAGCGGGGCGCGCAGCCAGGGCTGGGGTGAGGGGAAATCCACCTGCTCCGAACTCGAAAGAAGGTCCACTGTAATGACCACCTGGATGGACGCCATCGCCCGCCTGCGCGACAGCGCCGAGGCCTACGTGCTGATCACGGTGATTGGCGTGCAGGGCTCCACGCCCCGTGAATCCGGCTGCAAGATGCTGGTCACCGCCGGGGAAACCGTCGACACCATCGGCGGCGGACACCTCGAATTCGCCGCCATCGAGCACGCCCGCACGCTGCTCGTGGAAGGGCGCGACCGCCAGGCGCTGGAGCACTTCCCGCTCGGCGCGCGCCTGGGCCAATGCTGCGGCGGCCGCGCCAGCCTGCTCTTCGAGTGCTTCGCCGCGCGCGGGCCGCAGGTACTGCTATTCGGCGCCGGGCATGTCGGGCGAGCGCTGGCGCCATTGCTGGCGGGACTGCCATTGCGCCTGGAGTGGGTGGACAGCCGCGCGGCGGAGTTTCCCCGGATCGGGCCTGAGGGTGTGCGCATGCGCCTGCTGGAGGAGCCCGAAGACGCCGTGCACGAGGCGCCGCCAGGCAGCTACTTCCTGGTCATGACCCACAACCACCCGCTGGACTACGCCATCGCCGAAGCCGTGCTCAAGCGCGGCGACGCCGGCTTCCTCGGCATGATCGGCTCGCGCACCAAGGCGCGGCGCTTCCAGATGAGGCTGGAGCAGCACGGTTATCCCCAGGAGGTGATCGCGCGCATGCACTGCCCGATCGGTCTCAGCGAAGTCCCCGGCAAGCGCCCGCTGGAGGTCGCCATCTCGGTCGCCGCGCAGGTCATCGCCCGTTATCACCAGGATGCGCCGGCGCGGCAGACGCGCGAGGGCGTCGAATGGGCGGCGCTCTGCAGCGAAGGCTCGTGCAGCGATTCCCCAGCCAGGGAAAACGCAAAAACCTGACCAATGGGACAATAGTTTTTCCGCTCCTCGCCGATACGCTTCTGGCCCCGCCTTATTTCGTTCGCCAACCACCCGCGAATGGACTCGCCGAGCGTTCCGAGGAAAACAATAAAATGCGCCTGCGTAGCATCCAGACCCAACTGATCCTCAGCATGGGAGCCGCCCTGCTGATCAGCCTTCTCATCGTCCTCGGCCTCTATGCCGTGCTGGTCAATCGCCTCAGCGAGCGCTACCTGCTCGAACAGGCCCTGCCAGCCAGCATCCAGGCCATCGCCAACGATTTCGAGCGCCGCCTCACCGGCCCCATCACCGCCGCCTCCGGCATCGCCAACAACACGCTGGTGCAGGACTGGCTGGCCGCCGGCGAAGACCCCGCGCGGCTCGGCGACTTCACCCATTACCTGACCGGCGTGCGCAACTCGCAGAACGCCTTCGCCGCGCTGATCGCTTCGAGCGCCAGCGGCGGCTACTACAGCGACAAGGGCAAGGAGCGCACGCTCAGCCGCAGCAATCCGCAGGATGCCTGGTTCTTCCAGTTCATCGACAGCGGCAAGCCGCGCATCTGGAACATCGACACCGACGTGGGCACCGGCGAACTGGCGCTGTTCATCGACCAGCGCGTGGAACAGAACGGCAAGCTGCTCGGTGTCGCCGGCCTGGGCCTGAACATGCGCGAGCTGTCGGCGCTGATCCGCGACTTCCGCTTCGGCCAGTCCGGCCGGGTCTACCTGGTGAAGAACGATGGGCAGGTGCAGATCCATCCCGATCCGGCGGTGACCAAGGAGCGTTCGCTGGCCGATCTGGTCGGCGCCTCGGCAGCCTCCGCGCTACTGGGCAAGTCGAACTTCCAGAGCGCCCCCTTCGAGCGCGACGGCAAGGATTTCCTCGCCGCCAGCCTGCCGCTGCACGACCTGGGCTGGACCCTGGTCAGCGAGGTGCCCAAGGCGGAGATCTACGCCGATGCCCGCGAGGCGCTGGTGTTTTCCGGCCTCGCCGGCACCATTGTCGCGCTGCTCTGCCTCGGCCTCGTGGTGCTGATGGCGCGCAGCCTGGCCCGGCCGATCCGCCAGGTCACCGGCGCACTGCTGGAGATCGGTGGCGGCGGCGGCGATCTCACCCGCCGCCTCGACGACAGCCGCGCCGACGAGCTGGGCGACCTGGCGCGCGGCTTCAATCGCTTCCTCGAAGGCCAGCGCGCCTTGATCGGCGCGGTACTCGCCACCAGCCAGCAATTGCTGCGCACGGTGGGCGAGGTGGCGCGGGTGGTGGATAACACCGCCGAGCGCGCCGGCCGCCAGCAGGAGATGACCGACATGGTCGCCACGGCGGTGAACGAGATGGGCAGCACCGTGCAGGAGATCGCCCGCAATGCCGAGCAGGCCGCCAGCGCCTCGCAGCAGGCGCGGGAAGAGGCCGGCGAAGCGCGCCGCGTGGTCGGCGGCTCGCTACAGGTCGGCCAGCGCATGTCCGGCGAGATCGGTGAGGCGGCCAGCGC
The DNA here is from genome assembly GCF_016919445.1 of Pseudomonas sp. PDNC002. Taxonomy (NCBI): domain Bacteria; kingdom Pseudomonadati; phylum Pseudomonadota; class Gammaproteobacteria; order Pseudomonadales; family Pseudomonadaceae; genus Pseudomonas; species Pseudomonas sp. PDNC002. The sequence continues at coordinate 1,333,771 of NZ_CP070356.1, read as the reverse complement.
CGTGGGCGAACTGGCCGGCCAGGTGGCGAGCATCGACCAGGTGCTGGCGGTGATCCGTGGCGTTTCCGAGCAGACCAACCTGCTTGCCCTGAATGCCGCCATCGAGGCGGCGCGGGCCGGCGAGCTGGGCCGTGGCTTCGCGGTGGTGGCCGACGAAGTGCGCACGCTCGCCAGCCGTACCCAGGGCTCCACGGACGAAATCCTCGCGATCATCCAGCGCCTGAAGGACGGCGCCGAGGCCGCCGTGCGCTCGATGCAGTCGGGCCAGCAGGCCACCGGCCAGAGCCTGGCCGCCAGCGAGCAGGCCGGGGCCTCCCTGGGCGCCATCGCCGATCAGGTGGAGCGCATCAGCGACATCAACCATCAGGTCGCCACCGCCACCGAGGAACAGTCGGCGGTGACCGAGGAGATCAACCGCAACGTGCAGGGCATCGCGGACCTGGCCCATGCCACCGCCCACGAGGTGCAGCACGGTCGCGAACAATGCCGCGAGCTGCGCAGCCTCGCCGACGACCTGTCGCGGCAGATGGCGCAGTTCCGTCTCTGACGCCCTCCGGCGCCGGCTTCAAGCCGGCGCCTTTTCCCCACAGTTACCCACAGCTTTTCCGCCTCTAGCAGACCGCCCCGGCGCTTCGCTGGAGGGGCCTGCGGGTCGATCAGCGAACATCCTGTCATCCTGCGCGCCGTTATCTGCCCACAACTTGCCCACAGATTGTCCAGAGACTTTCCCCCAGCGCGACGAGCCGCTGTCGACGTTCGAGTGGAAAGCACGATACCAGGCGGTTCGAGGCCTGCATCCATCCCGTGAATAATTCACCGACCGGTCAGGACACGAAACCCGAGCTATCGCCCAGGCATTCGATCCACACGTTTTCCACAGCTTGTTCAGAAATCGATCAACAGTCCTGAAGCGAAATGATCAAAAAGTGATCGGCTCCCGGGGAGCCACGGACGATCAGGGCGAGCGCCGTCAGGCCACAGGTTATCCACAGGCGGCTCCACGGCAATTGGGGAGAAGGATCAGGCGTCCAGCGCTTGCGCCTGGATGCGCCCGCGACTGAGGTCGTTGAGCTGGCGTTGCAAGGCGTCCACAAGGGATGTGGGCAGGTTGAGCGTCACGCGAACGCCGTCGGCGCCAAAGGCCTCATCTTCGATCGACGCACCGAGCGCCAGCACCCGCGCCTTGAACAGCGCGTGCTCGGCGAAGCTGCAGGCGAAGGCCAGCCGGCTGGTCGGCACCAGCTCGATGCGCTCGGCGTCCTGCAGGCACTTGGCTGCGCAACCGCCATAGGCGCGGGCCAGGCCGCCGGTGCCGAGCTTGATGCCGCCAAACCAGCGGCTGACCAGCACCACGACGCGGTCCATGTCCTGGCCTTCGATGGCCACCAGCATGGGCCGACCCGCCGTGCCACCGGGCTCGCCGTCGTCGCTGAAGCGGTACTGGTTGCCGAGCTTCCACGCCCAGCAGTTGTGCCCGGCGCCGGCATCGCGATGCGCGGCGAGGAAGGCCATGGCCTCCGCCTCGCTGGCAATGGGTGCGGCGGCACAGTGGAAGCGGCTCTTGCGGATGTCTTCCTGGTAAACGGCGGGCGCGGCGAGGGTGAAACTCATGCCGTCGCCGGCGGCGTCAGCCCGCAACCCTTGAGGATGATGCGGATGAGGTGGTCGCTGGCATCGCTGAAGTCCTGCTTGGACATGCGCTTGCGGCCGGTGACGAAGCCGATCTGGGTGGCGAAGTCGGCGTAGTGCTGGGTGCTGCTCCAGATCAGGAAGATCAGGTTCACCGGGTCCACGGCGTCCATCTTGCCGGCGTCGATCCAGGCCTGGAACACGGCGGCGCGGCCGGCGAACCAGGTGCGGTAGTCCTGGCTGAAGTGTTCGGAGAGGCATTCGCCGCCGCTGATGATTTCCATGGCGAACACCCGCGAGGCCTGCGGATAGCGGCGGGAGAACTCCATCTTGGCGCGGATGTAGGTCGCCAGCGCGGCGGCCGGGTCGTCATCCACGGTGAGGTGGTTGAAGGTGCTGTCCCACAACTCGAGGATGTTGCTCAGCACCGCCACGTACAGCCCCAGCTTGTTGCTGAAGTAGTAGTGCAGGTTGGCCTTGGGCAGGCCGACGCGCTGGGCGATGGTGTTCATGCTGGTGCCCTTGAAACCGTGGCGGGCGAATTCCTCCTCGGCGGCGGCGAGGATGGCTTCCTCGTTCTTCTGGCGAATGCGGCCGGCGGGCTTTTCAGCGTTGGGCGCGGTATGGGCGGGTACCTGGAGGGTCATGCGGCATGTCCATGCGTCAGCGGGGTGCGCAGCATGGATAACCCAGCCGGGGCGGGCGATTCAAGCCCGATGTCGGAGAAAACTTCGATCACGCCGCTAGCGCGACGCAGGAGCGCACGGGCCCCGCCATGCGGCGGGACCCTGCGAGCCATCAGAAGTGGTACTTGACCAGGGCGCTGATGGTGTTCTGGTCGGTGGTGAAGTACTGCGAATCCTTGATGCCGTACTTGTCGGACCAGTAGTCGTACTCGATACCCACGTACAGGTGCTTCGCCTCGTAACCCAGGGACTTGCCCAGGTCGTACTTCAGCTGCGGGTTGAAGTGCAGGTTGGCGTGGTAGTCCGACTGGTTGCGCTGGCTGGAGCTGGCGTCCTTGTTGTTCACGACCCAGTCCATGAAGCCGTCGAAGAGGATGTCGGAGTTGCCCACCGGGATGGTGATGGCCCAGGCCGGGGTGATCTGCCAGGCGCCGGACGGTACGCGGTTGCCGTCGGGCTTGCGGTAGTAGAAGTTCAGCTGGAAGTAGTCGAAGCCCGGCAGCGCCAGGTCGAAGCCCGGACCGACCAGGTAGGACTCGACGTCGCCTTCGCCGAATTCGTAGGTGGTGGCCAGCAGCACGTCCTTGACCGGGCCGAAGGACAGGTCGGTGCCGGTGATCTTGCCGAACGACAGGCGCGGGCTGAACTCACCGTAGTAGGTGTTCTTGCCGTTGGTGGCGCTTTCCTTGCCGTTGTAGTTGATCTGGTCGACGAAGAACCAGATGTCGCCCCAGGTCCAGGCGCTCGCGCTCTCGAAGGTGAAGGTCTGCTGGATCGGCGGGTCGACCTTGAAGTTCTTGCCCCACAGGTAGGACAGGCTTTCGTTGTGCCAGATCAGCGGACCATCGTTGACGGCCTTGGCCGGCTCCAGGTCTTCACCGCCAGCCATGGCCTGCCCGGCCGCGAGCAGCCCGCCGGCGAGCAGCAGGGATGCGAGAGTGCGAGTCATGCGTTGCTCCTAATCAGTGCAGTCGTGTTGCGTTTGTAATTGTGAGTGGAACCTGTCCGGTCGGTCAGGCCTGGCGAGGAAAAGCAAGATTGGCGCCAATCCTGACCAAATGTTCCACTTTTATGTCGAATCCCTAGGGATTCGTCCTTTGGCAGGGATTACGCGGGTATGCGGAGCGGGAATTTCCTGACCCACAGGACAAGTTCGCCTGAATTTGGGGCAGGACCGACTCGGATGGCACAGGAATGGAGATCACCGAGAAAAAGATTGGATACATGATGAATCTGTGTTGAATCGAATCAATACAAATTGTGTATACAACCAGCCTGTGGGAAATCTACCCATCGCCTTTCGGAACACACCGCGCGTTTTTCCGGGCGCGGATAATGCCAGACAAGGGCCTTCCCCACACCTGTCAGAGTGCCTCGGGCCGCCGGGCGGTCACCGCGCAACCCGCGGGTTGTGGGGCTCCCGCCGTCCTGCCAGACTTTGCCAGTCAGCGATATTCAGCCAAGCGATACCGATGAAAGGACAAGCCCCCGAACTGCAACGCCTGATCCCGGTGCTCGAGCGCCTGCCACGGCCGGTCTACGCCCGTGCGGAGCGCCTGCGCGCCGGCTCCTGGACCAGCCGGCACCACCATGCCTGGGTGCAGCTTTCCTACGCGATCACCGGCGTGCTCGGCGTGCATACGGCCGAAGGCAGTTTCTTCGCCCCGCCGCAGCGGGCCATCTGGATTCCGGCCTTCCTCGATCACGAAGTGGTGACCTCGACCCAGGCGGAAATGCGCAGCCTGTACATCCGCGACGACGCCTGTCGCTGGGCACCGGATCGGTGCCGGGTGCTGGAGGTGACGCCGCTGGCCCGCGAGCTGATCAAGAGCTTCTGCGAGCTGCCGGTGGACTATCCCCAGGACGACAGCGCCGAGTCGCGGCTGGTGGGCGTGTTGCTGGACCAGTTGCGCCTACTGCCGGAGGTCGCCTTCTCATTGCCGATGCCGCAGGAGGGCCGCCTGCTGCAGCTGTGCCAGACGCTGATCGATGAGCCTACCGACAGCCACACCCTGGCCGACTGGGCGCAACGCATCGGCACCTCGGAAAAGACTCTCTCGCGCCTGTTCCAACGCGAGACCGGCATGACCTTCCGCCTCTGGCGCCAGCGCCAGCGCCTGCTCGCGTCCCTGGGGTCGCTGGAGGCCGGCGATAGCGTCACCGCCGCGGCGCTGGATTGCGGCTACGACTCCACCTCGGCGTATATCGCCTCGTTCAAGGGGTTGTTCGGGTTCACCCCGGGGGATTTGTTCCGCCAGCGGTAGGGTCTGTGCCGGCTGATAGCAATCGCGGACGGAGTCCGCTCCTACCCGAAGCCTGACCTCGCGTAGGAGCGGACTCCGTCCGCGATTGGCTGAATCCCCCACCGAATCCACGCTGAAGCGCCTTTCTACAGGCGTCCCACACATCGGCGGATTTCCGCTCAACATCCTCGCCAATCGGCGCCGCTTCGCCTGCCGCCGTCCCCCTGAAAATCCCCTGACCCCTTGTGCCACGCGGCTTTCGCGCCTTGGCACGCTGCCTGCTATCGCCCTGCACACTGCGCCGCCCTCGCGGTGCGCCGGCGTGCCGTTACCAGCAGTCCGCACGCCTGACGACAACAACGACAAAGAGGAATACCCATGGATAGCGCAAGCGCCGTCTCAGATTCTGCCGCACCCCGTACGACTTCCCAGCGCATCAAGTCGATCTTCAGTGGCTCGGTCGGCAACCTGGTCGAGTGGTACGACTGGTACGTCTACGCCGCCTTCTCGCTGTACTTCGCCAAGGCGTTCTTCCCCCAGGGCGATATGACTGCCCAGTTGCTGAACACCGCCGCGATCTTCGCCGTGGGCTTCCTGATGCGCCCGATCGGCGGCTGGCTGATGGGCATCTACGCCGACCGCAAGGGTCGAAAAGCCGCGCTGCTGGCCTCGGTCCTGCTGATGTGCTTCGGCTCGCTGATCATCGCCCTCACTCCCAGCTACGAGACCATCGGCTTCGGTGCGCCGGTCCTGCTGGTGTTCGCGCGCCTGCTGCAGGGCCTGTCGGTCGGCGGCGAATACGGCACCTCCGCCACCTACCTCAGCGAGATGGCCAACAAGGAACAGCGCGGCTTCTTCTCCAGCTTCCAGTACGTGACCCTGATCTCCGGCCAGCTCATCGCGCTGGCGGTGCTGATCGTCCTGCAGCAGACCCTGAGCGTCGAGCAACTGGAAAGCTGGGGCTGGCGCATTCCGTTCTTTATCGGCGCGCTGTGCGCGGTCGTCGCCATGTTCCTGCGTCGCGGCATGGAAGAGACCGAGTCCTTCAGCACCAAGAAGGAAGAGCCCAAGGAAAGCCTGATGCGCTCGCTGATGCGCCATCCCAAGGAAGTGCTGACCGTGGTCGGCCTGACCATGGGCGGTACCCTGGCCTTCTACACCTACACCACCTACATGCAGAAGTACCTGGTGAACACGGTGGGGATGAGCAAGAACGACTCCACCATGATCTCGGCGGCCACGCTGTTCCTGTTCATGCTGCTGCAGCCCATCGTCGGCGCGCTGTCGGACAAGATTGGTCGCCGTCCGATCCTGATCGCATTCGGCGTACTGGGCACCGTCTTCACCTACCCGATCCTCAGCACCCTGCACACCATCGACACCTGGTGGGGCGCGTTCTTCCTGATCATGGCCGCGCTGGTCATCGTCAGCGGCTACACCTCGATCAACGCAGTGGTGAAGGCCGAATTGTTCCCCACCGAAATCCGCGCCCTGGGCGTGGGCCTGCCGTACGCGCTGACCGTGTCGATCTTCGGCGGCACCGCCGAGTACGTGGCGCTGTGGTTCAAGAGCATCGGCATGGAGAGCGGCTTCTACTGGTACGTCACCGCGTGCATCGCCTGCTCGCTGCTGGTCTACGTGACCATGAAGGACACCCAGAAGCACTCGAAGATCACTACCGACTGATTGGGCATCTTGCCCAGGCCCCGGCGCACACTCTTCGGGGCGTTTTATCCACAAGGCCCGGCATTTCTGCCGGGCCTTGTCTTTCATGCGGGACACACGCCTCCCGCCATACGCTCTGCGCTATTCTCGGCAGCGTCCAACCAGCGTATGCATCCCATGAGCCTTTCCCCCTTCCCGGCCGGCACGCTGCGTGTTCGCGGCTTGCGCGGTGCCCTCAGCGGGCCATTCGATCTCGATCTGGAACCCGGTCGTTGCACGGTGCTCAGCGGCCCCTCCGGGATCGGCAAGAGCCTGCTGCTGCGAATGATCGCCGACCTCGATCCGAACCAGGGCGCCGTCAGCCTGGGCGGAATGAGCCGCGAGAGCCAGCCGGCCCATGTCTGGCGGCGCTGGGTGACCTACGTGCCGGCCGAGTCCGGCTGGTGGGAAGACGACGTCGCCGCGCATTTCGCCGATCTCGATGCGGCGCGCCGCCTGTTGCCGCACGTGAACCTCGACCCGGCGCTGCTCGCGGCCCAGGTGACGCAACTGTCGACAGGCGAGCGGCAGCGCCTGGCCCTGGTACGCGCACTGGTGCAGCAGCCGCATTTCCTCCTGCTCGACGAGCCGACGGCGGCGCTGGACCCGGCCAGTCGTGAGCGCGTCGAACAGCTGCTGCTGGAGATCAAGGCGCAGGGCGCGGGCCTGCTGGTGGTCACGCACGATCCCGAGCAGGCGGGCCGGCTCGGCGAGCGGCAGTTGCACCTGGACCGCGACGGCCTTTCGGAGGGACACCCATGACACCCCTGCAACTGAGCGTGCCGGAACTGGCCCTGGCAGCCCTGCTGATCGTCGCGGCGGCGGCACTCTCCTGGGCGCTGCGCCTGGGCTTGCAGCGGACCCTTCTGGTCTCCGCGGTACGCCTGGTCGTGCAACTGCTGCTGGTCGGGCTGTTCCTGCGTCAGGTGTTCGCCTTGTCTTCGCTGTGGCTGACCTCGCTGGTCGTCGCGGTGATGCTTCTCGCGGCCACCTTCGAAGTTGGCTCGCGGCAACGTCGGCGTCTCACCGGCTTCTGGCACCTGGGTATCGGCGGCGGCAGTGTCGGTATCGCCACCCTGGGCATCGCTCTGTTCGCCTTGGCTGGCAGCTTGCGCCCCACGCCGTGGTACGACGCGCGGCACGCCATCCCGCTGGTGGGCATCATCCTTGGCACCGCCATGAACGCCGCGAGCCTCGCGCTCAACCAGGTATTCACCGGCGTCACCCGCGAGCGCGCCGCCATCGAGGCACGCCTGGCCCTGGGCGCCGACCGCCACACGGCGTTCAGCGGCCTGATCCGCCGGGCGCTCTACACTGGTCTCATTCCGACGCTGAACCAGATGGCGGCGGCCGGCATCATCACCCTACCCGGCATCATGACCGGCCAGATTCTCGCCGGCATGGACCCGCTGGACGCGGCGCGCTACCAGATCCTGCTGATGTTTCTCCTCGCCGCCGCCGGCTTCCTGGCCGCCCTGGGGGCCGTCTACCTGTCGTTGTGGCGACTCAGCGATCCCCGTGAGCGCCTGCGCCTGGACCGTCTGCGCACGGAAGATTGAATCGCGCCGGCGTATGCTGGGCACTTTCCCTCGCCACAGGAGCCTGCCATGACCACCCCGAAATCCGCCCTGATCATCGGCGCCTCGCGCGGCCTCGGCCTGGGCCTGGTGCGCGAACTGCTGGACCGCGGCTGGGACGTCACCGCCACCGTGCGCGACGCCGCCCAGCCCGGCGAGCTGGCCGCGCTGCCGGTGCGTGTCGAGTCGCTGCTGCTGGACGACGTGCATTCCCAGGATCGCCTCGCCGAAGCCCTGGCCGGCACACGCTTCGATCTCATCTACATCAACGCCGGCATCTACGGCCCGCCGCACCAGTCGGCCATCGACGCCAATCTCGCTGACGTCGGCCAGTTGTTCATGGTCAACGCCATCGCCCCGCTGCGCCTGGCCGAACGCCTGCTGCCGCGCCTGGACGGCGACAACGGCGTGCTGGCCTTCATGACGTCCGAACTGGGCAGCGTCGCCGGCAACGTATCCGGCGGCATGGCGCTGTATCGCGCGAGCAAGGCGGCGCTCAACTCGCTGACCCGCAGCTTCGTCGCCGAGCTGGGCGAAACCGGCATCACCGTGCTCAACCTGCATCCGGGCTGGGTGCGCACCGACATGGGCGGCGAATCCGCGCCGCTGGACGTGCAGACCAGCGTGAAGGGCCTCGCCGACCAGGTCGAAGGCCACGCCGGACGGGGCGGGCAGTTCTACCTGGACTACCAGGGGACGACGATCGACTGGTGACGAGTCGCGCCGTGGGCGTTACCATGCGCCCACGCCTGACTCCAGAGTCAGCGAACCTGGATCAGCAGACAGGGTGAACACTGAGCTGGCTTCCCATGAACCCATGGAGCCGGCTCGAACGAACGGCTCCGTCCGTTTGGAGAATTCACCCATGTCCTCCCCGCGTCTCTGGCTGCGCAACCCGCTGGCCATCTTCACCGCTAACGACCTCGACGCCCGTGGCGGCATCGTCGTCCAGGATGGCCGCATCGTCGAACTGGTCGCTGCCGGCCAGCAGCCCTCGGCTCCCGTCCAGCAAACCTTCGACGCCAGCCAGCACGTGCTGACCCCCGGCCTGATCAACACCCACCACCACTTCTACCAGACCCTCACCCGCGCCTGGGCGCCGGTGGTGAACCAGCCGTTGTTCCCCTGGCTGAAGACCCTCTACCCGGTGTGGGCGCGCCTGACCCCCGAGCAACTGGGTGTGGCCACCAAGGTCGCCCTGGCCGAGCTGCTGCTGTCCGGCTGCACCACCGCCGCCGACCACCACTACCTGTTCCCCGACGGCCTTGAGCAGGCCATCGACGTGCAGGCCGGCGTGGTCCAGGAACTGGGCATGCGCGCCATGCTCACCCGTGGCTCCATGAGCCTGGGCGAGGCCGACGGTGGCCTGCCGCCGCAACAGACCGTGCAGAGCGCCGAAGCCATTCTCGACGACAGCCAGCGCCTGATCCGCGAGTACCACCAGCGTGGCGAAGGCGCCCAGGTGCAGATCGCCCTGGCGCCCTGCTCGCCGTTCTCGGTCACCCCGGAAATCATGCGCGCCAGCGCCGAACTGGCCGAACGCGAAGACGTGCGCCTGCACACCCACCTCGCCGAAACCCTCGATGAAGAAGACTTCTGCCTACAACGCTTCGGCCAGCGCACCGTGGATTACCTGGACAGCGTCGGCTGGCTCGGCCCGCGCACCTGGCTGGCCCACGGCATTCACTTCAACGATGAGGAAATCCAGCGCCTGGGCGCCGCCGGCACCGGCGTCTGCCATTGTCCCAGCTCGAACATGCGCCTGGCCTCGGGCATCTGCCCGACCGTGGCGCTGGAAGCCGCTGGCGCCCCGGTGGGCATCGGCGTGGACGGCTCGGCCTCCAACGACGCCTCCAACATGATCCTCGAAGCCCGTCAGGCCCTGTATATCCAGCGTCTGCGCTACGGCGCCGAGCAGATCACCCCGGAGCGCGCGCTGGGCTGGGCGACCAAAGGCTCGGCGAAACTCATCGGCCGCAGCGACATCGGCGAGCTGGCCGTGGGCAAGCAGGCGGACGTTGCGCTGTTCAAGCTCGACGAACTGCGCTTCTCCGGCAGCCACGATCCGCTCTCCGCGCTGCTGCTGTGCGGTGCGGACAAGGCCGACCGGATCATGATCGGCGGCAGCTGGCGTGTGGTCGACGGCGAAGTCGAAGGCCTCGACCTCAAGCGGCTGATCGCCGACCACACCCAGGCGGCGCGCAAGCTGCTCGGTACGCTGTAAACACCCTCCGCGCCCATACGAGCGGAGCCCCTCACCCTAACCCTCTCCCATAGGGAGAGGGGACCGTTCGGTGCAGGGAGAACCTCCAGCGTCAGCCGGCACAATCTGCCCCCTCTCCCTATGGGAGAGGGCTGGGGTGAGGGCAAGCCCCGAGCGAATATCTGCCCGCCTGTAATCCGCGCTACCCAGCCTGCCGACAAGCTTCCTAATCGAAGACCATCACGTGGCTCCGGATGCCATTCCCGCGGGCACGTTTTGCCATCAAAAAATCGCTACAGCCCGCGCCGCACAAGGGCTGCGTACTACCGCCCGTCGCCATCCAAACAGCCGCGATAAGCGGTCATTCACTGAAAACCCCTCTAGATCAAGGGTCTATCCCTCGCGACGGGAATATGCCGTCAGTTTGACATCACCCATTGGCACTCTAGTTTTAAATCGCCAGGCCGAATTCCTGCTCAAGACGTTGTCAGCAGCCGTTTGGCCCGGTTACCGGCGCCCGGCAATGGAGTGCACTTCAATGCGCGAATCACAGTTGAACCCTCTGGCGGTTCAAGAAGCCGGCCAGGGTTGGCCACGGCGCCTCGTCATCCAGTCCCTGCCCTGGGTGGTGGTCGCGGGCCTGTGCGCCGTCGGCGTGCCGTTCTGGTGGGTGCTGCCGGTAGGCTGGATCTCCAGCCTGGTGCTGAGCAGCCTGCTCTGCGCTGCCGCAACCAGGGCAGCCGATCCCCAGGCCACTACCCTGAGCGCCGAGGAACTGCCGCAGTGGCGCCCCCTGCAGGAAGCCGTGGAAGGCCACCTGGCCTCGCTCAACGGCCATAGCCACCAGATCGACAACATCCTGCACCAGGCAATCCGCCAACTGACCGACAGCTTCCACGCCCTCGTCGATCGCATCGACACCCAGCGCGGCCTGTCGCACTCGCTGATCGAGCGTTACGACGGTCGCGGCCACATGGACGGCGACATCGACTTCCAGCGCTTCATCCACGCCACCCAGGAAACCCTCGGGCTGTTCGTCGAAGCCACCCTGGAAACCAGCCGCACCTCGCAGCAGCTGGTCGAGCGCATGGACCGCGTGACCCACAAGATCGCCGAGATCCTGCAGTCCACCCAGGACATGGACGCCATCGCCAAGCAGACCAACCTGCTGGCCCTCAACGCCGCCATCGAAGCCGCCCGCGCCGGCGAGAGCGGCCGCGGATTCGCCGTGGTGGCTGACGAGGTGCGCGCGCTGTCGACTCGCTCCACGCACTTCTCCCAGGCCATTCGCGAACACGTCGACGTGGTCTACCACGAGATCAAGGACGCCGAAGGCGCCATCAGCCAGTTGGCCGACAAGGACATGACCTTCGCCCTGGATTCACGGCAGAAGATCCAGCACATGCTCGACGACCTCGACGCCATGAACCAGCACACCGTGAAGGTGGTGCAGGAGCTGGACCGCATCTCCCTGGAAGTGGGCGACGGCGTCAATGCCGCGGTCACCGCCCTGCAGTTCCAGGACATGAGCAGCCAGTTGCTCGGCCAGATCGGCAAGCACAGCGCCCGCCTCGGTGCGCTGGCTGTCGGCCTCGGCGCACTGGATGGCCGCGAGCCCCGCGAATGGGGCGAACGCCTGCGCGGCGAAGTCGCCGAGCTCGGCCGCCCGCTGAGCAACCCGGTCGCCCAGACCAGCCTCAGCGCTGGCGAAGTGGAACTGTTCTGAAGCCCCAGGAGCCACCGACATGTTGCAGTCCATCTTCGAATACCTGGCCAACCTCGCCCTGATCGGCTGAGACCCCCACACCATTTCCGCGCGCCGGGATGGCGCGAGTTAGCGCGTGCCTGGCAACCAGCAAACGCATTGCAATCCGAGGAGAACCAACGCAATGGGAAAGCAGATTCTGATCGTCGATGACTCGGCCTCGATCCGGCAGATGCTGAGCTTCACGCTCAAGTCCGCCGGCTACGAGGTGGACGAGGCCGTGGACGGCAAGGACGGCCTGGGCAAGGCCCAGCGCAAGACCTACAACCTGGTCTTCACCGACCAGAACATGCCGAACATGGACGGCCTGTCGCTGATCCGCAGCCTGCGCGACATGGCCGGCTACCGCAGCACGCCGATCCTGATGCTCACCACCGAATCCAGCGACGCGATGAAGCAGCAGGGCAAGAGCGCGGGCGCCACCGGCTGGCTGGTGAAGCCGTTCGACCCGCCGAAACTGCTGGAAGTGACCCGCAAGGTCCTGCCCTAGGGGAATCCTGAATGGCTACCGGTATGGAGCAATTCCTCCAGGTCTTCTTCGAGGAAACCGACGAACACCTGGCGACCCTCGAACTCCTGCTGATCGGGCTCAACCTCGATCAGCCGGATGCCGAGACGCTCAATGGCATCTTCCGCGCCGCCCACTCGATCAAGGGCTCCAGCGGCATGTTCGGCTTCGACGACCTGACCGCCGTGACCCACGAGCTGGAGACGCTGCTCGACCGCATCCGCTGCGGGCAGACCGCCCTGCACGTGGACATGATCGGCGTGTTCCTCGAAGCCCGCGACGTCCTGCAACGCCTGCTCGATGCGCACCGCAGCCAGGTGCCCGATCCGGACGTGCCGGTCGCCGCCACTGTTGAGCGCCTGCGCGCCTGGCTGGCGGAGCCAATCGCGGCTGCCGCCGATGACGGCGCCGGCCTGCTCGCTGGCGCTCCCGCTCCGGCCGAAGCGAGCGCAAGCAGCGACGATGATTTTGGCTTCTTCGACGATGCTCCCGGCATGCCCGCCGCCAGCGAAACCAGCGCCAGCGCGGGCGACGATTTCGGTTTCTTCGACGACGCGCCCGGCGCACCGGACGCCAAGCCGGTCGAGCCCTACGGCATCTTCGACAAGGCACCCGGCGCACCTGCCGCCGCCGCTCAGGTCGCCGTCAGCGAAGCGCCGAAAGCCGCGCCGACCGTGGCGAAGGCAGCCGCCGCACCGCGCGCCGACAGCGAATCCAGCTCCATCCGCGTCAGCGTCGAGAAGATCGACAGCCTGATCAACCTGGTCGGCGAGCTGGTGATCACCCAGGCCATGCTCAGCCAGCTCAGCGAGGACCTCGATCCCGCGCACTTCGAGCGCCTGCAGCAGGCCCTGGCGCAGCTCGAGCACAACACCCGCGACCTGCAGGAATCGGTGATGTCGATCCGCATGCTGCCGATCAGCTTCATCTTCAGCCGCTTCCCGCGCCTGGTGCACGACACCTCCGCGCGCCTGGGCAAGCAGGTCGAACTGATCCTCCAGGGCGAGCACACCGAGCTGGACAAGAGCGTCATCGAAAAGCTCAGCGACCCGCTCACCCACATCGTCCGCAACAGCATCGACCACGGCATAGAAACGCCCGCCGAACGCCTGGCGGCCGGCAAGCCGGCACAGGGTTCGGTAAAGCTCGCCGCCAGCCACCAGGGTGGCAGCGTGGTGGTGGAAATCTCCGATGACGGCCGTGGCCTGTCCCGCGAGCGCATCCTCGCCAAGGCCCGCGAGAAGGGCCTGCCGGTGCATGACGCGATGACCGACGCGGAAGTCTGGCAACTGATCTTCATGCCAGGGTTCTCCACCGCCGAGGCAGTCACCGAACTCTCCGGCCGTGGCGTCGGCATGGACGTGGTGCGGCGCAACATCCAGGCCATGGGCGGGCGCATCGACATCGATTCGGCGCCGGGCATGGGCACCCGCATGAGCATTCGCCTGCCGCTGACCCTGGCCATCCTCGACGGCCTGATCGTCGCCGTGGAGAAGGTCAACTACGTGGTGCCGCTGACCTACATCGTCGAGTCGCTGCAGGCCCGCGCCGACGACGTGCGCGGCCTGGCCGGCGAGGAGTCGACGGTGATCCGCGTGCGCGGCGAATACCTGCCGCTGTTCTCGCTGAACCAGCTGCTGCACATCGATGCCCAGCCGTTGCCGCCGGAACAGGGGATCGTGGTGATCCTCGAATCCGAGGGCAAGAGCTTCGCCCTGCAGGTGGACGAACTGGTCGGCCAGCAGCAGGTGGTGATCAAGAGCCTGGAACAGAATTTCCGCCGGATCGACGGGATCGCCGGCGCCACCATCATGGGCGACGGCAGCGTCGCCCTGATCCTCGATGTCGATGCATTGCCGCGCCTGGCGGCACAAGGAGAGTCCACCCATGAGCGCAGCTGAAGCCAGCGCGGCGAGCAGCCCGGTGCAGGAGTACCTGACCTTCACCCTGGGCCGCGAGGAATACGCCATCGACATCCTGCGCGTGCAGGAAATCCGTGGTTACGACCAGGTCACGGCGATCGCCAACGCCCCCGCCTTCATCAAGGGCGTGATCAACCTGCGCGGGGCGATCGTTCCCATCGTCGACCTGCGCATCAAGTTCAACCTGGCCGACATCAGCTACGACCAGTTCACCGTGGTGATCATCCTCAACGTCGGCCGGCGCATCGTCGGCGCGGTGGTGGATTCGGTCTCCGACGTGATTGCCCTGGCCGGCGAGGAGATCAAGCCGCGCCCGGAATTCGCCGCCAGTTTCGACACCGAGTACCTGCTGGGCCTGGCCACCTGTGGAGAGCGAATGCTGATCCTGGTGGACATCGAAAAACTCATGACCAGTCGCGAAATGGCGCTGGTCGATGAAACCGCCGCCTGATTGCGACACGACCAGAAGAATTAGCCGAGGATAACCACAATGGGCCTGTTCAACGCACACGCCGTGGCGCAGCAACGCGCCGACCGCATCACCGCCATCCTCCACAGCCTGGTGGACGGCAACCTCGACGTCGCCATCGGCGAAGCCCCCGCGCCCGGTTACGAGCGCCTGTACGACGGGCTGCGCAACGTCCAGCGCAGCCTGCGCGAGCAGCGCACGGAACTGGCCCAGGCCGAAGCCCTGGAAGCCGGGCTGATCGAGATGACGCGCCAGCACGAGCTGGGCTGGATCGACGAGGTGATCCCGGTGGACAAGTTCGCCGGCCGCCCGGCGCGCATCGCCAAAGGCATCAACGACCTGGTCGCCGCGCACATCGCGGTGAAGATGAAGGTTGTTGCCACCGTCACCGCCTACGGCAAGGGTGATTACTCGGTGGAAATGGACCGCCTGCCGGGCAAGAAGGCCATGATCACCGAAGCCATCGACGGCGTGCGCAACAGCCTCAAGGCCAGCGCCGATGCCGCCGAGTACAACGCGCGGATCAAGAGTGCGCTGGATAACGTCTCGGCCAACGTGATGATCGCCAACAACGATCTCGACATCATCTACATGAACCGCACCGTCACCGAGATGCTCGGCAACGCCGAATCGGACATCCGCAAGCAGCTGCCGAACTTCAACGCCAGCCGCCTGATGGGCGCCAACATCGACATGTTCCACAAGAACCCGGCGCACCAGCGCGGCATGCTCGCGCACCTCACCGCGCGGCACAAAGCCGAGCTGAACCTGGGTGGCCGCCGCTTCGCCCTGGACGTGGTACCGGTGTTCAACGACGCCGGCGAGCGCCTGGGTTCGGCGGTGCAGTGGACCGATCGCACCGAGGAATTCCGCGCCGAGCAGGAAGTCTCGCAACTGGTGGAAGCGGCCGTGGCCGGCGACTTCACCAAACGCATCGAAGCGGACAACAAAGAAGGCTTCTTCCTCAAGATCGCCACTGGCCTGAACAACCTGGTGGACACCGCCGACAAGGGTCTGCGCGACGTCACCCGCGTACTCGGCGCCCTGGCCCAGGGCGACCTGACCCAGCGTATCGACGCCGACTACCAGGGCACCTTCGGCGAGCTGAAGGACTACGCCAACGAGACCGCGCAGAGCCTGTCGCGCATGCTTGGGCAGATCCGCGAAGCGGCCGACACCATCCACACCGCTGCCAGCGAGATCGCCAGCGGCAACGCCGAACTCTCCACCCGCACCGAGCAGCAGGCGTCGAGCCTGGAAGAAACCGCCTCGAGCATGGAAGAGCTGACCAGCACCGTGAAGCTCAACGCCGAGAACGCCCGCCAGGCCAACTCGCTGGCGGTGAACGCCTCGGAAGTCGCCACCGAGGGCGGCAGCGTGGTGCAGAAGGTGGTGGGCACCATGTCCGCGATCAACGACTCGGCGCGCAAGATCGCCGACATCATCGGGGTGATCGACGGCATCGCCTTCCAGACCAACATCCTCGCGCTCAACGCCGCGGTGGAAGCGGCGCGCGCCGGCGAGCAGGGTCGCGGCTTCGCCGTGGTGGCCGGTGAAGTACGCACCCTGGCGCAGCGCTCCGCTGCCGCCGCCAAGGAGATCAAGACGCTGATCAACGACTCGGTGGACAAGGTCGAGAGCGGCAACACCCTGGTCGCCCAGGCCGGCCAGACCATGAGCGACATCGTGGTCGCGATCAAGCGCGTCACCGACATCATGGCCGAGATCGCCGCCGCGAGCGCCGAGCAGAGCAGCGGCATCGAGGAAGTGAATGGCGCCGTGTCGCAGATGGACGAGATGACCCAGCAGAACGCCGCGCTGGTGGAAGAAGCCGCCGCCTCGGCCGAGGCCTTGCAGGAGCAGGCCGGCAACCTCAACCAGCAGGTCGCGGTGTTCAAGCTCGAATCCATCGCGGCCACCGTGGTGCCGCTGGCGTCGGCCCGTCCGGCACGCGCCGAGCCGGTCGCCCATGCCTCCCGCGCCGCCCGCGGCGTGGCCAAGGCGGTGCGCGCCAAGGGCAAGGAGGACGACTGGGAAGAGTTCTGATCGGGCGGGGCTGAGGGATGGCGGCGGCCGGAGCAATGGGAGGGTCGGCTGCTGCGGGCGGACCAGGGATGGTCAGGCGATGACGGCTGATGTAGGCGCCAAGAGCCCCTCACCCTACCCCTGGCTGCGCGCCCCGCTCCGGAGGGAGAGGGGACTGATCGGCATGACTGGAAGTACCGCGCCACCCGGACACACCGAACGGCCCCCTCTCCCCCTGGGAGAGGGCTGGGGTGAGGGCAGCGCCCAGCGCAGAACTATCCCGATCAGACGAATGAAGTAGGGCGCATAACGCCACAGGCGTTATCCGCCATCGCGGCGGATAACCCGTTCCGGGTCATGCGCCCTACGCAATCCGCTCACCGCTGAGACCAACCAATGCCCATCCACCTGCCCGCCCCCGAGCACGAATTCCACTACACCCGCCGGGACTTCCAGCAGGTGCGTGAGCGCTTGTACCAGCACGCCGGCATCAGCCTCTCGGAGAACAAGCAGCAACTGGTCTACAGCCGCCTCTCGCGGCGCCTGCGCAGCCTGCGGCTGGGCAGCTTCGCCGAGTACTTCGCCTACCTCGAAAGCCACGAGGAAGAGTGGCAGCAGTTCGTCAACGCGCTAACCACCAACCTCACCGCCTTCTTCCGCGAGAAGCACCACTTCGAACACCTGGGCCGCTTCGCCACCGAGCAGCTGCGCGACCACCGGCCGCTGCGTTTCTGGTCCACCGCGTCCAGCACCGGCGAGGAGCCCTACTCCATGGCCATGACGTTGGTCGATGCGCTGGGCAGCTTCACCCCGCCCATCGAGCTCATCGCCTCGGACATCGATACCGGCGTATTGCAGTGCGCGCGCCACGGCATCTACCCGCTGGAGCGCATCGAAACCCTGAGCCCGGCGCAGAGGCGGCGCTTCTTCCTGCGCGGCACTGGAGCCAACGCCGGCAAGGCGCGGGTGGTCCAGGAGCTGCGGCAGATGATCGACTACCGGCAGATCAATCTGCTGGACAAGGACTGGGGCATCGCCGGCGGGCTCGACGCGATCTTCTGCCGCAACGTGATGATCTATTTCGACAAGTCGACCCAGACCCGTCTGCTCGAACGCATGGTGCGCCTGCTGCGGCCCGGCGGGCTGTTCTTCGCCGGGCACTCGGAGAACTTCGTCCACGCCAGCCACCTGGTGCGCTCGGTGGGCCGCACGACCTACCAGGCGGTGGGGAGCCACTGATGGGTGCAGCCCTGGACCACAACCGCTACTACGACCCGCGTTTCGGCATGGAAGCCGTGAAGCTGCTGCCCGGCGAGTGCTACGTCACCGCCGAGCCACTGATGCTGGTCACCGTGCTCGGCTCCTGCGTCTCGGTGTGCCTGCGCGATCGCAGTAGCGGCCTGGGCGGCATGAACCACTTCATGCTGCCCGGCGATACGGGTATGCCGGGCCTGCTGTCCAATTCCGGGCGCTATGGCGTGCACGCCATGGACCTGTTGATCAACGGCCTGATGCGCTGCGGCGGACAGCGCCGGCACTTCGAAGCCAAGATTTTCGGCGGCGGCTCGGTGCTGAAGAACCTCAGCGCCGACGTGGGCAAGCGCAACGTGGAGTTCGTCCTGGAGTACCTCGACAACGAGGGCATTCCCCTGGCAGCCCAGGACCTGCTCGACGTGCACCCGCGCAAGGTCTATTTCTTCCCCGGCAGCGGCCGGGTGCTGGTGCGCAAGTTGCGCGCGCTGGCCAACGACACGGTGCTGCAGCGCGAACAGCTGTACCGCCAGCAACTGTCCCACCGCGTACGCGGTGGGAGCATCGACCTGTTCTGAAGGAGGTACGCGCGATGTCGGTCAAGGTACTGATCGTCGACGACTCGGCGCTCATACGCAGTCTGCTCAAGGACATCATCCAGGGCGACCCGGAACTGCAATTGGTAGGCGCCGCGCCCGACGCCTTCGTCGCCCGCGACCTGATCAAGCAGCACGAGCCGGATGTCATCACCCTCGATGTCGAGATGCCGCGCATGGACGGCCTGACCTTCCTCGACAAGTTGATGAAAGGCCGGCCCACGCCGGTACTGATGATCTCCTCGCTGACAGAAAAGGGCTCCGAGGCCACCCTGCGCGCGCTGGAACTGGGTGCCATCGACTTCATCGCCAAGCCGCGCCTGGGCATCGCCGACGGCATGCAGGCCTATGCCGAGGAAATCTGCGCCAAGCTCAAGACCGCCGCCCGCGCCCGCCTGCCTCGCGCTCGCCCCAGCGCCTCGGCCAGCGCACCGGCAACGAGCAGCGCGCCACTGCTGAGTACCGAGAAAATCTTCGCCATCGGCGCCTCCACCGGCGGCACCGAGGCGATCAAGGAAGTCTTGCTGGGCCTGCCGCCGGACAGCCCCGGCACGGTGGTGACGCTGCACATGCCGCCGGGCTTCACCAAGTCGTACGCCGAACGCCTGGACCGACAGACCCGTCTGTCGGTGCGCGAAGCCCGTGATGGCGACCGCATCCTCCCCGGCCATGTGCTGGTCGCCCCCGGCGACTTCCACATGGAGGTGCAGCGCAGCGGTGCCAACTACGTCGTGCGCCTGCAGCACGAGCCGCCGGTGAACGGCCATCGTCCGGCGGTGGACGTGATGTTCAACTCCCTCGCCCGCTGCGCCGGGCGCAACCTGATCGCCGCCCTGCTGACCGGCATGGGCAAGGATGGGGCCCGGGGGTTGCAGGCGATTCGTCAGGCCGGCGGCCATACCGTCGCCCAGGACGAGGCCACCTGCGTCGTCTACGGCATGCCGCGGGAAGCGGTGGAGTTGGGCGCGGCCAAGGAAGTCCTGCCGCTGGAACGCATTGCCGCCTCGCTGCTGCAGCAGGCGCGGCAAAGCGGAAGTGGGAACCGCGTCTAGTTATGCGTGAATCATCCTCTTTGCTGGAGCGACTTTTCACACAGTGTCTAGACTCAGGCCAATCGAGTGGCGCCAAAAATATGGCGATTCGATATCAATTTGGTTTGATTGTGCCCGTATACAAAATGCACAATTGCTTTCGCCAAAAGACCGGCACACGGCGGGCGACGAGGGGAATTGGAATAGCCATGGCGGCAAGATGGGGGTTGCGCGGCAAATCGGTGGTGGCATTGCTCATCGCCTGTCTCCTGGCACTGGTACCGGCAGTCATGCTGGGCTGGAAGGCCATGGAGGACATCCGCACGCATTTCGGCCTCGCCTTCGCGAGAAACTTCACGCTGCTCAACCAGCAGAAGATCATCGCGCCGGTGATCCGCGAGCTGGCGCTGTCGCGGCGCCTTGCCGAGTCCGTGGTGACCCAGGACTGGCTGCTCGATGAAAACGATCCGGCGCGCCGCTCGCTGTTCTTCCGCGAGGCCGACGGCTATCGCGCGGACCAGCGCAACTATTCCTATTTCGTCGTGGTGGACTCCTCGCGCCACTACTACTTCAACGACTCCAGCTCGCCACTCTCCAATTCCCCGCGCTACACCCTGAGCGACACCGACCCGCAGGATCGCTGGTACTTCGATACCCTGGCCCGCGATGAGACCTACAACATCAACGTCAACTACGACGCCAAGCTGAAGGTCACCAAGGTCTGGTTCAACATGGTGGTGCGCGCCGGCAACGAGAAGGTCGGCCTGGCCGGCGGCGGCCTGGACCTCACCGAATTCCTCGACCAGTTCATCTCGCGCCGGGAAGCCGGGGTGATACCGATGATCGTCGACCCGGACGGCGCCATCCAGGCGCACCCGGACACCAAGCTGATCGCCTATGCCTCCGGTTCCAGCGGCCAGGCTCAGCACCACGTATTCGACCTGCTCGCCAATGACCAGGAACGCACCGCCCTGCGCCAAACCCTGCGCCAGGCCGAGGCCAACCCCGGCGAAGTGGAAACCATGTGGGGCACCGTCAACGGCAAGGAGCAACTGATCGCCACCGCCTATATCCCGCAGCTGCGCTGGCATGTGCTCAGCGCCATCGACCTGCATGCCGCGCAGGTCCTCGACAGCCGCTGGATCTGGCCGCTGGCGGGCACTCTCGCCGGCCTGCTGGCGATCCTCCTGCTCGGCTTCGCCTACACCGTCGACCTGCTGGTGCTGCGCCCGCTGCGCGGCCTCAAGCAGTCGGCCAAGGCGATTGCCGCGGGGCAGTACGACAGCCCGCTGCCACGCACCCGTCCGGACGAGATCGGCGAGTTGTCCAGCGCCTTCGCCAGCATGGCCGACCAGGTGCGCCGCCACACCGAAGAGCTGGAAGACAAGGTCCAGCAGCGCACCCAGGCACTGGAAGCGGCCAACCGCGAGATGGCCGCGGCGCAGAAAAAGATCGGCGACTCCATCGACTACGCCAGCCTGATCCAGCGCGCCATCCTCCCGGACCGCCAACTGCAGGCCTCTCTGGGCGAGCACCATTTCGTCCTGTGGAAACCGCGCGACGTGGTCGGCGGCGACTTCTACATCTACCGCGAAGGCCCCGGCGACAGCCTGATCGGTGTGGTCGATTGCGCCGGCCACGGCGTGCCCGGCGCCCTGATGACCATGCTCGCCCTGGCCGCCATCGACCACGCCATCGACAGCGTGAAGAGCCACGACCCGGCGGCCATCCTGCGCGAGACCGACCACGTGATGCGCGGCATGCTCAGCCAGGAAGAATTCGCCCACTCGCTGGCCACCAACATGGATGCCGGGCTCGTGCGCGTCGACCACCAGAGCCACCTGCTGCACTTCTCCGGGGCGAAGATTTCCCTGTTCGCCAGCGATGGCACCGAGGTGCGCGAATACAAGGGCGCGCGCCGGGCCATCGGCGACAAGCGCCAGGGCGACTATCAGGACGTGGAAATCCCGATGGAAGCCGGCTGGACCTATTACTTGTGCACCGACGGCTTCCTCGACCAGGCTGGCGGCGAGCACGGCTTCGGCTTCGGCAACAGCCGCTTCGCCGACCTGCTGCGCAACCACGCGCGCAGGCCACTGGCCGAGCAGGCCGACGCGTTCGCCGCTACCCTCGCCCAGTACCAGGGCGAGCGCCCGCAGCGCGACGACATCACCATTCTCTCTTTCCGCTTCGACTAGGGGTTATTCCATGGAATCGCTAGATCTGTTGGCCATGCGCGAGAGCTACACCCGGCAACGCATCCTGCTCTGCTTCAACGGGCCCATCTCGCGCAGCCTGATCGAGGAAATCGGCCACGCCCTGCGCAACTACATGCAGGCCGAACAGGCGCACCCCAGCGAAGCGATGGACGTGTTCGCCGTCTACATCGAGATGACCCAGAACATCCGTCACTACGCCACCCTGCGCGGCTACAACGACCAGGAGGCCTCCGCCACCGTGGCCATCGCCCGCGACGATGAAGGCCACTACGTGGTCTCCGCCGGCAACCTGGTGGAACTGGCCGACGGCCAGGGCCTGGTGCGCAGCATCGAAGGCATCGCCGGGCTGGACAAGGCCCAGCTCAAGGCCGCCTACAAGGAACAGCTGCGCCGC
This sequence comes from Pseudomonas sp. PDNC002, assembly GCF_016919445.1. NCBI lineage: Bacteria > Pseudomonadati > Pseudomonadota > Gammaproteobacteria > Pseudomonadales > Pseudomonadaceae > Pseudomonas > Pseudomonas sp. PDNC002. The sequence continues at coordinate 1,311,549 of NZ_CP070356.1, read as the reverse complement.
CCGCGCGACGCCGAGGCATCCACCGGCGCGGGCCTGGGCCTGCTGGACATCGCCCGCAAATCCAGCGCGCCACTGCAGACCTCCCTCACCGAACAACCCGACGGTCGCGCCTTCTTCAGCCTGCGCGCCGTGATCTGATCTTGCGAATTCAGGAAGACCCGACATGAGCGATCTACACGTCAACGGCACCCAATCCACCCCACAGATCCACGGCGACTGGCAGGCCGGCATCCTGGCGATGCAGGGCGACTCCTACCCGGAGAACTCCTACGAACTGTTCGGCCAGGTGATCGAATGGGTCGAGCGCTTCCTCACCCAGGAACAGCGCCCGCTGGAACTCGACCTGCGCCTGCTGTACCTCAACACCAGCTCGATCAAGGCGATGATGGACATCTTCGACCTGCTCGAAGAAGCCCACCGCGAAGGCCGTGCCGCCAGCGTGGCGTGGCACTACGACCGCCGCAACGAGCGCGTCGCCGAACTGGCCGAGGAATTCCGCGAGGACTGTACCTTCCCGTTCGTCATCCAAGCCTACGACGAGTAACAGCCATGACTAGCGAGCGCGAGCTGGACCTGTTGATCGAAGAGCTGCTGGCCGACCCCCAGTACGAAGGGCATCCCCTGCGCGAGGCCCTGTACGAAAAGCACCAGCAATCCCTCGACCAGCTCGCGCGCCTGGAGCGCATCGCGCGGATTTCCGACGGCTTCCAGTCCATGGCGCGGGCGCAGAACAGCACCCTCTCCGAGCGCTACCACAAGCAGCTGCGCCAGCTGGAAAAGGTGGCGCGCATCTCCGACCGCTACCAGGACATGATGCGTGACCTCAACGTCGCGCTGAAGGAAGCCTCGACCCACGACACCCTCACCGGCATCGCCAACCGCCGCCTGCTCATGGAGCGCCTGCGCGAGGAAAGCGAACGCGCCCAGCGCCACGGCGAGCCGTACGTACTGGCCATGCTCGACGTCGACCGCTTCAAGCTGGTCAACGACACCTGGGGCCACGAAGTGGGCGACCGCGTACTGGTGGAAATCGGCCGCGCCATGGAGTCCGCCCTGCGCCAGTACGACCTCTGCGGCCGCTGGGGTGGCGAGGAATTCCTGCTGATCCTGCCGGAAACCCGCCTGGCCGACGCTACCGCGATCATCGAGCGGGTGCGCAACGATATCCGCTGCCTGGCGGTACGCGTGGGCACCGACGCACTCTCCGTCACCGCGAGCTTCGGCGTCGCCGAGCACCACCCGGGCGAGAGCTACTCCCAGACCCTCAGCCGCGCCGATGCGGCCCTGCTGGACGCCAAGCGCAGCGGGCGTGACAAGTGCGAGTTCGCCACCGGCTGAACGGGCGCCGGCGCGAGCACGCGTTCACACAGGTGGTATCCCGAGCCCAATCCGATTAAGGTCCGAGGACCGCAAGGAAAGGATGCAGCATGGCCACCAAATCCTCCGCTCCGCGACAGCAGACGCACCTCGCCGTCCTGATCGACGCCGACAACGCCCCCGCCGCCATCGTCGAAGGCCTGTTCGAGGAGATCGCCAAGTACGGCGTCGCCAGCGTCAAGCGCATCTACGGCGACTGGACGAAGCCCAATCTGGGCAAATGGAAGCAGGTGCTGCTGGATCACTCCATCCAGCCGATGCAGCAGTTCGCCTATACCAGCGGCAAGAACGCCACCGACAGCGCGCTGATCATCGACGCCATGGACCTGCTCTACACCCGCCGCTTCGACGGCTTCTGCCTGGTCTCCAGCGATAGCGACTTCACCCGCCTGGCCGCGCGCCTGCGCGAGGAAGGGCTGACCGTCTACGGCTTCGGCGAGGAGAAAACGCCCAAGCCGTTCGTCTCCGCCTGCGACAAGTTCATCTACACCGAGATCCTGCGCGCCACGCCCGAAACCTCCGTCGAGCCGGTACCCGTCACCGACAAGACTGCCGCTCCGAGCGCCAACGACACGCCCAAGCCCGCCGCCAAACCCAAATCGCAGAAAGTGCCGCTGGACTTCATCGCCAAGGTGCTCGACGACATCGACGGCGACGATGACGACTGGGTCCAGCTGGGCGCGCTGGGCCAGAACATCAGCAAGCTGCAGCCTGCGTTCGATCCGCGCCTGTACGGTTTCAAGAAGCTCAGCGACCTGATCAAGGGCCATCCCAAGCGCTTCGAACTGCAGGCACGCGGCACCAGCGGTACCGGCGGCAAGGACCTTTACGTGCGCAATGTGAGCGCGGCGCGCTGAGGACCGGCGCAGCTTCAACTGATCGATACCCGCGCAAGGAGCCGCTCTGAACGATGCTCCTTTCCGCGCGGTTCTTCGCTGCACGCCCGCCGCTACCCAAGGCACCTACCCATCGCGACAGCATCTCCCTAGACTGGGTGCCTTCGCCAATCCGGAGGGCATCATGCAAAGCCAATTCAATTTCACCCTCGGCATCGACCCGCAGGCGCGCGACGTCGTGGTCAAGGGCCTGCTCGCCTACAACCTCGGGCAGATGGGCCGCAGCAACACCTACGACGACTTCGAGCTCTACGCCCGCAGCGAAGACGGCGAAGTGGTCGGCGGCATGTTCGGCCAATCCGGCATGGGCTGGCTGTACATCGACTATCTCTGGCTGCAGAACGACCAGCGTGGCAGCGGCCTGGGCAGCCAGCTCATCGCCCTCGCCGAAGACGAAGCCCGCCGCCGTGGCTGCGTTGGCCTGTTCCTCTACACCTACAGCTTCCAGGCTCCCGGCTTCTACGAGAAACAGGGCTTCGAGCGCATGGGCGTGCTCGAGGATTGCCCGCCGGGACACCAGCGCATCTACCTGAAGAAGCATCTGGGCTGATCGCCACTCCGTGTAGGAGCGAGCTTGCTCGCGAACCCACCCAACGCAGCGCTCGACGGGCCACTCGCGAACAGAGTCCGCTACCCAATGGTTCCGTGCCCGGATCGGCCCTCACCCTAACCCTCTCCCAGAGGGAGAGGGGACCGTTCGGAGCAGGATGGAACCAAAGTGTCAGCCGGCACGGACAGCTCCCTCTCCCTGGGGAGAGGGCTGGGGTGAGGGGCGGCACGAGCACGGACTCGCCAGCAGAAGACAGCGAGCGGCGGATAACCCGTTCCGGGTTATCCGCCCTACGTCTTGGCTCTGGCTCTTAAAGACTTCCAGAAAAACACCCGCGCACTCCGAACTGCCCCGTTCAGGAGGCCTCGTTGAAACTTCGATTCAACGGGGGAATTTTTCGCCTAAGCGAAAAACCAGACGGGAGGGGCAAGCCCTTTGGTTACTTTCTTGGGGGCGGCCATCCGTCGTTTGAGAAAGCGGCTCGCCCGAGGGGGCGAAACAGGAAGTCCACGCGCACGCCGAAGCGGCGCTGGAACACCTAGATGGCACGCCAACAACACCCAAGCACCGGCTCCAACCTGTAGGAGCGCGCCATGCGCGCGATCGCGGACAAGGTCCGCTCCTACAGGGAGAGACCGGCGCTGGGCGGTTCGCGAGCAAGCTCGCTCCTACACGCGCGCCGGAATCAAGCCCCAACAATAGGAAACATTCCATCTTGGGTGATCGAGAAGAAGTCAAAAAATAAAAAAGCCGGTCAATAGACCGGCCTTTTTCTTAACGCTTATTCACCATCAGCCATTGCTGGGGAAGGCAAACTGCGCCGCTTCGTGCGACTTACGCTGCGGCCAGCGCTGGGTGATGGCCTTGCGCTTGGTGTAGAAGCGCACGCCATCCGGGCCGTAGGCGTGCAGGTCGCCGAACAGCGAACGCTTCCAGCCGCCGAAGCTGTGGTAGGCCACCGGTACCGGCAGGGGTACGTTGACGCCGACCATGCCGACTTCGATCTCGTCGCAGAACAGGCGGGCCGCTTCACCGTCGCGGGTGAAGATGCAGGTGCCGTTGCCGTATTCGTGGTCGTTGATCAGCTGCATGGCTTCTTCCAGGCTGTTCACGCGCACGATGCACAGCACCGGGCCGAAGATTTCTTCCTGGTAGATGGTCATGTCCGGGGTCACCTTGTCGAACAGGGTGCCGCCGACGAAGAAGCCGTTCTCGTGACCGGCAACCTTGTAGTTGCGGCCGTCGACCAGCAGCTGGGCGCCCTGCTCCACACCGGTGTCGATGTAGCCGGTGACCTTGGCCTGCGCCGCGCCAGTGACCAGCGGGCCCATGTCCAGGCCGCAAGAGGTGCCGGCGCCGATTTTCAGGGCCTTGATCTGCGGAACGATCTTCTCGACCAGCGCGTCGCCGATCTGGTCGCCCACGCACACAGCCACGGAGATGGCCATGCAGCGCTCGCCGCAGGAGCCGTAGGCCGCACCCATCAGGGCGCTGACGGCGTTGTCCAGGTCGCAGTCGGGCATCAGCACGGCGTGGTTCTTGGCGCCGCCCAGGGCCTGTACGCGCTTGCCGCGCTTGGTGCCTTCGGAATAGATGTACTCGGCGATCGGGGTCGAACCGACGAAGCTCAGGGCTTTGACTTCCGGGGCCTCGATCAGTGCGTCGACGGCGGTCTTGTCGCCGTGCACGACGTTCAGCACGCCCTTGGGCAGGCCGGCTTCTTCGAAGAGTTCGGCGATCAGCAGGGTCGAGCTCGGGTCACGCTCGGACGGCTTGAGGATGAAGGTGTTGCCGCAGGCGATGGCCAGCGGGTACATCCACAGCGGCACCATGGCCGGGAAGTTGAACGGGGTGATGCCGGCGACCACGCCGATCGGCTGGAAGTCGCTCCAGGCGTCGATGTTCGGGCCGACGTTACGGCTGTATTCGCCCTTGAGGATTTCCGGGGCGGCGCTGGCGTATTCGACGTTCTCGATACCACGCTTGAGCTCACCGGCGGCGTCTTCCAGGGTCTTGCCGTGTTCTTCGCTGATCAGCTGACTGATGCGCGCTTCGTTGGCTTCGAGCAGTTGCTTGAAGCGGAACAGCACCTGGGCGCGCTTGGCCGGCGGGGTGTTGCGCCAGGCCGGGAAGGCGGCCTTGGCGGCGTCGATGGCCTGCTGCACGGTTTCGCGGCTGGCCAGCGGAACCTTGCGGATGGCTTCGCCGGTGGACGGGTTGAAGACGTCGGCGGTGCGGCCGGTGTCGGCGATCATTTCGCCGCCGATCAGGTGCTTGACGGTGGTCATGGGAAGTCTCTTCTCGCTGAAAGTGTGGGGCGGGGCTCTTACAAGAGCCCCTCACCCTAGCCCCCTCCCAGAGGGAGAGGGGATTGTTCGGTATGAAGCGTGGGCGGCAAGGCACGCCGGCGGCCACTCTAAGATGACTCGGTCGGCGACGCCTTCTTGCGGGCCCGCGCGCTCAGTGGGCGTGCGGCTGCCCGTCCTTGAGCTCGATCTCGATGAAGGCCACTTCGTGATCGCACGGGTTGATCACGTTGTGCTCGGTACCGATCTGGCGGGTGTAGCTCTGGCCCAGGACCAGCGGCGCGCGCCGCTCGCCCTCGGGGGTTTCCAGCAGCAGCTCGCCGCCGGTCACCGGGACCACGACGTATTCCATGCCGTGGCGGTGCCAGCCGGTCTCGGCACCGGGGGCGAAGCGCCACTCGGTGACCAGGACCTTGTCGTTGTCGATCTGTACCGTCGGGACGGCCTTCGGACGCTCGCTCACTTACGCCACCCCGTTGAGGGCGTCGCCGACGGCGCTGAACAGGCGGTCCAGGTCCTCGGGCTTGGCGTTGAAGGTCGGGCCGAACTGCAGGGTGTCGCCGCCGAAGCGCACGTAGAAACCTTCTTTCCACAGCTTCATGCTGGCTTCGAACGGACGCACGATGGCGTCGCCGTCACGGGCGCCGATCTGGATGGCGCCGGCCAGGCCGCAGTTGCGGATGTCGACGACGTTCTTCGCGCCTTTCAGGCCGTGGAGGGCCTTCTCGAAGTGCGGAGCCAGTTCCAGGGACTGCTGGATCAGGTTTTCTTTTTCCAGCAGGTCCAGCGCGGCGAGACCGGCGGCGCAGGCGACCGGGTGCGCGGAGTAGGTGTAGCCATGGCCGAACTCGACGGCGTATTCCGGCAGGTTCTGGCCCATGAAGGTGTCGTAGATTTCGCTGCTGGCGATCACCGCGCCCATGGGAATGGCGCCGTTGGTGACCTGTTTGGCGACGTTCATGATGTCCGGCTTCACGCCGAAGAACTCGGCGCCGGTGGCCTTGCCCATGCGGCCGAAGGCGGTGATCACTTCGTCGAAGATCAGCAGGATGTTGTGCTGGTCGCAGATTTCGCGCAGGCGCTGCAGGTAGCCCTTCGGCGGAACCAGCACGCCGGCGGAACCGGACATCGGCTCGACGATGACGGCGGCGATGTTGGACGCGTCATGCAGCTCGATCAGCTTCAGCAGTTCGTTGGCCAGCTCGACGCCGCCAGTCTCGGCCATACCCTTGGTGAAGGCCATGCCCGGCTGCAGGGTGTGCGGCAGGTGGTCGACGTCCATCAGTTGGCCGAACATCTTGCGGTTGCCACCGATGCCGCCCAGGGCGGTGCCGGCGACGTTCACGCCGTGGTAGCCACGGGCGCGACCGATCAGCTTGGTCTTCTGCGCCTGGCCTTTCAGGCGCCAGTAGGCGCGGGCCATCTTGATCGAGGTGTCGGCGCACTCGGAGCCCGAGCCGGTGAAGAACACGTGGTCGAGGCCGGCCGGGGTCAGCTGGGTGATCTTCTCGGCCAGCTTGAAGGACAGCGGGTGGCCGTACTGGAAGGCCGGGGAGTAGTCGAGGGTGGTCAGCTGCTTGGCGACCGCGTCGGCGATTTCCTTGCGCGAGTGACCGGCGCCGCAGGTCCACAGGCCCGACAGGCTGTCGTAGATCTTGCGGCCCTTGTCGTCCACCAGCCAGCTACCTTCGGCGGCGACGATGATGCGCGGGTCTTTATGGAAGTTGCGGTTGGCGCTGAAGGGCATCCAGTGGGCCTTCAGGTTCAGTTCGCTGGCCACCGACGGGGTGACGTTCACTTGCTGGTTCATGCAGCTTGTCCTCGAAGACAGTCTTGTTGGGCGCGCAGGCCGCGGTGGGCCTGGTGCGATGGGACTAGATTGGGCCTGACTTAACGTGAGTTAAAGCTTATTCTTCTTACGTTCAGTTTCGGATTGGTAAAACTAAAATGGCGAAACAACGAGCGCCTTCCCTGGGCCAGGTCAGCGACTTCGAGATCCGCCTGCTGCGCATCTTCAAAACGATAGTCGAGTGCGGCAGCTTCTCGGCCGCCGAGAGCACGCTGGGTATCAGCCGCTCGGCCATCAGCCTGCACATGGGCGACCTGGAGAAGCGCCTGGGCATGCGCCTGTGCCAGCGCGGCCGGGCGGGCTTCGCGTTGACCGACGAGGGCCGCGAGGTGTACCGCGCGACCCAGTCGCTGCTGGCGGCGCTGGAAGGCTTCCGCGCCGAGGTCAACGAGCTGCACCAGCACCTGCGCGGCGAGCTGAACATCGGCATCATCAACAACCTGGTGACCCTGCCGCAGATGCGTATCACCCACGCCCTGCGGGCGCTGAAGGCCAGCGGGCCAGGCGTGCGGATCAATATCGGGATGACCACGCCCAACGAGATCGAACTGGGGGTTCTCGACGGACGGTTGCATGTGGGCGTGGTGCCGCTCATCAGTCCGCTGTCGGGGCTGGAGTACTCCTCTCTATATGAGGAGCGCTCGCTGCTGTTCTGCAGCCAGGAGCACCCGCTGTTCGAGCGCGACGACGCGAGCATCACCGTGCAGGAAATCCATGCCTGCGACGCGGTGGCGCCGAGCTACCGCATCCCGGCCGAGGCGCAGGAACGGCACCAGGAGCTCTCCGGCAGCGCCACGGCCTCGGACCGCGAGGGCATGGCCTTCCTGATCCTCACCGGCAGCTACATCGGCTATCTGCCCGACCACTATGCCGCCGACTGGGTCGCCCAGGGCCGCCTGCGCGCGCTGCGGCCGGAGCGTTTCCACTACGACATCCCGCTGACCGTGGTGACCCGCAAGGGCCGCCGGCCGAACCTGGTACTGGAGCGGTTCCTCGAGGCGGTGGCGCAGAGTCGCTGAGCCTGACGCTTTCAGGAGCACGGCAGGCCTGCGGCCCCTCACCCTAACCCTCTCCCGGAGGGAGAGGGGACCGGTCGGCGTTTCGTGGCTCCTTTGGCGCTCGCCGGATAGCACCTCCATTCCGACCCGGCTCGGTCCGCCCCCTCTCCCCCCGGGAGAGGGCTGGGGTGAGGGCTGTCGCAACACGCCGAACTCCCCTGCAAGACCGTGCGGAACGCTTCGGCCTTACTCGCCGCTGCGGACTCTGTTCGCGAGCACTGACTGGGCGTCCCCCACGCTCCCACAAAGGGCACAAGGCATATTCTGCCTATCCAATTTGTCGCCCCAGCCACCAAAAATCCTATAGCCCCTCCCCTGCAGCCCGCGGGCCGCGGGGTTTGCGTGGGTGCAGCTTTTCCCTAGCCTGCGACTACAAAAAACATAATTTCGCTATTCACAGCCTCTGAACAGAATGCGGCCAACACCTCCTCCCTAGCCGCAACAAGAACAAACGTGATCAGAGTCTGAGGAAGCAAGCCATGACCGACCTGAATCCAGGCGCCTTCGGCAAGAAGTCGCTTGATAACCTGGAAATCGACACGCTGGTCGTTGGCGCCGGACAAGCCGGCGTCGCCATGAGCGAGCACCTGACCCAACAGGGCGTGCCGCACATCGTGCTGGAAAAGAGCCGCATCGCCGAAGCCTGGCGCACCGGCCGCTGGGATTCGCTGGTAGCCAACGGCCCGGCCTGGCACGACCGCTTCCCGAACATGGAATTCCCGGTCGGCCCGGACGACTTCCCGCACAAGGAGCAGGTGGCGGACTACTTCGTCGCCTACGCCAAGCAGTTCAACGCGCCGATCCGCACCGGCGTGGAAGTGAAGAAGGTCACCCGCAACGAAGGCCGCCCCGGCTTCACCGTGGAAACCTCCGAGGGCACCATTCGCGCCCTGCGCATCGTCTCCGCCACCGGCCCGTTCCAGCGCCCGGTAATCCCGGCCATCGCGCCGAAGGACGAAGGCCTCTACCAGATCCACTCGGCCAAGTATTACAACCCGCAGCAGTTGCCCGAAGGCGCCGTGCTGGTGATCGGCGCCGGCTCCTCCGGCGTGCAGATCGCCGACGAGCTGAACCGCGCCGGCAAGAAGGTCTTCCTCTCGGTTGGCGCCCATGACCGTCCGCCGCGCTCCTACCGCAACCGCGACTTCGTCTGGTGGCTGGGCGTACTCGGCCTGTGGGACGCCGAAGAAGTACAGCCAGGCCGCGAGCATGTGACCATCGCCGTGAGCGGTGCCCGTGGCGGCGAGACCATCGACTTCCGTCGCCTGGCCAACGAGGGCATCACCCTCACCGGCCTGACCAAGTCCTTCGCTGACGGCAAAGTGACCTTCCAGGACGACCTGGTGGCCAACCTGAAAGCCGGCGATGACAACTATCTCGGCCTGCTGGACGCCGCCGACGCTTATATCGAGCGCAACGGCCTGGACCTGCCGCTGGAGCCGGAGGCCCGCAAGGTCTACGCCGACGCCGAGTGCATCCGCAATCCGATCCAGGAACTGAACCTCGCCGACGCCGGCATCACCGCGATCATCTGGGCCACCGGCTACGCCGTGGACTTCAACTGGCTGCAGGTCGACGCCTTCGACGACAAGGGCAAGCCCAAGCACCAGCGCGGCGTGTCCCGCGAGCCGGGCGTGTACTTCGTCGGCCTGCCGTGGCTGTCCCGTCGCGGTTCCACCTTCATCTGGGGCGTCTGGCACGACGCCAAGCACGTGGCCGGCCACATCGCCACCCAACGTCGTTACGTCGAATATCAGGACGCCTCGCAGCGCGAAGGCTCCTCCGTTCAGAAAGCCGCATCCTGGGAGTAAGAGATGCCTACCCATACTCGCATCCGCATGTTCAACACCAAGGACACCTACCCGAACCAGACCCTGGACAACGACCTCTGCCAGGCCGTGCGTGCCGGCAACACCGTGTACGTGCGCGGCCAGGTCGGTACTGACTTCGAGGGCAACCTGGTGGGGCTGGGCGATCCGCGTGCCCAGGCCGAACAGGCGATGAAGAACGTCAAGCAACTGCTGGAAGAAGCCGGCAGCGACCTGTCGCACATCGTCAAGACCACTACCTACCTGATCGACCCGCGCTACCGCGAGCCGGTGTACCAGGAAGTCGGCAAGTGGCTGAAGGGCGTGTTCCCGATCTCCACCGGCCTGGTGGTGTCGGCCCTTGGTCAGCCGCAGTGGTTGATGGAAATCGATGTCATCGCGGTCATTCCGGACTGAAAGCTACTGCGCTAGCCATGCTGCGTTGGGGCCGGTCGAGAAAATGCTCATTTGCTACAGCAAACTCCGCTTTTCTCGCCCAACCCCGCCTCGCCTGGCCTTCGCTCGTGACGCTTTCAAGCGTGCAGGCGATGCGGATTTTCCGCATCGCCCTTTGTCGTTTTAGCTATTAGAACAAGCAAGGAGCCACCATGACCTTCTCCATCGTCGGCCGCTGCGCCGAAACCGGACAACTGGGTATCGCCATCAGCTCCTCGAGCATTGCCGTGGGCGCCCGCTGCCCTTGGGTACGCGCCGGCGTCGGCGCGGTGGCCACGCAGAACATCACGCTGCCGGCCCTCGGCCCGCAGATCCTCGACCAGCTCGAAGCCGGCCTGGAGCCGGGTGCGGCGCTGGACAAGGCGCTCTCCAGCAACGGCTACAGCCAGTACCGCCAGGTGACGGTGATCGACCAGCACGGCAAGGTCGCGCTGTTCACCGGCAGCGAGGCGCTGGGCGTGTACAACGCCGTGGCGGGTGAGAACTGCGTGGCGGCCGGCAACCTGCTGTCCTCCACGGCGGTGATCGAGGCCATGACCCAGGCCTTCGAAGGCGCCAACGGCTGCCTGGCCGAGCGCCTGCTGGCCGCGATGCAGGCGGCGATGGCCGCCGGTGGCGAAGCGGGCCCGGTGCATTCGGCGGCGCTGAAAGTGGTGGGCGATCTGGTCTGGCCGATCGTCGACCTGCGCGTGGACTGGGCGGACGAAGCGCCCATCGATGAGCTGGAGAAACTCTGGGTGGCCTACAAGCCGCAACTGGAGGACTACCTCGTGCGCGCCCTCGACCCGACCAAGGCACCGAGCTACGGTGTGCCGGGCGACGAGTAACGCCATGCCTTACCTGTGAGAGCCCCTCTCCCTAACCCTCTCCCTGAAGGGAGAGGGGACAGATCGGCGCAGGATGAAACGGAGCTATCAGCCGGTACTGACAGCTCCCTCTCCCTTCAGGGAGAGGGCAGGGGAGAGGGTAGCCGCCCGGGCATTCAAAGTATTGCATCGCCAAAAAACGCTCTGAAGCAGGACCCAACCATGCCTTCCAGCCGTGAAATCCTCGCCGACCTGATCGCCTTCGACACCGTCAGCCGCAATTCCAACCTGGCGCTGATCCACTACATCCGCGACTACCTCGCCGGCTTCGGCATCGCCTGCGAACTGTTCCACGACGCCGAAGGCGGCAAGGCCAACCTCTACGCCACGCTGGGTCCGCAGGATCGCGGCGGTGTGTGCCTGTCCGGCCACACCGACGTGGTGCCCACCGACGGCCAGCCGTGGACGGTCCCGCCGTTCGAATTGACCGAGCGCGATGGTCGTCTCTACGGACGGGGCACGGCGGACATGAAAGGCTATATCGCCTGCGTGCTGGCGGCGGTACCGGCCTTCCTCGCCCAACCGCTGCGCCTGCCGGTGCACCTGGCCTTCTCCTATGACGAGGAAGTCGGCTGCCTCGGCGTGCGCTCGCTACTCGCCGCGCTGGAGCACCGCGAGCACAAGCCGATGGTCTGCATCATCGGCGAACCCACCGAACTCAAGCCGGTGCTCGGCCACAAGGGCAAGCTCGCCATGCGCTGCCAGGTGCACGGTGCGCCGTGCCACTCGGCCTATGCGCCGCAGGGCGTGAACGCCATCGAGTACGCGGCGAAGCTGATCGGCCGCCTCGGCGAGATCGGCACCCGCCTGGCCGCACCGGAGCGTCACGATCCGCGCTTCGATCCGCCCTATTCCACCGTGCAGACCGGCGTGATCAGCGGCGGCCGCGCACTGAACATCGTGCCCGCCGAGTGCCAGTTCGATTTCGAAGTACGCGCGCTGCCCAGCGACGATCCGCAACAGGTCGCCAATGACCTGCGCGCCTTCGCCGAAACCGAACTACTGCCGAAGATGCGCGCGGTGAAAGCCGAGACGGATATCCGTTTCAGCGAGCTGTCGGCCTATCCCGCCCTGGTCACCGACCAGCAGGCGCAGGCCGCCGAGTTGATCGCGCTGCTCAGCGGCTCGCGGGACTTCACCACCGTCGCCTACGGCACCGAGGGCGGATTGTTCGACCAGGCCGGCATTCCTACCGTGGTCTGCGGCCCCGGCAGCATGGACCAGGGCCACAAGCCGGACGAGTTCGTCAGCCTGGAGCAGTTGGCCAAATGCGATGAAATGATGGCGCGGCTGGCGGAGTGGCTGCGCACCTGAGTCCCAGCCCTTCGTAGGAGCGGATCTTATCCGCGATGCTCTTCGTCCCGGCTGCGCGGGATTTCGCGGATAAGATCCGCTCCTACCCCCATTCGGAAGCTCCTCTGCACCTGCAGGTGAGCGCTTGCTCGCGAACCGCTTAGGCACAGGAATCTGCTGGGCCGGATGGCGGAGTGGTTACGCGCCTGAATCCCAGCCCTTCATAGGAGCGGATCTTATCCGCGATGCTCTTCGTCCCAGCTGCGTGGGGATTTCGCGGATAAGATCCGCTCCTACCCCCATTCGGAAGCTCCCCTGCACCTGCAGGTGAGCGCATGCTCGCGAGCCGCTCCGGCACAGGAATCTGCTGGGCCGCATGGGGAGTGGTTACGCGCCTGAGTCCCAGCTCTTCGTAGGAGCGGATCTTATCCGCGATGCTCTTCGTCCCAGCTGCGCGGGATTTCGCGGATAAGATCCGCTCCTACCCCCATTCGGAAGCTCCTCTGCACCTATAGGTAGGCGGGGGCTTGCTCGCGAGCTGCTCCGGTACAGAAGCCTCAGGCAAACGCCGCGCGCAGCTCGTCCATGCTTGCGAAGTAGTGCGCCGGGCTTTCCGCCATCAGCTCGTCACGGCTGCCGAAGCCATAGCCAACACCCGCAGCGGACAGGCCATTGCGGTGCGCGCCAATCAGGTCGTGCTTGCGGTCGCCGATCATCAGCGTCTGCGCCAGGTCCAGCTTCTCGATCCCCAGCAGGTGCTCGATCAGCTCCACCTTGTTGGTGCGGGTGCCGTCCAGCTCGCTGCCGTAGATCACCTTGAAGTGCCGGGCAAAGTCGAAGTGGCGGGCGATTTCCGCCGCGAACACGGTCGGCTTGCTGGTGCAGATGTACAAGGTGCGGCCCTGGCCGCCGAGCAGCTGCAGCAGCTCGCCAACGCCGTCGAATACCTTGTTCTCGTACAGCCCGGTGTCCTTGAAGCGCACGCGGTAGTGGTTCACCGCTTCCCAGGCGCGCGCCTCGTCGAAGTCGTAGGTGCTCATGAAGCACTGCAGCAGCGGCGGGCCGATGAAGTGTTCGAGCTGGCGCAGGTCGGGCTCGTCGATGCCTAGCTGGGCGAGCGCGTACTGGATCGAGCGGGTGATGCCCTCGCGCGGGTCGGTGAGGGTGCCGTCGAGGTCGAAGAGGATGTTCTGGTAATGCATGGGATCGGCGTCCGGCCACGAAAGTCGTGAGCAAGGATACTGGGCCGGCGCTGCTGGTGCGACGTCCGACTGGTCGACTTGCCGGTGATCAGTTGCCCGCCGCTGCCCAGGTCGGGCGGCGCTGCCAGCGCTGGTACCAGTCGAGCAGTTCGTCGGCGGGCATCGGCCGGGCAATGCCGGCGCCCTGCCCGAGCAGACAGCCGAGCTCCAGCAGCCGCGCGCCGTGGTGGGTCGTCTCCACGCCTTCGGCGATGATCTCGCACTTGAAGGCTTCCGCGAGGCCAAGGATCGCCTGCAGGATGGAGAGGTCCTCCGGATCGTCGAGCAGGCCCTGGATGAAGACCCGGTCGATCTTCAGTTGCGCCACCGGCAGGCGCTTGAGATAGCTCAGCGAGGAGTAGCCGGTGCCGAAATCGTCCAAGGCGAAGCGCACACCGATGGCGGCGCAGGCGCGGATAGTCCGCGATACACCATCGATCTCTTCCAGGGCGCTGTTTTCGAGAATCTCGATCACCAGCAGTTGCGGCGGTACGCTCGGGTGGGCGGCCAGATGCGCCTCCAGGCTCGAGACGAAGTCCGGCTGCTGCAGTTGGCGGGCGCCGACGTTGATACTCACCGGAATCCGCACACCGGCGGCCAGCCAGGTTTCGAGCTGCACCAAAGCGTTATCGATGACCCACTCACCGAGTACCTCGGACAGGTGGTTGCCTTCGATCAGCGGCAGGAAGGCATCGGGGAGCAACAGACCTTTCTCCGGGTGCTGCCAGCGAATCAACGCCTCGGTGCCGACCACTTCGCCAGTACGCATGTTCACCTGGGGCTGATGAAACAGAACGAATTCGCGCTCGCGCAAGGCCTGGTCGATACGGTCGAGCTGAGCGTTGTAGCCGCGCAGGTCGAGATCATGCTGGGCATCGAAGACGTGAAAGCGGCTCTTGCCCGCCAGCTTGGCCTGGTACATGGCCTGATCGGCCTGGCGCAGCAACTGGTCTCCGCCGATGTCGGCCGCCTGCGGAAAATAACTGACGCCGATGCTGGCCGAAACGTTGGCGCAGATACTGTCCACCGGGATCGGTTGTGAAACGATCAGCAGCAGACGCTCGAGGATCGGCAGGCTGTCATCCAGCTCTTCGAGGTCGGCGATGATCACCACGAACTCGTCGCCGCCCAGTCGGGACAGGACGCAGCCCTCGCGCAGGGTCAGCTTCATCCGTTGGGCGACCAGGGCCAGCACGCGGTCGCCCGTTTCATGACCGTACAGGTCATTGATCGACTTGAAGCCGTCAAGATCGAGGTAGGCAACTGCCAGCTTGCTGTTCTGCCGCTGAGTACGAGCCATTGCCTGCTGCAGGCGCTGGGTGAGTAGCACGCGATTGGGCAGGTGGGTCAGTGGATCATAGTGGGCCACATACTCCAGCTGACGGCGATGCTCGTGCAGCTCCGTGATGTCGGTGAACAGGGATACGTAGTTGCGCACCCCGCCGAGAGGGTCGCAGATGGCCGTGATGGTCTGCCCGGCAACGAACACTTCGCCGTTGCGGCGACGGTTCCACAGCTCGCCTTGCCAGTAGTGGTGTTCGGCCAGGCAATGCCAGAGCTCGGCGAATCGTTCGCGCTCGGTCATGCCCGAGCCCAGCATGCGCGGATTACGGCCCAGCACTTCGTCACGCGAGTAACCAGTGATGCTGCTGAAGGCCTCGTTGATTTCGACGATGTTGCCGTCCGGATCGGTGATCATGATGCCCTCGCGGGCATGGGTGAACACACTGGCGGCGAGGTTCAGCTGGCTTTCGATGGCACGACGTTCGGTGAGGTCGGTGAGGCTCACGCGAACCTCGTCGTTGTCCATTCCCTGGCGGGTGCAGTCCAGGTGCGCATACCAGTGCGATCCGTCTTCGCGCAGCAGCGTCAGCTCGCAGGCCTGGGGGGTGAAGCCACGGCACACCAGCACAAAGGTGCGATACCAGTGATCGAGATCGGGCTCGGCGATACGCGCACTGAAGCGCCGCCCCAACAGGCTTTCCCGCGGCAGGCCGATCAACTGGGCGCCGGTCAGGTTGACGGCGTCGATCTGGCCATTGAGTCCCAGGGTCAGGTAGCCAACCGGTGCATGTTCGTAGAGGTCCAGATACTGGTCCCGGGACGCTTCCAGCGCCACCTGGGTCTGGAGCAGATTCTCGTTCTGCAGCTCCAGCTCGATCTGGTGGACGTGCAGCTCGTGCAGCAACGCCTCATGGCCAACCGGCCCGTCGGGGTCGATGCTCAGGTCGGTTTCGTCGGATAACGGCTGAACTTCGATCGGGGGCGTTCTGGACATTCCATCCGGGCCTCTAGCTTCTCGGCGGCTGCATCTGCATGGCGAGCAGGATCAGGTGGGGACGAGCGCCCTTGCCTGTTACGCGTCGAGCGTTGAGGGTGATGGTTCGCGGGCCGATGCTCGGGAAGTGGTGCTCCACGACAAACCCATCGAAACTGGTATCACCCTCAAGAATGGTACCCAACTGGGTACGCAGCGCCGGTATGTCCCACTGCCGGCTGCCCAGCTCATATAGCGTGCGGTCGACCGTGTCGGCCGCGGTGGTGCGAAATTCACGGTAATAGGAGCGACTGGCCGATACGACGTGCAAGCGTTCATCGAGAACCAGCAAAGGTTCGATCATCGTGTCGACGATCGCCTCGGCGAGGTCCCGTGCGGCCTGCACCGACTGCTCGTTGGCTACGCGGGTATTGATGTCGTGGAAAGTGAGGACTACTCCGTCGATCACATTGTCCAGTGTTCGATACGGGAGCAAACGCGCCAGGAACCAGTTACCGGTCGTGGTGCACAGTTCGACCTCATAGGGAATGAGGGTATCCAGCACTTCCTGTGCGCGCACGAGCAGATCCTTTCTATCCAGATAGGACGTGATATCGGCCAGGGGGCGGCCAACATCCTTCGGAATCAGCCGGTAGATTTTCACCGCGTCACGGGTGAACCTGCGAATGGCCAACTGCGCATCAAGAAAGATAGTTCCGATATTGATGCTGTCTAGCAGATTCTTCATGTCGTTCTGCATGTCGCCGAGCTGCTCGATCTTGGCCTGCAACTCGGTGTTCACGGTCACCAGTTCCTCGTTGACCGACTGCAATTCCTCACGGGAGGTTTCCAGCTCCTCGTTGGACGACTGCAGCTCTTCATTGGTGGACTGCATTTCCTCGTTGGCCGAGCTGAGTTCCTCGTTGGCATCCTGCAGTTCGTCGATGGTCGCCTGCAGGTTCCGGCGCGTGTAGGCGAGGTCGTGCTCCAGCAACTGGATGCGCGCGGAGACCTGCGCCGAATCGCAATCGGTCGGCTGTTGCAGGGATGCAACAGGGACCTGCGCCGGCATTTCCTGGAAGCTGATCAGCAGCAGATCGCCCTGCTGGCCCTCCGGCAAGCGCCGCACGCTCAGACGGATGGCACGGGTCAATTGACCGCCGGTAATTGCGACGTCCCGGCCCAGGGTGTCCGCGCCGCCCTGTGCGGCCTGCTGAACCGCCGTGCGCAGGTCCAGCTTGAGTCCTTCGCGGGCCATGTCGATGACGTTCAACGTCGCCTGCCCCGGCGCGGGACGCAGGTAGTTACCGGTATCGCCGTGGATATAAATGATGTTGCCCTGCAGGTCGGTGACGACCGAGGCGGGGACAAAGTCCTGCAGCAGCATGCGACGCGTCAGTTCGGCGACGTTGATTTCTTTGACCATTTTCGGGGAGGTATCCGGTGGTGTGTTGACCCGCTCCGGCACCCACGACAGGTTGCCGCTCAGTGTCACGGACTTGGAAGACGATGCCTTGTTCACTCGGTAGAACTTCCATTTGCGGTGCAGCGCGGTGAACAGCGCCGTATGCCCGCCGACGCTCTCCGAAGGCGAGAGGAACAATACCCCACCGGGTCGGAGCGCGTAATGGAAGGTCGGCAGCAGCCGGTTCTGCAACTGTGGCCCGAGGTAGATCATCAGATTGCGGCAGCACAGCAGGTCCAGGCGGGTGAAGGGCGGGTCCTTGATGACGTTCTGCACCGCGAACACGATCATCTCGCGGATTTCCTTGCGAATCCGGTAGCCACCCTCTTCCTGGGTGAAGTAGCGCTGCAGTCGCCCGGCGCCGATGTCCGCGGCGATCCCTGGCGGATAGAGACCGGCGCGGGCAGTCACGATGGCGTCCTCGTCCAGGTCGGTGGCGAAGAATTGCAGTGCCAGCGACCGGCCGCTGCGCTCCATCAGCTCATGCAGCAGGATGGCCACGGAATAGGCCTCCTCGCCGCTGGCACAGCCCGCCACCCAGACGCGGAAGACATAGTCATCGGGCTTTTCCGCCAGCAGTGGCGCCAGCACTTCTTCCTTGAGTACAGTGAAGGCGTCTGAATCGCGAAAGAACTGGGTGACGTTGATCAGCAGCTCGTTGAACAACTGCCGGGCTTCATCGGGATGCTGCCGGAGATAGTCAGCGTAGCCCTGCTGGTCGTCGATCTGCTGGAGCAGCATGCGCCGCTCGATGCGCCGCAGGATGGTGCTCTGCTTGTACTGGGTGAAGTCGTGGCCGGTCACCTGGCGCAGGAACGTCAGGATGGCGCTCAACGCATCGGCCTGCTCCTCGGGCAACGCATTGCCGCGCGCTGGCCGCCCCCCCATCAGGGCTTCCGGCATGTCGTGCACCGAAAGTACCTGGCCGGCATTGCCGGCAAGGATCGCACTGCTGGGCATCCCGCCGTAGGCCGCATCTTCGGGCGTCTGGACCAAGGTTCGACCGCCGTGGTCGAGAATCGCCCGGCAGCCCAGCGTGCCATCCGCGCCCGTGCCGGACAGTACGATACCCACCGCCCGGCGCCCGTAGCGCTGCGCCAGTGAGGCGAAGAAGGTGTCGATCGGCAAGTGCGTCGTGCGTGGTGGCAGCCAAGCGGTCACATGCAAGGTGGCCTTGCCCAGGCTCAGGTCGTGGCGGGGAGGAATGACATAGACAGTCCCCGCCTCGACCGCCATGCCCTCCGCCGCCTCGACCACGCGCATGCGGGTTGCACGGCCAAGAATCTCGCACAGCAGGCTGGGATGGCCCGGGTCCAGGTGCTGAACGATCACGAATGCGAAGGCGGAGGTCTGCGGCATCGCGCGCAGGAATTCCTCCAGTGCCTCCAATCCCCCGGCGGATGCGCCCAGTCCGACGACGGTCAGGGGAGTGTCAACACCGGCGGCGCGCTTGGCTTGGGAAGGTTTGCGTGGGGCCACGTCGCGTCCTGGGGTGCCTGGGGTTCGATTGCGGAAGTCCTATCCTACCCCGCGCGGGGCCGCTGTCGTCAGTCGCCTGGCAACGACAGGTGTCACGGGGCCGGCGCCGCATACCCCTGTCCCTGGCGCAACACGCGGAATCCACCGGTAGCACTGATGGGCTCGTCCGGTGCGGCGCCAAAGGACTGGCTGTCGACGCCTGGTTCATCCTCCGGCTGCGCCAGCTGGCCGGCGAGCTTTTCCTGCACCCGCCCGCCGAGGTGATCGACGCCGGCCATCACGCCGCCGTCCGGGTCGCGCATCAGCGCCAGCCATTGTTCGTCGAACGCGGCGTTGATCTCCTTGCGCAACTGGGTTTCCACCTCCGGCCGCGCGTGGTCGTTGCCGGCCATGCTGAACAGCGTGAAGGCCACGGAGATCACGGAGCCTGCGACCTTGCCGGCCGCACCCGCGACCACGCCAACGATGCTGCGGTTCTTCAGTTCGTTGACCAGCTTGGCGCTGGTGCGCTGGGCGACCGGTGACACCCCGCTGACCTTGGTGCCAGCGCCGGCCTTGCCCGAGGCCGTGCGGATTTCCTGCATCAGCGCGGCAAAGGCGGGGAGCTTGCCGATGTCCTTGACGCGCACCACATCGTAGAGCGATGCATCGCGGCTGGACGGCGGCCCGAGGCTGATCGCCGGAATGCCCATCAGGTGCTCATCGAAGGCCTTCTGCGGGATGCCTCGGCGCTGGGGAATTTCCTTCAGCGCCACGGTCAGCAGCTCGACGTAGTGCCGGGTGGCTTTCTCCATCACGGCATCGGGGTCGACCTGTTTCGCCACGGGCACCAGCACCTGCTTGCGGTACTGCTCCTGCAGATAGGCGGCGAGCTTGTCGACGGTGGGGTCGAGGTCGCCGTGGGAGCCCATCTTGTACCAGGCGACCTTCATGCCGAGCCATTGTTGCGTCCAGTAACTGGAAAACCAGGGAATGAACTGCTGGTCGGTGCGCTGGTAGACCAGGTCCATCCACTGCTGCATGGCGTCTTCGGCGTAGGCGCGGGCCTGGGAAGTGGCGGCCAGCGAGGCGGCGCCGATGTCGGCATCGACCTGGCGCCAGGTGGCTTCGGTGATAGGCGCAGTCGGTTCTGCGGAGTGATGGGCGCAACCGCCCAGTGCCAGCAGAAGCAGGGCAATGATGCCGCTACGCTGCCAGGGCGAAGCGGTGGCGCTGGGAGAGCACAGACTGATCATGGCCGCTCGCCGGCTGGGCGACATCCCCGGCGCCGCCCGCTGTTCAGTTCGGCCGGGCACGCCCTGGCGTCCGGTCACCTTGGGTCAGTATAGGGCGTGGGGCTTGGCGCGGCGGGCCGTCTGGCGGTATGTCGGGCCTCGAAGCCTGGCTGCACAAGAGCCCCTCACCCTAATACTCTCCCGCGAGCGGGAGAGGGGACCGTTCGGCGCAGGGTGAAGCCTTGGTATCAGCCGGCACAATCTGCCCCCTCTCCCTGAGGGAGAAGGCTGGGGTGAGGGGGCAACATCGACGCTGTCGTATCAGAACGCTAAACGCAGGGCGGAAAAAGCGCTGCGCTTTATTCACTCTACGTCCAGGGTTCGCGAGCAAGCTCGCTCCTACAGAAAGCCGTAACGCCGCGAGTGCGCCCGTTGCAGGAGCGCGCTTGCTCGCAAAGCAGCAGCCCAGAAGGAATCGATCAGCCCGCAAACCCCTCGGCAATGTGCTGATCCTTCAGCTTCACGTAATTCCCGGCGGTATAGCTGAAGAACGCGCGTTCCTTGTCGGTCAGCGGGCGGGCCTTCTTCACCGGGCTGCCCACATAGAGGAAGCCGCTCTCCAGCACCTTGCCCGGCGGCACCAGGCTGCCGGCGCCGAGGATCACCTCGTCCTCGATCACCGCGCCGTCCATCACGATGGAGCCCATGCCGACCAGAATCCGGCTGCCGATGGTGCAGCCGTGCAGCAGCACCTTGTGACCGATGGTCACTTCGTCGCCGATGGTCAGCGGGAAGCCGTCCGGATTGAACGGGCCGGCGTGGGTGATGTGCAGCACGCTGCCATCCTGCACGCTGGTGCGCGCGCCGATGCGGATACGGTGCATGTCGCCGCGGATCACCACCAGCGGCCAGACCGAGCTGTCGGCGCCGATCTCCACGTCGCCGATGACCACCGCGCTGGCATCGACGAACGCGCGCTCGCCGAGGGATGGCGTTTTGCCCTGATAGGTTCGAATCGTCACGATAGCTTTCCTGTGGCTGCGGATGGGTCCGATTGTATTTAAGATGGCCGGGTGTTTCTTCAGCCAAGGTGCCACCGTGAGCGCGAATCCTCTTCTGCAGAGCTACGACCTGCCGCCCTTCTCGTCCATTCGCCCCGAGCACGTGAAGCCGGCCATCGAGCAGATCCTCACCGACAACCGCGCGGCCATCACGCACATCCTCGCCCAGCAGAACGGCACCCCGACCTGGGCCGGCCTGGTGCTGGCCATGGACGAACTGCATGACCGCCTGGGCAAGGCCTGGAGCCCGGTCAGCCACCTCAACGCGGTATGCAACAGCGCCGAACTGCGCGAAGCCTACGAAGGCTGCCTGCCACTGCTGTCCGCCTACTGGACCGAGCTGGGACAGAACCCCGAGCTGTTCAAGGCCTACGAGGCGCTCGCCAGCAGCCCCGAGTCGAAGGGCTACGACGTCGCCCAGAAAACCATCCTCGAACACGCCTTGCGCGACTTCCGTCTGTCGGGTATCGACCTGCCGGCCGACCAGCAGCAGCGCTACGCGGAAATCCAGACGCGCCTGTCCGAGCTGGGCAGCCGCTTCTCCAACCAGCTGCTGGACGCCACCCAGGCCTGGACCAAGCACGTCACCGACGAAGCCGCCCTCGCCGGCCTGACCGACTCCGCCAAGGCGCAGATGCAGGCCGCCGCGCAGGCCAAGGAACTGGACGGCTGGCTGATCAGCCTGGAGTTCCCCAGCTACTACGCGGTGATGACCTACGCCGAAGACCGCGCCCTGCGCGAAGAGGTCTACGCCGCGTACTGCACCCGCGCTTCCGATCAGGGCCCGAACGCCGGGCAGAACGACAACGGCCCGGTGATGCAGGAAATCCTCGACCTGCGCCAGGAGCTGTCGCAGCTCCTGGGCTTCAAGAACTTCGCCGAGCTGTCCCTGGCCACCAAGATGGCCGAGACGCCCGAGCAGGTGCTGAATTTCCTCCGCGACCTGGCCGTGCGCAGCAAACCCTTCGCCGCCCAGGACCTGGAGCAGCTCAAGGCCTACGCCGCCGAGCAGGGCTGCCCGAACCTGTCGAGCTGGGACGCCAGCTACTTCGGCGAGAAGCTGCGCGAGGCGCGCTACAGCGTGTCCCAGGAAGCCCTGCGCGAATACTTCCCGATCGACAAGGTGCTTGGCGGTCTATTCGCCATCGTGCAGAAGCTCTACGGCATCCAGATTCGCGAACTGAACGACTTCGAGCGCTGGCACCCGGACGTGCGCCTGTTCGAGATCGAGGAAAACGGCCAGCACGTCGGCCGCTTCTACTTCGACCTCTACGCCCGCGCCAACAAGCGCGGCGGCGCCTGGATGGACGGCGCCCGCGACCGTCGCCGCACCGCTGGCGGCGAACTGCAAGCGCCAGTGGCCTACCTGGTGTGCAACTTCACCCCGGCCGTCGGCGGCAAGCCGGCGCTGCTGACCCACGATGAAGTCACCACCCTGTTCCACGAATTCGGCCACGGCCTGCACCACCTGCTGACCCGCGTCGAACACGCTGGCGCCTCGGGCATCAACGGCGTGGCCTGGGACGCAGTGGAACTGCCGAGCCAGTTCATGGAGAACTGGTGCTGGGAGCCCGAAGGCCTGGCGCTGATCTCCGGCCATTACGAGACCGGTGCGCCGCTGCCCCAGGACCTGCTGGAAAAGATGCTCGCCGCGAAGAACTTCCAGTCCGGCCTGATGATGGTCCGCCAGCTGGAGTTCTCCCTGTTCGACTTCGAGCTGCACGCCACCCATGGTGACGGCCGCAGCGTGCTGCAGGTGATCGAGGCGATCCGCGATGAAGTCGCGGTGATGCGCCCGCCGGCGTACAACCGCTTCGCCAACAGCTTTGCGCACATCTTCGCCGGCGGTTACGCGGCCGGTTACTACAGCTACAAGTGGGCCGAGGTGCTCTCCGCCGACGCGTTCTCCCGCTTCGAGGAAGAAGGCGTGCTCAACCCGGCGACCGGCGCGGCCTTCCGCGACGCGATCCTGGCCAAGGGCGGCTCCCAGGAGCCGATGGCGCTGTTCGTCGCCTTCCGTGGCCGCGAGCCGTCCATCGACGCCCTGCTGCGCCACTCCGGCCTGACCGAGGAGGCCGCGTGATGAGCGAGGTGAAGAAGCGCTTCATTGCCGGGGCTGTCTGCCCGGCGTGCAGCGAGCAGGACAAGATCGTCATGTGGGACGTCGACGGCGTACCGCACCGCGAATGCGTCGCCTGTGGCTACGCCGACACCCTCAACGCCCAGGGCCAGTCGGTGCCCAAGGAGCTCTCCACCCGCGTCAACACCAGCGCGCTGGAAAAGCCCAAGGACCCGAAGGTGCAGGGCGTGCAGTTCTTCCCTAATCCGAAGCTGAAGAAGCCGCAGGAATGATTCCCTAGCCACGGATGGCACATGAAGTACCTGATTCTTCCCAGCCTGCTGCTCGCGCTCGCCACTTCGGCGAGCGCAGCGTTTCATGTCGAGCCGATCAAGGCGACGCACCCAAACGGGTCCGAGTACCGTTTCCCGCTGCTGACGGACAAGAATGAGGCGGCAGCCAACATCAATACCTGGCTACAGGCAGTCAGCCTGCAGAAGTTGCCGGGGCGCTATGGCAAATCGGCGTTCGAGGATATCTGGCCGGAAGGCGACGATGGCTGGCAGGGCGTGACCAGCATGGACTTCCAGCTAGTCAGCGATGAACCGGGCTACCTCAGCATGGACATTGCCTACGAGTACATGTCGGCTTACCCGTCGCAGCACACCACCACATACAACTTCGATGCGCACACCGGGCAGCCCATCCAACTACGTGATCTTTTCACCCCGGATGGTCAGCAATGGCTACGTCTGCAAGCAAGCCAAGCACGGGTGAAACGGATCGAGGGATTCCTGACCGGAAACCTGCCGGAGAAGGACTTGCGCCTTCGGAGTGATCCCGAGGAGGCCCAGGAGCAGAAACATATCTACGAGAACTGCCTGCCGTATGTTCGCGATGATGATCTGAGCTACAACGACCTGGTCCTCGGGAAAGATGCGCTGACACTGGTTCGCGAGCTGTGCGCTCCCCACGTTGTCCAGGCACTGGACGATCTCGGCGAGTACAGCAACAGCTGGAAGTACACCGAACTCACCAGATACCTGAGCGATTATGGTCGTTGCCTGCTGGTGGAGAAACATACCGACTGCGCGCCTGATCCCGCCCGCCTCTCGGCCGGCGTATCGCGAGGCAAGCTCGACGGGCGCTATCCAATCATCCTAGTGCTCGAAAACGAAAACTCGGATGGCACCGTCAGCGGCGCCTATTTCTACGAAAAATATGCCCGTTACATCAGCCTGAGCGGCAAGCGCGATGCCCAGGGCAACCTGGTGCTACGGGAAGCGGGGCCGCCGCCAGCGCTCTTTTCGCTGACGCCGAGCGCTAGCGGATTGAGCGGTACGTGGCAGCAGGAAGGCCAGAAATCGTTGCCAATTGACCTGCATTGATTCCACCCACGCGGGGGCCGGCTAGTCTGTAGAGCATCGCCGCAAGGAATCCCCCGATGCCGCCACCGACCCGAAGGAAGCCCCACCGTGCTTGATCGCTTTGGCATGCTGGAGGTGATGCGCGCCTCGCGGCTGACCCAGTTCCCGATCAGCCCTGTCCTGCGCGAGACCCACGGCTTCAAGGGGCGGCTGACGTTCTTCCTGCTGCTGGCCGCCGCGCTGGTCTTTACCTTCGCCGCGCTCGCCCATGACATCCGCGCAAGCGGCACACACCTCGAGGCCGGTTGGCCAGTGGTGGTGCTGGTGGTGGCCGTACTGATCGCCCTGGGCTTCGAGTTCATCAACGGTTTCCACGACACGGCCAACGCGGTGGCCACGGTCATCTACACCAACGCGTTGCCCCCGCGCTTCGCGGTGGCCTGGTCCGGGGTCTGGAATTTCCTCGGTGTGCTCTTCTCCAGCGGCGCGGTGGCCTTCGCCATCGTCTCGCTGCTGCCGCTGGACCTGCTGCTCAAGGTGGACAGCAGCGCCGGGCTGGCGATGATCTTCGCCCTGCTGATCGCCTCGATCCTGTGGAACCTGGGGACCTGGTGGCTGGGGCTGCCGGTATCGTCCTCGCACACGCTGATTGGCTCCATCGTCGGCATCGGCCTGGCCCACGGCGCCATGGCCGGGCACATCGGGCTGTCGGGCAATGCCTGGTCGCAGCTGACGACGGTGGGCTACGCGCTGTTCCTGTCGCCGGTGGTGGGTTTCTTCGCCGCCTTCGCGCTGCTGCGGGTGATGAGCTCGACGATCCGCAACCGCGCGCTGTTCCACGCGCCGGAAGGCCGCACTCCGCCGCCACGCTGGATTCGCGCGATCCTGATCCTCACCTGCACTGGCGTTTCCTTTGCCCACGGTTCCAACGACGGACAGAAGGGCATCGGCCTGATCATGTTGATCCTGATCGCCACCGTTCCACTGGCCTTCGCCGTGGATCGCTCCCACTCACCGGAGCAGACGCGCCAGTTGCTCGCCCTCACCCAGGCCAGCCAGGAACACCTGCAGCGCGCGGGCGGCAGCCCTGCGGCCGATCCCCGCCAGACGCTACTGAGCTACCAGGAAGACGAAGTGGTGCGGCCCGAGCTGCTGCCGTCGCTGGGCAGCGTGATCGGCGATGTGCGCGAGCGCCTGCAGCGTCACGGGCAGATGGACAAGGTGCCCGCCGAGGAAGTCCAGGATCTGCGCAACGATCTCTACCTGACGCTGGAAACCATCCGCCTGCTGGACCGCAGCGACCAGCGCTTCGAGCTGGAAACCTGGAGCAGCCTGCAGGCACTGCGCCATGAAGGCGACCGGGCCATCCGCTTCATCCCGGTGTGGGTCAAGGTCGCTGTGGCGCTGGCCTTGGGTCTGGGCACGCTGGTGGGCTGGCGGCGCATCGTCACCACGGTCGGCGAAGGCATCGGCAAGACGCCGCTGACTTATGCACAAGGCGCCTCGGCGCAGTTGGTGGCGATGCTGACCATCGGCGCGGCGGATGGATTCGGCCTGCCGGTGTCGACGACCCAGGTGCTCTCCTCCGGCGTGGCCGGCACCATGGCCGCCAGCGGCAGCGGCCTGCAGTGGCCGACCATCCGCAACATGCTGCTGGCCTGGGTGCTGACGCTGCCGGCGGCCATCGGCCTGGCGGCGGGGCTGTACTGGTTGTTCACCCGGCTGCTGTAGAACCCCGTAGGAGCGAGCTTGCTCGCGAACAGAATTTCCCGACTGCTTGGGAGCCAAGCGGTTCGCGAGCAAGCTCGCTCTTACAAAGAACCCGTTTCCGTATAAAGACGGCGTGCCCGGTGAGCAGCGCCGACCGCCGAGCAGTTATCGCTGGCTGTGGAAAACTTCGTGGATTACTGTATTCATATACAGTATTTCTTCAGAGTTTTCCCACATGACCAATGCCCTTCCACCCCGCGGCCGAGGCACCGCCAGCAATCCACACAACCGCTTCGCGCCGACCACCTCGGTGCCTGTGGATAACGATTGGTACGACGAAGTACCCAAGCCCCAGGTGACCGAAATCCGCACCGAGCTGGCAAAGACGGTGATCTCGCGCAATCAGTCGCCGGACCTGCCCTTCGATCGCTCGATCAACCCCTATCGCGGCTGCGAGCATGGTTGCATCTACTGCTACGCGCGACCCAGCCATGCCTACTGGGACCTGTCGCCGGGGTTGGACTTCGAGACGAAGCTGATCGCCAAGACCAACGCCGCCGAGGTTCTGGAAGAAGAGTTGAGCCGGAAAGGCTACGTCTGCGCGCCGATCAACCTGGGCGCCAATACCGACCCTTACCAACCCATCGAGCGCCAGCAGCGCCTGACCCGGCAGATTCTCGAGGTGCTGCTGCGCTTCCGCCATCCGGTGACCATCGTCACCAAGGGCTCGCTGATCCTGCGTGACCTCGACCTGCTGGCTGAGCTGGCCCGGCAGAACCTGGTTGCCGTGATGATCAGTCTCACCACGCTGGACGATGAGCTGAAACGCATCCTCGAACCCCGCGCCGCTGCGCCCTCCGCGCGCCTGCGGGCGATCCGCGTGCTGCGCGAACAGGGCATTCCAGTGGGCGTGCTGTGTTCACCAATGATCCCGATGATCAACGACCGCGAGCTGGAAGCCTTGCTCGAAGCGGCCCACGACGCTGGCGCGCAGAGCGCCAGCTACATGATGTTGCGGCTGCCGCGCGAGGTCGGCCCGCTGTTCGAGGAATGGCTGGCGGCGCACTACCCGCAGCGCGCCAACCATGTGATGAGCCTGATCCGCCAGCTGCGCGGAGGGGAAATCTACGACAGTCGCTTCGGCCACCGTTTCCGTGGCGAAGGCCCGTTCGCCGACCTGCTGGCCAAGCGCTTCGAGGTCGCCATGCGCCGCCTGGGGCTGGGCCGGCGCGGCAGCTTCAACCTGGACTGCACGGCGTTCGCCCCGCCGCGCAGCCAGATGAGCCTGTTCTGAGTTACCGGTCGGGCGCTACCAGGTCAGCCATCATCTGGCTGAGCTCCAGCGGCGAGTTGAGCAGCTTTTCGATGACCACCAGCACGCTCTTCTCCGCCTTGCTGACCTTGCTGCCGAAGCCGAAGAAGCCGCCGGAGGACTCCGCCACGGCCTTGCCCAGGGCCAGCAGGTCCTCCTTAAATGCCGCTGCGTCAGCGTCGCTGGCTTGCTGCTTGAGCAGGCGGTTGACGTCGACCAGGTACTGCAAGCGGTTGAACTCGGGGCTGACGAAGCGCTGCAGGAAATCCATCAGCACCGCGCGACCACTGGGCGTATCCGGGCTGAGTTCGGTCATCACCCGCTGCATCAGCACGCTGGGGTATTTGCCGGACTCCTTGAACAGCTTGCCGAAAGCTTCGGCCTCCTTGGCGTCTATCTCGCCGTCGGCGCTGGCGACCATGCAGAAGATCGCCACCGGAGCCTCGCGCAGATGCTTCCAGTCCTCGGCGGAGAAACCGGCGAAACCGGTCATGCCGGTGATCTGCTCCTGCTGGTGCTCCTTCCAGATCGCACGGCCTTCGGCATTTTCGTCGCGACCTTCATAGAAAGCATCGATCAGCGGTTGCAGCTCGTCCTGGGCGATACCAGTCACGCCCAGCAGCTTGGGCTTGAACACGGCGAAGCCTTCGTGGCTGTGGGCATGGCGATAAGGAACCGCCAGTTGCATCTCACGGCGCGGTTCAGCGTAGGAAACGACATTCAGGATCAGCGCATCGACCTTGCCGACTTCCTTGTGGGTCACGAAGCCATCGACGATCCATACCGCACCCGTCGCCTGGTGGGTGTTCTCCTGGTACATGCGCTGGCCGGCCTGCATGGCTTCTTCACCGGTATCCGCCATCAGCACCACCATCTTGAGCCGGCCATCGGGCTCCAGGCAGTGGAACATCGGCATCAGCAGCTCGCCGCCGCTGACCGTCTGCACCGCGCTCGCAGCCGCATTGCCGGCCATCTTGTAGATGTCTTGCATGGTCACATCCTTGTGTTTTTGAGGGGACTGGAGGGAAGGTCCGGCGTCGTGCGCCACGCTCGTCATCCTGACCAAGCGGTAGGCCCGATGGTCCGGGTCTGACAGCAATCGCCACGAATAATGTCACATTGCCGGCAGCGAAAATATACGCATCATCACACTAGCACCGTGACATTCCATCGCCATGATAGCTTGTCGATATCATCTTGAAATGTCGGCGAAACATCATGCAAAAGCTCATTCCAGAGCGGTTTTTTAATTTTGGTTTAATCTTGATTGTCTAGGGTTTGAGCGGAAGTGACCGGCCAGTCACTGCAGTTTTTTTTCGCACGCCTGTGTCTTTTCTCCCTAGGGAGAACGTCGGCTGACGTGGGAAAATTCTTTGTCATTTTTCGAGGCGGATACATGAACGACAAAACGCACGGTGAAGATCTGGCCCACGAAAGCGCTGACGAGGCGCTGCGCCGTATCGTCGAGGGCTTTCGCCAGTTCCGTCACGACGTCTTCCCGCAGCAGGAAGAACTGTTCAAGAAGCTGGCCCATGCGCAGAACCCACGCGCCATGTTCATTACCTGCGCCGATTCGCGCATCGTTCCGGAGCTGATCACCCAGAGCTCGCCGGGCGACCTGTTCGTCACCCGTAACGTCGGCAACGTCGTTCCACCCTATGGCCAGATGAACGGCGGCGTCTCCACCGCCATCGAATTCGCGGTCATGGCCCTGGGCGTGCAGCACATCATCGTCTGCGGCCACTCCGACTGCGGCGCGATGAAGGCAGTGCTGGCTCCGCAGACGCTGGAAGGCATGCCGACGGTGAAAGCCTGGCTGCGCCACGCCGAAGTGGCCCGCACCGTGGTCGCCCAGACCTGCGGTTGCGCCACCCAGGAGCACCTTGGGGTGCTCACCGAGGAGAACGTGGTTGCCCAACTCGACCACCTGAAAACCCACCCGTCCGTGGCCGCGCGCCTGGCGTCCGGCCAGCTGTTCATCCATGGCTGGGTGTACGACATCGAGACCAGCGCCATCAAGGCCTACGACGCCCAGGAAGGCCGCTTCCGCGCCCTCGACGGCGAAGGCCCGACGCCCAGCGCCACCCCGCGCCCGCGCTACTCCCCCCAATAAGCTTCTGATACCAGCGAGTTCCCAGGGCGCGGCGCCCCACCAGAACAATCGCCGCGCCCTTCATCTGCTTGATCCTGCCTGAGGCGCACGCTTCCACCGCGTTCGCCACTTCCTTGAATTGCGCGTGTCGATGCGGTCGAGACCGGCGTCGTGGGCTTTCGCGCGCCCGAAAAATGCTCAGGAGAACAGCGCCATGTCGGCTCCCCACTCTGTTCCATCCGGATTTTCCCAGCTACGCCACGTGCTGCCGCGCGACCTGCTCGCGTCGGGGGTGGTCTTCCTCGTCGCCCTGCCGCTGTGCATGGGCATCGCCATCGCCTCCGGCATGCCGCCGGCCAAGGGTTTGGTGACCGGCATCATCGGCGGCCTGGTCGTCGGCTTTCTCGCCGGCTCGCCGCTGCAAGTGAGCGGCCCGGCAGCGGGACTCGCCGTGCTGGTTTTCGAACTGGTGCGCGCCCATGGCATGGCCATGCTCGGGCCGATCCTGCTGCTGGCCGGCGCGCTGCAATTGTTGGCCGGAAGGCTGCGCCTGGGCTGCTGGTTCCGCGTCACTTCACCTGCCGTGGTCTACGGCATGCTCGCCGGCATCGGCATTCTCATCGTGCTGTCACAGGTTCACGTGATGCTCGATCTCAAGCCACAGGCATCCGGGCTGGATAACCTGCTGGCCTTCCCCGCGGCATTGCTATCCGAGGCCAGCGGCTTCGATGCGGCGCTACTCGGGCTGGGCACCATGGCCTGCATGGCGCTGTGGGACCGCTTCAAACCGGGCCGGCTGCGCATGCTGCCCGGCGCCCTGATTGGCGTGAGCCTGGCGACGCTGGCGAGCATCTCCCTGCAACTCGATGTGCTGCGCGTGAGCGTGCCGCAGAACCTCGGCGATGCCATCGACTGGCTGCGCCCGGAGGATCTTGGCGCCCTGCTCGACCCGACGCTGCTGCTGGCCGCCGTGGTAGTGGCCTTTATCGCCAGCGCTGAGACGCTGCTCTCGGCCGCCGCGGTGGACCGCATGCACACCGGCCCGCGCTCGGACATGGACCGCGAGCTGAGCGCCCAGGGCGTGGGCAACATGCTCTGTGGCCTGGTCGGCGCGCTGCCGATGACCGGGGTGATCGTGCGCAGCTCGGCCAACGTGCAGGCCGGCGCGCGCAGCCGCGCCTCGGCGATATTCCATGGGCTGTGGCTGCTGGGTTTCGTCGTGCTGCTGGGCGGGCTGCTGCGGCAGATTCCCATCGCCAGCCTGGCGGGCGTACTGGTCTACACGGGCATCAAGCTGGTGGACCTGAAAGCGCTGCGCTCGCTGGGGCGTTATGGGCGGATGCCGGTGCTGGTGCATGCCGCGACCGCGCTGGCCATCGCCGCCACCGACCTGCTGACCGGCGTGCTGCTGGGGTTTGCGCTGACGGTATTAAAGCTGGTGTTCAAGGCCGCACGGCTGAAGATCAACCTGCGCTATGACGAGACGGGCAACGGCGCCGAGCTGCGCCTGGTCGGTGCGGCGACCTTCCTCAAGGTACCGGCGCTTTCCAAGGCCTTGCAGTCGGTGAAACCGGGCACGCATCTGCGCGTGCCGCTGCAGCACCTGAGCTACATCGACCACGCGTGCATGGAGCTGCTGGAAGACTGGGGCCGAACCGCCGCGGCCAGCGATTGCCGGTTGTCCATCGAGGGCAACGGCCTGCGCCGCCGGGTGGAAGGCCGGGTACGCGCGCTGCAGGGTGCGAGCTGAGGCTCAGTCGCGGCCCAGCTCCAGTTCGACGCCGAACTGCCGCGACAGGCACGGCCACTGCTGCCAGGCCATCACCACCTGCGGGTCGTTGAGGCGCGCGCGGTAGCTGAGCGCGGACTCGGCGCTGAAGGTGCTGTCGTCGAGCATGCCGTTGACCGCATGGTGCACCGCTTCATCCAGCTGGTTGGCGAAGGGTTCGCCGATCAGCTGGTGCGCCACCAGGTTGGCCACCGTGGTGTCCAGCGGAATCAGCGGCTGGTTGAAATGGGCGATGTAGCGGTCGTTCACTTCCTCCACCAGGCGGTGGGCGAGGTAGGACTCGTCCAGCAGCGCGTCCAGGCCGTCGTGGCCGTCGAGCAGTGCCGGCGGCGTGAGGAAGAACTGCTCGGCGAGCTTGAGCACCGGCTTGATGCGGTCCTCGATACCGGCCGCGCGGGCCACCGCGTTGGCGGCGTCGAGGAAGTCCGGCACCTGTTCGATGTAGGCGTGCACGAAGCGCGTCAGCGTACCGCTGGGGTCCTCGCCAGCCAGGGCGATACTCGGGTGCAGACTTTGCAGTTGGCTCTGGATCAGGCGGGCGAGATGGCCGTGGCGGGATTCGAGCAGATGGGCATTCCGGATCAGCTCACGCAGTGCAGCGGTGTTCATGACGGCTCCAAGACAGCGGGTTTTGGAAATGAAGAAAGACCTTAGCCGGTGGCAGGGCGCAGCTAAGACGCGATTGTCATATTCATGAACTGGTTATGCCGGCACGGCATATCAGACGGCCATTATGGTACTCCAAACCCGCGCCGTCCGTGGCTTTGAGATCACACTTCGGTCTTTGAAAACGGTTTTTTACTCTGCGTTGTTATGTCGCAACCCATGGCTATACTCCCGTTCGACACACCGAAAACCTGATGGACCCGGCCTGCCCTGTGTGCGCCGAGGTGAAGACGGTCAAAGTTAAGTTGTCTTGGCGGTCCCTCCCTTGGCCGTTGGCTTGTTCAGGCTCGAACCCTCTGGAATGGGGTTCATAGCCGGGGCGCAATGCCGGCGGGATAAAAACAACGATAAGGGGAACCCGAATGCTGCGACATCCACGAGTCTGGATGGGCTTCCTTTTGCTCTTGGCTTTCAGTCAGGCAAACGCCGCCTGGACGGTCAACATGGCCCCCGGTGCGACGGAAGTCAGTCGTAATGTCTTCGATCTGCACATGACGATCTTCTGGATCTGTGTCGTCATTGGCATCGTCGTCTTTGGCGCGATGTTCTGGTCGATGATCGTCCACCGTCGGTCCACCGGGCAGCAGCCCGCGCATTTCCACGAAAGCACCACGGTGGAAATCCTCTGGACCGTCATTCCCTTCCTGATCCTGGTGGTGATGGCCGTTCCGGCCACCAAGACGCTGATCCACATGTACGACACCTCGGAGCCCGAGTTGGACGTGCAGGTCACCGGCTACCAGTGGAAGTGGCAGTACAAGTACCTGGGCCAGGACGTGGAGTTCTTCTCCAACCTCGCCACGCGCCAGGACCAGATCCACAACAAGGCCGACAAGGACGAGCACTACCTCCTCGAGGTGGACAACCCGCTGGTGCTGCCAGCCGGGGTCAAGGTGCGCTTCCTCGTCACGTCCAGCGACGTGATCCACTCCTGGTGGGTACCGGCCTTCGCGGTCAAGCGCGATGCCATTCCCGGCTTCGTCAACGAAGCCTGGACCAAGGTCGACCAACCCGGCGTCTACCGCGGCCAGTGCGCCGAACTGTGCGGCAAGGACCACGGCTTCATGCCCATCGTCGTCGACGTCAAATCCAAGCCGGACTTCGACAAGTGGCTGGCCGAGCGCAAGGAAGAGGCCGCCAAGCTCAAGGAGCTGACCAGCAAGGAGTGGACGAAGGAAGAGCTGGTCGCCCGTGGCGACAAGGTCTACCACACCGTCTGCGCCGCCTGTCACCAGCCCGAAGGCCAGGGCATGCCGCCGATGTTCCCGGCGCTCAAGGGTTCGAAGATCGTCACCGGGCCCAAGGAGCACCACCTGGAGACTGTCTTCAACGGCGTGAGCGGCACCGCGATGGCGGCCTTCGGCAAGCAGCTCTCGGAAGTGGATATCGCTTCGGTGATCACCTACGAGCGCAACGCCTGGGGCAACAACGACGGCGACATGGTGACCCCGCAAGAAGTGGTCGCCTACAAGCAGAAACAACAATAAGGAGGCCGCGATGAGTACAGTGATCGATCACCCCGACCATTCTCACGCCGGCGACCACCACCACGGCCCCGCCAAGGGCCTGATGCGCTGGGTACTGACCACCAACCACAAGGACATCGGCACGCTGTACCTGTGGTTCAGCTTCTGCGCCTTCCTGCTCGGCGGCTCCTTCGCCATGGTGATCCGCGCCGAACTGTTCCAGCCGGGCCTGCAGATCGTCGAGCCGGCGTTCTTCAACCAGATGACCACCATGCACGGCCTGGTGATGGTCTTCGGCGCGGTGATGCCGGCCTTCGTCGGTTTGGCCAACTGGATGGTGCCGCTGATGATCGGCGCGCCGGACATGGCCCTGCCACGGATGAACAACTTCAGCTTCTGGCTGCTGCCGGCGGCCTTCGGACTGCTGGTGAGCACCCTGTTCATGCCCGGCGGCGGCCCGAACTTCGGCTGGACCTTCTACGCGCCGCTCTCTACGACCTTCGCGCCGCACAGCGTGACCTTCTTCATCTTCGCCATCCACCTGATGGGCATGAGTTCGATCATGGGCGCGATCAACGTGATCGCCACCATCCTCAACCTGCGCGCGCCGGGCATGACGCTGATGAAGATGCCGCTGTTCGTCTGGACCTGGCTGATCACCGCGTTCCTGCTGATCGCGGTGATGCCGGTGCTAGCGGGTTGCGTGACCATGATGCTGATGGACATCCACTTCGGCACCAGCTTCTTCAGCGCGGCCGGCGGCGGCGACCCGGTGCTGTTCCAGCACGTGTTCTGGTTCTTCGGCCACCCCGAGGTGTACATCATGATCCTGCCGGCGTTCGGCGCCGTCAGCTCGATCATCCCGGCCTTCAGCCGCAAGCCGCTGTTCGGCTACACCTCGATGGTCTACGCCACCGCGTCGATCGCCTTCCTGTCCTTCGTCGTGTGGGCGCACCACATGTTCGTGGTCGGCATCCCGCTGGTGGGCGAGCTGTTCTTCATGTACGCGACCATGCTGATCGCCGTGCCCACCGGGGTGAAGGTGTTCAACTGGGCGTCGACCATGTGGCAGGGCTCGCTGACCTTCGAGACGCCGATGCTGTTCGCCGTGGCCTTCGTCATCCTGTTCACCATCGGCGGTTTCTCCGGCCTGATGCTGGCCATCGCGCCTGCGGACTTCCAGTACCAGGACACCTACTTCGTGGTGGCGCACTTCCACTACGTGCTGGTGCCCGGCGCGATCTTCGGCATCTTCGCCTCGGCCTACTACTGGCTGCCGAAATGGACCGGCCACATGTACGACGAGACCCTGGGCAAGCTGCACTTCTGGATGAGCTTCATCGGCATGAACCTGGCGTTCTTCCCGATGCACTTCGTCGGCCTGGCCGGCATGCCGCGGCGGATTCCGGACTACAACCTGCAGTTCGCCGACTTCAACATGGTCTCGTCCATTGGCGCCTTCATGTTCGGCACCACGCAGCTGCTGTTCCTGTTCATCGTCATCAAGTGCATTCGCGGCGGCCCGGCAGCACCGGCCAAACCCTGGGATGGCGCCGAAGGCCTGGAGTGGACGATTCCCTCGCCCGCGCCGTACCACACCTTCACCACCCCGCCCGAGGTGAAATGACGGGTCTTGCGTAGGAGCGGACTCCGTCCGCGATCGGCTCCCGCCACCAGCGGAGCCCGCCCCTGCGAAACGAGGACGACGAGATGAGCGACGGCAACATCGAAACGCGCAAGCTGGTAACCCGGCTGGTCATTGCCGTGGTCGCCATGTTCGCCTTCGGCTTCGCCCTGGTGCCGCTGTACGACGTGATGTGCAAGGCGCTGGGCATCAACGGCAAGACCTCCGGCACCGCCTACCAGGGCGACGGCCAGGTGGTCGATCAGTCGCGCGAGGTGAAGATCCAGTTCGTCGCCAACAACAACATCGACATGGTCTGGGAATTCCACCCCGAGTCAGAGCAGTTGGTGGTGCATCCGGGTGCGGTGAACCAGATGCTGTTCGTGGCTCGCAATCCCACCGACAAGCCGATGACCGCCCAGGCGATCCCGAGCATCGCGCCGTCGGTGGCGGCCACCTACTTCCACAAGACCGAATGCTTCTGCTTCACCCAGCAGGTGCTGCAGCCGGGCGAGCGCATCGAGATGCCGGTGCGTTTCATCGTCGACCGCGACCTGCCCAAGGATGTGCGTCACCTGACGCTTGCTTACACGCTGTTCGACATCACTGCCCGCAAGCCGCCCGTGGCCAGTAACGAGCGCTGAGAAGTCGGTGGATGATCGTGCGAGCTAGAGTGAGGCAAGGCGGAACCGGCCGAGGAGCCGGAGTTTACGAGCTGTAAATGAGGACTCCGAGGCCGGTTCCAACGCAGCCTCACCGACGCGCAGTAGATCAGCAACCGACTTCTGGGCAAGGAGAACAAGAACAATGGCAACCCACGATCCCTATTACGTCCCCGCGCAGAGCAAGTGGCCGATCATCGCCACCGTCGGCATGCTGGTGACGCTGTTCGGCGTCGGCACCTGGATGAACGACATGAGCGCCGGCCATGAGAAGTCCCACGGTCCGTGGATCTTCTTCGCTGGCGGTCTGATCCTCGCCTACATGCTGTTCGGCTGGTTCGGCAACGTCATCCAGGAAAGCCGCGGCGGGCTCTACAGCCCGCAGATGGACCGCTCGTTCCGCTGGGGCATGAGCTGGTTCATCTTCTCCGAGGTGATGTTCTTCGCCGCCTTCTTCGGCGCGCTGTTCTACGTGCGCCACTTCGTCAACCC
Organism: Pseudomonas sp. PDNC002; assembly: GCF_016919445.1. Taxonomy (NCBI): domain Bacteria; kingdom Pseudomonadati; phylum Pseudomonadota; class Gammaproteobacteria; order Pseudomonadales; family Pseudomonadaceae; genus Pseudomonas; species Pseudomonas sp. PDNC002. The sequence continues at coordinate 1,275,134 of NZ_CP070356.1, read as the reverse complement.
GTGGCTGGGCGGCGAAGGCCACCACGGCATCTCGCACATGCTCTGGCCGCAGTTCGAAACCGGCTGGCCGCAGCTCAGCAACCCGGACAACAAACTCTTCCCGCCGCCCAAGGAAGTGATCGATCCGTGGAAGCTGCCGCTGATCAACACCCTGCTGCTGGTCACCTCCAGCTTCACCGTGACCTTCGCCCACCATGCGCTGAAGAAGAACCATCGCGGCCCGCTGAAGATGTGGCTGGCGCTGACCGTGGCGCTGGGCGCGTGCTTCCTGGTGCTGCAGGCCTACGAGTATCACGAAGCCTATAGCGAGCTGGGCCTGACCCTGGGCTCGGGCATCTACGGCGCGACCTTCTTCATGCTCACCGGCTTCCACGGTGCCCACGTGACCATCGGCGCGATCATGCTGAGCATCATGCTGATCCGCATCATTCGCGGGCACTTCGACGCCGACAAGCACTTCGGTTTCGAAGCGGCCAGCTGGTACTGGCACTTCGTCGACGTGGTATGGATCGGGCTGTTCATCTTCGTTTACGTGCTGTGAGGGAACCAGGCTCGCGGCTAGTTCAAGAACCCCTCTCCCCAAGGGAGAGGGGACAGTTTGGCGCAGGGTGAAAACGTAGCGTCAATCGGAACGGGCTGCCCCCTCTCCCTGAGGGAGAGGGCTGGGGTGAGGGGGAAACACAGGCACGGCGGTTTCAGAAGGAGACGATTGCTCCTGCCCAGAGCAATGCGGGATCAGAAATGCCAGGGTGCGGAGCTGCCGAGTTGGCCGCTGAAGAAGCCCCAGGCGATGAGAGCGAGAGTCAGGGCGGTGAGGGTGACACGCACGGTCAGCGCATTGACCACCCGTGAACCGTGGCCCTCGTCCTTGACCAGGAAGAACAGGCCACTGAACAGACTGACGACGGTCGCCAGCAACAACAGAACGATCGCAGCTTTGAGCACTACCGGCCTCCTGTCCGCAGGGGACTGGGGTTGAGGGGGATGTCTTGCAGTATAGCCACCACGCTACTGAGCACCGTCAAGGCCGCGCCACGCGCGCCTTCCGGCCCGGCATCGCGCCAACCCTGGTGGTCCTCGCGCTGCTGCCGGTGCTGATCGGCCTGGGTTTCTGGCAACTCTCCCGCGCCGCCGAAAAGCGCACCCTCCTCGTCGCCGCCGAAGTGCAGCGCCAGCAGGACCCGATCAGCATCGCCGAACTCGAACGCCAGCCGCCGCGCAGCTACGTCCGCGTGCGCCTGCAGGGCCAGCTCGACGCCGAACATACCGCCCTGCTCGACAACCGCACCCGCAACGGTCAGGCCGGCGTCGAGGTTCTGCAACCCTTCTTCGATCGCGTCGGTCACCAATGGCTGCTGGTCAACCGTGGCTGGGTGCCGTGGCCAGACCGCCGCGTGCCACCGAAGATCGACACGCCCACTCATGACCTGCTGCTGGATGCCTGGACCTACGTCCCGCCGCCCGCAGCCCCGATCGCGCCGGTCGCCGGCTGGCCGCGCCTGATCACCCAGGTCGACGCGCCCTTCCTCTGGGACCAGCTCGGCCGCGAAGGGCAAGCAATGGAAATCCGCCTGGAACCAGGCGACGCCGCATTCGACACCGACTGGCCGATCGTCGCCATGCCCCCGGAGCGCCACGTCGGCTACGCCGTGCAGTGGTTCGCCCTGGCCATCGCGCTCTCCGGCCTCTACCTCTACCTCGGCATCCGTCGCGCACGGGAGACCTTCGACCATGACCGCCATGACTCTGTCTGACTCCACCGCCCGCCGCCGTGGGCGCGTGCAACTGCTGCTGATCCTCGGCATGGTGCTGGGGCCGATGCTGCTCGCCACCGCTATGTACAAACTGCAATTCTGGGTGCCGGAAGGCCGCAGTTACAGCGGTGACCTGATCGCCACCGGGCAGACCCCCGCGGACCTCGGCGTACAGGCGGACAAGTCGAGCGAGCATTGGCAACTGTTGGTCACCGCACCGGAAACCTGCACCGCCGACTGCCAGCAACTGGTCTACCTGGCCCGTCAGATCAATATCGGCCTGGGCCGCGAAGCCAGCCGCGCCGAACACGCCCTCGCCTTCGCCAAGCCGCTGCCCGCCGAGTTCACCGGCCTGCTCGACAAGGACTATCCGCGCCTGCAGCGCCTGGGCCTGACGCCCAACCAGCACACCGGCGCCCAGCCGCAGCTGTGGATCGTCGACCCCCACGGCAACCTGGTGCTGCGCTACGACGCCAAGGCCAACGGCAAGTCGATCCTCAAGGACCTGCAGCTGCTGCTGAAGCTGTCCAACATCGGTTAAGAACCTGTTTACGATCTCGCGAGCTAGAGCAGAACAAGGCAAAAGCGGGCTAAAAAAGCGGAGTTTACGCGGCGTAAATGAGCATTTTTTAGCCCGCTTTTAACGCAGTTATGCCGACGCGCAGCAGATCGTAAACAGGTTCTAAGAGCTCGCCAGCCCCAGACAACAACAAGATCGGGAGCGACGCATGATCCAGGCAAGACGCAAACCCGCCTTCTACCTCGCCGTGCTGGCCACGGCGCTGGCCTTCGTGGTCATCCTGCTGGGCGCCTACACCCGCCTGACCCACGCCGGCCTCGGCTGTCCGGACTGGCCCGGCTGCTATGGCTTCGTCCACGTGCCGCTGAACGAAGCACAACTGGCCCACGCCGAAATGCATTTCCCCGACTCGCCAGTGGAAGCGCAGAAAGGCTGGAACGAGATGATCCACCGTTATTTCGCCGGCAGCCTCGGCCTGCTGATCCTCGGGCTGGCAGTGCACGCACTGGTGCGTCGTGGCCGCGACGGCCAACCGGTGCGTTTGCCACTGCTACTGCTCGCCGTGGTGATCGCCCAGGCCGCATTCGGCATGTGGACGGTCACCCTCAAGCTCTGGCCGCAAGTCGTCACCGCGCACCTGCTGGGCGGTTTCACCACGCTGTCGCTGCTGTTCCTGCTCAGCCTGCGCCTTTCCGGCGCCTTCGCCCCGCTGCAGTTGCCGTCGAAGCTGCGCGCACTGGCCGCTATCGCACTGCTGATGGTGATCGGGCAGATCGCCCTCGGTGGCTGGGTCAGCAGCAACTACGCCGCGGTGGCCTGCATCGACCTGCCGATGTGCCACGGCGAGTGGTGGCCGAACATGGACTTCGCCAACGGCTTCCACCTCACCCAGCACATCGGCCCCAACTACCTGGGCGGCCAACTCGACAGCGACGCCCGCACGGCCATCCACATGACCCACCGCATGGGCGCGCTGTGCGTGACCGCGGTGATCCTGCTGCTGGCCTGGAACCTCCAGCGCCACGGCCTGATCGGCATCACCGCGCTGATGCTGCTGGGCCTGTCCTTCCAGATCGGCCTGGGTATCAGCAATGTGCTGCTGCACCTGCCACTGCCGGTGGCAGTCGCGCATAACGGCGGCGGCGCCTTCCTGCTGCTGATGCTGGTGCTGGTGAACTACCGGGTACGTGCCCCCGCGACCAAGCACGTTGAGCTGCCCGCCAGCAACCCGATCGCCCTGGACGCCCTGGATCGTCCGGTGGCCTATCCCTCGCAGGGATGACTTTGCACGCTTGAGTACGACGGCCGGCCGGCGCCGAGGCGCGCCGGTCCCCATTCACCCGATGGAGAAATACCCATGGCCAGCGTCATCAGCACTTCCAGCCAAGCCAGCTGGCGCGACCTGCTCGAACTGACCAAACCCAAGGTCGTGCTGCTCATGCTGATCACCTCGCTGATCGGCATGCTGCTCGCCACCAAGGCCGGCGTGCCCTGGCAGGTACTGGTATTCGGCAACCTCGGCATCGGCCTGTGCGCCGGCGGCGCGGCGGCGGTGAACCACGTGGTGGACCGGCGCATCGACTCGATCATGGCGCGCACCCACAAGCGCCCGCTGGCCGAAGGCCGAGTCTCGCCGCCCATCGCTCTGGGCTTCGCCATGCTGCTGTCGGTGGCCGGGATGGCGGTGTTGCTGGTGTTCACCAACGCCCTGACCGCCTGGCTGACGCTCGCCTCACTGCTGGGCTACGCGGCGCTCTACACCGGCTTTCTCAAGCGCGCCACGCCGCAGAACATCGTCATCGGCGGCCTCGCCGGCGCCGCCCCGCCGCTGCTGGGCTGGGTCGCGGTAACCGGGCAGGTCTCGGCCGAACCGCTGCTGCTGGTGCTGATCATCTTCGCCTGGACACCGCCGCACTTCTGGGCGCTGTGCCTGCACCGCAAGGACGAGTACGCCAAGGCCGACATCCCGATGCTGCCGGTGACCCATGGCGAGCACTACACCAAGCTGCACATCCTGCTCTACACCCTGGTGCTGTTCGCCGTGACGCTGATGCCCTTCGCCATCCACATGGCCGGGCTGGTCTACCTGTTCGCCGCGCTGGCCCTGGGCGCGCGCTTCCTCGACTGGGCCTGGGCGCTCTACTGCGGCAGCCGACCCCATGCGGCGATCAAGACCTTCAAGTACTCTATCGCCTACCTGTTCCTGCTGTTCATCGCGCTGCTGGTGGACCATTACCTGCCGCTGCACCTGAACTACTGAGGGTTCGCGAGCAATAACCAGGCGCCCCCTCGCTCCTGCAAGGTGCTTTTCTGTAGGAGCGAGCTTGCTCGCGAACCTCTCTGCTTCATTCCAGACGTCCCGACCCACGAGTACCCCATGACCCGAGTCAACAAGACCGTCTTCATCCTCGTCGCCATCGTCGCCGTGATCCTCGGCCTCACTGTCCAGAAGGTGCTCAACCAGCGCCACCAGCTCGATCCGACCGTGTTGCTCGACGCCGGCATCGTGATTCTGCCGCAGACCCGCAGCGTCCCCGACCTGACCTTCACCGACCAGGACAGCCAGCCGTTCCAGACCGCCAGCCTGAAGGACAAGTGGTCCCTGCTGTTCTTCGGCTACACCTTCTGCCCGGACGTCTGCCCCACCACCCTGGCGCAACTGCGCGAGCTGCAGACCAAGCTGCCGCCAGAAGTGGCGAAGAACCTGCAGGTGGTGTTCGTCAGCGTCGACCCGCATCGCGATACCGCGCCGCGCATCAAGGAGTACCTCGGCTTCTTCAATGCCGGCTTCAAGGGCATCACCGGCTCGGAAGAGAACGTGCAGAAGCTGGCCAACGCCATGAGCATTCCCTACATCCCGGCGGACACCAGCAAGCCCAACTACACCGTCGACCACAGCGGCAACCTGGTGCTGATCGGCCCGGACGGCACCCAACACGGCTTCATCCGCGCGCCGCTGCACAACGACAAGCTCGCGGCCCAACTACCCAGCGTGATCAGCGCCGGCAACTGATCCCCGCGACACCGTGTCTCACCCCGGACGGCCACCCGATTGAGGTGGCCGTTGTTTTTTCTGCGTCATTCGTCCCTGAACCGGACAAACACGAACTTTCTGCTAAACCTCATCTCATGGCTCTGGCACGGTGTAATACGCGGTCTTGAAGCTTCCGGATGATTTTCCTGACCCCGTAGTCAATGTAAAAAATCTGCTACAGAAAGTCAGGCATCAGGAATGACTCATACTCCATATTAGAAACATTAATTAACACCTATGCCTGAGCCTGTTGCAGGATTACCGGGCCTTTCGGTGGGCATGGGGAGCCTCTGATGGGTGGTCATTCACGGCGAGGATGACATTTCCGTCCGGTCACAATAGGCAATTAGGCTAAACGCCAGGGTCCACGCGGCCTCGGTGGCGACCGGAAAACCACGGGTCCGAACGTGACTTGTAGTTATCGCTTCGTACCACTCCAGAACTTCTTGATGCCCTCCAGGTTCGATTGCACAATGCCGCGGCCACCGGGTCACAGCCCGGACAGAGAATCAGCTCCTAGAACAAAAAAATAGACCGTTGCCAGTTCAAAACCCGGGTCGCCAACGTAGTAGCCCGGACAATCCCAGGATCACGCAGGAGATTTGCGAGTGCAGATCGGTGTACCCCTCGAGACCCAAGCCGGTGAGACGCGGGTCGCAGCAACGCCGGAGACGGTCAAGAAACTGATCGGGCAAGGCCATCAGGTGGTCATCCAGAGTGGTGCGGGCGTTAGCGCCAGCCAGCCGGATGCCGCCTACGAAGCCGTTGGCGCGAAGATCGGCACTGCCGCCGATGCGCTCGGCGCGGAACTGGTGCTGAAGGTTGTCGCGCCCAGCGAAAGCGAGCTGGCGCAGATGAAATCCGGCGCCGTGCTGCTCGGCATGCTCAATCCGTTCAACAACGAGAACATCGCCCGCATGGCCGAACGCGGTATCACCGCCTTCGCCCTGGAAGCCGCGCCGCGTACTTCCCGCGCGCAGAGCCTGGACGTGCTCTCCTCCCAGGCCAACATCGCCGGCTACAAGGCCGTGTTGCTCGCCGCCCACCACTATCCGCGCTTCATGCCCATGCTGATGACCGCCGCCGGCACCGTTAAGGCTGCCCGCGTGCTGATCCTCGGCGCCGGCGTTGCCGGCCTGCAGGCCATCGCCACGGCCAAGCGCCTGGGTGCGGTGATCGAGGCCTCGGACGTTCGTCCGGCGGTGAAGGAGCAGATCGAGTCCCTGGGCGCCAAGTTCGTCGACGTGCCCTACGAGACCGATGAAGAGCGCGAGTGCGCCGAAGGCGTCGGCGGTTACGCCCGCCCGATGCCGGCCTCGTGGATGGAACGCCAGGCCAAGGCCGTGCACGAACGCGCCAAGCAGTCGGACATCGTCATCACCACCGCGCTGATTCCGGGCCGCAAGGCACCGACCCTGCTGCACGAAGCGACCGTCGCGGAAATGAAGCCAGGCTCGGTGGTCATCGACCTCGCGGCATCGCAAGGCGGCAACTGCCCGCTGACCGAAGCCGACCAGGTGGTGGTCAAGAATGGCGTGACCATCGTCGGCCTGAGCAACCTGGCCGCGCTGGTACCGGCAGATGCCTCCGCACTCTACGCACGCAACCTGCTCGACTTCCTCAAGCTCACCCTGACCGCCGAAGGCTTCACGGTGAACATGGAAGACGACATCGTCGCCGCGTGCCTGATGTGCCGTGACGGCCAGATCGTGCGCAAGAACGGCTGAGCCCTTCTTATATAAGAACGCGCCGGACCCCGCGTCCGGCCCTGAAGACCGGTGAGAAACTATGGAAGACATGCTGATCTCCCACGGCATCTACAACCTGATCATCTTCGTGCTGGCCATCTACGTCGGCTACCACGTGGTCTGGAACGTCACCCCTGCCCTGCACACCCCGCTGATGGCGGTGACCAATGCCATTTCGGCAATCGTGATCGTCGGCGCCATGCTGGCCGCCGCCCTGACCGTCACCCCGCTGGGCAAAGCCATGGGCACCCTGGCCGTGGCCCTGGCTGCAGTGAATGTGTTCGGTGGCTTCCTGGTCACCCGCCGCATGCTGGAAATGTTCAAGAAGAAAGCGCCGAAGGCGGAGAAGCACTGACATGAGCATGAACCTCGTCACCCTCCTCTACCTCATCGCCTCGGTCTGCTTCATCCAGGCCCTCAAAGGCCTGTCGCATCCGACCACTTCGCGCCGCGGTAATCTGTTCGGCATGATCGGCATGGGCATCGCGGTACTCACTACCGTGGCCCTGGTGTTCAAGATCAGCACCGAGATCGCCACCACCGGCATCGTCTACGTGATCGTCGGCCTGCTGATCGGCGGCACCGCTGGTTCGATCATGGCCAAGCGCGTCGAGATGACCAAGATGCCGGAACTGGTCGCCTTCATGCACAGCATGATCGGCCTGGCCGCCGTGTTCATCGCCATCGCCGCTGTGGTCGAGCCGCAATCCCTGGGCATCGTGCAGAACCTGGGCGACACCATCCCGGCCGGTAACCGCCTGGAGCTGTTCCTCGGCGCGGCCATCGGTGCCATCACCTTCTCCGGATCGGTGATCGCCTTCGGCAAGCTGTCGGGCAAGTACAAGTTCCGTCTGTTCCAGGGCGCCCCGGTACAGTTCACCGGCCAGCACATGCTCAACCTGGTGCTGGGCCTGACCACCCTGGGCCTGGGCCTGCTGTTCATGTTCACCGGCAACCTGACCGCCTTCGTCGTGATGCTGGCCCTGGCCTTCATCCTCGGCGTGCTGATCATCATCCCGATCGGCGGCGCGGACATGCCGGTAGTCGTGTCGATGCTGAACTCCTACTCCGGCTGGGCCGCGGCAGGTATCGGCTTCTCGCTGAACAACTCGATGCTGATCATCGCCGGCTCGCTGGTGGGCTCCTCGGGCGCGATCCTCTCCTACATCATGTGCAAGGCGATGAACCGCTCGTTCTTCAACGTCATCCTCGGCGGCTTCGGCGCCGAAGCGGACGCTGGCGGCCCGGCCGGTGCCAAGGAAGCCCGCCCGGTGAAATCCGGTTCGGCCGACGACGCCTCGTTCCTGCTGACCAACGCCGACAGCGTGATCATCGTCCCCGGCTACGGCCTGGCGGTGGCCCGTGCCCAGCACGCGCTGATGGAACTGGCCGAGAAGCTGACCCATCGCGGCGTCAACGTGAAGTTCGCCATCCACCCGGTTGCCGGTCGTATGCCGGGCCACATGAACGTCCTGCTGGCCGAGGCCGAAGTGCCTTACGAGCAGGTGTTCGAGATGGAAGACATCAACTCCGAGTTCGGCCAGACCGACGTGGTACTGGTACTGGGCGCCAACGACGTGGTGAACCCGGCCGCGAAGAACGATCCGAAGTCGCCGATCGCCGGCATGCCGATCCTCGAGGCCTACAAAGCCAAGACCGTGATCGTCAACAAGCGCTCGATGGCCAGCGGTTACGCCGGCCTGGACAACGAACTGTTCTACCTGGACAAGACCATGATGGTCTTCGGCGACGCCAAGAAAGTCATCGAAGACATGGTCAAGGCCGTCGAATAACGTCAATCCTCGCCCTACAAGACACCGGCCTCGCGCCGGTGTCCTTGTTTTTGGCTCCATGATGGCCTGATTGCCCCCAACATGTTTAGATAACGCCGCTGGCGCCTCCGGGAGGGGATGCGCCAGACACGCGGTGCCGTGAGGGCGCGCGCGTCGACCTACAACAAGAAAGCCAAAGAAGTCACGATGACAACTACCAGCCCTTCGCTGCGACAGAATGTTCCGGGCAATGTCCTCTTCCTGCTCGCCGCCCTGGCCTACATGACCTTCCATGCCCTGGGCTGCTTCTTCATCGAGGCAGACAGCTACATCTACTTCCGGGTCGCCGAGAACATTGCTTACGGTTTCGGCTACGCCTTCAGCATCGGCGACACTCCGATCTTATCCGGCAGCGGCCCCCTCTGGCAGTACCTGCTCGTGCTGGGAGTGTCGCTGGGATGCAATGTGGTGGTGCTGGCCAAGGCAATGGGCCTGATGTTCGGGCTGGGCACACTGTTCGTCTTCTATCGCGTCGCCCGACCACTTTCCACGCCGGTGACGGCGGGGGGCCTGGCAATAGCCTGCGTGCCCCGGCCACATGCGGACGGCTGGCTCAGCGCACTGGCATTCGCCCGTCGGGAAGCTTTCATCAGCGTCGGCGTCCTGTACGTCCTGCTGAGCGGCCGTCGTACACTCGCAGTCCCCACCCTGGTACTGGGCACCCTGACCTACGGCGGGTACCTCGTCTTCCGGCCACTACGGCTGAGCCTGCAATTCTTTCCCATACCCGCCGCGCGAAAGTCGCGGCGGGAACCCCGACCGTCCCGATGACACGGATGTCCGTCATGCCCGTCACACCAACGCCCACGAGAGAAGCCACCCTGGGTCGCGCACTGGTTGCGCTGGCTTTGCTCCTTTATTGCGTACTCACGGCGCTCGCCTACTTCTTCATCGAAGAAGACAGCTACATCTACTTCCGAGCGGCTGAGAACATCGCCGGCGGTTTCGGCTACGTCTTCAACATCGGCGACACACCCGTGGAATCGGGAAGCGGGCCGCTCTGGCAGTACCTGCTCGCCCTGGGCATCTACCTCGGCGCTGCACCGATCCCGTTGATCAAACTGCTGGGCCTGTCGTGCGGACTGGGCACCGTGTACCTGGTCTATCTGGCGGGCAGAAACTTCGCCAGCCCCGCCTGGGGCGGCGCCGCTGCGTTGATGATCGCCGGCAGCACGCCCTTCGTCTGGTGGGCCAATAGCGGACTGGAATTGGCCGCCTATACCTTGCTGTTGTCCGGCTGCCTTCTGATCTGCTCGCGCCCAGGGAGGATAGGGGGATGGCGGGCGATACCCTTCGTCCTGCTGCTGTTCGTGCGACCCGAGGCATTCCTGATCGTGCCTGTCTTCCTGCTGTTCTTCGCCTTCAACGGCCAACGGGCCTTCGCCCTGCGCGTCCTCATTTCGTGTGCCCTTGGGTACAGCTGCTACCTGGCGTTCCGGCTCTTCTACTTCCACGAGGTGCAGGTCAGCGCGTTCTACTCCAAGATCACGGCCGAGGGCGCCAGTTGGTCCTATATCTGGTTCGTCCTGAAGGAACTCCGGATTCTCTATCCGCTCGCCCTGGCGATTCCGGCGTTACTGCTGCTCAAACGAATGAGCCAGCCGGCAAGCTTCATGCTGCTGGTGGCACTGTCCCTGATGGGGATCTTCTTCGCTGGCTCGAACTTCGACTTCAAGCCCTATTTCCGTTTCTATGCGCTGGCCCTGCCGCAGTTCTACCTGCTGTTCGCCTGCGCGGGCCACGCGCTCAGTCAGCTGACCTGGCGTCCCAGCCGAGCCATGGTGGCGGCCTACGCGTGCTTTGCAGTGGTCGCCGTCATCTGGGTACCGCGCATAGAGCTCTTTGCCGGACGCAGCCCAAACGCACTGCTGCTGATGGGTCGCTTGATAGCAGAGGACCCCGCACGCGCGCTGGCCTCCTACCGCGACAAGTTACGTGATCCGCAGAGCCAGGTGCCGCTCGATGGCATGCTGGCGGAGCGTTCGCCCTTGCTTGCAGCGCAGTGCCTGGATCAGAACTACCAGGCGGCCATCGGCCACTTCCTGCGCGAAAACTATCCACAGGGTCTGCGCATCGTCTACGACCAGATGGGCCAGACCGCCTACCTGGCCGGCAAGCAGCAACATTTCGTCGACCTGCTCGGCCTCGCCTCGCCGCCCGTATCGCTGTACTACTTCAACCTCAACGCCGCCAATAGTCACGCGAAACAGCTCTACAAGCGTGTCGTCGACCCGCTGGTCGGACTGAGCTCGGACAGCAATCGCGACATCGGTCTGGAAGACGCCCTGCAATACGTCTATGACCAGAACCCGGACGTGGTTCTGATCCATGGATTTGTCACTCGCAATCCTCTGACGCTCACCTATCACCTCTCGCAGAGCCAGTGGCTGCGTGACAACTACATTCCGCGCTACCAACTGGCGCACTGGGTGACGGTCTACGAACGCAAGGACCATCCGTACCCGCTCAAGGCCAGCAGCTTCCCGCCGTCCCTGGACTTCCGGGCTCTCTAGCCAGCCGTTCATCCGACATCGGGCAGGTGCGCCGGGCCCATTGCCCTCCGGCAATACGCGCGCCCATGGACTTTGGTAGTAAGAAGGCAACCGGCCGGGCGATTTTTCGACCTTGGTATAAGAGCCAAAAATCGCCGAGTCCCTAGACTGGCGGCCTCGCACTTCCTACTGCCCGAGGTTTTCCCATGTTCCGTGATCGCGTGCGTATGTCCTCCCTGTTGGACAAGGTGATGACTGCCGACCAGGCCGCGGCCCTTATCAAGGACGGCATGACCGTCGGCATGAGCGGTTTCACCCGCGCCGGCGAAGCCAAAGCCGTGCCCAAGGCCCTCGCCGAGCGCGCCAAGCAGGAGCCGCTGCGCATCAGCCTGATGACCGGCGCCAGCCTGGGCAACGACCTCGACAAGCAACTCACCGAAGCCGGCGTGCTGGCCCGCCGCATGCCCTTCCAGGTCGACAGCACCCTGCGCAAGGCGATCAACGCCGGCGAGGTGATGTTTATCGACCAGCACCTGTCGGAAACCGTCGAACAGCTGCGCAACCACCAGCTCAAGCTGCCGGACATCGCTGTCATCGAAGCCGTCGCCATCACCGAGGAAGGCCACATCGTGCCGACCACCTCGGTGGGCAACTCGGCCAGCTTCGCGATCTTCGCCAAGCAGGTGATCGTCGAGATCAACGTCGCGCACAACGCCAACCTCGAAGGCCTGCACGACATCTATATCCCGACCTACCGTCCTACTCGTACGCCGATCCCGCTGACCAAGGTCGACGACCGTATCGGCAGCACCGCGATCCCGATCCCGGCGGAGAAGATCGTCGCCATCGTCGTCAACGACCAGCCGGACTCCCCGTCCACCGTGCTACCGCCGGACGGCGAAACCCAGGCCATCGCCAACCACCTGATCGACTTCTTCAAGCGTGAAGTGGACGCCGGCCGTATGAGCAACAGCCTCGGCCCGCTGCAGGCCGGCGTCGGCACCATCGCCAACGCCGTCATGTGCGGCCTGATCGAGTCGCCATTCGAGAACCTGACCATGTACTCCGAAGTGCTGCAGGACTCGACCTTCGACCTGATGGACGCCGGCAAGCTGCGCTTTGCTTCGGGCAGTTCCATCACCCTGTCCGCGCGCCGCAACGCCGAAGTCTTCGGCAACCTGGAGCGCTACAAGGACAAGCTGGTGCTGCGCCCGCAGGAGATCTCCAACCACCCTGAAGTGGTCCGCCGCCTGGGCATCATCGGCATCAACACCGCGCTGGAATTCGATATCTACGGCAACGTGAACTCCACCCACGTGGGCGGCACCAGGATGATGAATGGCATCGGCGGCTCGGGTGACTTCGCCCGCAACGCGCACCTGGCCATCTTCGTCACCAAGTCCATCGCCAAGGGCGGCAACATCTCCAGCGTCGTACCAATGGTCAGCCACGTCGACCACACCGAGCACGATGTGGACATCCTGGTCACCGAGGAAGGCCTGGCCGACCTGCGTGGCCTGGCGCCGCGCGAGCGCGCCCGGGTGATCATCGACAACTGTGTGCACCCGTCCTACCGCGACGCCCTGAACAGTTACTTCGATGCCGCCTGCGAGCGCGGCGGCCACACTCCGCACATCCTGCGCGAGGCCCTGGAGTGGCATATCAATCTGGACGAACGCGGCCACATGTTGGCGGCGAGCTGATCCAGAGCCGCTTGCGGGTCATTCAGCAATGAATGGCCCGCAAGGGTTTACAGCCGAAAAAAAACCACGTAAAAACACTCCTGAACAGATTTTTATCCCGCCTCAACTGTTCAGCTCTCCTCGCCGCCACCCTGGCCGGCACCCTCGAAATACCTCAGACGCCCACCAATTGCGCACCAGAATGGAGCGCAACGGTACAGTTCGCCCTGAAAAAGACCATTACAGTTCAAAATAACAATCGCCTGACCAGCTGCAATACTGTGCAACTGTACCTGTCCGTCCTGACCAAATAGTCAGATCATATGCTCAATCAATTCAGCAACTGACTACTCGCCACAAGCGAGAAGGATGACCACCATGGAACGTACCCTCGGTTCCGCAGCTCTCAGCACTACCCGTAGCACCTCCAGCGCCCATCGTGGCCTCGTCGGCACCGTTCGCCTGTGGCAGCGCCGCATGGAAAGCCGCCGTCAGCTGGCTCGCCTGGACTCCCGCCTGCTGGCCGACGCCGGCATCAGCGAAGCCCAGCGTTACGCCGAACTGAACAAGCCGTTCTGGCGCTGATTCAACAGTACAACTGGGCCATTCTCTCCAGGATCGCCAAAACTGTACTGCTAGATTGCCTGAGGCCGCTCATCTGGAGCGGCCCGTGGCAATACTCCCGGCTCTACCCTTCCCCGCCCTCTGGAACAGACAGTCGCTACAGCGGCAGTACAGTTCCGCATTTACCGCCGCTGTTCCCCCGTAATTTCACACCGCTGCGCCTGATGCGTCGTCGCCCGCGAATGCGAGCCTGTATCGACCGTCCCTATCGGTCATCAGGAGAATCGCCATGGAACGCGCGCTTTCACAACCCCAGCCCCGTCTCTCGCTGCTCGGCCACCTGCCACGACTGCTGAGCGAGTGGCGGCGAAATGCCCTGACCCGCCGCCACCTGGCAGCACTCAGCGAGCTGCAACTGGCCGACATCGGCATTTCTCCCAGCGAGCGTGTGCGCGAAATCTCGAAACCGTTCTGGCGCGGATAGCTGGTGACGCCGATCAGTCTTGGCTAGTCTGAGCACAGGTAGAGTGGCCGCCCCGGCCACATTTGCTAGGTCTTATCCGGAGCCACTCCATGAAGAACAGCCTTCGCCTGATCGCCGCTGCTGCACTGATCGGCTGCACCACTGGTGCCTTCGCCACCAGTTTCGTCTACACCACCGACCTGTCGGTGCGCGCCACCGGCGCCACCTCCGATGCAACCTCGGGCATCAGCAACTCCTTCAAGGACGACAAGATCGTTCTGGAAGCCCGCGACGACGCCGCGACCTTCGTCGCCAGCCAGGGCCAGATCCGTGGCGCGCACCTGGAAGCCGCCTTCGCTCACATCCGCAGCAAGATGCCGACCCTGGCCGTCAACGATCAGCAACTGGCCCAGGCCATCCTGACCATCTGATCGGCCGAACCCTGCCGCGCCGGGCGCTCCGCCCGGCGCTCTGCGCTGGCTCTCTCCGGCGCATTCCGTTAGCCTTGGCGGTCGTACTTTTCCGATCGTTCGAGTCCATGCGTACCCTGCTCTTCCTGCTGCCGCTGCTGGCCTGTTCCCTGCCCGTCCAGGCATTCGACCAGACGACTCAGTTCCCGGTGGGGACCAGCTACGCCACCAGCAAGGTCACCAGCGCGCCCTTCGACAACAAGCTGCTGCGCGGTGCCCGTGATGACGCGGCGCAATTCGTCGCCACCGACGGCGCGGTGCGCGGTGTCCGCCTGGAGGCTGCACTGCACTGGTTGCGCCAGGAACATCCGGGGCTGGCGGCGAACGATCGGGAACTGGCCGAAGCTATTCTTGCCAAATAAGTCGTGAGCAGCTCCCGCTGCCCTTTCGGAGACATCCATGCGCCTCAGCTCGCTTCCCAAGAGCCCCCTGATCCTCGGTCTGCTGCTCGCTGCCTGCGCGTCCACCGCCCAGGCCCAATCGGTGGTCCGCGTGTTCAACATCACCACCAACGCCTTCGCCCGCAGCATCGACTTCACCTCGGACACCACCACCTCCGTGCGTGACATGAAGGTCGTCCGCGAAGCCCGCGACGATGCCGCCAGCTACGTCGGCAGCGACGGCGCAATCCGTGGCGCCCAGCTGGAAGCCGCGTTCAAGGTGCTGCGCGAGCAGGTACCGCAGGCGCGCGAAGCCTCGGATCAGGTCCTGGCTGAAGCCATCCTCGCTCTGTGAGACTCCGGGCTGGCCGCTGGCTGGCGGCCCTGGCACTGATTGTCGCCGCCAGCAGCCACGCCTCGCTCCGCCTGGAGCTGGACGACAAAGGCCTGAGCGCCGCCCAGCGCCAGGCCAGCCAGCAACTGCTCGACGAGGCCCTGCACACCTTGCCGGACAGCTTCGTCGCCCAGTTGGACCGCAAGGTCGACGTGCAATGGCGCGACGACCTGCCCAGCAATGGCATGGGCCGCACCCTGCGCCCCGGCGCCATCGCCCTGAACACCCGCTATCTCGGCCCACTCACCGACGGCAGCGCCGCCACCGAGCAGACCGGCCGCACCCACGGCACCCTGCGCCGCGAACTGCTGGCCACCCTGCTCCACGAACTGACCCACCTCTATGACCGCGCGCGCCTGTGGGAAACCGACGAAGGCCGGGTGATCAACCGCTGCACGATGCGCGACAAGAGCCTCGGCCGCGTTGGCGCGCCGGACGAATGCCGCGGCCAGACCGGCCGCCGCTTCACCCTCTCGGACGACCCACGCCTGCTCGACCTCGCCGGCTGGCCGCAGTACGCCGGCAAGCACGGTGAGCGCGAGCAGCACAACCGCTTCCTGCTGCGCAGTCCGGACAAGTACGAAGTGACCAACCCGCGCGAGTACGTCGCGGTGAACATGGAGTACTTCCTCCTCGACCGCAGCTTCGCCTGCCGCCGTCCCGCGCTCTATCGCTACTACGCGGCGCGCTTCGGCGAGCGTCCGCACGATGAATGCTCCACAAGCTACGCCTACCTCAATGCCGGCCGCGACTTCGGCCGCCAGCCCCTGGGTTATCTCGACCCGGAACGCGTCTACGAGGTCGACTACCTGATCGCCGAGGCCAACACCGAGATCGCCAGCCGCTGGGGCCACACCATGCTGCGGCTGGTGGTCTGCGCCCCCGGCCGCCCGCGCGGCCCGGCCTGCCGCCTGGACCTGGACCAGCACCTGGTGCTGTCCTACCGCGCCTTCGTCGGCGACCTGCAGCTCTCCAGCTGGGATGGCCTGACCGGCGCCTACCCGTCGCGCCTGTTCGTGCTGCCGCTGTCCCAGGTGATCGAGGAGTACACCAAGGTCGAGCTACGCAGCCTCGCCTCGATTCCGCTCAAGCTCAGCCGCGATGAGGTCAACAGCCTGGTGGAGCGCTCCGCGCAGAGCCACTGGAGCTACGACGGCAACTACTACTTCCTCTCCAACAACTGTGCGGTGGAGACGCTCAAGCTGCTGCGCAGCGGCATCCAGCGCCAGAGCCTGCAGACCATGGATAGCATCACGCCCTATGGCGTGCTTGGCCTGCTGGAGAACAAGGGCATCGCCGACGCCAGCGTGCTGGACAACCCCAAGGAAGCCCTGCGCCTGGGCTATCGCTTCGACTCCTTCCGCGACCGCTACCAAGCCATGTTCGACGTGCTGAAAAAGCGCATGAATGTCCCGCAGGACAAGGTGGAAGACTGGCTCGCCCTCCCGGCCGTCGAGCGCCGCCAGTGGTTCGACAAGGCCGACCTGCGCTCCAGCGCCGCCCTGCTGCTGCTCGAACAGGCCTCGCTGCGCCGCCAGCTGTTGCTGGCCCAGGATGAGCTCAAGCGCCTGTACCTGAGTGACCGCGACAGCATGCAGGCCAAGCCCGATCTCGCTGCTGCCGGCAAGACGCTGCAGCAGATCCTCGACGACAGCGGCTTCCTCAGCCGCCCTGCCGAGCTGCTCGACGGCGGCTACGGCCTGCCCCAGGCGCCGGAGACGGCGACCCTGGAGAAGCAGACACAGCAGCGCCAGCAACGCCTGCGCCAGCTCAGCGACAACCTCGACCGTGAAGTTCGCGCCCTGCTCACCCCGGAGCGCCGCGACGAGCTGGCCGCGCTGGAAGCCAACACCAAGCAGATCGGCGCGCACCTGCGCGAGCTGCACAAGGCGGCGGGCGGGTTGGAGTTGCCCTGAAGCCAGCCGATCGCCGGTTCGCGAGCAAGCTCGCTCCTACAGGTAGCGCATTGTTGCTCTTCGTAGGAGCGAGCTTGCTCGCTAACAAAACCGAACCGCGAACCCTAGAGCTTCTCCTCCCACTCCTCTTCCAGCTGCTCGTCCAGGTGAATCCACGGCAGCCGGCTGTTCACCCAGATATGCCGGTTGGGCAGCACCGTTTCGACCTCCTCCAGCGTCGCCGTGGTGATATCCATCGTGTCCGGCGCCTGGTCCGTGAACAGCGCCAGCTGGGCGCCACAGTTGCGGCAGAAGTAGCGCACGCACGGCGGTGAAGAGGGGTACTCGGCTGGTTTGCCGTGGGTCCAGCGGAAGCTCTTCAGCGGCACAGTGACCCAGGTGGTGACGATGCCGCCAGTGGTGCGCCGGCAGATCGAGCAATGGCAATGGGCGACGTCCGTCAGCTCGGCATCGCACTCGTAGCGCAGCTGTCCGCAATGGCAGCCGCCGGCATGCACCTTACTCATCTCCAGTCCTCCCGGACGCAGTGATTCAATCGTATTCCGCCGCCTCATGGTCACCCAGCAGACGGCGCTGGCGCGGCGTGCAGGCGGCCAATACCTGGGGGTTGAACGCCCAGTCCAGGTAGGGCGAGAACTTCTGCGCGACCATGCGCCGGCCATAGTGCACCTGCAGAAGATAGCGCGTGCGCTGGCTCGTATTGCGACTGCCGGCATGCCACAAGTCGCTGCGGAACAGCAGGCAGTCGCCGGCGCGGCACAGCACCGGTTCGGCGGCCCTGCCCTGCCACTCGTACTCGTCCGGCTGCGGCGCGCGGCCGGCGCGATGGCTGCCGGGAACTACCCAGGTCGGGCACAGCGCCTCGTCGATATCGTCGAGGTAGATCTGCGCGGTGCAGATGAACATCGGCACATCGACGGCGGGCAGCGCCACGGGCAGATAGTCCTGATGCAGCTCTGCGCCGATGAAGCCGGGGTGGCAACGCCAGGCGGTCTGGCCGATCACATGGCAGTCATCGCCCAGCGCCGCTTCGGCCAGCTCGATAAGCCCCGACGGATCGAGATACGGCAGCCAGCGCGGCGAACGGTTGAACACGCATTTGTAGTGATCCACCAGGCCCTCATAGTCCCAGTGCAGCGGCCGCAGGTCGTCGATCAGTGCGCGCACCTCAGCGACTTGCGCCACGCCCAGCAGGCCGCGCAACAGGACGAAGCCTTCGTCGTGCAAGGCGCGCAAGGCGTTCATGCCAGCGCCACGCCATTGCCCAGTCGTGCCTGGGCGCGCTCCAGCGCATCGAGGAAAGCCGCGAGCGCCTCGCCGGGCTCGGCCCCCTGGCGCGTGACGCAATGGAATTCCGAGACATAGGCCAGTTGCGCCGGACGGATCGCGCGCAACCGACCATCGGCCACCCACTCGCTCGCGTAGTGGCTCGGCAGGTAGCCGATGAAGGTGCCGCTGAACACCAGGTTGGCGATGGCCTCCATGCTGTAGGCATTGGTCGCGCGGCTGAACACCAGGCCGTGGGGCCGCCGGCTTTCCGCCATGTAGCCGCGCCCGACATACTCGGCGGCGCAGATCTGCTCCAGCGTCGGCTCGTCGTCCTGGCGGGCGAAGAACGGATGCTCGCGGGCGCAGTAAAGGTTCTGCTCCTCGCTGAACAGGGGCTGGTAGCGAAGGCCGGACAAGCGGTGGTGGAAGGCGCCGATGGCCAGTTGCAGGCGCTCTTCCAGGACGGCGTTTTCCAGTTCATCCGGGCGCTGCGTATGCAGGTTCAGGCGCACCCGCGGGCAGTCCCGGCGGAACAGCTGGATTGCCAGTGGCAGGGGCCAGCAATGCTGGCCGAGCACACCATCGACACAGCCCAGGTGCAGGGTTTCACGGTCGCGCCCCCCCAGGCCGGTGACCTGTTCGCGGAAGCGCTCGATGTCGACGAACAGGCCCAGCGCCGCCTCGTACAGCTCCTGGCCCTCATCGGTGAGCTGGAAGCCGCTGCTGCCGCGCCGACAGAGCGAATAGCCCAGGCGCAGTTCGAGATCACGCACCAGCACGCTCAGGCGCGACAGACTGGTGTTCAGGCGCACCTGGGCGGCGGTGAAGCCGCCCGCCTCGACGATGGTGCAGAAGGTGCGCAGCAGGCGCAGGTCGATATCGGAAAGATTGCCCAGCATGGGAGTTCTCGCGGCGGCGGGCGCAGGCCTTTCGTTATAGCGCCGAGGACGCCGTCGCGTGAACCCCCATCGCGGTCAGCGGCGAGCGGCCAGCGAGTCGGCGAGCACGCAGAGCAGCTCGAACATCATGGTCGCGCCCACCAGCGCAGTCGCCCCGCCCTGGTCGAACGGCGGCGAGACTTCCACCACATCCGCGCCGATCAGGTTCAGACCTTGCAGGCCGCGGATCATGTGCTGGGCCTGCAGCGTGGTCATGCCGCCGATCTCCGGCGTGCCGGTGCCGGGCGCGAAGGCCGGGTCGAGCACATCGACGTCGAAGGTCACGTAGGTCGGCTCCTGCCCCACCACGCGGTGCACCTCAGCCAGCGTTGCCTCGACACCCAGGTCGGCGAACTCTTCCATGTGGATCACGCGGATGCCGCACTCCCGGGCAAAGGCTTCATCGTCTGCGTCGTAGATCGAACCGCGGATGCCAATCTGCACCGTGCGTTTCGGATCGAGCAGCCCCTCTTCGATGGCGCGGCGGAACGGCGTGCCATGGGTGTACGGGTTGTCGCCGAAATAGCGGTCGTTGGTGTCGGAATGGGCGTCGAAATGCACCATGCCGATGGGCCGCTCGGCGGCCAGCGCGCGGAAGATCGGCAGCGTCACCAGGTGGTCGCCGCCCACCGACAGCGGGATGGCGCCAGCGGCGTGAATGCGCCGGTAGAAGCCCTCGATGCGCTTAAGCGAATCGAGCAGGTCGATGGGGTTCACCGGCGCATCGCCGATGTCGCCGACGCGCACCAGCTCGTAGGGAGCGATGTGGCTGACATGGTGCACCTTGCGCATCAGGCTGGACTGGTTGCGCACCTCGCGCGGACCATGGCGGGCGCCGGCGCGGTTGGTGGTGCCACCGTCCCAGGGCACGCCGAGCAGCGCGATGTCCAGCTGGGCCGGGTCTTCGAAGATGGGCAGGCGCATGAAACTGGGAATGCCGGCGAAGCGGGGAATCTCGGCGGCGTCCATCGGTTGCGGGAAATCATGGGTCACGGTTCGTCTCCTGGCTGCGAAAGGGATTCAGTCGGCCTGCGGCTGCAGGCCGATGGCAGGCTTGCCGGCGAGGCTGACCACCACGAAGGTGACCAGGCTGGCGAGCAGGCCATAGGCGATGGGGGTGTTGGCGAGGATGCCGTCGATGGCCATGAACAGGACCACCACGACGCTGCCGACGACGATGCTGGCGATCGCCCCGCGGGCCGATGCGCGGCGCCACAGCAGCGCGCCAAGGATCGGCACCAGCAGGCCGCCCACCAGCAGGTTGTAGGCAATGCTCAGCGCGCCGATGACGTCGTTCACCAGGCACGCCAGGACCAGCATCACCACGCCCATCAGCAGGGTGAACAGGCGGCTCTCACGCAGGCCATTGGGCGCACCGGGGCGCAGGAAACGTGCGTAGACGTCCTCCTGCAGCACAGTGGCGGCGGCGAGCAGGCAGCCGGAGGCGGTGGACATGATGGCCGACAGCGCTGCCGCTACCACCAGCCCGCGCACGCCCGGCTCCAGTACCTGCCGGGTGACCTCGGCGTAGGCGTTCTCCGGCACCGCCAGGTTGGGGATCAGCACGTGGGCGGCGGCGCCGATCAGCGCGCAGGCCAGGCCGTAAAGCATGCAGTAGATACCGGCGCCGAGGCCGGCGTAGCGCACCACCTTCTCGCTGCGCGCAGTGAACACGCGCTGCCAGATGTCCTGCCCGATCAGGGCGCCGAAGAAGTACAGCAGGAAGTAGGTGAGGATGGTGTCGAGGCCGATGTGGCCAAGGTCGAAGAAGCCCGCCGGCAGCACCTCCTGCATGCGCGACAGGCCGCCCGCCTCGTGGATCGACATGGGCAGCAGCACGGCGAAGATGCCGAGGGTCTTGATCACGAACTGGATGATGTCGGTGAGGGTCAGCGACCACATGCCGCCGATCACCGAGTAGAAGATGACGATGCCGCCGCCGCAGAGGATCGCCGGTATACGCGGCACATCGAAGACCACCTCGGTCACCGAGCCGATGGCGATGGTCGCGGTGACCGCCACCATCAGGTCGTAGGCGACCATCACGATCCCGCCGATCAGCCGCGAGGACGCCTGGTAGCGCTGCTCGAGGATCTGCGTGACGGTGTAGACCTTGAGCTTGGCGATCTGCCGCGAGAACACCAGGCTGAGGACGATGATCCCCAGGCCCAGCATGAACACCAGCCACAGGCCGGACAGCCCGTAGAGATAGCCGAGCTTCACCGTACCGATGGTGGACGCGCCGCCAAGCACCACGGCGGCCATGGTGCCCAGGTAAAGGCCCGGGCCTAAGCGGCGCCCGGCGACGAGGAAGTCGTTCTGGTTGCGCGCCTTGCGCATTCCGTACCAGCCCAGGGCAAGCATGCCCAGGGCGTAGACCAGCATGATCAGGTAATCGAGCAGCATCGCGGGGCTCCTGTTGTTGTTGTGTGGGCCGCCCGGCAAGCCTGATGCGCCCCGCCTCGCCAACAAATCCCCGATGCCGGAAGCCAACTTTCGCCGGCGCGAAAGTGATGCTCCGCCCCGCGCCAACCGGGCCTGGAGCGCTCTGCGCCACTTCTGCCGATGAAAAACTTCTACCCTGCCAAGTGCTTGATTCGTATACGTATGTTATCGTTGTAAACACTGTATACAGCGTAAACGGAGCTGTTCAAAAAGTGACCACCGTTGTTTCGTTCCGCGCCGATGACAGCCTCGTGGCGGCGCTGGACCAACTGGCCCGCGCCACCCACCGGGACCGGCCGTATCACCTGCGCCAGGCCCTGGCGCAGTACTTGGAACGCCAGAGCTGGCACGTGGCGGCCATCGATGAGGGGGTGGCAGACGCCGATGCCGGCCACCTGCTGGAACACGCCGCCATCGAAGCCAAGTGGGGCCTGGCATGAGTCTGCAGTGGACGCACAAGGCGGCGGCCGACCTGGACGCCATCTACGACCACTACGTGGTGCTGATCGGGCCGGAGAAGGCGCTGCGGGCCATCCAGGACATCGTCGAGCAGGTCAGCCCGCTGGCGAACCTGGAGATGAGCAGCAGCGGTTCACCCAGCGAGGTGCCAGGCGTACGCGAATTAGCCGTTGAGCGCTGGCCGTACCAGGCCGCTTTCCGGGTAAAGGGCCGTTCTGTACAGATTTTGCGCATCGACCGTGTGGATAACTCGGGGTAAAAGTGGCCACACGGTTACAAGATGTTTCAAAGCATTGACATTCTAGGTTGATCAAAAAGCAACCAAACGCACAGGATTGTTTCATACGGTCAGTCGGTAAAATTCGGTGATTCACCTGAATATTTCGTGACTAATACTTCACTCTTTGGTCACAAATCCTGAGCGACGCCTGGCTTTTTCCAGGCCACAAAAAACCCGGCCTTGGCCGGGTTTTTCAGTTTTTGCGTTTTTCGTCGGCGATTTTCAGGCGGCTTGCCAGTTCACCGGCAGTTGGCCCTCTTTCCAGGCGAAACGGTCGAGGTGGCTGACGACCACGCTCTGCAAGCGCTCAAGGCCTTCCGCATCAGCGGACTCGGCTTCCATCAGCAGGGCTTCGGGCGTTGCGTGCAGGCGGCAGGTACCGAAATCGAAGGTCAGCACGCCGCGGTCTTCGGTCAGTTCGACCGGCAGCTTGTGGGCGAAGTGGTTGCACAGGCGCTTGAGGTAGCGCGCGGCATCGGGGGTAGGGACGTTGGCACGGCTCGAAGGCATCGTTTCTCTTCTCCATTTTGGGAGATGACATCCTAGGTGCCGGCAATCAAGGGAAAAACCCGCTATTTTGCCTTTCACTCTTTAGCGGAGCTTCACAATGGACAATCTTCGCGGCATGGCGGTGTTCGCCACCGTGGTCTCGCGCGGCTCCATGGCCGCCGCGGCCGAGGCCCTCGGCATGACGCCCTCGGCAGTCAGCCAGCAGATTCGCAAGCTCGAAGCCCACGCCCAGGTCACGTTGCTACACCGCACCACCCGCAAGCTGACACTGACCGAAGCCGGCGAAGCCTTCTACCGCAGCTGCGCGCAGATGCTGGCGATTGCCGAGGAAGCCGAGCAGCGCCTGGGCGAATGGCGCGAGGCGCCGGTGGGCGAGCTGCGGCTGGCGGCACCGGTGGGCTTTTCCGGCAAGTTGATCACCGAAGCGCTGCGGCCGCTGCTGGAGAACCACCGGCAACTACGCTTGCAGCTGTTCTTCCATGACGAGCAGATCGACCTGATCGAACAGCGCATCGACCTCGCCATCCGCGTTGGCAGCCTGTCCGATTCGAGCCTGGTGGCGCGCCATCTGGCGGAATGGAACAACGTCATCTGCGCGGCGCCGGCGTACGTTCGGCGCATCGCGGCCATCGACCATCCGCAACAACTGCAGAACGTTGACTGGCTGGCGCTGAACACCGTGGCGCACCAGGCGTATCTGAACTTCAGTGGGCCGGGCGGGGAGAGCTGCAAGCTGCGGCTCGAAGCGCGTGTGGCCGCCAACAGCATGATCGCCCTGCGCCAGTTCACCCTCGACGGCCTCGGCGTTTCCGCCCAGCCCGAGCCGGAAGTCCGCGAGGCGCTGGAGGAGGGCAAGCTGGTGCGACTACTGCCGGAGTGGTCGCTGCCGCCGTTCGGCATCTACGCCGTTACCCCGCGTCGCGACGCCCAGCCGGCCAAGGTGAAGGTCGCCATCGAAGCCTTGCGCCGGCACCTGGGCGGGTCCGCGACACTGCGCTTCCACGCGCCGGTGTGAGCCGCGCTACCATGGCCTTCTCGATGATCGGAGTGAACAGAACATGGCCCTGAACTGGACCTGCAAGCACCATAGCGACCTGACCAAGGATGAGCTCTACGCCATCCTGCAACTGCGCACCGAAGTCTTCGTGGTGGAGCAGAAATGCCCGTACCAGGAAGTCGATGGCCTCGACCTGGTCGGCGACACCTGCCACCTGATGGTCGAGCAGGATGGCCAGCTGATCGGCTACCTGCGCCTGCTCGATCCGCAACGCCATGACGGCGACGTGGTGATCGGCCGTGTGGTGATTGCGCCGGCCGGGCGCGGCACCGGCCTTGGCCACCAGCTGATGGAGCAGGCGCTGCAGGCCATCGCCCAGCGCTGGGCCGGCCTGCCGATCTACCTCTCGGCCCAGGCGCACCTGCAGGGTTACTACGGCCGCTACGGCTTCACGCCGGTAACTGAGGTCTATCTGGAAGACGACATCCCGCACATCGGCATGCGCCGCAGCGCCTGAGTCAGCGGGGCAGGGCGTCGCGCCAGGCACCCGGGCTGGTGCCATACCAGCGGCTGAAGGCGCGGGAGAAACTCTGCAGATCGCCGTAGCCCAACAGGTCGGTGATCTGCGCCAGGGACAGCGCCGAATCCTCCAGCAGATCCACCGCGCGGAAGCGCCGCTGTTCGTCCAGCAACTCGCTATAGCGCCAGCCATGACTGAGCAGCCGCCGCGCGGCGGTGCGTTCGGTCAGATGGCGGGACTCGCAGAAGGACTGGAAACTCGCGCCCTGGGGCAACTCGCGGGCGATATAGTCGGCGGCCTCATCCAGCAAGGTGCTCTGGGTCTGACTACGCGCCTGTTCGAGCAGGCCGACCAGCGTGCCCTCCAGCCCGGCGTTGGGCGGCGACAACGGGCGGCGGAACAGTTCCGGCGACAGGTGCAGGACGATCGCCTCACTGCGCCAGCGCAGCGGCACGCGGAGTGCCTGTTCGTAGACGTGCGCATTGGCCGGCTCGATGCCGGGCAGGTCGATGCACAGCAGCGGGTCCTGCTGGATGCCGCTGGCCAGCAGCTTGCGCCGCAGCAGGCTGCAGATACCCACCACCGTGTATTCGCGGCTCTGCCGGCCGGAAAGCAGGGCGCCCTGTTCGCTGAGCACCAGGGCGATCTGCCCGCGATCCTCGCGCAGCTCGGCGCACAACGAGCCGTTGAAGTAGGGGAAGTAGGTGGCGAAGTAGGCGCAGGCCGATTCCAGGGTCGGCGCCACGTCGAACAGGTAGGTCAGGCCGTTGGTCAGGGTCGAGGCGAAGCGCTTGCCCGCCAGCAGGCCGATGGCCGATTCGCCGCTGGCCGCTTCGGCCTGGTCCCAGAAGCGCCGTGCGAGGAACAGCGGCACCCGCACCAGCGGCGTGCGCAGTTCCAGCAATGTACGGCGGAAGCACGCCTCCAGGTCTTCACCCGGCACTCCGCGCGACAACAGCTCCTCGAAGGCCGGCAGCAGGGTCGGCGCGTAGAAGGCGTTGGACAGGTCGGCGGGACGTGGGCTCATGGGCTCGGCAGCTCGGGATAGCGGCGCGACCGACCTTACGCATTGCGCCCGACGCCCACAAGCGCCAACGAATTCAGGCCGGGTAATGGCGCGTGAAGAAGTCCAGCAGGTACGCATTCACCTTTTGCGGCTGCTGGTTCTGGATCCAGTGCCCGCAGTCCTCCAGCACATGCTGTTCGAGGTTCGGCACATGCTCGGGCATGCGCTGCACGGTATACGCCTCGAAGCGCCCGACCGGGTCGCGGTCGCCGATCAGGAACAGTGTCGGCTGCTGCACCTGGCGCCCGGCCAGTGGCTCGGTGCGCTGCCAGCTGCGCTCGAAGTTGCGGTACCAGTTCAGCGCGCCGTGGAAGCCGCGGCCCTGGAAAGTCCGCACGTAGAACTGGAAGTCCTCGGCGCTGCACCAGCTCAGGTGCTCCGGCGGTGTCGGCAGGCCGTCGAACAGGCGGCCATCGGGCGACTGGTCGGGCGCCAGGCGCACATTGTCACCGAGGAAGTGCCGCAGGCTGATGGCGATGTCCGCGTCCAGTTCGGCCTCGGCGCGCCCCGGCTGCTGGAAGTAGAGGATGTAGAAGAACTTGCCGGCGAACACCTCGCGCATGATCTCCACGGCGGGCCGTTTGGCGCGGCCGGCGAAGGGAACCGACAGCGTGGCGAGCACCTCGACACGCTGCGGCTCCAGCAGCGCCAGGTGCCAGGCCACCGGGGCGCCCCAGTCGTGGCCGACCATCGCCACGCGCTCGTGGCCAAGGGCGTCCATTGCCCCCTGGATATCCGCGCACAGGGTCAGCACATCGTAGGCATCCACCGCGTCGGGCGCGCTGGTCTGGCCGTAACCGCGCATCTCCGGCACGAACACGCGGTAGCCGGCGGCGGCGAGGGCGCGCATCTGGTGCTGCCAGGAGTGCCAGCACTCGGGGAAGCCATGCAGCAGCCACACCGGCTTGCCACTCGCCGGGCCGCAGCTGTAGAGGCTGAGCTGGATGCCGTTGACCGCCAGCAGTTGGTGTTCGAACTCGTTCATGGCCGGGCTCCCGCGAAGAGTGATGACACAGGGAGAACCACTATGCCAATCCGCGCGCGCATCGCCGAAGCGCATTCACCGGACGAATGCCGGCACCGCGTTCATCGGCGCAGCGCACGGATGATCGGAAATTGTCCTGTAGGGCTGACGGCGCGGGGCAGGGCGGTCACTAGCATCCGCCGCTCGCTTTCGCGCCCAACGCGGTACTCGCTATGCTCGACCTACGCCAACTGGACCTCAACCTGCTGCTGGCCTTCGACGCCATCTACCACCAGCGCAGCATCACCCGCGCCGCCGAGGTGATGAACCTCACCCAGCCGGCGATGAGCAACGCGCTGCGCCGCCTGCGCCTGCTGTGCGCGGACCCGCTGTTCGTCAAGACGCACCTGGGCGTGGCGCCGACCTTGGTGGCGCACCGGCTCTCCGGACACGTCCGCGACGCCCTCGACAGTCTGCGTGACGCCCTGCACCACACACCCGCAGCGCTGGCCACAACGCCCACGCGCAGCCTGCGCCTGAGCTGCCCGGAGGCATTCCAGCCGCTGCTGCTCGATGCGCTGTGCGAGCAGCCGGAGCAGGACTGGCAGGTGCGCTATTACCAGGCTCGTCGCCGCGAAGCGCTGCAGGAACTGGCCACCGGCAAACTCGACCTGCTGATCGACATCGACCAGCCGATGTCCCAGCAGAGCGGCCTGCGCAAGCTGTCCCTGCTCAGCGACCACTATGTGTTCGCCCATGGCGCGGCCTTGCAGCAGGCGCCGCGCACGCTGGAGGAATACCTGCGGGTGCCGCAGATTCAGGTGTCGCAGCGCCGCGAAGGCCTCGCGCCGGTGGACCTGGAATTGGGCCTGCGCGGCCAGCGCCGGAGCATCGCCGTGAGCGTGCAGAGCGCCCTGGCTGCTCGCCTGATCGCCGACCGCCAGCCGTTCGGCCTGACCCTGCCCAGCCGCGTCGCCCAGCTGCTGGGGCTGCAACAGCGTCCGCTGCCGCTGGAGCAACCGCTGCGTCTGGAGTTGTGTCTGTATGTAGAAAGCCGCTACCGCTTCGAGCACGCGATGGAGCGGGCGCTGACCTGTATCCAGCAGGCGTTCGCCGGCCTGCAGAAACAGCCACAGCGACGCATCGCGCTGGAGCGCTAGTCGAGCGTTCCCAGGCATGCGGCCGGTGGATAAGCTTGCGGCCAACGGATGCCATCGACAGCGGGAACCCCATGAAGCGACCCCCTACCGCCAGCCTGTGCCCCGAGCTCGACGCGATCCTTCGCGCGGAGCTGAGTGCCGGCAACCAATTGGGCGAAGGTCCAGTACGAACCGACTGGCCGCAGCCCGGTTCGATCTATGCCGCGTTGCGCGACAGCCTCCGGGTCCCGTTGGGCGAGCAGGCGGGGCCGGTGAAGCACTCGATCTGCCGTGACCCGCACTATGGCTGGCACGACGAGTGTTTCTGCGAGCTGCATGGCGATCTGTTGGTGGCCGGCAGCACGCAACATCCCTGATGGTCCAGCAGGCGTAGGAGCAACTGTCTTTCTCGGGAAGCCCGTGCCGATGCTTTCCTCTCACCCTGGCCCTCTCCCAAGGGGAGAGGGAGCCATCCGTGCCGCCTGACGCCGACGTTTCATCCTGCTCCGAACGGTCCCCTCTCCCCCTGGGAGAGGGTTAGGGTGAGGGCCGACCCAAGCGCAGAAGCATCTCGTCGGTGCGCCCCATCAACCCGCATGGCCTCCACGCGGCAACCGCCGATCTGCCGCGAAGATCGCCTCGATCATCGCCTGCGCCGCCGGCGACAGGCCGTAGCCCGCGCGGCTGACGATGCCGTAGTGCAGGCGCAGTTCGGGGCGGTCCTGGGGCACGTCGACGATCTGCAGGATCGCCACCTCGCCGCGCTGCACCGGATCGTGCAGGGCCTCGACCGCGGCGAGGCCCACGGCATCGGAACGCGCGACGATATGCAGGATCGCGGCGAACTGCGCGCACTCGACGTTCATGTGGAAATCACGCTCGCCGAGCACCTCGGCCAGCACTTTGCGCAGCGGCGGCGGGATACGCGTACCGACGCGCGGGTAATCGAGCAGAGCGGCCAGGCGCAGAGTGCCCTGTTCGGTCAGCGGGTGCCCCGGCCGGCAGAAGAAGCGCCCCGGGCGCAGGTCCATCCAGCGCACGTGGTAGTCAGGGTCACCGGCGAAATTGCGTGCATCGCCGATGAAGAATTCCACCTGCTCTTCCTTGAGCAACTGCGCCATCTGCTCCCAGTCGCCCATCAGGAAGCCGACATCGATGGCCGGGTGTGCGCGGATGAAGTCGGCCATCGCTTCCGGCACCAGCAGCTGGGCGGGGTAGGGCCCGCAGCCGAAGCGCAGCTCGCCGGCATTGAGGCCGTTGTACTGCGCCAGCTCGTTGCGCAGCGAACGGGTGCCGCTCAGCAGGCGACGGGCGTGCTGCAACACCAGCTGGCCCTGGCCGGTGAGGCGGAAGTCGCGACTCTGGCGGTCCACCAGCTCGCAATCGAGGTCGCGCTCCAGGGTCTGGATGCTGCGGCTCAGCGCCGACTGGCTGAGACCGATGGCATCGGCGGCGCGCTGGTAATTCTGGAAGTCGGCGAGGGCGACCAGGTGGCGGAGCTGTCGGAGTTCCATCATGCATCCTGCGCATCAAAGTGTTGAGTCGAATGAATTTGATGGATAACAGAGCGAGCTGATCTAGTAAACCGGTCGCTGAACCGGTACCCCGCCATGTCCCCCCTGCTCTTCGCTTCCAGTGCCTTCGCCAGCACCATCCTGCTGCACGCCGCCCGCCTCGGGCTCAGCGCCGTCGACCTGCGGCTGCGCGCCGGCATCGCCGAGGCGCTGCTGGAGGATCACCGCGCGCGCATTCCGGCATTGCAGGTGGAACAGCTGTGGCGCGAGTGCGAGCGGGCCAGCGGCAATCCGCACTTCGGCTGCGAGCTGGTCAACGGCATGGCGACTCATTGCCTGCAGGGGCTGAATATCCTGCTGGACTCCGCGCCGGACCTGGGCACCAGCCTGCGCGCCTTCTGCGAGCACGTGCCGACGGTGACCAATTGCGTGGACGCGCGGTTGGAGTTAGATGGCGAGAACACTCGCCTGGTCCTCGATCCGGTCACCCAGGACCTGCACCACTTCGGCCTCGACGCCGCCGTGCTCACCTTGATCCGCAATATCTCGCGGCGGATCGGCCGCTCGCCGCAGGGCGTGTTCAACGCCGTGGGGATCGGCCCGCGCCAGCGCTGCGAGGAAATGCTGACGCTCTGGAACGTGCCGTGGCAGGTCACGCCGACGCCGTTCCTGCAATTGCCCACTGCACTGCTGGACACGCCGCTGCTGGGCGCCAACGAGTTCCTCTACCAGAGTCTGCACCGCCAATGGTGCGGCGCCGCGCAGACCGGGGAGGGCGATGGCCTGAGCCTGGCGCGCATCTGGCTGCGCTCCTCCGACCAGCCCATCGAGCGCATCGCCGAACGCATCGGCTACCGCCAGAGCGGCAACTTCATCCGCGCCTTCCGTAAACGCTTCGGCGTCACGCCCAAGCAGTTCCGCCTGGGCCAATCGATCCACGCATGATCGAAATTTGTCGCTCCCGGCTTGTGGCTGAAAAGCCCGCCGCCGTCATGGTGCTCCCGCGGTACCTCATACCCGGAGCCCATAATGACAAGAATCCATCCGGCCGCCGTTCCCCCCGTCTGCCGGGGGCGGCGCCCACGCTGCATTGCCCAACCTCTCCTGCTGAGCCTCGCGGTAACCGGCGCCAGCCACGCGCAGGCCACCACCTTCGAGCTGAATGACGACTGGAGCCTGTCCACCAAGACCACCCTGAGCCTGGGCGCCAGCTGGTCGGCGCAGGACCCGGACCGGCACCTGATGACCCACGCCAACGCGGTGCAGGCCCAGCACATCAATAACGCCGACGGCACCAGCGTCAGCGCCGACGACAACCGCCTGAACTTCAAGAAAGGCGACCCGATCTCGCAGATGTTCAAGGGCCTTACCGACTTCAGCCTGGACGGCCAAGGGCAGGGCGCTTTCATTCGCTTCAAGTACTGGTACGACCACGCCTACGAAACCGGTGACGGACGCTTCAAGGACTTCGACGACAGCGGCTGGCCGACCCTGGCGCGCTACCACGGCTTCGATACCCTCGATGCCTACGTGTGGAAGGACTTCGACGTCGACGAGCATCCGCTGAACCTCAAGCTCGGCAAGCAGGTGCTGTCCTGGGGCGAGGCGATCCTGATCCAGAACGGCATCAACGTGATCAACCCGCTGGACTACAGCGCCTTCAACAAGCCCGGCGTGGACATCAAGGAAGGCCAGTTGCCGGTGGAGATGCTGTCGTTCAACCTCGGCCTGAGCGACAAGGTCAACCTCGAGGGCTTCTACCAGTACAACTGGCGGCCCAGCGTACTCGATGGCTGCGGCACCTTCTTCGCCACCAGCGACGCCATCCAGCCCGGCTGCGGACCGCTGTACCTGAGCCAGGTGCAGACCGACGCGCAGATGCAGGCCAGCGGTCTGTACGCTGCCCACGGCAAGGACCAGGACCCATCCGACCAGGGCCAGTGGGGCGTCGCCCTGCGCACCCTGATCAGCTCGCTGAACGATGCCGAGGCGGCGTTCTACTACGTCAACTACCACGCGCGCCTGCCCTACCTGGAGCTGACCGCGCGCGATGCCAGCAAGCCCGGCAACTTCCCCATCGGCCGCGTGCAGGGCCCGATGTACGCCGCTGCGTTCCCGGAGAACATCCACCTCTACGGCCTGAGCATCAACGGCGCGCTCCCCGGCTGGGGCACCTCGCTGGCGGCGGAACTGAGCTACCGGCCGAACATGCCGGTGGGCTTGAACGGCCCCGACATGAACGTGGCGATGATCACCGGCCCGTCCGGCAGCTCGGCCATCGAGGGTATTCCGGCCAGCGCCACCACCACCGGCCAGAGCCTGGACGGCTGGGTGCGCAAGCCGGTGTGGCAGATGACCACCTCGGCCACCCAGATCATCGACAACGTGCTCGGCGCCACGCGCCTGACCCTGCTGGGCGAGGCCGGCGTGGTGCATGTCGGCGACCTGGGCGACGAACGCCTGGGGCGCAACGCCGCCTTCGGCCGCAGCGCGCGCCTGGACGGTGCCGCCTGCAACGCGCCGAGCACCGGCGTGACCAACCGCTACTGCACCGACGAGGGCTTCACCACGCCCTGGTCCTGGGGCTACCGCCTGCGCGCCGGCCTGGAATACAGCGACGTGCTGCCGGGCGTGAACATGCTGCCCAGCGTGAACTTCCGCCATGACGTGGAGGGCTACTCCTACGATCCGGGCGGCCCGTTCCAGGAAGGCCAGATGGCGGCCGGTCTGTCGCTGGCCTTCAACTACCTGAACGATTACAGCCTGGAGTTCGGCTACAACGCCTTCTTCGGCAACAACAAGTACAGCACGCTCGACGACCGCGACTTCTACAGCGTCAGCGCCAAGGTCGACTTCTGAGGAACCTGCCGATGCAACTCATGCGAATCACTGCCCTGGCGCTGGCCATGGGCCTGGCCGTTGGCGCCCACGCCGACACCGCAGCCGACCTGGGCGGCAAACTCACCCCGGTGGGCGCCGAGAAGGCCGCCAACGCCGACGGCAGCATCCCCGCCTGGGACGGCGGCCTGGCACCCAGTGCCGGGCAGGTCGACGCCAAGGGCGGCTACGCCAACCCCTACGCCGCCGAGAAGCCGCTGTTCAGCATCACCCCGGCCAACGCCGCGCAGTACAGCCAATGGCTGAGCCCCGGCGAGCAGGCGATGCTCAAGCGCTACCCCAACACCTACAGGATCAACGTCTACCCCAGCCACCGCAGCGCACGGCTGCCTGACGAGATCAACGCCGAGACCCGCAGGAACGCCGAGCAGAGCAAGCTCGCCGACGGCGGCAACGGCGTGCTGAATTACCACCGGGGCGTCCCGTTCCCGCTGCCCAGGGAGGGCGTCGAGGCGATCTGGAACCACATCACCCGCTACCGTGGCGGCAGCATCGAGCGAACCTTCAGCTCGGCCAACGTGAAGGAAAACGGCGTCTACAGCCTGGTGCGCTCGCAGACCGAGATGAACTACGCCCAGACGATTTCCGACCTGCCGGCCGACGCCAACATCCTCTACCTGTTCAAGACCCGCGTGCTGGAACCGGCGCGGCTGTCCGGCGAAGCCGTGCTGTCCCACGAGCCGATGGATCAGGTCGCCGAACCGCGCGCCGCCTGGCAGTACATTCCCGGCCAGCGCCGCGTGCGTCGCGCCCCGCTGATCGCCTATGACAACAGCGCGCGCTACAGCGACGGCATGATCACCGCCGACAGCCTCGATGGCTTCAACGGTGCACCGGATCGCTACGACTGGAAACTGGTGGGCAAGCAGGAACTGTTTGTGCCGTACAACAGCTTCAAGCTGTACGACCGTTCGGTGAAGTACGCCGACATCCTCAAGACCAACCACATCAACCCGGACCTGGCGCGCTTCGAGAAGCACCGCGTGTGGGTCGTCGAAGCCACCCTCAAACCCGGCGCACGGCACATCTACAGCAAGCGCCGCTATTACCTCGACGAGGACAGCTGGAACATCGTCCTCGGCGAGTTCTACGACAGCCGTGGCGAGCTGTGGCGCAACTACCAGTCCCACGCCATGCCGTACTACGACCAGCAGTTCACCTACGAGGCGCTGGCGGGAGCGTTCGACCTGATCAGCGGGCGCTACTTCGTCAACGGCCTGATGAACGAGGAGAACAGCGGGCTGAAGACCGGGCAGACGGCGAAGATGAGTGACTACACGCCGTCGGACCTGCGGCGCTGGGCGAAGTAAGGTCTCCGCTCCCTTGTCCCGGCTGGGCGTAGCTGGGGCTGAGGCGCCCTCTTCGGAATCTGGAGAGGGCGTTTTTGTTTTTCGGCGGGTGCTGCAGGGTGGATCGGTGCAAGTGCGTTCCCTCACCCTAACCCTCTCCCAGAGGGAGAGGGGACTGTCCTGAGCGAGCTGTTCGGTCGGCGCTCGCCGGTGACTTCGAAACCTAGCCGCGCACCGAACGGCTCCCTCTCCCTCCGGGAGAGGGCTGGGGTGAGGGCAAGCCCGAGCACAATTCCCCCCTTGTAGGAGCGAGCTTGCTCGCGAACGAGGTTTCCGGCGACTCCGGTACCGGACGGTTCGCGAGCAAGGGCTAGGCGCCCCCTCGCTCCTACAAGAACATCCATCACCGTCCTATCGACAAGAAAAAATCAACACCGTATTCTGCACAGCGAAACATGATTCCGTAAAACAAAAGAAAGACGGAGCACAGCATGTCAGAAGCGGTACAGCTCGAACGCCGGGGTGACATCGCCCTGGTGACGGTCGACAACCCACCGGTGAACGCCCTCGGACACGCTGTCCGCGCCGGGCTACTCGCCGCCTTCCAGCAGGCCGAGGCCGATCCGCAGGTCCGCGCGGTGGTGCTGGTCTGTTCCGGGCGCACCTTCATGGCCGGCGCCGATATCCGCGAATTCGGCAAACCGCCGCAGGCGCCTTCGCTGCCGGAGGTGGTCGAGGTCATCGAAGGCTCGACCAAGCCCAGTGTCGCTGTGATCCACGGCACCGCCCTGGGCGGCGGCCTGGAAGTCGCGTTGTCCTGCCATTACCGCATCGCCCGCCGCGATGCCCAGGTCGGCCTGCCGGAAGTGAAGCTCGGCCTGCTCCCCGGCGCCGGCGGCACCCAGCGCCTACCGCGTCTGGCCGGTGTGGAAAAGGCCCTCGACATGATCGTCAGCGGCGCGCCGATCCGCGCGCCGGAAGCCCTCGAATTCAATGTCGTCGACGAACTGTTCGACGGCGACCTGAGCGAAACCGGCCTCGCCTTCGCCCAGCGCCTGCTGACGGACGGCAAGGGCCCGCGCCGCACCGGCGAACGCAACGAGCGCGTGCAGGAAAGCGGCCTCGCCGAACTGATCGCCCACAAGCGCGGAGAAGTGCAGAAACGCCTGCCCGGCCAGTTCTCCCCGCAGCGCTGCATCGACGCCGTCGAAGCCGCCACCCAATTACCGCTGCGCGAGGGTCTCGCCCGCGAGCGCGCGCTGTTCCAGCAATGCATGGAATCGCCGCAGCGCGCCGCGCAGATCCACGCCTTTTTCGCCGAGCGCGAAGCAGCCAAGGTCGAAGGCCTCGCGCCCGAGACTCAACCGCGCGAGGTGCGCAGCGCCGCAGTGATCGGCGGCGGCACCATGGGCGTGGGCATCGTCCTGTGCTTCGCCAACGCCGGCATCCCGGTGAAGCTGCTGGAAGTGAACGACGAAGCCCTGCAACGCGGCCTCGACCGCGCCCGCAGCCTGTACGCCGCCAGTGTGGCGCGTGGCAGCCTGGGTGCCGAAGAGATGGAGCGGCGCATGGGCCTGATCAGTGGCGTACTCGATTACGCCGCGCTGGGCAACGTGGACGTGGTGGTCGAAGCCGTATTCGAAAGCGTGGACGTGAAGCGCCAGGTCTTCGAACAACTGGACGCCGCCTGCAAGCCCGGCGCGATCCTTGCCAGCAATACCTCCTCGCTGGACCTCGACGAAATCGCCGCCTTCACGAAGCGTCCGCAGGATGTGGTCGGCCTGCACTTCTTCAGCCCGGCCAACGTCATGCGCCTGCTGGAAGTGGTGCGGGGCAAGGCCACCTCGGACGCCGTGCTGGCCACCGCAATGCAGCTGGGCAAGCGCCTGAAGAAAGTCTCGGTGGTGGTCGGCGTGTGTGATGGCTTCGTCGGCAACCGCATGATCTTCCAGTACGGCCGCCAGGCTGAGTTCCTGCTGGAGGAGGGCGCCACACCCGCGCAGGTGGACCGTGCGCTGCGCGCCTTCGGCATGGCCATGGGGCCGCTGGCGGTGCGCGATATGTCCGGCCTGGATATCAGCCACGCGATCCGCTCGCGCCAGCGACCGAACCTGAAACCCGGCCAGACCCTGCCCACCGTACTCGACCACCTGATCGCCGCCGGGATGCTCGGGCAGAAGACCGGCACCGGCTTCTACCAGTACGGCGAAGGCGGCCGCGCCCCGCAGGACAACCCGGCGCTGCCGGCCATGCTGGAGCAGGCCGCGGCCGACCGTGGCATCACCCGTGGACCGGTGAGCGACGAGGAGATCGTCGAGCGCTGCATCTACGCGCTGATCAACGAGGCGGCGAACATCCTCGACGAAGGCATCGCCCAGCGCGCCAGCGACGTCGACGTGATCTTCCTCAACGGCTACGGCTTCCCCACCTGGCGCGGCGGCCCGCTGTTCCATGCCGACAGCGTCGGCCTTGCCCACGTGCTCGAACGAATCCGCGAGTTCCACCAGCGCCTTGGCGCCTGGTGGAAACCCGCGCCGCTACTCGAACGCCTGGTGGCCGAAGGCCGCCGCTTCGCCGATCTCTGAGGACCTGCCATGGACATCCATTTCACCCCCGACGAACTGGCCTTCCGCGATGAAGTCCGCGCCTTCCTCGAAGCCAAGTTGCCCAAGGACATCGCCACCAAAGTGCGCCTGGGCAAGCACCTGAACAAGGGCGACCACCAGCGCTGGCAGCGCGTGTTGACCGAGCAGGGCTGGTACGCCACGCACTGGCCCGAGGAGTACGGCGGCACCGGCTGGAACGCCGTGCAGAAGCACATCTTCGAGGAGGAATGCGCCGCCTTCGGCGCACCGCGCACCGTGCCGTTCGGCGTCAACATGGTCGCCCCGGTGATCATCAAGTTCGGCACGCCCGAGCAGCAGGCGCACTACCTGCCGCGCATCCTCGACGGCACCGACTGGTGGTGCCAAGGCTACTCCGAGCCGGGCGCCGGGTCCGACCTCGCTTCGCTGAAGACCCGCGCCGTGCGCGACGGCGACCATTACGTGGTGAACGGCCAGAAGACCTGGACCACCCTCGGCCAGCACGCCGACTGGATCTTCTGCCTGGTGCGCACCGACCCCGAAGCGCAGCAGCAGCGCGGCATCAGCTTCCTGCTGATCGACATGCAGACGCCGGGCATTACCGTGCGCCCGATCATCACCCTGGACGGCGAGCACGAGGTCAACGAGGTCTTCTTCGACAACGTGCGCGTGCCGGTGGAAAACCTCGTCGGCCGCGAGAACGAAGGCTGGACCTGCGCCAAGTACCTGCTCACCTACGAGCGCACCGGGCTCGCCGGCATTGGCGCGTCCAAGGCGGTGCTCGCGCACCTCAAGAGCGTGGCCAGCCGTGAGCTGTGCGACGGCAAGCCGATGCTCGAAGACCCGCTGTTCCGCGCCCAGGTGGCGGAGGTGGAAATGCAGCTGATGGCCATCGAGATGAGCACCCTGCGCATCCTCGCCGCCGCCCGCGAAGGCGGTGTGCCGGGGGCGGAAAGTTCGATCCTGAAAGTGAAGGGCACCGAAATCCGCCAGGCGATCAGCCACCTGCTGCGCAAGGTGCTCGGCCCCTACGCGCTGCCCTTCATCGAAGACGAATTCGAGCTGGGCGCCGAGCCGCTGCACGCGGACTATTCGGCGGCGCCCGCCAGCCAGTACTTCAACCTGCGCAAGCTGTCGATCTTCGGCGGCTCCAACGAAATCCAGAAGAACATCGTCTCCAAGATGATTCTCGAACTGTGAGGCACCGAGCATGGACTTCAAACTGAGCGAAGAGCAGCAGATGCTGCAGGACACCGCGGCGCGTCTGGTGCGCGATGCCTATCCATTCGACAAGCGCGAAGGCTTCAGCCAGAGCGAGCTGGGCTACAGCGTCGAATTCTGGCGCCAGCTCGGCGAGCTGGGGCTGACTTCGGTGTCGCTGCCGGAAAGCCACGGCGGCTTCGGCGGCGGCGTCGAGAGCATGCTGGTACTCACCGAGCTGGGCCGCGGCCTGTGCCTGGAGCCCTACCTGCAATCGGTGGTGCACGCAGGCGGATTGATCGCCCAGCTGGGCAGCGACCCGCAGAAGGATCACTGGCTACCGCGCATCGCCAGCGGCGAGGCGCAATTGGCCGTCGCGCTGGAAGAGCCGCAAAGCCACTACCAGCTGCACGACGTGCAGACCCGCGCGGAACAAACCGGCGCAGGCTGGAAACTGAGCGGCCGCAAGGCGGTGGTGATCGGCGGACAGAGCGCCAAGGCGATCCTCGTGTCGGCGCGGGTGTCCGGCAATGCGCGGGACGAGGCGGGCATCGGCCTGTTCCTGGTCGACCCGCAGCAGGCCGGCGTCACTCGCCGTGACTATCCGACCGTGGACGGCCAGCGCGCCTGCGAGCTGTTCCTCGACGGCGCCCTCGGCGAAGCCATCGGCACGCCGGGTGACGCGCTAGCGGCGCTGCGTTATCAGCAGGGCCGCGCCATCGCCGGGCAATGCGCCGAAGCCCTCGGCAGCCTGCAGGAAGCCTGCGCGCTGACCCTGGACTACCTGAAGACGCGCAAGCAGTTCGGCATCCCCATCGGCAAGTTCCAGGTGCTGCAGCACCGCATGGTGGACATGCGCAGCGAGCTGGAACAGGCCACCAGCATGGCGATCCTCGCCGCCTGCGTCGCCGACCAGCCCGACAACGCCGAGCGCAGCCGCACCCTGGCGGCGGCCAAGTTCATCGTCACCCGCGCGGCGCGCTACGTCGCCGAGCAGGCGATCCAGCTGCACGGCGGCATCGGCATGACCTGGGAATACGTGCTGGCGCACCACGCCAAGCGGTTGGTGATGCTCAGCCACCAGTTGGGCGATGACGATCATCACCTGAAGGTTTATGCGGAGTTGATGGAGGTCGCGTGATCGGCCGCTCCTGCGGGAAGGTTGGGGGACGGGCGGATGCACCCTCTCCCTAACCCTCTCCCTGAAGGGAGAGGGGACTGTTCTGAGCTCGCGGATAGGCCGGCGCTCGCCGGCTAGCTACGTCATTTCCGAACACGCCAATCGGCTCTCTCTCCCTTCTGGAAGAGGGGACTGTTCTGAGCTCACGGATAGGCCGGCGCTCGCCGGCTAGCTACGTCATTTCCGAACACGCCAATCGGCTCTCTCTCCCTTCTGGGAGAGGGGACTGTTCTGAGCTCACGGATAGGCCGGCGCTCGCCGGCTAGCCACGTCATTTCCGAACACGCCAATCGACCCCCTCTCCCAAAGGGAGAGGGGACAGTCCGGAGTACCCGTAAAGTCAGGCGCTCGCCGGCAGACTCCATTGCTTCCACCGGCACCGAACGGCTCCCTCTCCTCGGGGAGAGGGCTGGGGTGAGGGGACGGAATGGCAGAGGAACTGCAAGGAAGAAAATCAGGCCCCAAGGCTCTCGATATCCCGCGCCAGAATCTCCAGCTCATGGGCCAGCGACCCGCGCAGCGTCTCTTCGCTGAGCTGGAACGACGGCGCCCCGCAGGTCAGCGCCATCAGCCCGCCGTCGGCCAGGCGCAGCGGTACGCCCGCTGCGCGCACGTTGCGGTCCCAGTCGCCCAGCGACAGGCAGAAGCCATGCTCGTAATACTCCTCGAAGGAAGCATCGAGGGAAGCACGCATCACCGACCAATCCCCTTCGTGACGCTCCCGCAGCGCCGACAACAAGTGCTCGCGCTCCTGCTGCGGAGTGGCAGCGAGGTACGCGCGGCCGGCAGCGGTAGTGGCCAGCGGCAGGCGCACGCCGGCGTCCATGCGCAGGGACGTCGCTTCCGGCGGGCGGCAGTTTTCCACGTAGATCATCGACAGCCAGTCACGGCAGGTCAGTCCCACCGTGGTGTTTGTGCGACGGGCGAAGGCGTCCATGTATGGCTTGGCCAGCTGGCGCACGCGCAGGTTGGAAACATACGCGTAGCCCAGCGCCAGCACGCCGGAATCGAGCTGGTACTTCTCGTGCTGCTGCGAGTAGCAGAGGTAGCCCAGCTGGGTCAGGGTGTAGGTCATGCGCGACACCGTTGCCTTGGGCAGGCCGGTGATCCGCGAGATTTCCTGGTTGCCGAGCACCACCGAGCCGTGGGTGAAGGCACGCAGCACGTCCAGTCCGCGGGCGAGCGCCTCGACGTACTTGCGGTCCTTGGGGTTGCTGCTGTCTTCGACGTCGTCGCTCATGGGGCCTCGGCGGGGTATTCGGGTGGGCGAGCGCCGCGCGCGGCGCGGGCGAACGATAGCAGATCGACCGCATTCCCCGTAGCGGTCCGGGCCTGCTCGTTGCGCCAGGCAAGCCTATCGCATACCATCAATTTCGACACGCTGTTTCACTGTGCAGAACAACAATTCGAAGCTCAGAGAAAAAGTACGGAGAAGTCGATGCCTGCCATTGCGACCGGATACGTGGCCAGCGAGATCGCCCGCCACGCCTACCAGAACCTGTACGACCTGCTGCAACGTGCCTGCCGCGAGTTCCCCGAACGCCACGCGTTCTCCTGCGGCGACAGCCATCTCACCTTCGCCGAACTGGACCGTCGGGCCGACGCCTTCGCCCGCTACCTGCGCCATCACGCCGGCCTGCAACCCGGCGATCGCCTGGCGCTGATGCTGCCCAACTCCCTGCAGTACCCCATCGCCACCTTCGGCGCGCTGAAGGCCGGCGTGGTGCTGGTGAACACCAATCCGCAGTACACCGCCAGCGAGCTGCGCCACCAGTTGGCCGACTCCGGCGCCAGCGCCGTATTGCTGCTCGACCGCCTGCTGCCGCTGCTGCGCGGCGTACAGGCGCACAGCGAGGTGCGGCAGATCCTGCTGACCTCCATCGACGACATGGAGCGCCCGCAGTTCGACAGCGACGAAGCCGACTGCACGCGCTTCCAGCAGGCCCTGCGCCTGGGCGCCGAGGCGCCGCAGGTGCAAATCGAGCCGGGGCTGGATCGCCTCGCACTGCTGCAATACACCGGCGGCACCACCGGCGTCTCCAAGGGCGCGATGCTCAGCCACCGCAGCCTGATCGCCAACGTCGTGCAGACCCTGGAACTGTTCCTGCGCCCCGGCCTGCTGGAGCCCGCCACCGACGTGCGCATCGCGCCGCTGCCGCTGTACCACATCATGGCGTTCTCGACGAACCTGCTGTCCTCGGTGGGGATGGGCCTGCACACGGTGTTCATCCGCGACGGCCGCAACCTCGACGAGATCATCGGCGCCATGCGCCGCTACCCCTTCACCCTGATGAGCGGGATCAACACCCTGTTCGTCGGCC
Source organism: Pseudomonas sp. PDNC002 (assembly GCF_016919445.1). Taxonomy (NCBI): domain Bacteria; kingdom Pseudomonadati; phylum Pseudomonadota; class Gammaproteobacteria; order Pseudomonadales; family Pseudomonadaceae; genus Pseudomonas; species Pseudomonas sp. PDNC002. Next base: position 1,234,311 of record NZ_CP070356.1, on the reverse strand, counting down.
TGATGAACCACCCGGATTTCCCCGGCATCGACTTCAGCCACCTGAAGTGGGTGACCTCCGGCGGTGCGCCGCTGAACCGCGAAGTGGGCCGGCGCTGGGAGGCCGCGACCGGCGCGCCGGTGCGCGAAGGTTTCGGGCTCACCGAGGCGTCGCCCGTGGTCTCGACCGGCACGCTGCACAGCCCGTATCGCGAGGGCTACGTCGGCCAGGCGCTGGTGGATACCGAGCTGCGCACCGTGGACGAGGAGGGCAACGACAGCGGCCCGGACCAGCCCGGCGAGCTGTGGCTGCGCGGCCCGCAGGTGATGCAGGGCTACTGGCAGCGCCCGGAGGAAAGCGCCCAGGGGCTGACCGCGGACGGCTGGCTGAAGACCGGCGACATCGCCGAACTGGACGCCAATGGCATGCTGAAGATCGTCGACCGCAAGAAGGACATGATCCTGGTGTCGGGCTTCAACGTGTTCCCCAACGAGGTGGAAGACGCCGTGATGCGCCACCCCGGCGTGCGCGAGTGCGTGGCCATCGGCGTGCCGGACGAGCGCAAGGGCGAGTCGGTGAAACTGTTCGTCAGCCTCAAGGATGAGTCGCTGGCGCCGGCGCAGATCATCGCCCACTGCCGCGAGCACCTCACCGGCTACAAGGTGCCGAGCTTCGTCGAGGTACTCGACGAGCTGCCCAAGACCAGCGTCGGCAAGTTGCTGCGCCGTCAGCTGCGCGACCTGGAGCTGGCGAAAAGGACCACCGCGTGAGCACAACGTCTATGGTTGAAGCAGGTTCGCACGACGAGACCCGCCGCATGACCGAGTCCTTCAACCGTATCGGCGTCGTCGGCGCCGGCGCCATGGGCCGTGGCATCGCCCAGCTGTTCGCCGGCGCCGGCCTGCCGGTGCGCCTGTACGACAGCAACCCGCAGACCGTGGAGCAGGCCCTGGGCTTCAACCGCGAGCTGCTGGAGCGCGCGGTGGCCAAGGGCAAGCTCAGCCCGGAGGCGCTGGCGGCGACGATGCAGCGCCTGCTGCCGACCCACAGCCTCGATGAGCTGGCCGACTGCGACCTGTTGATCGAGGCCATCATCGAGGACCTCGGGGCCAAGCAGGCGTTGCTGGCGGAGCTGGAAAAACGCGTAGCGCCAGACGCCGTGCTCGCCAGCAACACCTCGTCGCTGTCGGTCACCCGCATCGCCGCGCGCTGCCGGCATCCGGAACGGGTCGCGGGCTTTCATTTCTTCAACCCGGTGACGCTGATGCGCATCGTCGAAGTGGTGCGCGGCCAGCGCACCGACGAGTCGGTGGTGCGTCGCCTGAGTCGGCTGGCGGAGCAGGCCGGGCACTTCCCGGCGGTGTCGCCGGACAGCCCCGGCTTCATCGTCAACCACGCCGGCCGCGCCTTCAGCACCGAAGCGCTGCGCATCCTCGGCGAAGGCATCGCCAGCCCCGCGCAGATCGACCGCATCCTGCGCGATGGCGTGGGCTTTCGCATGGGGCCCTTCGAGCTGCTCGACCTGACCGGCCTGGACGTTTCCCACGCGGTGATGGAATCGCTCTACCAGCAGTTCTACCAGGACCCGCGCTACACCCCGTCGCCGCTGGCCGCGCAACGTGTCGCCGGCGGCCTGCTCGGGCGCAAGAGCGGCGAAGGCTTCTATCGCTATCGCGACGGCCAGCCCGTTCGTGAAGCCGAAGAACAGCACGACACCGTGTTGCTCAATCGCCCGTACTGGCTCGACAGCCAGGACCCCGAGCTGCGCCACCGCGTCGCCGCGATCCTCACCCTCGGCGGCGTGGTGCTGGAGACCGGCGAGGCTCCGTCATCCCGCGCCATCTGCCTGGTCACGCCGCTGGGCGTGGATGCCAGCACCCGCATCGACGCCCTCGGCCTGCCGGCGGAACGCAGCCTGGCGCTGGAAACCTTCACCGAGCTGGACCGCCGCCGCGTGCTGATGCGCCAGCCGGCGCTCGATCCGCAACTCGAAGCCCAGGCACGCCAGGCGCTGGGCAGCGACGGGGTGCCGGTGGAAGTGATCAACGATTCGCCCGGCTTCATCTGCCAGCGGGTGATCGCCGGCATCGTCAACCTCGGCTGCGAGATCGCCCAGCGTGGCATCGCCACGCCGGTGACTCTCGACCGTGCGGTGCAACTGGCGCTGGGCTATCCCTTCGGCCCGCTGGCCTTCGGCGAGCACTACGGCGCGGCGCGCATCCTCACCATCCTCCAGGGCCTGCAGGCCTGCTACGGCGAGGCGCGCTACCGGCCCAGCCCCTGGCTGCGCCGCCGCGTGCAACTAGACTTGCCGCTGCACAGCCCCGATCGGGCGGAGTGATCCGCCAGCGGCGATGATCGTTTTCTGTCCGCTGGCGCTTACGGCCGGCAGCTCGGCGTGAAGCACTCTGCGGTGATGCCCACTGCCGGCGCACCCACGGTGTCGGGCATCCATAAAAACAACGAGGAACACGTCATGCGCCCATGGCTGCCCGCGCTCGCCCTTCTGCCCCTGCTCGCCGGCCACGCCTGGGCCGCCGGGCCGACTCCGCAACAAGCCCGCGAACTGGCCTCGCAGGCCTATCTGTTCGCCTTCGCCACCGCCGAGCACGGCAAGACCCTGCAGGCCATCGCCGCCAAGCTGCCGGTCAATTACCTGTACAACAAGACCGCGCTGCTCGGCCCGGAAGACCGCACCGTGGTCTCGCCGAACAACGACACGCTCTACTCCTACGCGCTGCTCGACCTGCGCGAGCACCCGGTGGTCCTCGACGTGCCGGCCGTGCCGCAGCGCTACTACAGCTTCCAGCTGATCGACATGCGCACCAACAACCTCGACTACATCGGCACCCGCGCCACCGGGCGCGCGGCGGGCAGTTTCCTGATCGCCGGTCCCGACTGGGATGGCCAGGTGCCCGAAGACTTCACGGGCCAGGTGATCCGTTCGCCCAGCCGCATCGTCTTCCTGCTCGGCCGCACCGCGGTCGATGGCGAAGCCGACCTCGACGCGGCGAAGGCCGTGATGGACGGCTACAAGCTGCGCAGCACCAAGCCGACACTGCTGCCGCACAAGATGGACGTGCCGGAATACCTGCCGACCAAGGAAGGCCCGGCGGAAAACGCCTTCATCGACTTCAACGGCCTGTCGGCCTGGCACGCCTGGACTCCGGAAGAACAGGAGCGGCTGAAGCAGTTCGCGCAGATCGGCGTGGGCACCGGCAAACCCTTCGACGCGAAGCAGCTGCCTGCGGACATCGCCCAGGCGGTGGAGCAGGGCGCCCAGGACGGCCGCGAGAAGATCCTCGCCGCCACCGAGCGCTTCGCCGCGCCGGTGAACGGCTGGCAGAATTCGCCGACCAATATCGGCCACTACGGCAACGACGACCTGACGCGCGCGGCGGTCGCCTGGAGGTACATCTACGCCAACGACCCCGCCGAGGCGATGTACCCGCTCACCCGCGTCGACGCTACCGGGCAGGCACTGGACGGCAGCCGCGCCTACAGCCTGCACTTCGCCCCCGGCCAGCTGCCGCCGGTGGATGCCTTCTGGTCCGTCACGCTCTACGACGGCAAGACCCAGATGCTCGCGGCGAACCCGCTCAACCGCTACGCCATCAACAGCGCCAGCGACCTGAAGAAGGACGCCGATGGCGGCCTGACCCTGACCATCCAGCATGCCCAGCCGGCCGGTACCGACAACTGGCTGCCGGCGCCGCCGGGGCCGTTCAACCTGATCCTGCGCATGTACCTGCCGCAGGAAAAAGCGCTCAAGGGCGAATACCAGCCGCCGGCCGTCCAGCCCGTCGGCACCCAGCCGATCGCCACCAAGGAGTAAGCCATGAACCCGACCCTGACCCGCCGCCGTCTCATCGGCGCCAGCGGTGCGCTCGGCTTCGGCCTGGCGCTTCCCAACTGGCTGCTCGCGGCTTCCGCATCCCAGGCGAGTGACCCTGCCATGCCCCAGGAAACAACCGACCAGGAAACCGTCCGCCAGGCGTGGCTCTACGCCTACCCGATGCTGATGCACTACCAGACGATGCAGAAGCAGGCGCTCGATGCGAAATCGCCGGAGTACGTCGGCGGCTTCGGCGTGTTCCGCCACTACAGCGAACTGTTCACGCCGAAGAACCGCGACATCGTCACGCCGAACAACGACACGCCCTACTCCTGGGCCTGGCTCGACCTGCGCGCCGAGCCCTGGGTGCTGAGCGTCCCGGCGGTGGCCGAGGACCGCTACTACGTGCACCAGCTCGTGGACCAGTACACCTTCAACTTCGGCTATGTGGGCGTGCTCAGCACCGGCCGCGAAGCCGGTGACTATCTGATCGCCGGGCCGGACTGGAAAGGCAAGACGCCCGCCGGCATCCGCCAGGTGCTGCGCAGCGAAACGCAGATCGCCATGGTCCTGGGCCGCACCGGCCTGCGCGATGCCAACGACTTGCCGGCCGTACGCGAATTGCAGCAGCAGTACCGATTGCGCCCGCTGCACGAGTTCGCCGGCAGCGCGGCACCAGCGGCCGCGCCGGCGGTGCAGTGGCTGCCGTGGGAATTTCCCCGCGACCTGGGACCGGGCTTTATCCCGCACCTGAACCAGATCCTCGCCTTCTGCCCGGTGGACCCGAGCGAGGTCGAACTGCGCAAGCGCTTCGCCCAGGTCGGCATCGGCGCCGGACTGACCTTCAACCCAGCCGCCCTCTCGCCCGCGCAACGCACGGCGCTGGGCGCCGGCATCCAGCAGGGCGTGGCGGAACTGAAGGCGAAGGTGGCGACGCTGCGTTCCTCCGCCGGCCTGTTCGGCACCCGCGCGGCGATGCACAACGACTACCTCAGCCGCGCCGCGGCGGCGGCCAGCGGCATCTATGGCAACAGCGTGGAGGAGGCGATCTACTTCGGCACGCGCAGCGACATCAGCCAGCAACCACTGGTGGGCGGCCAGCGTTACCGCCTGCACTTCCCGGCCGACGCGTTGCCGCCAGCGAAGGAATTCTGGTCGATCACCCTCTACGACCTGCCGGACCGGCAGCTGGTGGACAACCCGATCCAGCGCTACTGCCTGAGCAGCCGCGATCACCTTGTCCGCGACGCCGATGGCGGGGTGACGCTGTACATCCAGGCGGATTCTCCGGGCAAGGCGCTGGAGGCGAACTGGCTGCCGTCGACGAAGCAGGGGCCGTTCAACGTCATCCTGCGGATCTACGGGCCGGAGCAGCAGGTAGTGGGCGGGACGTGGAAGATGCCGGGGGTGGAGCGGGTCTGAGGGCGACAGTGCGGTCGCTCAAGAGCCCCTCAGCCTAACCCTCTCCCGAAGGGAGAGGGGACTGTCCGGAGCGCTCTGACACCTCGATGCCCGCCGGCGAGCTCAGTCATTTCCATCTACGCAGAACGACCCCCTCTCCCTCTGGAGCGGGGCGCGCTGCCAGGGCTGGGGTGAGGGAAGAATCCCGCGTGTAGGAGCGGACCTTGTCCGCGAATCCATCCACACACGCCGTTGCTCGCGGAGAAGCTCCGCTCCTACAAAAGCCACTCACCGAAAGCTGACGAACGCCCCGGCCTTCAGCTTTTCCAACGCCGCCTTGCGCTCATCCGCCGGCAGGGCCCCGAGCTTCTCCACCCGCGCATAGAACGCTGGCCAATTTCCGCCGACCTGCCTGAACAACGTCGCAAACGCCGGTACCCACTGGTCATACAGCCCGAAGGGCAGCAGCTTGGCGTTGTTCATCGGGCCGTTGACCCAGGCGTCGAACGGCGCCTTGCCGCCCCAATCCTGATCACGCATCTGTGCATAGTCGTGGCGCAGACGCTCGAACTCGGCGGCCTTGCCGGCGCGCTTTTCCGCGTCACTGCGTGGGCTGACGTACAGCGCGTGCAAACGCTCGCGGGTATCGAGCACCAACTGCGTGAAGCGCTTGCGCTGCTCATCCAGCAGCGGCGATTCATCCGGCAGGTTCCGCGCAGCGCGCCAGCGGCGGCCACCTTCTTCCTCGACGAACGAGGCGTAGGATTCGTTGAAGGCGGTGTCACCGGGCAGGTAGAACTTCTGGTGCGCCAGCTCGTGGAAGATGGTTTCCGCCAGGCGCTGGTCGCCCCAGCGCATCATGCTGCTGAGGATCGGGTCGTTGAACCAGCCCAGGGTCGAGTAGGCCTCGACGCCGCCGATGTAGACGTCCAGTCCCTCGCCCTTCAGGCGGTTGGCTTCGGCCTGCGCGCCCTCGGCGCCGTAGTAGCCGCGATAGGCCACACAACCGGCAATGGGGAAGCAGTGGGTCAGCGGCTGCAGTGACAGCTCCGGCGTGGCGAAGACGTTCCACACCACGTTGGGCCGGTGGATATCGGCGTAGAGGCGATAGCTCTGGTTGTCCGGCAGGCCCAGCTCGGCGCTGGCGAAGTCACGGGCCTCCTGGGACAGCTCCAGACGCTGGCGCAGCGCGGGGTCGCGGCTCGGGTCGGCGACCACCTCGGCCACCGGTTCGCGGGCGGCGAGCAGGCGCAACTGGCCGTTCGCCAACTGGCCGTAGTAACCCACCGTGGAACAACCGCTCAGCGCCCAGATGGCCAGGCAGGGAACCCAGCGGCACAGGCGGCGGTCGAGTGTCGGGATAAGAAGGCGGAAGGGCATGCGCGGAACATAGCACAGCGCCTGGTCCGCCCGCTGCCGCCCCTTTCTGACCAGGAGCCACACCGATGCGCACCCTCCTCATTCCTGCCGGACTACTCGCCCTGAGCGGCTGTTCCATGCTGATGCCCCAGCCGGACCCGAACCGCGCCTGGGTCGACCTGGACACCAATAGCCAGAGCGACCTGGCGGCGATGCAGGTGGACAGCAAGGACTGGTCCAGCACGCGCTACTTCGAAGTCGACCCCGGCTCCCACGAGTTGCGCGTGCGCTTCCAGTTCCAGGTCGAGCCGGTGGACATCGGCCCGGTGGACGAGGCGCTGTGGCGCGATTGCGAGATGACGGTGCAGTACAAGGATTTCAGCGCCGGCCAGCGCTACCGCCTGGAGACCGGCAGCATCGGCTTCCGCCCCTGGGCCAAGCTCTACAACGCCCAGGGCGGCGAGATCGCCCGTGGCCGCGAACGGGGTTGCGACCACGCCTGACGTCGCGGGGTTTATGCTGTGGAGTGAACTCACTCACGGTGGATCCCCATGCGCCCGCGCTACCTGCTGCTGACGCTCGCCCTGCTGGGCGGCTGCGCCAGCCCGCTGCCTCCCCACGATCCGCAGATGGCGTGGGTCGATCTCTACACCACGCCGGGCAAGACCCTGATGGCCGAGCGCCTGGACGGCAAGCCAGTGAACGACGGCCGCTTCTACCAGGTGACGCCGGGCCGGCATGAGCTGGTGGTGCGCTTCCAGTACGAGATTCCCAGCGGCGGCGGCATGGGCGCGATGAGCGACCCTTCGGAGCTGACCTGCCGGGTCAAGGTGACCTACGACGACTTCGCCGCTGGCCAGCGCTACCAACTGGAACTGCGCCCGCAGCTACGCAGCGCCCTGGCGCTGCTGACCGACGCCAACGGCACGCTGGTGGCGAAAACGGATTTCCAGGGCGCGGTGAGTTGCGGGCCGTTCTAGCGGAATCGCAGGCTTCGTGGGAGCGACTGTCTTTCTTGGGAAGCCCGTGCCGATGCTTTCCCCTCACCCCAGCCCTCTCCCAAGGGGAGAGGGAGCCGTTCGGCGCTTTGGGGATGTTTCTGAATCAGCCGGCGAACGCCGAATGAGCAGCTCGCTCAGGACAGTCCCCTCTCCCCCTGGGAGAGGGTCAGGGTGAGGGCCGACCCAAACGCAGAAGCATCTCGTAGGAGCGGACCTTGTCCGCGAAGCTTCCCACACGCGCCGGAAGCCAATCGCGGATAGAGCCCGCTCCTACGCGGAAATCAAACACGGCGTAAGGGGAAACTCAGCCGTCGTTCTTCTGATAGATGATCCGCCGTTTACCGCTGTCGCAGGTGCCAACCACCATGTTCGGGTCCTTCACCTCGGCCTTGTCCACGATCTCCAGGGTATAGGACGTCACGCCTGCGGCCTGGATCTTGGTCTCGATCTCGGCCTTGAGCTCCTCGCAGGGCTTCACTGCCGCCCAACTCGCGCCGCTCGCCAGCAGGAGCGCCGCACCGGTCGCCACGGCCCACTTCATCGTCGTCATCACATTCCCTCGTCAGAGCCCCACGACGGGGCACCCTATCCTAACGGTGGACCTCCATCGCAGGACAGAGTGCCGCGCGGGCTCATTCGAGGCTGGCGTCGAGGGTGATGCGCGCATTGAGCACCCGCGAGACCGGGCAGCCGGCCTTGGCCTTGTCGGCGATGGCCTGGAAGGTCTGCGCATCGGTGCCCGGCACCTTGGCCTTCAGGGTCAGGTGCACGGCAGTGATGGTGAAGCCATCGGTGAGTTTTTCCAGGCTGACTTCGGCCTTCGTGTCGATGCTTTCGGCGGTCAGGCCTTCCTCGCCCAGCATCATCGACAGCGCCATGGAGAAGCAGCCGGCGTGGGCCGCGCCGATCAGCTCCTCGGGGTTGGTACCCGGCTTGTCCTCGAAGCGCGTGTTGAAGCCGTAGGGCTGTTCCTTCAGCGCGCCACTTTCAGTGGAAATCGTGCCCTTGCCATCCTTCAGGCCACCCTGCCAGTGAGCCGATGCCGATTTTTTCATGTCGCGTCCTCCGCGTGGGTTGCTGTCAGGACGTTCGAGGCTGCGCAGGCCGGGAGGGTTCAGCTTTTCGCGCGCGGCGTCCGTCCGTGCAGGAGCGGTCCAGCCGAATTGCAACCATGAAAAAGGCCGGGCCCCTCGCGGGTGCCCGGCCTGCCGGCGTTCGCCGGGAATCACTTCGAATAGACGATTTCCTTGGTGCCGCCTTCACAGGTGCCGACGACTTGCTTGCCGCCTGCGCTGCCCTTGTCGACGATCTCCAGGTTGAACGAGGCGACGCCTTTGGCCTTGATCTTCGCCTCGATCTCCGATTTCAGCTCTTCGCACGGCTTGCCGGCGGCCATTACGTTGCCGGCCAGGGCGAAAACCCCCACAGCGATCAGGAACTTCTTCATCGGTAACGCTCCCTCGTCGTTCACAGGAAAAGGCCCGAACGGGCCGGAAAACCGGGATACCCCGGTGCGCACATCCACGCGCCGCACCAGCATGGCCGAAGCGCGTTACAAAAAAGCCGCGTGGCAAAAAAGACCTAGCTGTTGGCAATCCTGAAACCGACCTTGATGGTCACCTGGTAGTGGCCCACCGCGCCGTTCTCGATGTGCCCACGGGTGTCCACCACCTCGAACCATTCCAGGAAATCGATGCTCTTGGCCGCTTCGGCCAGGGCGTTGTTGATCGCGTCCTCGATGCTGGTGCGCGAGGAGCCGACCAGCTCGATCTTCTTGTAGGTGTGGTGATTCGACATCGCGTGCTCCCAGGCGCGCTCCATGGCGCGCGGTGAGTGAGTGTCCCCTGTTGGACCCTAGACGATGGGCACAAGTGCAGCAAATTGCCGGTAGCGGCGAATTGCCGTCTCTTCATGAAAATGTATAATGCGAAGCATTCTTATTTAACTTCCAGGGATGGTCTCCGTGACCGGCTCACTTTCCAGCAAGCTGGGGTTCTTCTTCAGCGACCACCACCGCTGGCTGCTGCAGCACGTGCAGCGCTACCTGGAAAACCGCGCCGACAGCGAGGACACCGCCGCCGAGGCGTTCTGCCAGATGCTCGCCGCCCGCGTGGACCCGCAGACCATCGAGCAGCCGCGCGCCTACCTCTCCACCATCGCCCGCCGGCTGATCTACGACCGCCATCGGCGCCGCCGCCTGGAGCGCGCCTACCTGGATTACCTGGCCTTGCAGCCGGAAGCGCTGGAGCCCTCGCCGGAAGACCGCGCGCTGATGCTCGAAGCCTTGCTGCTGGTGGACCGCACCCTGGACGGCCTGCCGCAGGTGGTCCGCCGCGCCTTCCTGCTCAGCCAGCTCGACGGCCTGGGCTACGCCGAGATCGGCCGGCGCCTGGATGTCAGCGAACGCACCGTGGGCCGCTACATGAAGCAGGCGCTGCGGCAGATCTACCTCAACGAGCTGGTGCCATGAGCGACGTACAGCTGGATACCGCTGGCGAGCAGGCCATCGACTGGATGGTGCGGCTGCGTTCGGGTCATGCCGATGCGCGGCTGCAACGCCAGCTGCAGGCCTGGCTGAACAGCGATCCAGCCCATGCCGACGCCTGGGCGCGGCTGCAACGCGGCCTGGGTGCGCCCTATGACAACCTGCGGCGCATGCCCGGCGCCGCCGACCTGCTGTTGCACCAGCACAGCACGCGGCGCCAGTTGCTACGCAGCATGGCCGGCCTCGGCCTGCTGGGTGGCGGGCTGTGGCTGACCGCCAGCAGCGCGCCGGTGCGTGACCTGCTTGCCGACCTGCGTACCGGTACGGGTGAGCGCCGCGATTTCTACCTGAACGATGGCAGCCGCCTGAGCCTGAATGCCGGCAGCGCCGTGGACCTTTCCTTCGATGCGAACCAGCGCCTGATCCTCCTGCGCCGGGGCGAACTGGTGATCCAGGTGGCGCCGGACGCGCAACGTCCGTTGATCGTCCGCAGCGCCCAGGGTGAGGCCCGCGCGCTGGGCACGCGCTTCCTGGTCAGCCAGGAAGAACACGCCACCCGCGTGGTGGTGCTGGAGCATTCAGTGAGGGTCAGCCTGGCGAGCCTGGACGAATGGCGCGACCTCGCAGAAGGCGATGCCGCGTTGCTCGACGCAGGCTCCATCCGCCCGCTGCGGGACCAGGCGTCCCGCGCCGACTGGCTGCGCGGTCAGCTCAGCGTCACCGACGAGCCGCTGGACGCCGTGGTCGATGCCTTGCGGCCGTACCTGCCCGGCTATGTCCGCGTCGAACCGCGTGCGCGCAGCCTGCGCGTGCAGGGAGTCTTCCCCCTGGACCGCCCCGAGCACGCCCTGGCCGCGCTGCAGGAAACCCTGCCGCTGGAGATTCGCCGCTTCGGCCCCTGGCTGACGCTGGTCAGCCTGCGCGAGGGCTGACATGCCCTGCGCGGAAAAAAACTTCACGGTGGCTGTCCGGTTTTTCCCCGTCATCGCACCTAGCTCCTGAATACGACTTATTCTCAGGAGAGAAACGTGCCTTCACCCTGGCCCCGCGCCCTCGTCACCGCCCTCGCTCTGGCCGTCGCCAGCCCGCAACTGCTGGCCGCGCAAACCCTGCACTTCGACCTGCCCGCCGCCAGCCTGGGCACCACGCTGAACGCCATCGCCCGGCAGAGCGGCGAGGTGATCTCGCTCGACCCGGCCCTGGTACGCGGCCACCAGGCACCCGCCATCAGTGGCGAGCTGAGCGTGGAGGAGGCGCTGCAACGCGCCCTGTCGCGCAGCAACCTGCAACTCAAAGTCACCGCCAGCGGCGCCTACAGTGTGGAACCGGCGACCACTGGCAGCGCGCTGGAAATGGACAGCACCACGGTGACCGGCCAGGGCCTGGACGCTACCACCGAGGGCAGCGGTTCCTACGCCGCGCGGGCCACCACCATCGGCAAGGGCGAGCACGCTCTGAAAGACATCCCGCAGTCCGTCACCGTGATCACCCGCAAGCAACTGGACGACCAGGACATCACCGACCTGCGCGATGCGGTCAACCACACCACCGGTCTGGTCGGCGCCACCGGTATCGGCCCGGGCATGGTGATTTCCTCGCGCGGCTTCCAGATCGACGACTGGCAGTACGACGGCGTGCCGGTCCCGCGCAATACCTACGTGCTGGGCAACTGGGCGAACCAGGACCTGGTGTTCTTCGACCGCGTGGAAATCCTCCGTGGCGCCTCCGGCCTGTTGCAGGGCGCCGGCAGCCCCGGCGGCGCCATCAACCTGGTGCGCAAGCGCGGGCAGAACACCCCTACCGCCACCTTCACCGGCAAGGCGGGATCATGGGACCACTACGGCCTGCAGGCCGATGTGGGCGGCCCGTTGAACGACAGCGGCACGATTCGCGGGCGCATGGTGGCCGACCAGGACGACACCCACTCCTTCACCGACTACGTGTGGAGCAAGACCACCTCGCTGTATGGCGCGCTGGACTTCGACCTGAGCCCGGACACCACGGTCGGCATCGGCTTCAGCGATTCCGACCTGGACTCGCGCCCGATGATGCGCGGCCTTCCACGCTATCCGGACGGCAGCGACATCGGCTTCTCGCGCTCCACCTACAGCGGTGCGACCTGGAACAGCAACGACATCGAGCAGACCACCGTCTACGCCGACCTGACGCACCGCTTCGATGACAATTGGAAATTCAAAGCCGCCGCCGTGCGCATGCGCGAACACAACGACTCGACCCACCAGCGCATGCACGGGGATGTGCAGCCCGATGGCAGCGGGCTGAACTTCGCCGACTGGATCACCAACTTCGAGTCCACCAGGATCGGCCTGGACATGTACCTCGACGGCAAATTCGAGGCGTTCTCGCTGGAGCAGGAACTGATCCTCGGCGGCAACTACTCCAAGTACACCACGGACGACTTCTACGCGCGGCGCTTCGTCCCCGGCGGCAACATCTTCGACATCGATCACCACCGCCCCAAGCCGAGCCTGGACGACATCCTCTCCTCGCCGGGCGGACGCTCCGTCAACGCCGACTACGACATCCGCCAGAAGGGCCTGTACAGCAGTTGGCGGGTGAAGCTCGCCGAGCCGCTGACCGCCGTCGTCGGTGGCCGGGTGAGCTGGTACGACTACGCCTACAACCTGCCGGACGACGACTACACCGACAGCATGACCGAGACCGGCGAAGTCACGCCGTACTTCGGCCTGGTCTACGCGCTGACGCCCGAATGGTCGGCCTACGCCAGCTATACCGACGTGTTCGAACCGCAGAGCGCACGCGATGCGCAGCAGAAGATGCTCGAACCGGTGATCGGCACCAACTACGAGGTAGGCCTGAAGGGCGAGCTGCTGGATGGCCGGGTGAATACCTCGCTGGCGGTGTTCCGCTACGACCAGAAGAACCGCGCGGTGCTCGACGAGTCCTCTGGCTACGCCTGCGACGGCTGGTACTGCTCCACCGCCTCCGGCAAGGTGCGCAGCCAGGGCATCGAGGCCGAGGTGAGCGGCGAGGTGCTGCGCGACCTGCAACTGTTCGCCGGCTACACCTACAACACCACCAAGTTCCTCGACGACCCGGAGAACAAGGGCCGCGTGTTCAGCCAGTGGACGCCCAAGCACATGCTGCGGATGTGGGCCGACTACCAGCTGCCGGGCGACTGGAATCGCGTCAGCACGGGCCTTGGCTTCGTCACCCAGAGCCACACCGTGAGCTTCGACCGCGAGTTCGACGTGCCCGGTTTCACCGTCTGGAGCGCGCGCCTGGGCTATCGCCTGACGCCGGAAGTCGAGCTGGCGGTGAACGCCAACAACCTGTTCGACAAGCGCTACTACCTGCCCGGTTACGCGGCGGCCGATGGCGCCAACAACTTCGGCGACCCGCGCAACCTGATGTTCAGCGTGAAATACACGCCGGAGTTCTGAGGCACGCTCAGCCCAGTTCCTGGCGCAGCCATTGCGCCAGGCGCTCGGCGCGCGGATCGGCGCGGCGCTCGGGCACCCACAGCGCGAGCCGCGCGGTGGTCTCGACGAAGCCCCAGGGCGCGGCCAGGCGGCCGGCTGCGAGATCGTCTGCGACCAGTTGCTGCGGCGCGATGGCCACGCCCAGCCCGGCCACCGCGGCTTCCAGCAGGTAATAGAGGTGCTCGAAACCCTGGCCGAGCTTCAGCCGCGATGGCTCAAGACCGTGGCGTGCCGCCCACTCCGGCCACGCTTGCGGACGCGAGACAGTGTGCAGCAGCGATTCGCCCAGCAGCGCCTCGGCCGGAGCCGAACTCAACTGCTCGAAGCGCGGTGAGCGCGGGCTGAGTACCGGGCCGATGCGCTCCACCGCCAGTTCCAGCACGCGCATGTCCGCAGGCCACGGCGGCGCGGCGAAGCACAGGGTGGCATCGAGGCCGCCACGCCGTGGATCGAGGTCGCCATCGCTGGCGGAAAGCTGCAGACGCAGGTCGGGCAGGTCACGGTTCAGGCGGTCCAGGCGCGGGATGAACCAGCGCGCCAGCAGACTGCCGGGGCAACCGAGGACGAACGGCGCGTCACCGCCAGCCTGGCGGCGCAGCTCGGCGCAGACACTGCGCAGGCGCTCGAAGGATTCGCTGGCCACTTCGCTCAGGCGTACGCCGGCATCGGTGAGTTTTACGCCGCGTCCTTCCTTGACGAACAGGGTGACGCCCAGTTCTTCCTCCAGCAGGCGGATCTGCCGGCTGATCGCCCCGTGGGTGACACTCAGCTCATCCGCCGCTGCGCTCACGCCGCGCAGGCGGGCAGCAGCTTCGAAGGCGCGCAGGGCATTGAGGGGCGGAAGGTCGCGGCTCATGGCATTCAACCTGTGAGTTTTTCTGACATGTCATAGCGATCTTATCGCTTTTCCCCGTCATCACACAGCCGTATCCTGAGTGCCATTCGTAGGCGCCGCGCCGCCATGGTCCGCCCCTACAAGATCAGAGCCCCTCTCCCTAACCCTCTCCCGCAAGCGGGAGAGGGGACCGTTCGGTGCAGGATGAAACCTTGGTATCAGCCGGCACATACGGCTCCCTCTCCCTTCAGGGAGAGGGCTGGGGAGAGGGGAAGCCCAGACACAATGTCTCGGAAAGAGGCAGGTTCCAACCAGGAGTGATCCCATGTCCACACTGCGCACCGGTCCAGACGCCAAGGGCCTGTTCGGCCACTTCGGCGGCCAGTACGTCGCCGAGACCCTGATGCCGCTGATCCACGACCTGGCCCGCGAGTACGAGAAGGCCAAGGACGATCCGGAGTTCCAGAAGGAGCTTGCCTACTTCCAGCGCGACTACGTCGGTCGCCCGAGCCCGCTGTACTTCGCCGAGCGCCTGACCGAGCACTGCGGCGGCGCGAAGATCTACTTGAAGCGCGAAGAGCTGAACCACACCGGCGCGCACAAGATCAACAACTGCATCGGCCAGATCCTCCTGGCCAAGCGCATGGGCAAGAAACGCATCATCGCCGAGACCGGCGCCGGCATGCATGGCGTGGCCACCGCCACCGTGGCCGCGCGCTTCGGCATGGAATGCGTGATCTTCATGGGCACCACCGACATCGATCGGCAGCAGGCCAACGTATTCCG